>DASTWA010000004.1:0-77224 GCA_035758825.1 Saccharimonadales bacterium (SeqCode)
AAGGCCAACGGCGGGTTCGGCCGCAATCAGCAAATCAATGCCGCTCGTCGCCTGTTTTCGACCGGCACCGGTTACGACGACCTGCGCCAGGTCCAAACAACTGTCAACCGTGTAGCCGGCAGCAACAAAGAAATGGCTTCAGATATCCTTGGCTTTGGTAATGCCGAAACCGGCAAGGTGGGCCGTCTTGACCTTAAAACCGGCTACGGCCGCCAGATGAAGTTGTACCAAAAAATGCAAGATAATGGCAGGCTCACTAACGAAGACATCGAAGAAGGTTACATGGATGCCATTAAAGGCAACGAGGCCCTCCAGATGCTTCGTGGCAAGCCAATAGCCGTCAAAAATGTCATGCCGGTCATAACCAAGGCGCTCGCCACAGCGCAACGCGAAGCAGTCGCCAATGACGGCGAGGCTAAGCGCCTAATGGCTATCGCAAACGATACAAGCCAAGCCATAGAAGTACGCCAGGATGCCGCTCAAAAAGCCACTGCCGCTGCCCGAAAAGCACAGGACAACGGGCTGGAGGCTGGCCGCCTTACCAGCATTATCGACCAGTTCCAGCAAAGTGCCAGCATGTACGCGTCGGCCGCGAATACTCAAACCGTCTACCAAAATACCGAACAGCCTACGGTCGTTAATATCCGGCAGAACATTAAGCAAGAGGGTAGCAACGTCACCCTCATCCGCGACAGCCGTACTGGCCAGCTTAGGTCGGTGAACCAAGCCGTAACCGATCCCATAACGGGCCAAACACGCCTTGAGCCACAATACCGCGACGAGAACGAAGTCAATATCCACTTCCAGCGTGGCCTCGAAGAGCAGGCACCACGGACACCAAACGACCCACGAAACAGCGGCATCCTTTAGTTCGTCATTGACTTGTGGTCAAGTTTATGCTTAAATTTATGCATAAACGCCGAACAAAAAGATGAACCCAAACGCAGCCCCATACCCAGCAGCACCCAACCTAGCACCAAGTCCTATTACAGTAGAAGAAGTGCCCCAGAGCAACGCCCCTTGGGAGTCAGAGACGGCCGATAGGCGAGAACTGGACACTCTCTTTCAGGAATTACAAAAGACCCCGCAATACACGGCTACGACCCCCAACAGACGCCTCGAGGAAGCCCAACGCCTCCTTCAAAAAGCCGAAGACGAACAGAACGATGCTGTCGCTAGCGAATACCGGATGCAAATCGCGAGCATCCAAGACGCACGCCGCCGAGCCGAACATAGAAGCAACGCCCGTTTTGCAGACGTTGATAGCCGGATTGATACGCTGGTGGGGCCGGACAGCAACCCGTCTGCCTTGCTCAAAACTATCTATCTTGAACAGTCTGCCAGCCGCGATAACCACATAGGTAGGCGTGATGTTGCCGCCCACCTCGAAGGCAAGGCCGCAGAGGTCAAGGACGAAAGCGACGATCTCGAAGTCCGGTACATAGCAATTTCGCGCTACTTTGCAAACAATCCGACGGCCGATGCGAAAGAACTTAGTGACCGTGCAAAAATTTTAGCGGAACTCAACAACCGCGCTTCGGCCACCGCCATTGCATCAGGCTCTGCGCGCCGGTCCCATGAAGACATGGCTCGCATGCGCGACTTAAGCGCCCATCTGCCGGCCTCTCTGCTAAAAATTGCGCAGCGCATCGAAAACCGCTATGCCGCCGACTGGGCAACCGCCGAACAACTAACGGCTGATGTCACCACCGACCTTCGCTCGTGGGATATTCTTGGAGGCCCACGCTACGCAGGACAGGAAGATAATGTCCGCCAACAACTTGTAAGTTTGCAGGCCTGTATTGACCGGCTGCCTCGTCACGACGACATGCGCGCTGAAGCGCTAGCCAACTACACCCGTCTCCGCTACCGCCTTGAAGAGCGGATGATCCATGAAGGCAATATTAATGGCGCTCCGCGGACTACGGCAGAATTTACCGCTAACCGCGGTATCCTCTTGTATGAAGGCACCGCTAACGAGGTTGTCATACATGATGACGGCAGTACCGAACGCCCCGATCCCGAGACCGGGAACTGGGTACGGCGCTCCGCGGACGGCCAACCATGGGTTCCGCAAAAAACCGAACTCGTTATTGACCCGGGCGCAGACGCACTGCCGGTCGGCGAGGCCTTTTCGGCCTGGGAAGAAAACCGCACTCCCAAAACAGCCGCGGAAGCCTATGCTTCATTGACCAAACACATCAACACAGAAGTTGCCAACGAAACCGCCCACAGTCAAAACATTAGTCAGATCGACACCGAGACAGCAAGCAATGAATCTCTCATCCAGCGCGCGGACGGCGCCATCGCCGAGAATAACCACGTCATTCCAACCCTGAACGCCCAAATTGCCGCCAACCATGCCGAACGCGACACCCTAGATGCCAACGACGATCGCTCAAAGCAAGATAATAAGCGCCTTGCCGAGCTTGACGCCCTGATCCCCCAGCAGGAAGCCGAAGTCAAGGCAAGGATTGAACAGAACGCCAACCTCACACAGACGATTGCTGACGCTCTCGCCGACAATGTCCGGCTCGCAGCCCAGAGGACGGCCGAAATTGCCGCCCGCCGCCGTGTACGCGAAGCACTCAACCCTGCTCGCTACTGGCACGGATTGCTGGAAGTCAACGCCGAACGCACGGTCGCCGAAGCCCGGGCGCGTGGCCTTGGACGCTGGCTGGCACGACGTGAGGCCGAACGGGCGCGTGATTCACTCCCGGCCGTTCCGACCGTCCTGGCTGACGGCAGCCTGATATTCGACCAAGCCGTCATTAACGGAAGGGGAGTTCCGACCGAAGCCGAGATAGCCGAAGCCCGAGAGGCCGATGCGCCCATTCCAAGCTGGCAAATCTGGCCGGACGGAACGGCCAGCCGGTATGATTTGCGCCGTGGGAGTTTTGTCCAATACAGCCCGAATGGCCGGGTAATCTAGCCCCCAAAACCGGCAAATTAGCCTTCGGCCAACCCTCGCATGTAGGTTATACTATGTGAAGGTATGGCGACTTATAAAGTTCTGCAAGATATTGAGGCCGAAGACAAGTTAATCGGCCCGCTTACATTGCGCCAGTTCATCTACGCGCTGGTAGGTGCGCTCAATGGCTATTTGACCTTTGTGGTTATCACCAAAGGCGTGCCGTTTATGGCAATTATTTTTATACCGCTGACCCTTATTTGCGCCTTCTTCTCGTGGCCATGGAGCAGGGACCAGCCGACCGAAGTTTGGGCATTGGCCAAAATCCGTTTTATGGTCAAACCCCGCAAACGCATCTGGAACCAGAGCGGTATCAAAGAGCTGGTAACAATTACCGCGCCCAAACGGATAGAACAAATACTTACAAACGGCCTTTCCGAAAACGAAGTGCAAAGCAGGCTAAAAGCATTGGCCGATACCATCGACAGCAGAGGCTGGGCGATCAAGAACGTTAATGTGAGCATGTACGGCCAGCCCGCCATGATCATGAACGCGCCGTCATCCGACCGGCTGATTAACGTTGCTTCATTGCCGCAGCCGGTACCGACGGTAGATGTACGTGCTGCCGACGACATGCTGGACGTCCAGAATAATCCGGTGGCGCAGCAGTTCGATACCATGATCGCAGCCTCGGCCAAAGCGCACCGCCAGCAGATCATGGAACGCATGCAAGCCCAGGCGGCAAGCCCCGCGCCAGTCGCGCCGCCAGCACCCGCGCCAACCCTAAACACCCCGACGGCCAACAACAATAATTACTGGTTCCTCAACCAGCCGTCGCAGATGGCACCCACCGTCCCACAAGACACGGTCACGTTCAACACACAGGTCGTCGCTCCCGGCACCACGCCAGCCAATCTGCCGGTGACCGCCGCAAACCCAACCCCGGACGAGGAATCGTTCATCAAAAAGCTCAAAAACGAACCCGCGTTCAGCCCGAACATGCACGGGCATCTACATGTCATCCAACCCCTGTCGGCACAGGGCGGACAGACCCAACAAACTCCCGTCCAAGGCACACGGCAACCGCAAACCACTGTCACTGCGCAAGCTGCAGCCAGCCAGCCTGCACCGAAGGTGACACAGCAGCCAGACGCTGCTATACTTGATCTTGCAAGAAACGACGATCTCAATGTGGCCACTATCGCGCGCGAAGCAAATAAACGCAAGGAGCCGCCACAGGACGAAGTGGTGATTTCGCTTCACTAAGTCAATGAGATCATTAGCAATGGTGGGAATAGCTAACACACATGAATCCTAATTCGCCTAACCAACAACCGATGCCTGGTGGTATGCCCCCGGCCAGCTCTGGCCAACCGGGCCTGCCTTATGCCCCGCAACAGGAGGCACGAGTACCGGCACCGCCTCCCCAGGGTAGTATGCCAATGCCCCAGCAGGGACAGGCCCCGCCGATGCCAAACACACCGCCGCCGCCAGCTCCAGGAACCGGACAGGGGGCCATCATCGGGCAAGCCGTCGTCGCCGGGCAGGGCGCCCCGGCCAAGCCAGGCCCCGGTGTCCAAAAAGCCGTTAATCCGAACAGCACCCAAAATATGCTCCAGATCGCCGAAATCCGCGATGGCATTGTTATCATGAGCGACGGCTCCTTTAGGTCGGTCGTCATGGTCAAGTCGATCAACTTTGACCTCATGAGCCCGCAGGAGCAGGAAGCGGTCGAATTCAACTACCAGAACTTCCTAAACTCACTCTATTTCCCGATCCAAATTTTCATCCGGTCCCAAAAGGTAGACATTGCGCCCTACATCGAAAAGCTCGATAAAATCCGGTCTGAGCACGACAATATGTTGCTCGCCCTACTAATGGACGACTACATCGGATATATCTCGACGTTGGCACAGCAGACCAACATCATGGACAAAAAGTTCTACATTGTCATTCCGTTCTTCCCGCACGTCGACGTCCAAAAGGCGCTGACCCAGAGCAAAAACTTTATTACCGGCTTTATGGATCTGTTCAGTGGCAAGGAGCAGCATGTCGTCATCAACGAAGACGACCTGGAAAAAGCCAAGACCGAGCTCCGGACACGCGTTCAAACCGTCCTCAGCGGATTGTTGCAATCAAATATCCAGGGCCTGCCGCTCGACACCCAGGAACTCATCGAATTGTTCTATGACACCTACAACCCAGACACAGCCACCCGCCAACAGCTCAAAAACTTCAACGATCTGACAGCAGACATAATCACCAAAGGGTCCGGCGCCGCGCCGCAACCTCATCTGGATAGGGAGTTAACGTAATATGGGTTTGTTTGGTAAAAAAGAACCGAAGCTTGATCCGGTCGCTATCGCGCAGGCACAGCAAGCGCGCGAACAGCAAGAAGTCGACGAAGCCTTCCGGAAGGGAATCACCGCGCTTCGTGACTTTATTGCGCCCAGCTCCATCGAGTTCGACAGCAGCCATTTTAAGCTCGGCACCCGGTACGCCCGCACCTACTACGTCTATGGCTATCCCCGCCAACTTTACACCGGTTGGTCGAGCCCGCTCGTTAACCTCGACGAAGTCATAGATGTGTCCATGATGGTCTACCCGGTCGAAAGCCAGGTCGTACTCGAGAATCTCCGCAAAAAAGTCACCCAGCTAGAAGCGGGGCTTCAAATTGATTCCGAAAAAGGCCGCGTTCGCGACCCGGCCAAACAAGCCGCCATCCTCGACGCCGAGGAGATGCGCGACAAACTGCAAGTTGGCGAAGAGCGCTTTTTCCGCTTTGGTTTTTACTTTACCATCTATGCCGGCAGCATGGAGGAGTTGGACTTCGTATCGCACAAAGTCGAATCAATGCTCGGCCAGCAGTTGGTCTACTCTAAGGCTGCCACATCCCAGCAGGAACAGGGCTTCAACAGCGTTATACCGCAGTTCACCGACCAGCTTCAGATTCGCCGCAACATGAGCACTGGCGCAATCAGCACCAGCTTCCCATTCACCTCGGCTGACCTGAGCCAAGAGAACGGTATCCTGTATGGCATCAACATGCACAACTCGGGCTTGGTTATCTTTGATCGGTTTACCCTCGAAAATGGCAACTCGGTTGTCTTTGCAAAGTCCGGTGCCGGTAAGTCGTTCACGGTTAAGCTCGAAGCCATCCGTTCGCTGATGATGGGGACCGAAATATTTATTATCGATCCCGAGAACGAGTATGAACGTATGTGTGATGCCGTGGCCGGGGCGTACGTCCGGCTGAGCCTTAACTCGAACACACGCATCAACCCGTTCGACCTGCCGCGTGTGGTCGACACCGAAGAAGCCGACAATGCGCTGCGAAGCAACCTCATCACCCTGCACGGCTTGCTGCGTTTGATGATGGGCGGCGCGCAAGCCCAAATGATGGGCGGGAACCAAGTGGTTGCGCCGGCATTATCACCTGTTGAAGAATCCGATCTTGATGCGGCCCTCATCGAGACCTATGCTAAGGCGGGCATTACCAACGACCCCTTGACCCATACGTCACCACCACCGACTATCAGCGACCTCTACGACACGCTCCTGCATATGGGAGGCAGCGGCCCTCAGCTTGCCCAGCGGCTGCGCAAATACACCAGCGGTACCTTTGCTGGCATCTTTAGCCAGCCTTCAAATATCGATATCAACAATCCGTTAGTTGTCTTTAACATCCGCGACCTTGAGGACGAACTCCGTCCTGTCGCCATGTATATTGTCCTTAACTACATCTGGAACAAGACCAAGAGCGACCAAAAACGGCGCATTCTTATCGTGGACGAGGCTTGGCAGCTCATGAAGTACGAAGACTCTGCCAACTTCCTGTTCTCGCTCGCCAAGCGCGCCCGCAAATACAACCTCGGCATCACAACCGTCACCCAGGACGTAGAAGACTTTATGGGCTCCCGGATGGGCCGGGCCGTTGTGGCTAACGCCTCCATGCAGTTCCTGCTCAAACAATCGCCGACAGCCGTTGACGTACTCACAGATGTCTTTAAACTGACCGCCGAAGAAAAGAAGCGCCTCAGCCAGTTCCCCGTAGGGCAAGGATTGTTCTTTGCGGGACAGAATCACGTGCACATCCAGGTCGTAGCAAGTCCGACCGAAACCGGGCTAATTACCACCAACCCAGCCCAAATTCAACCAATCGCCGGCCAGCCCCCCATCGGTGGGCAACCAGATGCCAGCGGCGGCACGATCGACCTTACCAACCAGCTCTATCCTGGTGTATAGTTAAAGGCATACGATGGCAGGTGAAGAGGGCTACACCAGAAGGGATCCAGACCAGCAGAGTGGATACACCCGCCGGGAAGGCGAGTACGTTGGCAGGCACCGGCGCGATGAGGAACAGCCTCAGACAAGCGGCGGCTTCTATAACCCTGGGAACGCTTCACCCTACGATCAGCACAGCGGGTATACCAGGCGATACGGCGTCAATGGTGACGGTTATACCCGCCGGGACCCCAACCAACATGCAGGCTATACCCGGCGTGGACACGGGGGGACTCGCAGCCCAAACGACCTAAAAGACGCCGAGGAGGGAGGTCAGAGCAAATCAGACCGCCTCAAAGGCCTGGCGGCCAACGGACTTTCCGGACTTCTGAACTCCGAAAAACAAGGAAGCAGCGGCACGGGGGAGGCGCCGTTTAATTATGTCAACAACGGTCCCCGGTTCGGCAATGCCCGCAACTTTTTGCAAAAACACCGCAAAAAGTTAATTGCCAGTGGTCTTGCCGGAGTGGGCATACTACCCATAATGGCAATGATGATATTCATAATTGCTGCGCTCAAAATCCCTCATTTTATCGAGAATATGGCAGCCTGGCGGTTTGCCAAGGTCACCAACCAATACCGCAAAACTATGGCCAACGTCGTAAACGAAAAGAACGCCATCGATTCGCTCGACGACGCCGCCCGGGAGCAAGCCACAGCCAAGTATGGCAAGTATGCCGTATTCGACAAGGTCAACCGGCTGCGCCCCAACAAGGTTCTTCAGAGCTTGAACGCCAGCGATCGCATCCAGTACAACTACAAAAAAACGCTGACCGGCAGACAGAAACTCGTATCTATTACAATCGCACCAGAAGAAAACCCGCGGACAAAAATTACCGTTAAGGTCCCGACGGGCAGGATCAGCAAGATTATCCATCCATTCCGCACCTTGGATCAGTACAAAACAATTAGTGACGCCCTTAATTCTGCCATGAGGGCGCATGACCCTAAAATACCGACACTAACACGTGCACTTGCCACCAGAAACGTCCTGCAAAAAGCCGGGGCCACCCTCAAAGGGATGACCGCTTCCAAATATCTGGGAAAAACTGACCGGGAGGCAAAAATTGCCATTACCCAAGAAGCTTACGAAAAAGCCCATCGAGATGGCGGCATAGCAGGGATCACCAACGAGAATACCCGGGAGGTCGCCCAAGAGGCAAGTGACGAAGCCGACAGAGCCGTCCAAGACAAAGATCAGATGGGCGATTTTGTCGATAAAGGACAGGACGTTCCCGACTCGGTCAATAACATCATAGAACGCGGGTTGAATCCTGGGAACCTAAAGGCGATAGCCGAGAAGGTGGTCGGCTTTGCCAACCCGATTTATGACGTCGCCGTTCCTATTTGCATGGCCTACGACGGGTCAAAGCTTACTCCTGAAGACGTTGATGCCCAGCACGATTCGATGGTCAGCGAAGCCTCCTTTGTGCTATCGACGGCCGACCAGCAGAAGGACGGTACTACCTTTAACACCCCGGCCGCGAATGCCATGAACTGGAAATTAGGCAATATCCAGGATTCCAATGTTATCCGGCGGGTGAGCGGCAAGCCGGTCAACAGCCTTGACACCATCGGCGGCCAACGGACTGCAATGGGGACTTATGGTACTACGACAATATTCGACGTATTTCATTTGGGCGTACTGAATGGTGCGGCAAACAGCATGTGCCCGACGCTGACTAATTTTTGGGTAGGGATTGGAATTGGAGTCGTGAATCTTGGCTTCGTCGTCGCAGGATCCGTATTCACAGGAGGAGCTGCTGGGGCCGGCTCAATCAGTGCCAGCAACGCCGTCAGGGCAGGCGCCGAAAAAACCCTAGACCAAATAGTCAAAAAGGCCATTACCACGGCCACCAAAAAGACAATCAAGTCATTTGGGTCTGGCGGCAGGTTTGCCAAAGCCTACACGAAGAGTGTCTTCAAATATGGCACGGCTACCGCGGCAGCCGTATATCTGTCCCAGATGATCGTTAACAACAAGGCCGGACTCAACTCCGGCGGCTTCGAAAAGGACGTCGCCTTCGCAGACAACAGCGACAATGGCGCCGAGATGTTATCTAGCGACATCAACAAGGCCAACTTCTTTGCCAGACCCCTTAATAACATAGAAGTGGTACAAAGCCACCGGATTGACAGGGCAGAATTGGCCTACAACAACCAGCAATTGAGCACTTTTGAGCGCTACCTAGCCTTCGATAACCCTAATTCCATGATATCGAGGATGGCAATTACCACTGGATCACTATTAGACAGGAGCATGTTCGCCTCTGTACTCAACAGTCTAGCCAATTTATTTAACCCAGTTGGTCTCAGCAGCAAAATGTTCGGCAGCCTAAATGCCGCAACAACCTTGGCCGCCGGCAATGTAAACACCGAAGATTACGGAAATGTGGTTTGGGCTTATAGCCAAGAAGAACAAAGCCTGATGGAACAGGATAGCTATACTTCACCAAGCGAAAACTCTCTCCGGCTTGAGGAAAGCGGCAAAGAAGAAGAGATTAACAATAAGTACACTAAATGCTATGAGAGTAGCATGGGCACTCTTCTTACTAGTGGCGACATTACCCGCGACGAAGATGGCGACGTACTTAACGCGGGCGACTGTTCTCCTGAGCAGCTTGGGCCGCACAATCCCGACTATGGAGACCTGGTGTTCCGTTGGCGACTAAAGCACGCCTACGAAAACACTGCCGATACACTCCTGGGCATCCAGGATCCGTCTGCGCCCGGTGGGAACGGCAATACCGGCAATTTAGGCGGCATCCCGACCGGGACCCCCCAACAGTTGGCACAGCAAATCCTAAATAACGGTAATCTCTCTCCCCAGACCTTTGAAAGCGGTCAGGCAATGCAACATATTGCATCAACAGGGAAGGCCAGCCAATGCGGCGGACCTGTCGTATCATCAAAACTGCTTGGCGTCGTTCTGGCGGCCGCCTCCAAGTACAAGGTTGTCTACGGTGTGCTGACCGATGGGCATAACTGTACTGACGGTGGTTTTCATCCCATGGGACTTGCCATCGACATAAACGGCGTGAACGCGCTTGACGGCTCGGACGGAACGGGGCGGTTCATCAACCAAGGCAACTACAATTCCTCCAAGATCCTGCGAACCTTTTACGGCGACATGGGCAACCTGATCGGACAAGCCGGGGGTGGTGGCATGGGCCAGTTTGACTGCTTTGCACAGCCGCTGCCATCCAAGAACTCCAACGTAACGTACTTTACTGGCGATTCGTGCAATCATTTACACATCGACGTAGGGAAAAGATAAAAGATGCGCACATACACCATACAGCAGATCAAAAATTATGGCCGCCGCGTGGGCCTGCTATTCGCCGCCACGCTAATGGTACACAGCGGAGGCATGGCTATCGCTCAAAGCATAACAACCCAGGACGTCAAGGACATCAATAACGCCAGACCCTGGTATGACCCCAACTTCGGAGGTTGTCCGACAGGGACAAGCAACGATACCACCCTGGTCGGTAACGACAACGTAGAAAAAGCCTACAACTTCTTGGTAGGCAAGGGACTAAAAGACTTTCAGGCAGCCGGAATTATTGGCAACTTGATGCAAGAATCCGGTCCAGGCCTTAACCCCAAAGCTGACCAAAAAAATGGCCCCGGGCGGGGCATCGCCCAATGGGAAGAGGGTGCGCGCTGGGAAAATCTCAAGAAGTGGGTCTCAAACCCATCCAACTTTAGCGACAATAGGATACGTGACCCCGAATCACTCGAGGGCCAGTTGGCATTCTTGTGGCACGAAATGACCGAAGTGTCGGGCTGGAAGGAAACCTTGCCCGCAGTCAAAGGGACAACCACAGTAGAACAAGCAACCGTAGCCTTCGAAGAAAAATTCGAAAAAGCCAGTACTCCAAACATGCCAAACCGTCTCAAAAATGCCCGCCAAGTACTCAAGACATATGGTGGCGGCGCGGCAGAGACCGACCCGGGAACAAGCGAAACGGTCAGCAGCTGTCCTTCGGTCGGCGATAATTCACAGTTTATTGACGGCTTTACGATATACAACCAGTGCGACCGTGCCTGGAAGAACAAACCATATGGCTCGAGTACTGTTTGTGAAGCTGGTTGCGGACCGTCAGCGATGGCTATGATCGTCACCGCCCTTACTGGCAAACGGGTCACACCACCCGAGGCGGCGTCGGTGGCCACAGCAGAGGGCATGTATATCCCGAATGTCGGCAGTAGCTGGGATATCGGCACCAAACTAGCCAAACGCTACGGGCTTAAATCAAAATTCATCGGTGCCAACGCCAGCAAAATTAACGACACACTCAAAAACGGCGGTCTTGTACTCATCTCGGGTTCAGGCCCAAGCCCATTCACTTCGGGGGGCCACTACCTCGTAATTCGCGCCGTAACCGCAGAGGGCAAGTGGAAGGTTGGCGACTCAGGCCATAGCAACACGAGCGACAAGGACTGGGACCCACAAACACTCTTGCGCAGTGCCAACGACGGAAGTGCTTACGCCATTTACAAGTAGGAGGACATCATGCAGCTTTCACGAAAAAAAATATTTATCATCACGGCTGTCATAGTTCTTGCAATGGCTGCCGTAGCACTTTTATCGCGCGGCGGCGGCAATAGCGGCAACGAGGACGTCAAAGACGTCACGACAGGCAAGGGTGAATACTACGACCCCAACTCCAAACAAACGGTCTCGAACCCACAAGGAAAGGCGCCCGATACCTACGGCCGCGACGCGGCGGCACCAATATATCTGGGCACAGCCAGTCTTCTTGACTACGGCGTAACCTCCGGCCAGGAACAGGACATGCAGTTTGCTATCTACCAGTACTTTAAGTCCGAGGGGCAAAAGGTCAAAGAAGTAAGCGTTGTTGTTGACTCAATAGCCGTCGAACCCTATGACAGTAATAACGAAAATACATTAGGGACGATTAATTTTGACATCGTGGTTGACCGCAAGACCAAATACAAAGTAAAGATGAATTATTTTGATCTGGTTTCTATCCAGCTATACCTGTACGATGCCACCGGCGCCACTCAACTGCACGACTCAGGAGTTATTTCGAACCAGCACCTTTAGTTAGTGGCCAGCGGAATAATACTACTGCTCGTAAAGTGGTGCACGACGACGTCGGCGTCGGTCGTAGTAATAAATGTCTGGTAGTCGGAGACATATTTTGTGAGGGCCTGGCGGCGAACGGTATCGAGCTCGCTGAAAACGTCATCAAGCAAAAGGATTGGTTTGGCGCCCCGGGATTCTTCCAGGAGGCGCAACTCCATTATCTTTAGGGCCAGTACCAGTGTGCGCGTCTCACCGCGGGAGGCCGCCTCAGAGACCTCGTGGCTGTCAATAAACACCTGGAGGTCGTCGCGGTGGGGACCGGATGCGGTGTACCCCCTCATAACGTCCAGCTCGAGGTTGGATTCGAGCTTATGCAGCAAGGCGGTTTCGTAATTATCAATGGCGAACTGCGAGGCGTACTCGAGGCTAATCTGGTTGGTCCGGCCCGAAAGGGATTGGTACAGTTCGGTGGCGTGGTCATTAAAGCGGTCGACCAACGCCTGGCGTTCGCGGACCATCTTTCCGGCCAACTCACCAAGCCGCACATTCCACACAAACAGTTGCTGGGCAAGATCGCGGGGGTTCTTTTTTAGAAGTGCGTTGCGTTGGGCCAGCACCCGCCTGTAGTGGCGCCTGACGCTCCCATAGCCGGATTCAGTCTGCTCTATAAGGTCATCCAGAAAACTTCTGCGTAGTTCTGGCGACCCGCTCAGCAGAAGCAGGTGGTTCGGCTCGAACAACACAACCGGCAACATTCTTGTCTGGTGGAGCCGCGATAGTTTCTGCTCATCGATTTCGAAGGTCTTAGAGAATACTGGTTCTGTTTTGAATTTCACAATTCGCGGGCCGCTGGCTGTGTCGGCATCGATCCTCGCCCAACTGGAGCCAAAGCCTATCAAATCGGCGTCCTTGGCCTTATACGAGCCTCCCAGGGCTACAATTAGGATAGCCTCCAGCAAATTAGTCTTGCCGCTGGCGTTCGGCCCCACGATGATATTCACTCCCGGATCGATTTCGAACGAAGCGTCTTCATATGATCGGAAGTGCTGTAAACGGATATCAGTTATCATTACACCCCATTTTATAGGAGGTGCATCAGATATGCGATAATCACATGGGTAAAATACTTATATTCTGGCACACCATGCAAAAATATAAACATTCTAGGTAGGTGGGGAAGGCAGTGATTGATGGCTGGATGCCAAAAATATGCCTCCCCCGCGGACAGAACGGCGCTCTAGGCGCAGAACGGTCCTTCGCGCCCTACAAACTTTTACGCACCGCAGTTGGCGCGCTCCTTGTCGTTTGACTTACTGTTGCAGTAATAGACCTCCCAGTTGTTCGGTGGGAGCGAATAGGTCACCTTAAGTTGACCGGCGCTCATATACTCGATTTTAAGGCGCATCCCTTTGTGTGACATGTTGCCACATACCTCAACATCACAGGATTCGTACTGGCCGCCGCCCGACGCCGTAAAGCTAACGTCTGTAACCGTTGCCACCAGCTTGGAGCCGTCCATCTTGAGAGATAGCTTGTCATGCTCCTCGCACATTTTGTTTCCAGCTGGGTCACCTAGTCCCACCGAAGGAGTGCACGAACCGGCGTTGGAAACCATCGAACCGGTTCCATCTGCCCGGATCCGCAAGGTAGTACCGTGTGTATTCCAGACACCCACATACTTGTCGAACGGATCGACCCGAATTCGTCCTACTAGGATCGAGAAGCGGTCAGCGTCCCGCAGGCTTTCCCACATCGATCGGAACTCACTGGCGATGTAGTCTTTCAGCGAATTCAACGACCTCACGACACTAAAAATAATGTCGGTTCCAACCTTTCCGTAGGGGTCGCCTTCGGCTAGGCGGGGGAAGCACGTGCCATAGATCTCGCCGGCTGGCTTGTCGGTCTGGACAGCCTCAGCGCATCCCTTGTATTGGACGGCTTTCTTCATGAGATCCATGTACTCGGCTGTGCCGGGTTTAGGAGATCCGATGCCGAAGCGATCGACGATCGAAAAGAGCGCCGTCAGGCCAACGTCCAGGCGGTAGAGCGACTGCCCATAGCCCGAAAACTCGGTATTGATTCGGCCACTGTCGCCACGCTTAAGATCTAGCTTAAAGGCCGCCTTGTCACGCGGAAACAGGATGAACTTATCCTTGCCCGGGGAGGGGATCAGGTTGCCCCATCTGTTGTTGATCTCACCCTTGTGTGATGGCTTCAGGTTGGCTGTATGCCAAACGCTCAAGGGGTAGGATTTACGATTCACGATGTACAGGATGTAGTCTGATCCCTCTTTGTTCATGCAAACGTAGAGCGCATCCTTGTCGTCGGGATAGCTTGCGCCGTACCCTGACGGATCGTCTTTTTCGGGAGGGTTTTTGCACCTCGGTTTTTGCGCCGCCTGGGCAGTGCCGGTCAGGGTTTTCTTTAGGTCGGCAGCGAAATCGAGAGCGATGTCATTAGAGTCGCCTCTAACTACGGCCCAATCCGACAAGTGCGAGGTCGTAACCTGCGCATACCAGCCATCCGCCGAAATCACCGGTTCGATGAATTGCCAAGGCGCGCGGCCGGCTTCGGAAGTGACTACCAAAACCAAGTCCCGCTTGGGGTCGACCTTTTGGGTCAACCTGAAGCGAAGACTCAGCTGGTAAGGATTGCCGTCCGATGATTGGAGTTCACCGTGAGGCGTAATCTTCACCGGAGTAGAGATGAGCTTCATCCGCGCCGGATACGGCAGCCCCTCGACAGCCGTTTCGACAGCCTTCATCCCGTCCGGGATACGTGGACCAGAAGCGGTTACCCCTGGGCCGATAGAACTGCCTTTTGCTGTGTCGTTTTCGTCAGATACCCAACGAAAAAGCCAGTACGAAAGCAGTCCCAAGATCAACATGAACACCGAAATGGTGTACACAAGCCTACGGCGACGCTTGACTGACATAGCCACGGGTCTGCCCCTTCTGGGAATAGAGGATTTGGGTATTAAGTTGTAGTGGTGCGAGCAGAAAAAAAGGAGCCAAAAGCCCCTAACTGCTTGTTATATATTATATAACAAAAACCACTACACATCAACAGTAGTGGTTTTTGTTACGTGTTTTGTCCTAGGACTTGAGTGGCATGATGATGTGGGTGTAGTCACCGGCGGCCGGATCGCGGATAACCGTAGGTTCAAGCTTGCCGTTAAATGAGAATTCGACGTCATCGCCGCTCAAGGCGTGCAGGGCGTCAAGGAGGTATCGGGAGTTCAGGGTTATGGTGCCCGTGCCCGTCACCTTAGCATTGGCCGTGGCCGTGTTTTCACCCAATTGCGAGGCCACCGAACGGATACTCAAATTCTGGGCTTCTTCGTCGATATTGATCGTGATACTCCCGGCGCTTTCGCGGGCGAACAGGCTGGAAACCTTGGTAACATTCAAAAGGTCGGTCCGCTTGAGGTTGGCAGTCACCGCAAAAGATTGGGGGATGAGCTTACGGTAGTCGGGGTATTTACCCTCGATGAGGCGGGCAACCAGCTCGACATCGCCGACACGGAAAAGAATTTGTTGCTCGTCGCTCACCACCTCAACGTCCCCCTCAAAGTCACCCAGAATACGCAGTAGATCCTGCATGGCAGAGCCAGGAACCAAAAGCTCGATCTCTTCGGGATTGGCGCCGAGTTCCTTCTCGGCAAGGCGGTAGCTATCCGTCGCCGCCATATAAAGCTTGCCATCTTGCGCATGCAAAAGCACACCGGTCAGTACCGGGCGGGCTTCGTCGCTGGAGGCCGCCATAACAACCTGTTGCAGGCTTCTTTTGAGCTGATGGCCCGGAACTGTCCAGCTTTTGCCGTTCTCGATAGCAGGCATAATCGGGAACTCTTCGGCGGATACGCCGTTGATGACCGACTTGTACTGATCGGTGGCAATGTGCAGCTTGTAATCCTCGAGATCCAGATCGATCACGCCGGACGGCAGACTACTGACAAAGTCCTGCATAAGGCGGGCGGGGACGGTAATATCCCCGTCTTCGGATACCTTGGCGCCGATGTAGTGGGTAATGGCAATGTCCAAATTGGTGGCGGCAATGCTCAGCCGGTTGTTTACAGTCCTGATGAGGACGTTAGCCAAAACGGGAAGGGTGCCTCGTACATTTGCAACGCGGGCTACGGTGCCGAGTGCTTTATTTAGGTTTTCTTGGGTGACCTGAAGTTTCATGGGGATCTCCTGTATTACTATTAGAATTTAATTTATATAGTTAGGGGTCTTAGTTATAGGGCCTGTGTATATCGTGGAAAACATTCCCCCTAACAGATATATACGGTCGTTATTTTGGGTGGATAAGTTATGGGTAAGGTGCTGTGTAGAAATCGTGGATGATCGGTGGTTTTTCCCATGGGAGGTGCTGCAGGACGGGATAGTTGCGCACAAAATGTACTCATGTCCACGGTTTTTTGACATGCTTTGCACGGCTTGTGCACAGGTATTACACATGCAGGCGTTCCTTGATCTGGGATATTGCCTCCCGCAGCTCGGCGTCGAGGCGGGATTCTTTTTCGATCTTTTCTACGGAGTGGATGGCGGTGGTGTGGTCTTTGCGGCCGAGTTCCCGGGCGATTTTGGGGAAGCTAAGATGCAGTTCGCTGCGCAGCATGTACATGGCCACCTGTCTTGGAACGACAATGTCTTTGTCGCGCTTGGGGCCCATGATGTCTTCGACCGGAATTTGGAAGTGACGGGCGGTGCGCTCGATGATTTGTTTGGCGCTGATGTGCTTGGGCCTGGTTTGTCCTGTCCCGAGCAGGCTGCTGGCGACGCCGAGGTCGGGTTCGAGGCCGCGCATTTCGCAGAAGGCGAGCAGCTGGTTGAGCGCGCCTTCGAGCTCGCGGATGTTGGTCTGGAAATTGCTTGCGAGGTATTCCGCAACGCTGGTCGGAAGTTCGGTGCCATGGACATTTGCTTTGGTCTGTAGGATTGCGCAGCGCGTCTCAAGGTCTGGGATTTGCATGTCGATGCTCATCCCCCAGGCAAACCGTGAACGGAGACGTTCTTCAAGCGGGGTTATTTCGCGCGGGGGGCGGTCGCTGCTAATGATAATTTGTTTATTGGCCTGGTGGAGCGCATTAAAGGTGTGAAAGAATTCCTCCTGTACCTTTTCTTTGCCGGCAATAAACTGGATATCGTCGACGATTAGGACGTCGGCACTGCGGTAGCGGTCGGCAAAGTCGGTGTTCTTTTTGTAGCGGACCGCGTCGACGAATTCTTGCAAGAACTGTTCGCTTGATACGTAAACTACCCGCGCGTTGTCTTTGGTGGACATAACAGCATTGCCGACCGCCTGGATGAGGTGAGTCTTGCCAATACCAACGCCTCCATACAGAAAGAGCGGGTTATACTTGATGCCCGGATTGACGGCAATTGCCTGGCAGGCAGCGTAAGCTAACTCGTTGCCGGAACCGACGATAAAGTTCTCGAAAGTGTACTTTTCGTTTAGTCCCTGGCGATAGCTGTGCGACAGGGCGCTGGATTGCGGTCTTGTAATGTCTGGGCGGGTCGGTGCGTACGTGCGGGCTGCCGGAGTAGGCGTAAGGATGATCGTCTCTTCTCCGCGATTGGCGCGGGCCGCGGCCTGGGTTGCGGATCTGTTAGGAGAGGTGTGGATCTTGTATTCGATTTTTGCGGGTTCGGCGCCATTTTTGCGGAGCGTATCGGTGATTAGCTCGTTGTATTTGCGCTCCAGTTGCTGCTTTATGAACACATTGGGGACGCCAATGGTAATATGCTGCTCGTCGTGGTGGAGTAGGGTGGTGTTTTTGAACCACGTGATGAAGTTGCCACGAGAAACTGACAGTTCGATTTCTCCCAAAACTGCTTGCCACAGACTATTCTGCACGATCCAAATATCCCCTCTAGTCGATTACCTTACCCAAGTTGTCTACCAATCAATATACGCTAATAACCCGGAGTTTTCCACACCTTTAACGATGTCAAATATGTAACTTTGCAGAAATAGCAATAATAGGGGTTAAGTTATACACAGCTTTTATTTACACCTTAAAATCTGTGGAAAATACTTGGCTAATCGTGGAAAACTTGCTATAGTTACGGGGTTAAATATTGTTATTTTCACTAGGATAACAATCAATAAGACATAATGTGCAAAGGCGGGCGACAGGGCTACTTAGGTTGTCCATTGCTCCCCGATGCGGTAAAGTGAAAGCAGTATGCCAAAACGAACGTATCAACCAAAGAAAGGCCACCGCGCTAAGCAGCACGGTTTCTTAAAGCGTATGGCTTCTCGCGCAGGCCGCGCGGTATTGCGCCGCCGCCGCCTTAAGGGCCGCGAGCGCCTTACGCACTAGGCCGAACCCGCTCTTATATTAAGAAGCGTAGCTAAACGGAGACTGTCCGAGAGAAATCCCAATGATCGATAAAATACACCGATTCCAGGGTCATGGCAGTCTCCGTTTTGTGTATCAGAAGGGGCAGACTGTGCGCGGACAGCACTGCTCGCTCAAGTATATTATTAATAAGCGCCGCCGCACTTTTCGCGTTGCCGTGGTAGTCAGCCGTAAGGTCCACAAGTCGGCTGTTGTCCGCAACCGGATTCGCCGGCGTATGTATGAAGCGCTGCGCCGCAATTCCTTCAAGATTGTCCAGCCGTTCGACTTGGTGTTTACTGCATACAGCGATCAACTCGCTGATATGCCCTCGGATCAACTGGAACGCGCTGTCTTAGAAAAATTGGAGAAGGCCGGCGTTTTTGATATGCCGGGCCGTGCATAGACGCCAAGGCATGGTATAGTAAGAACCAAAGGAGAGCTAAGTACCCGATGTTTACGACGTTAATCGTTCAACCAATATTCAACTTGTTGGTGCTTATATACGCATTAATTCCCGGCCATAATTTTGGCTTGGCAATCATTCTGTTTACTATTGCTGTTCGGTTCCTGATGTGGCCGCTTATAAAGAAGCAGATGCATCAGGTAAAGAAGATGCGCAAGATCCAGCCGGAGCTAAAGCGCATTAAAAAGGCTGCTGCCGGCGACAAGCGCAAAGAGCAGGTTATGATGCTCGAGCTTTATAAGGAGCGGGGGATCAACCCCTTCGGCCAGATTGGCGTGCTGCTTGTCCAAATCCCAATCCTACTGGGCTTGTATATTGGATTGCAAAAGGTCCTGAAGGACCACGAAGCGATTGTTTCGTTCGCCTATCCCTTTCTGCAGGATTTGAGCTGGTTGAAGGAAGTCGCAGCAAACATCAACCTATTTGATGCCACGCTCTTCGGGTTTATTGACCTGACCCGCCCGGCTCTCAGTGCCGGCGGCGTGTATTGGCCGGCACTTATGCTGGTCATCGGCAGTGCTGCTGTGCAGTTCTTCCAAGGGAAGCAGCTTACGCCTACTCCCAAAGATGCTAAGGGTCTCCGCGCTATTCTTCGTGAAGCCAAGACCGGCAAGCAGGCTGACCAGGCCGAAGTAAACGCAGCGATGGGCCGCAGTATGCTCTTCCTGATGCCGTTCCTCGTACTCTTGTTTACGATTCAGTTGGCATCGGCATTGAGCCTTTATTGGCTGATGAGCGGTTTGGTTGCCATCTTCCAGCAATGGATTCTGCTCCGCGAGGACGTCGAAGAGATGGAAAGTTCCACAGACAAGGCAGTGGCACGCGAGAAAAAAGCTATTGAGGCAGAGATTGTAGATAAACCAAAGGCTAGCTCCGCTAGAAAGACGGGAGCGCGCAAAAAGCGGAGGAAGAAGTAAATGGAAGAAGCCATTCAGTACGCAAAGAAATACCTAGAAGATATCCTGTCATTCTTTGGACTTAATACTGATGTGTATGCCACCAGCGAAGATGACGTCATTGAGCTGGAGGTACCATCCACCCACCTGAATGGCTTCCTTATCGGCCAGCGCGGCGAAAACATGCGGGCTCTCCAGTTTTTGGTCAGTAACGCCCTTAAAAACCAGGGCCATGGATACACCCGCGTGAATGTCGATATTGCCGACTACAAAAAACAACGTGCCGAGCGTCTGAGCCAGCGCGCCGAAGAGTGGATGAAGAAGGTACGGGACAGCGGGGATCCAATGGAACTCAAGCCGATGAGCGCCGTCGACCGGCGCACGATCCACAAATTGGCTCAGGAATATGGCCTAGCCAGCGAGTCAATCGGCGAAGGCCGCGACCGCCGCATCGTCCTCAAACCGTCCGAAGAATAATGAAGATAATCTTCTCCAGTATCAACGTTGCCGCAAGCCGGCACGGTCTAAAGTCCCCTGAATGGTTAGGGGGCTTTGCTAAAGGTGCGCACTGTGACGGTGTGGAGTACATGCCAGTTTACGATTTGTTGCCGGGCCATACGCCTGCTGCAATTGCGAAAGCGGTGCGTACGGGGGCGCTGGTATTGAATTCTCTCCACGCCACATTTCGAGAAACGAGTGTCTCAGAGAGCGAGATGACAGAAGTGTCTGGCGGCAAAAGTATTATGAGTAGGGCCATGACATCTAGGGTCGGAAGGTTAGTCCTACCAGAGGCGCGAGAATCGGCCAGCATAATGGGGGCTATCCAAGAAGAAATTGGTGAGAGGCTGCCAGTCACTCTTTATCCGCAGCGTTCGATGGAGCAAGAATACGCGCAGGTCAGGGCGGCACGTGGCAAAGTACATTTATTTCAGCCGAGAGATCAAGTTGCACGACTGACGCGGACGAATACTTTGATGGGATTTGCCGGCAATCTTCGTGGGTTGCGGGGGTATGATTACGCCTTGGACACCTATCACGTGCGTCGAAGGTATGGCAGCGATGAACCGGGGGTAATCAGTAATACTGAACTCTCGGTGCCTTTTATGGCGCCTAATACGAGATCCCTACATCTGTCTTTAAACAGAGGTGATATTTCGGGTGAGTCTCATATCCCCACGTTGCTCGAAGCCCAGCAAGCCTTGCGTGGTGAGTATACGGGTGAGTTGCGCGATATGCTCGATACCGTCAAAGCAGAGGGCTCCCCAGAATACACGGTAATCGAGGCGACCCTGGACGGCATCGCGGCTGCCTCCGGTCACCATACGCTACCGGATCTGCAAAAGGACTACGCCGACATTGCTGACGGATTCCGCGAATACTGGCAGGGCGCCTAGGCTGCGATTGTTTCGCCCAGATCTTCTTTGTAGATAATAAGCGTTTCTTCGGCCATGGTCCGCCAGGAGTATTTTTGGAGACGTGAGTAGCCCTTTTTTATGAGCTCAGCCTTGAGTTTCTTGTCCGTTAGGACTTTGTCCAGCTTGTCGGCGATGTCCTGGGGCCTTTTGGCGTCAAAATAGTAAGCCGCGTCGCCATATACCTCGGGCATGACGCTGGCATTGCTGGAGACAACCGCTGCGCCGTGGGCCATCGCTTCGAGCGGCGGCAGGCCGAACCCTTCGCTCAGAGAGGCGAACACATATGCCTGACAGTGTTCGTATAGCCACTTTAGTTCGGCGTCGCTTACAAAGCCGGGTAGGATAATACTTTGGAACGAGTCCCGTTTGCCGGCCCAGTCGATGAGTTCGACCATGTGCTTTTCGGTGCGCTTACCGGTCATGACAAGTTTGAGCTGCGGATGCTTTTTAAGGAGACGCTCGAAGCCTTCTATTAAGCGGGGGAGGTTTTTGTGAGGAAAGGCAGTGCCGACATATAGCAAAAAGTCGCCCTGCACATCTTTGGGTTTTTCGGCTTTGCCGGCAAGAGGCGGCTCACTGGCCTCGTAGGTAACGACGAGCTTCTTTTTGGTAAACGGCTGCCGATTGGCAAATTCATCGGCGACGGTTTGGGCCGGAACGATAATATGCTTTGACTTACGATGGCTCCACCACACCAAGAACTTATAGAGGCCCATTTTGGCTTTGTATAGCACCATCGGTGTCGAGCCGCGGCGTACAAAGCAGTACATGGTCGTATCGTGGGTGGTTGTTACGATGTTGCCAAAGTAGAGCAGGGGCTGCTGGGTCATAGTGAAGTGTACAAGGTCGGCTTTTAGGAGGTAAAGCTGCCAAGCAAAACGCAGTTGGTGCAGGGGATTGAGTGAAAATTGCGGGTAGGGGCAGGGGAGTGCAGTGAAGTTCTTATTTTTGGGTTCCCAAGGATCATCGGGTTGTAGGAGTATGGTGTAGCGATGAAAGGTGTCGATATCCTGGAGATGTTCGATCAGGCGGTCGGTATAGCGGCCGGTTGTCGACCGGCGGATGCGAGCGTCGATGACGATGTGTTTGGGTGTAGCCATATTGCTATAATTATAGCTAATGCAGACTCTTAAGAGAATTCCTTCAGTGGTAAGCATGGTTTTGCTGGGTTATATGCCGCTGCATATCTTTTTGTCGCAGTGGCTCAGCACGTATACCGGCGGCCTGGAGGCTTGGAAGGTGGGCAAGGATGTACTGCTTTTTGGGGTGGTTTTGTTCACAATTTGTTTGGTTTTTGCACAGGGAAAGGGTACTAGGGCCTTCAAGATCCTGGTGGCAGCGACTACTGTTTACGGGCTGCTACATTTCTTGCTTTGGGCGCTTTACCCGGATATTTACAGCCGGAGCGCAGAGATCGGAATTATCTACAACACGCGCGTGCCAATGTACGCAGTTCTCGGGTTTGGTGCACTTTTACTGCATCCTAAGTTCGTTTTTAGTTCAGTTATCAAAGTTATGCTGGCTATCAGCACTTTGGTAGCAATGTTCGGTGTTTTCCAGTACTTTTTGCCCGGTGATCTGCTAACGCATTTTGGCTATAGTCTCGAACGCGGCGTCCGCCCTGCCTTTTATATCGATGACAATACCTCGCTGCCGGTCCGCGTCATGTCAACGCTCCGCGAACCTAACGCGCTTGGGGCGTATCTGGTTCTGCCCGCGTTGATGCTTGTTTCGTTGCTGGTACGGGTTAAAGACCTGCAAAAACGGTATCTGCTAGCCGCTGCGCTAGTAGTTCACCTGGCCGCCCTTGCCCTTACCCAATCACGAAGCGCCATGCTGGGGCTGGTGGTGGCAGTGGGTCTGTGGGCGTGGTGGCAATACCGCGGCTGGTTACTGCGGACTGTCAAACGGTACTGGCCGGTTGTGGCTGCGTTGTTCGTAGTTGGCGCCGGGAGTCTGTACGCCATCCGTAATACGGCGTTCTTTGAAAGCTACGTAATTCATAGCAACCAGAATGAGCAGGTCGAAGACCTTGATTCGAATGACTACCACGCACTGTTTATCAGGCAGGGTCTAGAGGGCATCCAGGAACAGCCGCTGGGGCATGGGCCGGGTACGGCAGGCTTGGCGTCAATCCAAAATCCAGCAGGCAGTTTTCTGACAGAGAATTATTATATTCAGGTTGGCTACGAGGTTGGCTTGATTGGGCTAGCACTCTTCGTATGTATCAATGTCTGGCTGTATAAACTGGTACGGCGTAGCACTAGCCACTGGGCGCCGGTCATCCTGGCTGCTTTTTGGGCGTACTTCATCACAAATATGCTGCTCCACACCTGGAGTAATGAGGCGGTGGCGGCACAGTGGTGGGTTCTGGCCGGCATGATTTCAGTTATTGACGTAAAGGACTAGCTTTTTCCAAGACGGGAATGCCTTGCGCTGCTTCCAGGCAATGCTTTTTGGCCCTGTGAATGTATAGACTGAAGTAGCAGAGTGCTCGAATGGCTTCTTGCGAATGTCGAGAGGGCGGAATTCGCCGTCCTTTATTGGTTTATTTACCTCGTCGAGCGGCCAGATGCAGTTTGTAATAAGCGCATGTTTAAACTTTGGGACAACGTTGTGCAGGAAGTCGTGCACCATATCATCTGACAAATGCTGAAGCACGTCCTTGACTATTAGAAGGTCGGCCTTAGGTATTTTGTGGATTGCGTCCGGCTTAATGGTCATAAAACGTACATTATTTTTGCCGTATAACTGATTGTTGCGTTCGACTACCGACGATACGATATCAACTCCGGTATACTTTGCGTCTCCCCAGTCGATCAATTTCGAGAACTGCCAGTCGCCGCAGCCGTAGTCAGTGATGGAGCGTATGTTGTTCTCACGAATAAATGTTTCGAGGTAATTCCGGTATCCTCTAGTCACAGATGGTAGGGAGCCGTGGCCCGAGCCAAACCCCCAAGTGTTGCTATTGTAGATTTCGTCAAAAACTCCCATGGTTCCCCTCGAATAACCTTAATTACTATTTAACCATTTTTTGAGATATAATTTGAGATATGCAAAAAGAGAATATTCGATCGAATCTCGGTCGGTTGAGTCGTATCCCGATTCTGGGATACGTTTTACGTTGGGTTTGGGATGTACTAAGATTGCCTACAAAGATTAGTTTTCTTAGAAAGCGGCTCGAGGAGACACGGGCAGAGCTGCGCGAGACTCAAGAGGCGTTATGGGAATTGCGTGACCAATTTAAAATTAATGGTTTACTGGCTGAAGATCATTCACATGATGACTTCTACGTCCGTTTCGAAAACACTTTCCGGGGCACGGAAGAAGAAATTAAGCAGCGCCAGAAGGTTTACCTCCCTCGTTTCAAGAAACTGAATGTCAACTTCAACAAGTATCCAGTTCTCGATATTGGCTGTGGCCGCGGCGAGATGCTTGATAACTTACACGACGCTAAAATTAAGGCTATCGGCCTAGATTTAAATGAAAGCATGGTTAGGCGTTGTAAAGAGCGTGGTTTTGACGCAGTCCAGGCTGATGCATTTGAATACTTGGCGGACCTTAAGCCTGGAAGTTTGGGCGCTATTACTGGCTTTCACCTCGCTGAGCATATCCCCTTTGGCCAGCTGCTCAAGTTGTTTGAGGCATGCAATCGTGCGTTAGCGCCTGGTGGTATGGTCATTTTTGAAACCCCTAACCCTGAGAGCATAGATGTAGGGTCATACACTTTCTATTACGACCCTTCGCACTTGCATCCTCTTGCTCCACCGGTGCTCTCTTACGCCTTAGAGACGCGCGGCTTTGATGTAGATATTCTTCGATTACACCCGCGCAAGACAGAGAAGGAATTAGAAAAAATCAAAGATCCTGATGTTGCTGAAGTGGTTCGTCGCTTCAACGCACCCCGTGATTACTCCGTAATCGGCTACAAATCAAACTGACCGTCATAAAAACAACGACGTGTTAGATTGAGGATTAAGCAGATAGATAATACAATAGGTACAACGTGAAAAGTATTGCACAACGATATAGATATTCTTTAATACTGCTACGCGAGCTGGTCATCACTGATTTTAAGCTGCGGTACCAAGGCTCCTTCCTTGGTTACTTATGGTCCTTGTTAAGGCCTTTAGGTCTCTTTGTCATCTTGTACCTTGTGTTTGTTCGCTTCCTTAAGTTTGGTGCAGATATTCCTAACTTCCCCATTTATCTCCTGCTAGGCATTGTCCTCTGGAATTATTTTGCTGATGTAACGAACGGGGGGATTGGGGCAATTGTTAGCCGAGGTGACTTGTTGCGGAAGTTAAACTTCCCTAAGTATGTCATTGTCTTGGCGGGCTCATTCTCTGCACTAATCAATCTTCTTATAAACTTCGGGGTCGTGTTCGCTTTCATGATCTTTAAGGATGTAGATTTCCAATTACATGGCCTCCTCGCTCCCATCGTAGTCTTTGAGTTATTCTTGTTCTCTCTGGCTATGGCATTTCTTCTGAGCGCTCTTTTCGTACGCTTGCGCGATATTAACTATGTGTGGGAGGTGTTTATGCAGGGTGCTTTTTACGCCACCCCGGTCATCTATCCAATAACTATGCTACCGGTATCGGCAGCCAAGATCCTACTCCTTAACCCTGTCGCTCAAATGATTCAAGACTTGCGCTATTTGTTGGTAACCCCTCAGACACCTACGATTAGTTCTGTTTATGGCAATGACTGGATTAGACTTGTGCCAATCACAATGGTTGTATTTTTTATGGTAATAGCCGTTTGGTATTTCCGTAGGAATTCACCAAAGTTTGCGGAGGAAATTTAGATGACTGATACTGCTGTAAAAGCTGACGGCATTTATAAAGATTTTATTTTGCCCCACGAGAAAAAAGACTCGGTCAAACGCGTGTTTACGGGTGTTTTCAAAAAGAATGACAGCAGCAAAGAAGTGCAACACGCGCTCCGCAATGTCACCTTCGAAGTCCAAGACGGGGAATTTTTTGGTATTGTCGGCCGCAACGGAAGCGGTAAAAGTACGCTCCTAAAAATGCTTGCAGGCATCTACCAGCCATCAAAAGGAAGTGTTAATATCCGCGGCAAGCTAGTGCCATTTATTGAATTGGGCGTAGGCTTTAATGCCGAGCTTACAGGACGGGAGAATGTGTATCTTAATGGCGCTCTACTGGGTTTCTCCAAAAAAGAAATCGATAGCCGTTATGATGAAATTGTTGAGTTTGCTGAACTAGAGCGGTTCATGGACCAGAAACTCAAGAATTACTCGTCAGGCATGCAGGTCCGCTTGGCCTTTTCGGTGGCAATTATGGCCGAGGCAGATATTCTGTTAGTAGACGAGGTCCTGGCTGTTGGTGACGCCTCTTTTCAACGTAAATGTTTTGACTATTTCCGGTTGTTAAAGAAGCAGAAGAAGACAGTTGTGTTTGTTACCCACGACATGAGTGCTGTGCGGGAGTACTGTGACCGGGCGATGCTTATTGAAAAGTCGCGTGTTGTTGATATAGGGTCTCCACATAAAATCGCTACACAGTATACTAAGCTCTTCAATGAACCCACTAAAGGCCGTAAGGTAGAGCAAGGAAAACGGTGGGGTGATAAACGTCTGGAGTATACCGATATATCACTCAACCATGAGCTAATGATAAAAAATGAGCAGCAGCTTAAGATTGATGTTGAAGCGGTAGCTGCAGAAACGATTGAAGAGCCGATAATGGGCTTCCTGATCAAGAACCAGTCAGGGCAGCAACTAGTAGGCACTAACTCTCTTATCAAACAACAGCAACCAGGTGTTATTAAGAAGGGCGAGAAAATAAAACTCACATGGGTTGTTGATAATGTATTTTCTGACGGAACGTATTATGTGGATGTTGCCATTAACGATAGGGACGGCGTCACGGTCTGTGATTGGTGGGAAGAAGCTGCGAGGTTCGAGGTTGTAAATGAAGAGCGCGTTCCCTATCCGTTCAATCCGCCGGTAGTGTTGGAAATCAATAAGGACTCTAGCGCTTCCAAAAGGAAGTAGCCCATGGCCAAGAAGCATGACAAAATCTCCATCTATGTAGAATCCATCCCGCTGGTTGAGGATAGGCCCAGCGGAGTTGCGCATTCGATTGCAGGTTTGATAACGGAATTAGCTAAAAACTCGAAATTCCGTGAGCATTACGAGGTGGTTTTAGTAGCACCAAAGCGTGGTCTTCATAAGCTTGACCGTTGGCCGGGGCTAAGGAGCTGCCGCCGGCTTGGTCTACCGTTTAGGATGCGCATACTGAACGGCTTGATGAAATTCCATCTTTTGCCGCCTATGGATCTGTTCCTGGGTAAGGGTGTCTACCTATTTGGAAATTTTAAGAATTGGCCTGTCAGTAAACACTCAGTATCATTTACCTATATCCATGATATCTGTTATGCTCTCTTTCCCGAGTTCGTGGCGCCAAAGAATCAACAGATGCTCATAAAGAATGTTCCAAAATTCATTAAACAGACAGATTATGTAATCACGGTTTCAGAAAGTTCCAGAAGAGAGGTAATGGATTTCTATAAGCTGCCTGGCAACACCGTTGTCTCGCTCTACAATGGCGTTAATAGAGATCTTTACACAACCTATCCAACTGCCGAAGTGAGTAGGGTGAAGAAAAAATATAAGATTGAAGGGGATTATTTCTTCTATTTGGGAAATATTGAGCCACGGAAGAATTTAGAAAATTTGGTAAAAGCTTTTAACATGCTGCCGCATGATAAATCGTTGGTTATTGTCGGAGGAAGTGGCTGGCTCAATGAAGGCGTCATTGCGGCTATCGATCAGGCTAAGGACGAGGGCGCTAAGATTATTAAGCCGGAAACATTTGTTCCAGACGATGATGTCGCCCGGCTACTTGCGGGGGCGGTAGCACTTGTCCACCCTGCCTTTCATGAAGGGTTTGGTATGACTCCAGCTGAGGCTATGGCCTCTCACGTGCCTGTGGTTGTTTCTGATATACCAGTCATGCATGAGGTAGTTGGTGACGTTGGCATTTATTGCGACCCTCATGATGTTGGTTCGATTGCGCAGGGCATGGAGAAAGCTGCTGCGTTTTCGAGCAAGGAAAGAAAGCAAATAACTGCTAATGGAGCAAAACGTGTGAAGCAGTTTAGCTGGTCGGCAAGCGCAGAAAAGCTAGTGGATTATATTCAGAAGGATCGGAGACTAGAATGGTAAAGCCGAGTGACTTCGAACATCGCATTCAGATTGCTAACTTCGATAGGCAGATCGCAGAGATGCGCTTGGAGCAGATGCAACGCGAGAAGGCCCAAGCCGAATTCCAGGCTAATTGGTACGAAAACGCTCCCCTGAGTTGGTTGCTTCGTAAAGCGCTGATCGCCTTTGATCGGGCTGTAGCTACTCGGATGACACGTGTAGCCGAAGAAGTTCCCACCTACGACACGAGCATACAAGTAAAAGTTTCTGAGAAAATAACCGCCCAGGACCTGCACGTTCTGAGCCGGTCTTATGAACGAAGTGTCGGGAGTAAGGTTGTGGGCCCTACTGATGGCCAAGTGGCAATTATGCGTTATATGTGGCTGGCTTACCGTATTGTCCGTAAGGCCGTAAAGCTCGTATTGAGGCCAGTGCTTTCAAGGCGACGAGGAGCAGTGGCATGAAGACATTGATAGTAGATGGTCAGATGTGGCAAACAAATGCTTATTTCCGTGGTATGGGCGGCTATGCCTTCGGGCTTTTAAGCGCAGTGGTTGCGGCTAACGAGGACATAGAGCTACACATTGTTTTAAACGAGCGAATGAACCACGACGAGTCACGAATTAATGGAATTAAAAGTTGGCTGCCCGCGGCTAAGATACACATCGTAGCGTTGCCTCATGAGCCAAAGCCGGACAGTGGCGAAGAAGAGCGTGCTGCTGCTGCACTGGATGCTCTGATATCAGGGTTGGGGCGTAAGTATGAAGAGATATACTATTTCATTCCTGCACTGTTCCTTTTCCAATACTGCGCGGTGTTCCCATCTAACGTCCGTAAGGTACTCCTATTTCACGACCTTATGCCACTCATATATCGCAAGGAGCTTGGCAAATACTTCCCGCCACACATATACTTCCCGCGTTTCAGGACAATTTTTGAAGCCGATCTAATTGTGACGAACTCCCAGACAACTGCTACAGACCTCTTAGCTTATATGGGCTTAGATGAGACCAGGGTGGTCAATATAGACGGCTCTTTGAATGAGCGATTGGTCCACGATGACAGTATCAAGCAAGACGCCCGTGACGTACTTGATCGTCTCGGTTTGCGTAACATACCATACATAATGATGCCAACGGGGGGCTTGGAGAACAAGAATAACGTACGGGCTGTCGAGGCCTTTAGATTACTGTGTGACGCCGGCGATACGAAAACACAGCTGGTAGTGACGTCATTCTTCAGTGATTTAGCGAAACGAGAGCTTCAGCTTATTGCCGGCGATAGGATCACATTCACTGGCAATATCGACAACGAAGACTTGCTTATTCTTTATACCCACTCTACGGCGTTGTTGATGCCGTCCTTATATGAAGGTCTTGGTCTGCCGGTTCTTGAAGGCGTGGCACATGATAAGCCCGTTGCATGTTCGGATGTCCCTGTATTTCAGGAGATCCCACGGTTTAATGATGCCTTGTATGTTTTTGACCCATTTGATGTTGAGGATATCGCACGTGCCCTGGGGGACGCCCTCAAGAAGCGTGAATTTGCCGCAAGGCAAAAAAATTACCCGGAGATTCTTAGGAAATATAGCTGGCGGCGCTCGGCTGATATTTTTGTTGAGGCGATCGGTAATGAGGCCCACTTCACTCGCAAAGATCAACCAATAACCAAAAAGTACGCCGTTCTTTGCCCAGATCCGCGAAAGAATAAAGACGTTGCAGATTTCGCCCAGCGGATGTTTGCTTATGCGCAACGGGCCGGCGTTGACATAGTCTACTTTATCGATCCAGGCGGTGACGATGAGGTAGGTTCTTTGATTTTCCCAGACTACATCCGGTCACTGGCGCTCTGTTACGACATCGATAGAGTTTATGCAAAGATGCGTGAGACGGACTTCGATGAGATTCTGCTTTTCCCACGCAATGACAGCCGGTTCATCAAGCTGCATCGAGCAGTATTGAGCATTCCAGGATATGTATATGTCTCAGACACAGGCTATGAATCGATACTCAAGGAGTTGGCGGAAAAGAAGATGATAAGTGACTCCCAGATGTCGGCAGAACGGCTAGTAATCAGGAAGGCACATGAGAATGAGGCCTTCGATGGTGTGTCTATGGTTGCCAGGGCAAAGGGATTAATAGTCGAGCGCCCAATGATGTCGCTGGTTAATAGGGCACTCCAAGCGTTTAACCTAAAGGTGCCAGTTCTTGAAGTAGACGATAGTCACAAGGTGAAGGAGGGGAAGAACGTGCATAAAAAGCAGCAACAGGCATTCGGTGAGCTACTGACCTTCATCGGAGGCAAAAAATAATGGCCAAGAAACGAATTCTCGTCGTAAACACATTCCCCATCAAGAACGCATTAACCGGCGGTCAAAAACGTGAAGAGGCGATCGTACATACCTACAAGAAGGCCTTCGACACGGTGCAGTACGTCGGTGTTTTCTTCAACGAGCATTACAAAGAGTATGACCCTGCAGATATCCCCATTCCGCCTGAACTTGTTGAAACCATGCGTCAAAGTCCACACACAGGAGATATCGTATGTGGCAAAGCGATCTACGATAACCCTACTGTTAAGCGCAAGATGACTGCCCTGCTGAAGCGCCTCAAACCCGACATAGTACAAATAGAGCAAGTATTCCCGTACTTTGGTATGAAGCCTTTATTGGCAGAGCTGGGGATGAACCCTAAGATCGTATTTAGTTCGCATAATGTCGAGGCACCCCACAAGAGGGAGATTCTTGAAAGTGTCGGTATGGACAAAAAAGAAGTAGACCCTATTGTAAAAGAAATTGATGATGTAGAGAAGGATCTGACTAGGGTCAGCGAACTGGTTATCGCCTGCACCGAATCCGATAGGCAATATTATGCCAAATATGGCGCCAAGAAGTCGATTGTAGCCCGTAACGGCATGGCGCCCATAAAGACAACACAAGAGGCGCTGTCGAAGTGGCGAAAGTATTTTGCTGAGCATAGCATCAACAAGAAGGCGGTCTTTATCGGGAGTGCCCACCCGCCCAACTGGGTTGGCTTTGAGCAGATGGTTGGCACAGGTGTTGGCTTCATGCCCTTTGATTCAAGGATCCTTTTAGTCGGAGGCATATCCGACTACTTCGAACAGAACTTCCACGAAGAGTATAACCCATATCATTTAACGTTTTGGCAGCGGGTAATTCCTTGTAATCGTCCAGACAACGACAATCTTGCCGCAATCATTAAGCTTGCCGACGTAATCATCTTGCCTATGACTGAAGGTGGTGGTTCTAATTTGAAAACTGCAGAGGCAGTGCTTTCTGGTCGGCCGGTGGTCGGTACCTCACACGCCTTCCGTTCCTTTGATGAGCTCAAAGATCTTCCGAACGTGTATATTGCAGATACGCCCGATGCATTTAGGGATGCTATTGTGAGAGCGATGCGTGGACCAATAAAACCCCGCAACGCATCAGAGAGAAAATTGGCAGATTCTGTATTATGGGAAAATTGCTTGGCTGGCGCCGTGAAAGAGGTTGGTAAATTATGAGTAGGCAAAAAATTTGGATCGATATGACAGACCTGAATGTGTGGTCTGGTCACATGACCGGAGTACAACGTGTGATTTACCAGAACGCCGTACGCTTTGCCGCATCCGACAAGTACGATGCCCATTTCTTTGTATTTGACCCGGCCCAAAAGGTCTTTGCGGAAGTTTCGTTTGATGAGATTCGCGAACGCATCGAGTCGTCGGCGTCATCCGATGATGATCGTGGCAGCTCATATAGAAGCTTAAAACAACGCCTTAAGCATGCTCCCCGTGCGGTCATTAGGCGAATGCCTGCGTCTGTTAAGCGGCGCGTGCCAACGGTCGTTAAGCGGGGAGTGAAGAAGAGCGCCCGCATTGGACTCCGCGCCCTTCGAGAGGCTAAGCAGCAGCTGGACGCTAAACGAATTGTGACTCCCCTGCACAGAGAGATTGCTGATTTCTCGAGAGGTGACACAGTGCTTCTTATGGGCAAGACATGGGATCTTCCTGACCTTATGCCTTCGCTTGGGCAGCTCAAGATGGATAGAAAATTCCGAATAATACATTTGGTACATGACCTTATCCCTATTTTCGAAGTCCATCTTTTTGGCCCCGGGTTGTTCGAGCCTTATACCCGGAATATGTTTGAAATCTGTAGCTTGAGCGACGGTATCTTAACAAATTCCAAGGCGACCAAAAAAGATGTCGAACGTTTCTGTGAAGAACTCAATATACCAATGCCGCCAGTGGTGTCAGTCCGCCTGGGGGACGATTTGCTTGAGGTTGACTTGCCAGAAGATGAACCGTCCCCAGACGAGCGTATTAAGAAGGGCGAGTTTATTCTACAGGTGGGAACTATTGAAATTCGAAAGAACCACCAGCTGGTCTATATGGCCTATCGTGAGGCCGCATTAAGGGGTATATCTTTGCCGACATGGGTAGTTATGGGAGGTCAGGGATGGCTGACGGGCGACGTTATTTGGCAGATGGAGCATGACCCGCTTGTAAAAGACCGAATCGTGATCTTGCGTGGTTTCCCGGATCGCGCCCGCCTATGGCTATATAAAAACTGTCGATTCACTGTTTGTCCCTCTACTTACGAGGGGTGGGGTATGCCGATTGGTGAGTCTATGGCCTATGGCAAAGTTTGTATTACCTCGAAGACCTCGTCTATGCCTGAAGTCGGCGGAGACTTTGCAGACTACGTTTCGCCTTATAACAGTCAGGATATGCTCGACAAGCTAGTAGAATACATGGATGACTCCAAGCTAGCTAAACGTGAGAAGCAAATCAGAGCCGGGTATAAGATTACAACCTGGGACGATACGTTTAATAAAATTGAACAATTCGTCAGTGGTCTCTAGCTATTAAGCTACAGGGAGCCACTACTTAATGACTATAACTTCGTAATTGCCGTCGGCGGGTAGGGCCTTGCGCATTTCGTTTTGGGTTTGCTCACTGACTAGGATGTAGGTTCGCTCGTCGCGTCTGGAGTAATCGCCAATGAACTGCTTGAATACCTCATATCGTTTTTGTTGGGCTAGAATGGCTATTGTGTGTCGGTTTTCTGGCCGGTATTGGTCCAGCATGTCTGTGACCAGGTTGAAGAACATATCTTCTTCATAAGAACGGCCTGTATAGGAAATGATGTTTCGGGGTCTCACTCCAGAGTCGATGAGATGCCCTGCCTCAGTAGTGAGGGGTTTCTGGACGTTTGTATTCGTACCTTTGGCATACACAAGGAACCCTCTACCAACCGATAGATACATCGCGAGAACCCCAAATACGACCACAGTTAGATATAGTGTTTTAACGAGGCCGACAAATATCTCGACCTTTGACAATAAATAGGTCAACGCAACGCCAATAGCACCAAGTAGGATTATGTACCCCAGGTAGGTCGATTTCGTGTAGTAATACGACAGCTGTCCTGTAAGTACGGTTTGGACTGCATAGAAGAAAAGAACTAGAACTAAGGGACTTGTTAGGACGATGCCAATATCGAAAAGTCGCTTAGAGTCTTTTGCGGTCTTTTTCCGAATCCCGGCGAGCAGCATTGTGAGTAGTACGCCAAGAATTAGGACCAAGTAGCGACCATGGTCGGGCGATGCAATGCCACCGTCGTTGGTGAGTGAATTTACACCCGTGTGGGTGTCGAACAGGAGAATGAGAACTTGCGGCAGTGATAGTACCAAGGCGGCGCCAATAAACCACCACTGCCAGTTGCTAGTGAAGACTCTACTTGAGCGATCAAGTACGACCTTATTACCCCACGCCGCCGCCACTAAAGCCGTAAGGGCTACAATAACAGTGAGTATCCACGTGTAGGCAGCAGCCACGGCAAATAGGCTTGCTGAGCCAAATGCTATGTACCGTACAAGCCGGTCGGTCGTTTTGTGGTAAATTATGAGGCCCAGAAGCGTGCCGCAGAGCGCAGCTACAGTTGTAAGGAATGACTGCCCAGCAAAAGCGATCTGCGGAAAGATAAGCGTGTTAAAGATGATGAATAAGGTGGCTGACATGCCAAGTTGAGTGACCAGCCCTAGTTTTTCCTGCTTTTGTCTCAGATATGCCACTGATTGAGCGATGATTTCGGCAAGTAGGATAAGTAGCGCCGCATAGATCAGGATCATTCCTATGCGATAAATGCCAATTAGCAGTCGGACATCGTCGAGCGTTTTATTTGTCAGGTCGAAAATACTTCTTCCAAAGAGTGACAAATTAAAGTGCAGCCCTTGCGGGTAGCTAGTGACTGGCGAATCGATATTGAGGTCTGGCTGGTCAGTTTTGTCTACTTTTGAGACGTATCCTTCAACCGATATATCGGCGCGATACATTTGGATGTGTGCTGCATCATCGTACCCGAATGCAGAATAGTGTAATAGATTGCTGGTCGAGAGATTAAGCAGTATAGGTAATGAAAATGTTGAGCAAATGAGTACTACTGAGCCGATCAGGACCCAATGTGGTTTAACGCCGGGGTTGTCGGCGCGGGGCTCACGATTGACATATCCAAGGATGGCAACTATTGCAGCCATATTCACTAGTACGATCAACCAGATAGGGACATATACACCTACTATTCGGCAAGCCATTGCCACCACAGAGTTGATAGCTATAAATGTGAGTAGGCTGAGCGCAAAGTTGGCTAGGTAGGATGTATAAAAGCGTTTCGCAAAAATCTTAGCTGCCAGCCATGTCCATCCAATTAGCACGCCGAGCAATGCCAAGACAGAAAGTTTAGTTACGGAGATTAGGAGAAGAGAGGCGAACGCCAAATACTGAGTACTTTTTAATGAATGCAGAAGTCTTTGCATATTTACGGCCCCTAATTCTCACAAACAATAGTAGCCCTAATTATAAGCCCATAGTAGCCTAAAGGCTAGGGGACGATGACTGATTGCCAGACTATGCCACCCATGTGCCAAGATGCACCAGGTGCGTACTCAACGATTGGCTGGAAGTGTTCGTTGTAGGTTCCAGAAGGTGTGTTGGCGGGGACGGTAATAGGGAAGCTGAATTCAGCGATTTGCCCAGGCGCAACGACGTGTTGGTTGGCTGCCAGCGTGTTGTTATCTGATTCGTAAACCTTGTTGAAGGTTTTGGCGGGTCGGCTCCCGGTTGGCCAGCCTTGGCTGAAGTTACTTACGCGGTTAATGGGCCAGCTCGTCGCAAAGTGTACCGGGAAGAGGCCGCCAACCCAAGATGCATCATCGTACCACTTTAGTGACCCTGTGTTTTTCATCCTAAACCACATCGTGCCGGTCTCCCCTTTGTTTACTGTGGGGTATGAGCTTTGCGAAACGTAACTTGCTTGGTAGTGGCCTCCATTGACAGTAACATCTTGGTATACACTACTGCCATTCACGGGCCAGTCACGGGCACCTTCGCGGATGAGTACGAAATGTTCCCTCTGAGCACCTAGTATCTGGTAAAGCGGGGCGCTTATCTTGAATTCAAATTTAGCGATTTGCCCAGGCGCCACAGTGTGTTGGTTGGCTGCCAGAGTCGTCCCATCTGCTTCATAGACGGCAGTGAACGACGTGGGCCTAAACGTATTTGCCCAGCCACTCGTTGCGAAGGCGCTTGTGCGATTCATCGGCCATGAGGTGGATAAGACGACCGGCCAGTCGCCATTGGCGGCTGCATTTGTGCGGTCGTACCATGTCGAGGTGCCTGTGTTCTTGAAGACGAAGTGCATACTCGACTGTTCATTAATCCCAAGTGTCGGATATGGGCTCTGGTATTGGTAGGCCGATCCGACTGAGGTCAGGACATCGATTACCATATGTATGGTGTCGCCACCCATATACCAGCCGAATCCTGGAGCGCCTTCACGGATCGGCATAAAGTACTCTTTGTACTTGCCGACATATAGATCCTTAGGAACTTTGACCTGGATATCGTAGCGAGCGATTTGCCCGCTTTCAACGACGTGTTGGTTGGCTGCCAGAGTCGTCCCATCTGCTTCATAGACGGCAGTGAAAGTGGTGGCAGGCCGACTGACAGAAGCCCAGCCGGACCCTGCGAACTCGCTAACCCGATTTACAGGATTGGAAGTTGCTAAAACTACCGGAGGAGTGGTTGGCCCTGCTGCTGCTGTGTCGTACCATGGCAAGTTGCCATCGTTTTTATACTGGAGCGTGATGGTGGTTTGTTGTCCTTGCTGAAGGGTTGGATAGCTGCTTTGTGAATGATAGTTGGCGCTATAGAATGGCGCTATTGTTGGCCCAAAATAACTTTCGAATAAAGCTACAAAGTTCTGGTTGCCATGAAAGTGGGGAGTGTACCAATAGAGCGCTGCCGTCGCCCCGGTATCCATATGGACGGCTACACCGTCAATTGTCTTATAGCCGTCGTAATATACTACTTGGCCGTTCGGGCAGCTCTTACGATTCCCCTGAGTCATGGGGCCGCTATAGCAGCTCGAAAGGTCGTCGGAGTTATCCCAACTGCCCCTAATTATTGCCCAGCCGACATTTCCGAGTGAACGCTGTTGACCGAACTTTAATAACCAGGCTGCGCGAATAACCTGTTGTGAAAACCCTGCCTTTGATGCGCTGTTTACACATATACCACTCACAGATGTGTAAGTTGTGCCATTGCGAGTGTAAAGGTTAAGCCCCGAATAACTGTAGCTTCCTCCGCTGTCAGGGCAGCCGTATCCCACTGCCTTAGAAATTGTATTTGTAGAGCAGCTGGTACTTGTAATTAAGCTTTGTTCTTTTTGTAAGGTAGTAAGGATCACCTGAGGGTTGATATCGTAAGCCTGCGCGGCGTGATAGATAATCGTGCCGGCACTGACATTGCCGCCGTAGGTATAGCCTCCTGATGGTGAGTATCCTGTGGGGTCTGGTGCACTAAAGCCGCTGTTGGTGCTTAGACAGCTTCCTTTTGCGTTCAGGAACGCGTCGATTTGAGCGGCTGTCATACTGTTCTTGTTGTTGAATATACTGTCGTCAATGAGCCGGTCGCGATTAAAGTATGCCGAGGCGGTGCCCGCATGAAAGGCGACAAAGACAATTGACAAGACTGCTATTAAAGCTATTTTTTTGACGTGTAATCTGGCTATTTTTATCATGGCGTGACCTCTAGTGGGAGTGCGTCGTCAGCTGACAAAGAATTACTGCCGCTCGTTGCTTTGGCCTGAACTTTCCAGGCGCCCGTGGTAAGGCCTATGTCCCCGGGCTTCCAGGTCCAGTATGCAGCTCCGCCGTCGTCAGTTGTCTTTGCCTCAAGTTTCAACGTAGTACTCCCTTTTACAAAAAATATTTGGCAAGTTATCTTAGGTGTGGTCTCGCAGCTTGACTGGAGGAGAGGGGCTTCAGAGAGTGAGAATTTATGTGCGCTCACAAAATTGCCTGATACTGCCTTTATTTCCTTCGAAGGAGTAACTGGTTCGTCCGACTGCCCCTTAGTGTCTGTAAAGGTGTCGCCTTCGCGTTCGCCCTGTGTTGTCTGGCTGTCTTTGGAAGATGCGCTGTCCCCAGAGTTTTGCTCGCCTTTTGTATATTGGCTGCCGGAAGTTGGCTTAGGCGTATCTTTGTCTAGAAAATGTATGACGCTGGTGAGTTCAAGGATTAGGGTGATGATAACCAGAGCTGCAATAACGAGGCCGATTCTCGTAAATAACCTGCGTTTATTTGTTTTTTTTGTGTATCTTTGTTTCATATTTTCGTACTTTGAACTATATAACAATGAGGCAAAGGCGGCAATAAAGTAGGGAAGTTTTACAACGGCTTAAGCGGTTTACTTGTTGCCGCTTACTAGGATAATTCCGAGAACAACTAGCGCGATGCCCACGACCTTGAGTAGGGTAAAGGATTCCTTGAAGAGAAGAAAAGACGCAATAAAAATAATAGCGTAGGTAAAGCCTGCCGCGATAGGAATAATATATCCCAGATCATATTTTGATATGAGGTATACGTAAAGCGCGAAGCTTATGAAATAAGCGAACAGACCGGCAACGGTGAAGAAATTTATATTTACGTGTATCTTATGGTCGACGACGGATATTGGCAGGCCTGAAGAAGCGCCATATTTCATTATGATAAGCGCCGATGACGTCATAAATACGTAGAGAGCAATAATCAGATTTGCCATGTCGGTATATTGTACAGAAGTTACCTATATTCTGTCATCTTTTTAGACTATTTTGACGTAGCTTCAAAGAGACCTATGTATGTGTCACCCCTATTTCGAAGGGATGCATATCGGAAGAGTATGTACCAGATATCGTGCATCCGTTTTGCTAGAAAACTCATCTTGTTTTGTGGAAGCTCCGTATAGCCCCGGGAGAACGACGCATTAGTTATGTTACGAACAATCGGTGAATAGAAGGGGAAGCCGGCGTAGAATGTTTTAACTGTGCGATAGCCGTGGTCCTCCATGAATTTTTCTATTTGGCCACGCTTGTAGTTCCGATAGTGTCCGATATGCACTTCGTATGGCCTCATCCTACCAACCGGAACAGATATCATCATGTACTTGGTGTTGATATTGATCAGCTTTTTGGCCAGATCCTCCCAGTGCTCGATATGCTCAAGCACCTCGAAGGCGGTTATGAGATCGACCTTTTTCTTGTGCTTAGCATTGGTGATGTCTTCGGTGGCAAATTTTAAATTCTCGATTTTGTAATGCTTTTTGGCGGCCTCGATAGCTGGTTCAGAAAAATCATAACCGATCACTTCGGCGTGTTTAAAATGTGTTGCCAGCTGGGCGGTTTTGTTGCCTACGCCACAGCCTATATCTGCAACGCTTTTAATCTGATGGGCGGGTAATTCCTGCAGCATCTTACTGAGCAAATGAGCAAACCAACGACTTCCTGCGCTGTGCGAGAGGTAGTCGATCATATTTTCGTTCCAGAAATGACCGAAGAACTCCTCGTTGGTTTTTTTGCTACTCATATACCCTCCCTTTAATTTAGTACTCTGTGTCCGCGATCCGATTATCCTTAAAGACAAATTCCTCTAATCGTGTCAGATTTGGCTCACGTTCGAAATGCTTGAAGTAATAGTCCCGACCATTCTTGCCCAACTTATCCCTCTTGGATTTCTCCATGTCGTGGAGCTTAATAAGTGCGCCAGCAAGGCCCTCGATGTCGCCGGAGTCAACACAGATGCCACACCTGCTCAGTTCGTTTACGAGCTTTTTACCCTCTCCGTCCATAGAAGCGACAATAGGTTTTCCTGAAGGCATGTATGAATATACCTTTGCAGGGATGCCGTATTCAAAGAGTGGGCTCTTTGATAGCGCCACTAACATAACGTTTGCAATTGATTGGTACTTAGGAACTTCCTCGACTGGTTTGAAGCCTTCGAAGACAAATTGGTCGTCAATTCTAAGCTTCTTGACCTCCTTGATAAGCCAATCCTTGGACATCCCTTCGCCGATAATGATGTATCGTATGTTCTTGTACCCTTTGTCCTTGACTATTTTTGCCGCCTTAGTTACAACATCGAAACATTGCGCTGGGTTAATGTTCCCGGCAAAGACGACGTTAAATGTTTTGCCGAAGCGTTTGTTAAGGCTTTTATCTTCGATTACTTGTTCGTAAATTTTTTCAGGAGCCTGCGCGATGTACAGGGTTTTTTCTTCTGGAATGCCAACATCCGAGATGAAGCGTTCCTGCATACCCTTGAAAACGCCCATTACACCATCCCCTCGCCGGTAATGCCAGTAAGACATCCTGGTGATTAATGATCTTAGTGTTGGGTTCTGTATGTTTATCATCGAGAATAGGCTGTGGGGCCAGAAGTCGCAGACGTAAAAGTAGAGTGGGATGCGTTTGATCTTTGCTATCAGAATTGCGGGCAGAGACATAAAGACGGGCGACAACTGGTAGGCCATTACACGGTCATACTTCCTAAAAATAAAGAAGGGGACATAGAATAACGCAAAGAAGGCGAATGAAACGTAGTTAAGCGAAATCCTTACATTCGTATTGCTCCCACGAGGGATCTCGGGAACGCGGTAAATAGTAACTCCTTTACGAACCTCTCTCTTGTTTTTAAAGAAGCCATAACCGGTGAAGAATTTTCCTGACGGGTAGTTGGGCGTACCACAAAGAACGTCGACCTTGTAGCCCCGCTCCACAAGCCCTTCCGCAATGTCAGTGATACGGAATGTCTCGGGCCAGTAGTGTTGGCCAACGATAAGAAGTCGTTTGGTTTTTTTATCGCTCATAGTGTTTATAAAGGACTGGATGTGCTCCAATCCAATCTCGCATATCCTTTAACATTTCTGGGTACTCTTTAACAGTGAAGTCAAAGTCTGCCCTGGTATTAAGCAGCGTCTTGTCATGGCTTACGCCTTCGATTGGTTCCAGTGAGATGTCATCTCGGTCGAAAGCTTCCTTAATTATATTAAGCAACTCAAACTTAGTAACGCTCTTTTGTGAAACGAGATGGTAGAGGCCGGTGAGATTCTGCTCGATCGCGGCGTTGATGCCTCGAGCCAGCTCGATGGTAGTGATACCATTCCAAACTGATCCAGTGAAGCCTTTAACTGCACCTGTTTGTTTGTAAAACCAGTTGAATAATCCTTCACCGTCTTCTGCCAAGTCAGGGCCAATGATAGACATCCGGAAGGTTAAGTCCTTGCCATTTATTACCTCACCAAGTGCCTTGCTGCGGTCGTAGAAGGTGTCGCCGTCCCTGAAGCTATCTTCCTTGTAAGGGGCACTCTTTCCAGAGAATACGCAGTCTGTGCTTAGGTGTATCAGTCGTGTGTTTGTGGCGGAGAGCCTTTGCTCCAAGTAATGAGGCAGGTAGCCGTTAAGGTACGACGCAAGGTCTTTGCGCTTTTCGCTGAGACCAACCAGAATACCTACAGCGTTTATGACGATATCGAATTGTTTGCCTTCAAAAAATGCATCTACAAGTTGTCGTTCGGTAAGATCGAGTAAAATAGTGGCTTCGTTCAGTTTTTTACTTGCACTGAGTGTAGTGACTTCGTGCCCTTGTTCAGATAAATGTGTTGCTATGACGTGGCCGGCCATGCCGCCCGCTCCAAGAACCAGAATTCTCACAACTGGACGCCTTCCTTACCTTTTAGTTCATCTTTGATATAGGCAACTGTCTTGAGTTTGTTTATAGTCCCTTCAACATCGAGACGTGCCGTATTAAAGGATGTATATTCGCCCATCTTTGAGAGTTTTTTGCTCCCACCCTGATATTTATCGTAGTTAAGGTCGCGAGTGTCAGCAGGGACACGGAAGAAGTCGCCCATATCAATAGCTTTTGACATTTCTTCACGAGTTAAAAGGGTTTCGTGGGCCTTTTCGCCGTGACGAGTGCCAATGACTTTGATCTCACTCTCGGACTTGAACATCTGTTTCAACGCCTCGGCCAAAACGCCAACGGTCGAGGCAGGTGCCTTCTGCACAAACAAGTCTCCCTGACTAGCGTGTTTGAAAGCAAACAACACCAAGTCAACCGCCTCGTCGAGATTCATGAGAAAGCGGGTCATATCGGGATCGGTTATGGTGATTGGTTGACCCGCCTTCATCTGACTAACGAAAAGTGGAATAACTGATCCGCGAGAAGCCATCACGTTTCCATAACGGGTTACACAGATAGTGGTCTTAGCGGGGTCGATGTTGCGAGATTTAGCAACAGCTACCTTCTCCATCATTGCTTTAGAAGTACCCATGGCGTTAATAGGATAGGCCGCTTTGTCTGTCGAAAGGCAGATGACCTTTTTAACGCCAGCATCGACGGCTGCCGTGATGACATTGTCAGTACCTAGTACGTTAGTGCGTACTGCTTCCATGGGGAAGAATTCGCATGAGGGGACTTGTTTAAGGGCTGCCGCATGGAAAATGTAGTCGACGCCCTTTACTGCATCGCGAATGCTTTCTAAGTTGCGAACGTCCCCAAGATAAAACTTTAGTTTATCGCTTTTTAGGGCATGGCGCATATCGTCTTGTTTCTTTTCGTCACGCGAAAAAACGCGAATTTCTTCGATGTCACTATCGAGAAAACGCTTTAGAACGGTATTGCCAAACGAACCTGTTCCACCCGTAATTAGCAATGTCTTGCCTTTGAACATGCAAATCCCCTCAGTTTTTATACTCATTACTAGATTATCAGATTTATCTCACTGAAGCCATGTACCAGGTGGTTTGTACAACATCCCCAAAGTGTGAAAGTATTGTAATTTTAACTCAAATAGTTTATAATAGGCTAAAATTATAGATAGGAGCAGTTGGGATGTCAGAACGAATGGTTGAGCGAGTGGTAGACCCAGTTCACGCCGCAAAACTTGGCGCCATGTCAATGATACTTATGGGCATACCTCAGAGCGAGCAAAGGGTTGACGCCGTCGCTGTTTTTCCAGGGCTCGGTGAAACTTGGCGCGTCGAGCAGGCCGTCCGGTCGTGGGAAGACAAGGCGCCTAACGCCCGCCACTTATTAGTTGCCGGCACCAATCCTGGTGAGCGGACATACCGTCGACTTGACGTACCTGGCCTCCAGTTGCCACCATTCAATTTGCGCCGGACAGAAGGAGTTCTTACCCAGGTTGAGGCGGATAATACTCCACACCAGGCTGAATGGCTGGCCGATCAAGTCGAAGAGGGTGATATCGCCAGTTTCAGCCTCCATGTCTCCCCCTACCACATGCTGCGTGCCTACTGTACGACACTAAAGACATTCGAGAAGCGTGGCTTAGATCGTGTGGCAATCATCCCTCGCCCAGTTAATGTTGCGCCTGGAACGGTAATCCCAGAAACGGGCGAAGACGCTGTCTCTATGTATAATGGCGAAGCGAGGCGAATCGAGCTCTATCAGGCAAAGGGTGATGTGGCTACCTTGGATGAGCTTCAGGCTCACGTAGATTGGATGTGGCAACAGCCCGTTCTGGCTGACGCCTAACGTTTTTTGCTGGCGTTGAAGTTTGATTCATCTTTTGAAAGACGAATCGAGAGTTCTTGATGCAGATCCTGGACTCTTCGTTCGAGTATCTCTACCTTTGCACGCGTTCGGATCGCAATTGAGAAGACGGCGACAATGCCGGTAATCTGTATGACATCGAACAGGCTTAAAGGTTCTGTGTCGGTGAGCTTATTAGAGAATAGGAACTGGTATATAGGCTGAGCGGCAGCGAGCCCCGTAAACACAAGAGACCAGAACAGTAACTGGAGGATAAGCCGTCGCTTGGAGATCCGTGATAGCTTGAAATTAACAACGGAGTTGAGCATCCCCGCCAGAATGAATGGCCCATTCAACAAGAGTAATATTAAATACCTACTCACCAATTATCTCCATGATTCGTCGCCTTAACAGGGACTTAATGATATTGAAGGCGTTCCAGTTGTTTTGTCCCTTGGACTTAGAGTAGTCGGTGTAAATGGCTTCAATTGGATATTCATCGATGCGGAGGCCTTGTTGCTTGGCGCGCCATAACATTTCAGAGCAGAATTCGTAACCATTAGTCTTCCATTTGAGGTCACGCAGGGCCTTACTTGAGAATACGCGCAAACCTGACTGGGAGTCGGTGCTGCTAACACCAAATAGAACATACGTTATGAAGCTGAGGCCGCGATTGCCCAGTATTTTGACTTTGGACATGCCTTCGCTATTAATGAGCCGACTTCCTATTAGCAAGTCGACATTCCCATTGAGCATGATTTGGACGCCATTGAGCAGGTCTTTGGGGCTATGCTGTCCGTCGGCGTCAATTGTTGCAGCGGCGTCAAAGTTATGACGGTCAGCATAGCTTAGACCTGTAGCCGTTGCTCCACCACTGCCGCTATTAAGGATGTGCCTGATCACGGTGGCTCCTTTTTTTGCGGCTACGTCAGCTGTGGTGTCTGCGGAACCATCATCAACGACCACTATCTCATAGCTGAAAGGCTGCTTGGCTAATAGTTTGTCGACGCCCTCAATGACGCCTCCAATAGCCTTGGACTCATTGTAGGCAGGTATGACGATTGCTACCCTCTTTTTCACACTCATCACAGTTAGTATAGCAGATGTCAACGTAGCTTGAGATACACCCCAGATAAAAACACATGGTAAACTCCACACTATGCCCCAACTTGCGCGTTTTGTTATGATGTGGGGGTATTAGCTCGCCAGGGCTAGTTATATATCAGATACCGAAAAAGAGGGAATAGTATGAAAATTATTGTCACAGCCGGTGGCCAAGGCACAAAACTCTGGCCTTACTCGCGAGAGGATAAACCGAAGCAGTTCCAGCCGGTTGTAGGAGATAAATCTCTCTACACAGAAACTATCGAAACACTACTTAAGAAGTTTGCACCCGAAGATATTTTTATCTCCACCAAGCGCAAATTTATCAAATATATCTCTGAGCAATCACCACAGATTCCGCTCAAGAACTACATCATCGAACCAGACGTAGCCAAGGACCGAGGCCCAGGCGAAGGTCTGGCATTTTTAAAGCTGAGCGTCTATTACCCGGATGAGCCATTCTTTGTGGTGCAGGCAGACTGCGTACGCAAGCCGGAAGAGGCCTTCCTGCAGATGATCGAAGAGGCTGGCAAGATTGTCGAACGCGACAAGAAGTACATTACCGGCGGCCTTAAGGCTACCGAGCCAAACATGGGCGTGGACTACTTGCAGCTCGGCGAAAAGGTTGCCGGATCAAAGCAGGAAATGTATGAGGTCCAAGACTTTTTGGGCCGTAAGTCCAGCTACCGCGAAACCAAGGAGCTGATCGAGAATTTCCACATCGTTACCCACTGCAACCATTCCTGCTGGTACCCGGGGTTGATGCTCGAAGCCTACAAGCAGTACCGACCTGATTGGTACGAAGCCCTCATGAGGATGAAGGATGCGCTTGACCAGCCCGGTGAGGATGCCGCCATCGAGGAAATTTACGAGACTATGGAAAAGGGTGCGACAGAAGAAGTAACCAAGCACCTAATGAAGAACGGCGACGCCCGCATCATCCTTCTGCCCTTCAAGTGGACCGATATCGGTACCTGGGGTTCGGTCTACGAGTTCTTCGTGGACGGTGATGACACCGGCAACTACAAGGATGGCCACGTCGTGGCTGTCGACACCACCGGGTCTTTGGTAAAGGCCAGCAACGACAAGAAGTTGGTCGCCATAGCCGGCCTAGAAGACGTCGTGGTTATTGATACCGATGACGTACTGCTCGTGATTGCCAAGGATAAGATTGAAAAGATTAAAGACATCCAAACTGCCCTCAAAGATGATGGTGACAAGGAGTACCTATAAATATGAAACGGAAAGTTATTGCATTTGACCTTGACGGGACATTAGCGCCAAGTAAATCACCATTGCCCGACCGAATGGGTGAGGTTTTGGACCGGTTGCTTGATGACTACCATGTCTGTGTCATCTCCGGGGGTAAATTTGGGCAGTTTGAGAAGCAGCTTTTGAATGGCCTCCAGGCTGACCCAACCCGGCTCGAGCGTCTGCACCTTATGCCTACCTGTGGCACGCGTTACCTGCGCTACGACACAGCCAAAAAAGAGTGGGAAACGGTATATGCCGAGGACTTTACTGACGCCGAGAAGAAAAAGATCATCGAAAGCCTAAAGAAGGGCGTCGAAGAGCTTGGCTACGTCGAAAAAGAAGTCTACGGCGAAACTATCGAAGACCGTGGTAGCCAGATTACTTGGTCGGCACTTGGCCAGGACATTGTTGACCACCTCGGCAGTGTAGAAGGTGTTAAGCGTAAAGAAGCATGGGACCCCGATAACGCCAAGAAGAACAAACTGCGTGGCCTTGTAGCCGAAATGATCCCTGAGTTCGAAGTCCGTGTCGGTGGTATAACATCGGTAGATATTACAAAGCCAGGTATCGACAAGGCTTACGGCATGCGTAAACTCATGGATATGCTCGAGATTGGCAAGGACGAAATACTCTTTGTCGGCGACCGCATTCAGCCCGGCGGCAATGACTACCCTGTTAAGGTTTTTGGCATTGATACGCTTGAAATCAGCAAATGGGAAGAGACAGCCCTGGCTGTGGAAGCCATAATCCTGGTATCATAGCCATGAAAATACTCGTTACTGGGGGTGCCGGATATATTGGCAGCGTTATGTGCACTCGTCTTCTGGAGGAGGGGCACGAGGTTGTCGTTCTTGATGACATCAGCCAGGGGCATGAGTCGTCTATCCCCGACGGGGTGTCCAGATTTATTCACGCGGATATCCGAGACATTGCAAAAGTGCTGAAACCTGAAGATAACATCGAGGCGGTCATTCATTTGGCCGCTTTTATTGCTGCCGGTGAATCTATGGCTAAGCCCGAATTGTATTGGCAGAACAATACCGTAGGCACCCTCACTATGTTAGATGGCTTGCGCACTCTCGGAATTCGAAAGCTTGTCTTTGCGTCATCGGCTGCGGTTTATGGCAACCCCGTGTCGACGCCTATCGAAGAAGACGCCCCTAAAAATCCTACCAATACGTATGGCATGACAAAACTCGCTATGGATATGGCGATTACGAGTGAGTGTGTGGCTCACGGTATGGCAGCTACAAGCCTTCGTTTTTTCAACGTGGCAGGTGCTTATAGGGGAAAGGGTGAGCTGCACCCTGTCGAGACGCATATTATTCCGATTGCGCTTCAGGTGGCAAAAGGAGAGCGCGCCATATTTTCTATCTTTGGTGATGATTATCCGACCAAGGACGGTACATGTGTACGGGATTATATCCATGTTGTCGATCTGGCGAATGCTGCCATTCTGGCGTTAGAGAAGCTCACTGCGGGCAAGCATGCGATATATAACCTGGGCAATGGTGATGGCTTTTCGAATCGTGAGGTTATCGCCGCTGTCGAAAAAGTGACAGGTAAAGAGATGCCAACGGAAGTTAGCCCAAGGCGTGAGGGCGACCCCGCTGTCTTAATTGCCTCGAGCCAAAAAGCCCACAAAGAATTGGGCTGGACCCCATCAAAGCCAGCGCTCGACGAAATGGTTGCGGACGCGTGGGAATTTATAAACCAAAAGACGGCATAGCTATTCTACGGTGACGGACTTGGCCAAGTTGCGTGGCCGGTCAACGTTGTAGCCTTTCTCGAGAGAGACATAGTAGGCGAAGAGCTGTTCGGCCAGGGCAATGAGCTGTGGTTGGGTTTGTTCCAGTGTCTTTGGAATGTAGATTACATCGTCGACCAGTTCCTTGATGTGACGGTTGCCCCTTGTGGCGATGGCGATAACCGGACCTTTGCGGGCGCGGATCTCCTCGATATTGGAGTAAGTCTTTTCCAGTAACGGAGAATCACAGGCCAGTGCAAACGTGGGGAAGTCGGGGTCGATCATGGCTAACGGGCCGTGTTTCATTTCGCCGGCAGCATAGCCTTCGGCATGAATATACGAGATTTCTTTGAGCTTGAGCGCGCCTTCAAGCGCACATGGAAATTCATAGCGCCGGCCAATGTATAAGAAGTCGCGGTGCTTGGCGTACTTTTTGGCCATGGCTTTTATGTGGTCGGCTTGGTTTAGGATGAGCTCGGCTTTCTCTGGAAGCGAGGCTAGCTCATTTAGGATGGGCTGGTAAAGGTCCGTGGTGGTATTGTTGCGGCTAAGCTCCAGAGCGATGAGGGTAAGGACGGTTACCTGGGCGATGAATGCCTTTGTAGAAGCAACGGCTTGTTCGGGCCCGGCATGCAGATAAACGCCGGCATCCGTCAACCGCGCTATGGTCGACCCTACGGCATTTACTACGCCGAGACGGAGGATGCCGTGGCCTTCGACTTTCTTCAGAGCGGCGATCGTGTCGGCCGTCTCGCCGGATTGCGACAGTGCCAGCAAGGCCATGCTGCGGGTTAGCGGTTCGTTACGGTATTTGAATTCAGAAGCCAGCTGGACTTCTACGGGTATGCCGGCGATTTCCTCGATCAGGTATTCACCGACCAGCCCGGCGTAGTACGAAGTGCCGCAGGCCACGATAACGATCCGCTCGATGTGGTTTAACTGTTGGCGGACGTTTTCGAGACCGCCCAGCTTGACTGTCGAATCCTCCAAACGGATACGGCCGCGGATTGCCGCTCGGATTGTATCGGGCACTTCGTGCATCTCTTTGAGCATGAAGTGATCATAATGGCCTTTGCCCACGTTGCCATTATCAAAGGTGAGCGTCTCGCTTTTGCGTGTTACTTCTACGGCATGCCGGATGTTTTTGATTGAGTAGCCGTCAGTTTTGAGCACCGCCATCTCGTAGTCTTCGAGGTAGATGACTTCCTTGGTGTGCTCCATGATGGCGGTCGGGTCAGAGGCGATGATGTACTCCAGTTCGCCAATGCCGATCACCAGCGGGCTGGAAAGCCTGGCGGCATAAAGGGTGTCTGGTTCGTTAGTGGTGAAAGCAGCGATTGCATATGCCCCTTCCAGCTCGCCAAGGGCTGTTTCGAAAGCTTTCTTGAAGCTCTTGGTCCGACGATAATGGAAGTCTATTAAATGTGGGATGACCTCGGTATCGGTTTGGGAGATAAATGTATACCCAGCAGCTTCGAGCTTGGCCTTTAGGATGGCGAAGTTTTCGATAATGCCATTGTGCACTGCGTAGATGGTTTTATCGGTATTAAAGTGGGGATGCGCATTCTTGATATTGGGGGAACCATGGGTTGCCCAACGGGTATGGCCGATAGCGAGCGGCACTTTTTTATTGACGACTCCGGCCAAGACTTTGCGGACGTTGTCCACCTGGCCGACCTGCTTGGCAATATTGCCTGCCTTTTTGTCGTCCAAGTATGCCACGCCCGCAGAGTCGTAGCCCCTATATTCGAGGGATTGTAGTCCATCTAATACAAGCTTTACGCCGTTATGTTTATTTCCAATATAGCCTACGATGCCGCACATGCCGCCCTCCGATGTCTGTAGTTATATGATGGTCGTACTACCTAGGCTACGCCCCGCCAGATACCGCAGCAAGAGCGATTGGCTGACATTTATTGACAAACTTTGAAACTAAGATGTTACTTTGGCAATAATATCGCGCAATTTTTTCTGGAATGTCTCAGGCGAAAAGGTCTCGGCCTGCCGCCTGATTGTTTGTTCGTTGAAGGTCTCGGCCTCACTCCTAGTGATGGCTTCGCACAGGGAATCTACTGTCTGCTCGTCGAAAAAGACACCAGTCTTTCCTTCCTGGACATAGTCGAGCGCCCCGCCCCGGCGGTAGGCTATGACCGGCGTGCCGCTGGCTAGCGCTTCGACTGGCGTTACGCCAAAGTCTTCGTAGGCTGCAAATAAGAATGCTTTGGCTTTGGCCATGTGTTTCGGCATTTCTTCGTCGGAAACGTATGAAGGGAAGGTAACCGTGGGCCCAGCTATGGATACAAGCCGGCTGTGTTCGGGGCCGCTGCCGATAACTGTCAGTGGCACGCCCAGCCTGGTGCAGGCTTCCACGATCAGATCGGTGCGTTTATAGGGTGTTTGCCTTCCGGCGGTCACGTAGCCAGTGCGTTTGGTTTTGCCGGCCTTGCTGGGCGAGAAGCGGTGGATATCAATTGGCGGGTGGATAACAATCGAATCCCTTTTGTAGTACTGCTTGATTTCGGCTTGCGTGTGGGTAGAGTTAGCCACAAAAAAGTCGGGCCGTTTCGATGCCCGAAGATCCCAGCGGCGAAGCGGGCCGACCAGCAGCCGAAGCCCCAGGCGGGCCAGGGGGTCGAAAACCCCAAAACCCGGGTGCTTAAGGTACTGGTCATAATGACGCCAATAATAGTGGGTGGGCGCGTGGCAGTAACAAATGTGGGTGACGCCTTTTGGCGTGCGGATCCCTTTTGCTTCGCCATTGCCTGAACTGCTGATGACCAGATCGTATCCAGAAAGGTCCAGATGTGTAAACCACCAGATGCGCAGCACTCCTACAAATTTACGGACCTTCGAAAACGGCCAACGTTGCAGGAAGCCAGTGACTACCTTGCCGTCCAGGCGCTGCCGCCATTCATCGGTGCAGTATGAAGTATAGATTGGTGCGTCGGGGAACATCTGGTGCAGCTCGTACACCACACGTTCTGCGCCGCCGCCGACCAGCCAGTCATGGACGATGGCTACTTTTAGAGGAGACTTTTTATCTGGCATTATCTAGCTCCACGGCCGCCAAAAACGGCCCGTATTGTTTTGGCCAGGATAACCAGGTCCAGCCAAAGGCTCCAGTTCTGCACGTAGTACAGGTCTATTGCCCGCCGCTCCTCGAAGGTTATATCCCGTCGGCCAGAGACCACAGCGAGGCCTGTCATGCCGGTCTTGACGCTCAACATCAGGCTTTTCTTTTCGTAGTTCGTCAGCTCAAAAGGCTCAAGCGGCCGAGGACCCACCAGGCTCATGTCGCCTTTTATGACATTAAAGAGCTGCGGCAGTTCATCCAGGCTGGTTTTACGGAGGAACCTGCCCAGTTTCGAAATCCTTGGGTCGTCCTCTAAGAAGTCACCGTTGGCACGGTACTGCTTGGCAAGTTCCGGCCGGCCCATCTTGGCGAAGCCTTCCTCCGGGGTCATGCGGTGGTAGGCATGGAGTTGGGTGCGGAATTTGTAGATTCTAATCTTATTTCCGAAACGCCCAAGCCGCGTGTTCCGCCAGATAGGGTCGCCATGGTCGAATAGCATGATGACGCAAATGATAGCCATGACAGGGAGTGCCAGGATAAGTAGCAGTACACCGAAGAAAAGATCAAAAAGACGCTTCACGACCCGGCCCCAGCCAAAGAGCGCGGTTTGGTGGACTGTAATAACCGGCATCGAGGAGCGGAAGAGCTCGACCTCGAGATTGCCCACGAACAATCCGCTGTTGGCCGGCACAAACCGGTAGCTCACATGGTTCTCCTGGGCATAGGCGAGGATTTCAGCATTCTTGGATTCATCGGCGTAGAGTTCAGTTTGGATGATGCCGTGCAATTCGGATTTGTTTTCTTTGAGGAACTGCTTAAAGGAGCTATAAGTGGTTACTGGCCGCCCGGCAATAGTTCGCTTTTGGCCAACAATCCCGACTATCTTGTAGCCAGATCGGCGGCTGTCGGCCAGCCAATCCACCAGCTCGACTGTAGTCGGGGCATTACCAACCAAAAGGACCTTGGTGAGGCCGATGTCATACGAAAACAGCTGGACTCTGACGAGCCGAGCCAGGTTACGGAAAACAAGCAGGAACAGGAAGCCGAATGCAAAACCGTAAATCGGCACCAGACGGGCCGGGAAGATTGGCTCCTGGGCTACGAAATCCCAGAATACAACGATGAGCAATCCGACAAACGAGCCCACGAGCAGGCGCCCAAACTCTTTAAAGCGTTTTTCGTAGATGCTGGTGTTGTAAAGGCCGAGCCAGGCAAAAATTAGAATCCATAGGGGCAGTACCGTAAGGAAGATACTGAGGTAGGTCATGGCTCCAATCGGTTCGATAAGCGGCCGGGGGTCAATCTTTACGCGTAATATGTAAGCGGCCACGAATGCGGCCACAAGGGCCAAGAAGTCTCCCACGATTAAGCCGACGTTATAAATGAGAGAAAGATTGTTTTTCATAGCTTTGTAATATTGTATCACTCCTCGTCAGATAAGTTTTGTCTGGTATCTGATGCCATTTTGTTCACAAACAAGTGACTTTGGGTGCGTTATACTGGTATAAGGATGAAACGGTCCGACTTTCGTCTTTCACGTCACAACGTTGTCCAATTTCTCGAGTACATGATCGGGGGAGGCGTCTATTTTTGGTCCGGATATATGGTGTTCGCCATCTGTTATAGCGGATTTGGCTGGAAGTGGCTGCCAGCCAAGATGGTGGCCGATGTCGTCGGCTGGACGCTCAATTATCTTATCCAGCGCTACTGGGCGTTCAATAATAAGTCCCTCCGAAGCCACGAAGCCCGGACGGCTGGCCGCTATGCAGCGGTTACTATCGTAAATCTCGGTCTTGACTACCTCATTATCTGGGGGCTTCAGAATTTGGGCGTCAGTCCATATATCGGTTTCTTTGTTTCTGCGGCGTTCTTTACTGTATGGAACTATTTCTGGTATCGCTTCTGGGTATTCTTTGGTAAACGTAAGTACGAATCGGGAGTCGCGCATGGCTAACACGGTCCGACCAACAAAAAAACAACGGGAACTACTAACATTCATCGAACAGTTTATAGGGGAACATGGTTATAGTCCGAGTTATCGGGAGATTATGTCCGGGCTTAACTATACGTCGGTGGCAACAGTCGCCCTGCACATAAATAACCTCATCAAGCGCGGCCACTTGCGCAAGCGGGACCACTCGGCTCGCTCGCTCGAAGTAACTTCATCGTCGGAAGATTTAAAGGTTACCAGCAATACGGTCAAGCCGGGCGAAGAGAAGTGGCTGGTAGAGAAGGTCGAGCACTTGTTTGGCGAGATCGAGAGCCTGGGCGAGATAACGCAAGAGCATCTGGACCAATTAAACGTACTCGTGGGGGCTTTGCGCGTCCTTAATCTGGAAGGGGCGGCGCAAAGCTTTTTGCCCCGGCTGACCTCGCTCAAGCAGAGAATCTCTTCCTAGATAGCGTTTTGTAGGCAAAATCACACCATACATGTGGTGCAGACACATGCTACTATTGAGGTACATTTAACAAGGTTAAGCTGGAAGTTGGTGAGATCCCAACACTGTGCCGCAACGGTGATTCGCTTCGCGATAAGTCCGATACAGCTACTGGCCATTTACTTTCCCGAGCAGGAAGCAAGGTTATACTTAGAGACCCGCCGAAACCTGCCCCGAAAGAGCAGGTTTTTGTATGGGGGAATTACAACCAGCGTTACATCTAGACCCGGCAAATGAAGCCGAATTTATTCTCTTTGACCAAGAACTGCAGGACCGTTACGGCGAGGCTTTTAGGTCTATTGATGAACGCTGCCTGACTGAAATCGACCATCTATACCGCTTTATGCGGGATGACGGCACTTGCCCCGACGAAGTGTTAGAGGCAGTCCAGATTAACCTTATGACGGCAGTCAAGGAAGCGGCCATGCCATACGCGGTTTCGACGACCCACCAGGAGTACCGCGATGGAACGTTTTGGTGGCTCGACCAGACGCCCCGTCAGGTAGCGGAAAGTGGATACAAATTCCACAAGCATCCGGCGGCCATCGAGCGCGTGCATGTGGAAGTTGCAGAGGCCGATGACATTGAGCATAACCTCAGGCCCGGTTTTATTAAGATCCTAATTTCTCCGAAGATGTCGTCCAAAGACGCCCCCTACGAGGTAGCCAAGAGCGAGCACCTGGGCGACGACGATATGATTCGCATCCATATGCTTAATTGCGACGATGACGGACAGGTTAAGGGCAAGTATATGCAGTCAGTACTGGTGCGGGATGTCCCGCTTGAGGCGTGGGTGCGTATGTTCCAAGACTCCAACAATATTTTTGGCCGGTCATTCGAACTTCGTGATCCGGAATCGGCACTTTCTATTATGGAGCTTCATAAGGACCTGGAGCTTCCGGCTGAGGCTTTGCCCGAGGGGACAGTCAGTCTTATAGATGCTGTCCTCCCTTACTTGGATAAGGAGCAAAGGCGGAAAGTCGAATCCCAGCTCCTACTATTCAGGGACGACCAAGAATCCATCCACCAGAAGGCTGAGCTTATTGCTGCCCGCTGGCTGCATTTTGAACTCGAAATGGCCAAGAGCCTTAAGCAGGGGGTTGCAAGCGAAGAGGTACAGCGCTTCGTCTTTGGTTTGCAGCACGAGTGGGGTGAAGATACGCTCAACGTACTACAGTCTTTGTCCCGAAGTGATGGCGGGTTTTCGATGACCCGTGAGCTTGCCGTTAGGATAGAGAAGGCCAAGCAAAAGACGCTGTGGGTTTCGGCGGCGGTAGTAACTCAAAACCAGGAAGTTATTAAGCAGTTGGACGAAGGGACGGTGCAGCAGATCTATGTTAACGAGATGCTGATACAGCAGATGATGCAGGAGGGGTATAGCCATCATGACATCCGGGCTATCGAAACTAGCAATAACCAAATTGTTGCGAGCCAGGAAGTGGCGGTCGGGGGCGGCTGTGCCGGCGATAATAACGCCGATTTAGGACCAAGCAAGAATGGTCCTGACGGAAGCTCCTCTACTGCCAGCGAAGCAACAGGCGCAAATGGCGGTTCGGCCAGGGTGAATTCTCAGGGGAAAGAGAAGTGGAAATGGAAGAGCGGGGTATGCCGTATCAACGAGTGCCCATCCCGGCCACGGACAACTTTAGTAGGTCCTTGTGAAGTGTGTACTTGCTGCCAGCGCATCTTTGACAATGGCGGCAATCCAAGTATGGTCTACGGGAAAGGCAAGTCAGCGCGAGTGGATGGGCCAGCCAAAAAGGCCGCCGAAGCCCAGGCTGCAGCCGAGAGTGATCCGGATTTTGACAAGGAGGCCCGGGAGTTCTTTGCCGAAGAAGAGCCCAAGAGGCCCTCGGCGGCGGGCAGCCTGGCGGTAGCCAATGCTTGACAAGCATAAGCGGTCTTAGTACCATGGTACGTACTCGGGTAGCGAAGTGTTTTCGCTGAGAGACAAAAAGAGGTTTTAAAAACAAAATAAGGGAGCGGGTTTGTATTTTCTAAAAATACAGGCTCGGTGGAGGATGTGATGTCCGTCAAAATAAAAATTATCCGTTCCAAGCCGGCACGGGTGCCGGTTACGGTTCGCCGGCCGTCCTGGCAGGAGTTTCTGAGATACTAAAAAAGGCTGCGTTATTCGCAGCCTTTTTTAGTGGCTTAGGTGCGCGTGGCAGTTATTGGTTCTTTGTCAGGGCTTCGTCGATGAGCTTGGAAAATTCGTCTACGCTGCTGGCTTGAATTTTCTTGCCGTTAAGAAAGTACGTCGGGGTAGACATCGTTTCACCGGTCTTTTCGAACTTGTCCTTGTCGGCGTTAATCCGGGCATTGACCTTGCTGCTGGCAAAATCTGTTTTGAACTTGTCGATGTTCAGGCCAAGCTGTTGGGCATAGCTAGTAAAGATCGCATTGGCGGTATTGGAGCTGGACCATTCGTTTTGTTTTTCGTAGAGGAGGTCGTGCATTTCCCAAAACTTGCCCTGTTCGTCGGCAGCCTCGGCAGCCCGGGCGGCAGCAAAGGCATTCTGGTGGATTTGGTTTAGCGGCAGGTTGAGGAATTGGAATTTAATCTGCCCCTGGTATTTCTCGACCACCTGCTTAATGATTACATAGTATTGGGCGCAGTACGGACATTGGTAATCACCATACTCGAGCAGGGTGACTTTGGAGTCTAACTTGCCTTTAACATGTTCGGTGGCTGCTGCTTTGGTGTTGCCGGATGGGTTGTCCTCTTTGTTGTCCCCGCCGTTGATCCATAAAAGACCGATGAAGATGGCGATAATAATACTCACGATTGCCCAAAAGCGTTTGTCCATTGCTTAATTCTCCTTTTGTGTAAGTATAACATCTTAGGCCTTTACGTTTGCTGTAATAAACATCGTGGTAAGATGAAAGCATGATCGGAATTCTTAGCGGCTATTCGCTTATCGTGATTGCACTTTTGGCGCTCGCGTTACAGCGTTTGTACAGTAGCGTGCCTTCCCGCGAGCTAAAGCGGCTGGCAAAAAAAGGCGATCAATTGGCAAAGGTTCTGTATCGTCCGGTGGCCTACGGAGCCAGTCTGCGGGCATTCCTTTGGTTTGTGTCCGGCGTGTCAATGTCTGCCGGGCTGTTGCTCGTTTTGCCGCACATGCCCGCGCTGCTGGGGTTTTTGTTCCTGATGCTGATTGTGGTGCTTAGTATGGTTGTTGTGCCTTCGCTGCGGCTGACGGTGCATAGCGCTCAGTTTGCCGCTCTCCTCGCACCGGCCGTTGTCAGGGTCATGTGCTATGTCCATGCGCCGTTCGACTACCTCTCGCATTTAGCGGGCCGTTACCGTGAGCTTCCGCATCACAGCCGGCTGTACGAAAAAGAAGATTTGCAGGAGTTGCTCGAAAGGCAGGAACAGCAGGCCGACAACCGGATGTCGAAAGCTGAGATTGACCTTGCCCGGCGGGCGCTGGCCTTTGATGATAAACACGCCGAAGATATCGTCCGGCCCCGTAAGCTTGCAAATCTGGTTGACGCTGACGAAGCCATTGGGCCTTTGCTGCTAGACAAGTTGCACCAAAGCGGCCAAAGCTCGTTTTTGGTCTATAAGGACGAGAAAGACAATATCATCGGATCACTCTCCATGCGGGACGCGGTCGAAGCCAAGCAAGGCGGCAGGGTATTCGACCTGGTGCATAGCGATCTTATGTTCGTCCACGAAGATTTTACGCTCCGGCAAGTGTTGGGCGCTTTCCAAAAGACAGGCCATGCAGTCGGTGTCGTCATAAACGGATTCGAGGAGTTCGTTGGGGTTGTTACTTTGGACGATGTCATTAAAGAATTGGCTGGAGAGCCTTCTCCCGGGCTTGCCCCCGTCGATAATTACGAAGACAAGGGCGCGGTGGCCGCATATACGCCCAGGCCCTCCCAGCAAGAACAAGACATCGAGCAAGAGCCAGAGGCTACTTCCCCTGAAGCAACAGAGGTGGTAGAATAGTACATAATGACATCAGTTCAGGTGCAAGACAATATGAATCCCCGGGTCGGCAGGCAAAGCTTGGCGGCTTTCTTGCGCAACCGACCCTCAACCCGGCCGCTTTAAGAACTGATCAGGAGATTTTATGCGTACATACACTACATCCGCCCCAGGGCACATCGGCGAATCAATAGAGGTCAAGGGATGGGTGAACTCTCGCCGGGACCATGGCGGGCTCATTTTTATTGACATTCGTGACCATACCTCGGTACTCCAGCTTGTGGTACACCCTGAGGCGGCTGAAGCCTTTGCCCTAGCAGAAAGTCTTCGCGACGAATTTGTAATCAAGGCTAGCGGCAAGATTGCCGAACGCGCCGAAGAACTGAAGAACCCTAACATCGCTACCGGTAGCGTAGAGCTGGTTGTCGAACATCTCGAACTCCTTAACAAGTCCGAACCGTTGCCGATTTTGGTCAACTCAGAACAAAATGTCAGCGAAGACATGCGCCTGCGTTACCGCTACCTGGATTTGCGCCGCCCCAAAATGCAGCACATGCTCAAGAAGCGTGCCGAGTACTACTCGTGTATGCGTTCCTACATGGAAGACCAGGAGTTTATCGAAGTGGCTACGCCGATTTTGGCCAACTCCAGCCCTGAAGGCGCACGTGACTTTCTTATCCCGTCCAGGCTGCACCCGGGCAAATTTTATGCTTTGCCCCAGGCACCGCAGCAGTTCAAACAGCTTCTGATGGTCGGCGGTATCCCGCGCTATTACCAGTTGGCCGCTTGCTTCCGGGACGAAGATTCCCGTGCCGACCGCCTGTACGGCGAGTTTTACCAGCTCGACCTTGAAGTGGCCTTTGCCGAGAGCGGCGAAGAAATCCGAAGCCTTATGGAACCGCTGATCAAACGCCTGGTAACCGACTTTGCAGGCAAGAAACTCCTGACCGAAGACGTTCCGCGCATTCCTTATCAGGAAGCCATGGACCGCTACGGCTCCGACAAGCCAGACCTGCGGTTCGGCATGGAGCTGGTCGATCTCTCGGAGGTCTTAAAAGATTCTGGTTTCGGTGTATTTAGGAATGTGCTTACCGATGGCGGCGTTGTAAAGGCGATTTGCGTTAAGGGTGCCAGCAGTCTCAGCCGGTCACAAATAGATAAGTTTACAGAAATCGCCAAATCCGAAGGTGCCGGCGGTTTGGCTTATCTGACCTTTGAAGCTGGCGAGGTCAAATCACCAATCGCCAAATTCTTTAGTGAAGCTGAGCTACGCGCAATCCGTGAAGCGACTGGCGCCGAGGACGGCGATGTCGTCTTCTTTGGGGCTGACAAGCGCGAAAAGGTAAACAAGGTCCTAGGACGGCTTCGCAGCGAGTTTGCAGCCCACTTTAAACTGAAGGATCCGAATGTCATCGCTTTGGCCTGGGTCGTAGATTTTCCGTTCTATGAGTGGGACGAAAAGAACAATCGCCTCGACTTTGGACACAACCCATTCTCTATGCCAAAGGGCGGCGTCGAGGCTCTGGCGGCAGAAGACAAGCTGGGCATCGTAGCTGACCAGTATGACATGGTCATGAACGGCTACGAAATTTGTTCCGGGGCTGTACGCAACCACAACCCGGAGGTCATGTACAAGGTGTTTGCCCATCTCGGTTACGACGAGCATTATGTGAACGCCAAGTTCGGCGCTATGATTAACGCCTTCAAGTTCGGCGCCCCGCCACACGCTGGCTGCGCTTTTGGTGTCGACCGGATGTTTATGGAGCTCATGACCGAAGATAACATTCGCGAAATTGTCGCCTTCCCCAAGAACGGCTCGGGTTTTGACGTCATGATGAACTCACCGAGCGTAGTCGATGACACCCAACTCAAAGAGCTCAGTATCCAATCTACAAGTGAGTAAAATCACGGCTGTTTGGCTGGCTCTGCCGTATAGTAGCCGCTAATGGACAAGAAACGGAGCCTTCAGGCATGATGCCCGATGGGCTCTTTTTCTGTCTTGGCCCCGGATCTATGCCGGGTTTATTTAAATAACAAGGGGGCAATAATGAAGCACATCCTTAGCGGGCGACAATTTACAACAACGGAACTCGGTGCGGTTTTTGAACGGGCTGATTATATGCGCGGCCAAAGCCAGGATATAGGGCAGCGCCGGAAACTAATGGGCCGCCAGGCTGGCCGGATCATGACCGCGCTTTTTTATGAGCCTTCTACGCGGACTCGTCTAAGCTTTGTGTCTGCCGCCAAGCGGCTGGGAATGCACGTCATAGAAACAGAAAACGCTGCCGAATTTTCGTCTGCAGCCAAAGGAGAGACCATTGAGGACAGCACCCGTGTGGTGGCCGGCTATTCGGACGTCATCGTTATGAGGCATCGGCAAAACGGCGCGGCAGAGCGGGCGGCGGCCGTAAGCAAAGTGCCAGTGATCAATGCCGGCGACGGCACGGGTGAGCACCCCACACAAGCACTCCTTGATTTGTACACAATCCAGGACAAAAAAGATCGCCTCGACGGCCTGCACGTAGTGGTCGGCGGTGACCTCAAACATGGCCGGACCGCACGGTCCCTGACGCAGCTTTTGGCGCTTTATCCGGACAACCACTTCTCTTTCGTCTCAACGGCGGACCTTGGCATGGGCGAGGACGTCAAGGAGTACTTGAGCGCAAATGGCAGCACATTCACAGAGACCGACGCTATAAATGGCCCCCTGCGGACTGCGGATGTCGTCTATTGGACGCGCATGCAGACCGAACGGCTAACGGCCGGCGAGGAAGCGCACACCAGCCTGGACTTTATACTCGGGCAAAGGGCTTTGGAGGCGATGAGACAAGATGCGATCATTATGCATCCATTGCCACGCGTCGGTGAGATTGATCCGATCGTTGACGACGATCCGCGTGCAGCTTACTTTGAGCAGGCCCAAAACGGACTGTATGTGCGTATGGCCTTGCTGGATATGGTTTGATGCATCTTCAGAGAATCCACTTGCAAGCTGGCGTATACTGAAAATATGAATGAGCAGCACCGTCCAACCCAGCCCGACGACCTCCAAAGTGCCTCGCGTGCTATGGCCGAAGAAGGAGGGTATGATGATTATGCGAAAAAAGGGTTTTCTTACACTGCGCCAACGCACGCATTCCGCAAGCTTTTGGTGATTATATTAGTATTGCTTCTGGTTGGCGGGGCGGGCTTCGCCGCCTACTGGTTCTTTGTGAAAAAGGACGACAACAAATCAGCCGGCACTCCTACCAATACATCTTCACAGCGAACTGACGACGATAAGAATGAGGCAATGCTCATCACCGGAGAGACTGAGCACTACGTATCGAACGGGTTTATGCTTGAATTCGATTACCCCAAAGACTGGAAGGTCGATGAACCGACCGGCGAAGGCAGGCTCACCGCAACCTCGCCGGCATTGCAGCTTAAGCAGGTCGGCGGAAAGACAATTACTGGGCAGGTAGTCCTAAAGGTGCGCAACAAACAGCAGGCTTTGCCCGAGTTTGACAAGGGCAACGCGGTGGCTGTGCTGACTTCCGAAAAAGTGAATTATGCCAAGCCGAGTTCTGTCCAGCGGGGATCGACTTACCTTAGTTTTTTGGCCTACGCCGGCACGTCCCAAACTGACCGGCTTGACGGGCTGTATATTACCGGCGATGTCGGCTACCAAAAGGGCCAAGCTATACCCAAGGCTGATTTTACCCCCGTCGATCCGGTGATTAGCGTATCGTTCGTAAAGTGCGCAGACAGTAACTGCACCGGCGAAGCGGCCACCACTGGACTCGATGCGAGTATGTGGGGACAAGCGGCACTGAGCGCTCCGTTAAAGAAAATGCTCCAGTCGCTGGTAATTAACTAGCGTTTGCCGGTTTGTTGTCGAGGGATTGCCAGATGTACCAGCAGGCTATACTTTCGTACGGCGACCAATGGTATTTGGCGGCGATCTCTTTGACCTCGGCCGGCGACGGAGCCTGGTCCAGGCCATAGAGCAGCTTGATGCCGTTCCGTATGCCCAGATCGCCGTAGGCTAGCACGTCGAGGCGTCCCATGCAAAACATCATGAACATGTGTACGGTCCACTCGCCGATTCCTTTAACATCGGTAAGTTCGGCAATGATTTGGTCATTGCTAAGGCCCGGCAGATGTTCGAAAGCAACCTTGCCATCTATAACATGTTGCGCGAGATCACGTACATAATTGGCTTTGGACCGGCTAAACCCGACGCTGCGTAAGTCATCAGCATCCTTGGTAAGGATTTCTTCGGGTGAGGGCAGCTTGCCGCCAAATAGGGCTTTGAACCTGTCGCGGATAGTGCCGGCGGCCTGATATGTCCGACGTATGCTACCGGCGGTCATAGTAACGTATTTTACAGCCTCGCCACACATTTCTACTATAGTGATAGCATGATTACCAACCAACCCCTCACCTTACCGACCTACAACTTTGACGCTGCTTCGGAAGTGCGGCAAGCGACGAGCGCCGACAGCGATTATAGCCGGGTTATCCGCGAGATTTATCTTCGGCGGCTGATCGATGGTACAGTAAAACAAAACGAGGCCCAAGCGGTTGCCACCGGCATTTCGATTATGGATCTTAACGACGGGAGGGTTTTGTATTCCCATAACGAGAACACCGAACAGTTTGCCGCCAGCATAAACAAGCTGCCGGTAGCCTTGTTGCTCCTGGAAGACCTACGGGCAGGAAAGATCCGGATGGGCCAGATGGTTAGCTGGGCGGAATCTGACAGACGGGGAGGATTCGGAGATTTCGACCAGCCCGGTTCGCCCCTCCAGGCACCCCTTCGTGATGTTGTTTACGACATGCTCCATAATTCCGGCAATACTGCCGTGCGGGTCAGCGTAAACAATGTTTTGGGCGGTCCTTACGCCGTCAATGACCGTTGGGCAACGAAGCCCCAGCTAGCCAGGACCCGGTTGCAGCCGCTGGATGCTACCCGTTTTTATTTGGGCAACTCAACGCCGCATGACTCACTCTGGGCTATTCGGCAGCTCACGAAGCGCCAAGACGCGCCCGCCGTCTTTATGCGAGATGCCATGAAGGACAATATTTTTGTCGATTTTGGCGTGCGAAGCCAATTGCCGGATAGCGATTTTTTGATTTTGGTAAATAAGATCGGCCTCCTTGACGATGCGGAGGGCAATAACCGGCACGACGTCGGCATTATATATAACACCAGGACGCACCGTCCATATGCCTATGCTTTAATGACGACCGCACCGTACAATGCCGGTGATCCTGCGGCCACGCTTCGGGCCGACCAGTCGCTTAAAGATATAGGCGGTGCATTATTCCGCTTTGCAGGCGGCAGCAAGAGGGTAGGCGGACAAACAAGCTCCGAAGTCCGCAATTACGTCGAGACACGTATGCGCTACTAGTGGTGCGTTTGCCTAAACTGTGGATAACCTGATAGGGTTGTCCACTTTTTGCTAGACTAATGACAGAGTATACAAAGGCAAAAAAATGGCAAAACAAGCGTCGGACAACCAACTTCAAGAGTCTCCAGAAGCGCCCCCAGTGCGGCCACACCACCGTATGTGGCACTGGACAAAGACCCACAAGAAGGTTGCTATCCCGGCGGCAATCGTCGTGGTAGCCGGACTATTGGCCGGAATACCGTTTACCAGATATGCCCTAGCAGGAGTCATCCTTAAGCAAACCTACACGGTCACCGTCCTCGACCAGCAAACCAACAAGCCGGTGTCCAGCGCGACAGTCATGCTTAAAGGCGAACAGGCCAAAACAGACAGCAAAGGCAAGGCTAGCCTCAAAACGGCTGTTGGCAATGGCCGGCTAACCGTCGAGAAGAAATACTACGCGGCCGCCAAAAAAACTGTCCTGGTCCCAATCTTCAAACAAAAGGATGTCACAGAGATTAAAATCCGTGCCACTGGCCGCCAAGTTCCCGTAACAGTCATTAATAAGATAAGCAAACGACCGCTGGCTAACGCCAAGGTGGCTGCCTTGGGCGCGGAAGTCAAAACTGATGCCAAGGGGCAGGCTCTGCTGGTGCTTCCCGCCGACAAACAAAAGGTAATGGCAAGCGTCTCTGCCGCCGGATATAACGAGGCCAAGGCCGAAGTGACCGTTACCACGGAAATTGTCGCAGAGAATACATACTCAATGACCCCTGCGGGAAAAATATACTTTATGTCCCGACAAAGTGGAAAGTACGACTTAGTGAAGACTAACCTTGACGGTACGGATCGCCAAGTTGTACTAGCCGGCACAGGCACTGAGTCAGCCGATCAGTTGGGTCTTTCGAGGTCATCTAACGGCAGCTACATAGCCTTGCATGCAAGACGGGACAGCGGCAATCCTAAACTTTATCTAATAGATACGCAAAATGATGAGATGAGTGTAATGGATGAGGGTAATGCTGAGTTCACTGTAAAAGGATGGGCTGGGGACTTTTACATCTATTCTGTAACCCGTAAAGATAAGAACATGTGGGAAGCAAAACGACAAGCCCTTAAGAGTTTTGATGCTAAACGTAAGAAAATAATAACCCTCGACGAGACGGCCGCAGAGTTAATGCCAAACGCACCCTTCTGGCCGGGGGTAACTCAGCAGTATGCAGCAGAAGGGTACAATGATATCTTCATCATTAATGGTGAGATTATTTACACCAAGGGCATACAGGCTTACTACTATGGCCCATCAAAGTTTACGATTGGCAAAGAGATTTCAATTAATAAAGTCCGCCCCGATGGCACAAACAAGAAGGTGTTAAAGGGCAGGACAGTCATAAATACGACTTCGACCTTTGTGCAAGGTTTTTGGAGCGCCTGGATTGCCGGGTACAAAATCGGCGTAGGTAGTCTCTACTTTACCTTATCGACCGATCAAGACCATCCCTACAAATACATCAGTGGGCAGTTGCAAGACTCGGAAAAGAAATCCGTGGATGAGATATATCAAAATTACAAACTCACTATTGTTTCGCCGTCCAAGAAGTACACCACTTGGGCGGAATGGATTGACGGCCAATCTACCGTATTTTTAGGCGATGCTAAAGCTGAGAATGCAAAACAAATCTTTCGTGTTAAGGATGTAAGGCCTGTCGGCTGGATAGGTGATGATTACATAATACTGAACGATAAGAATTCTGGTCTGAGCATCATGTCGACCTTGGGGGGGACGCCCCTTAGAGTGTCTGATTTTACGAACATAGAAGGCGAATGGATTAATGCGGGTGAAGGTTATGCCTATTAACTACTTGTTGCTGACGCCCCGAGTGCCTTCTGATAGACTAGGTGTACAATGCCAGACAAAGAGAAAATGAATAGATCAAATACTGCGGGGTCGGCTCCGGAGCTGCCTCATGAGATAGCCAAAGAATACGGCCTGCACAAAGAGGGCGTCCATCCCACTGCGCCAAAAGCCAAAGAACAAAAAGATGAAGCCCCCAAAGCGGCGGAACAACCCCACAGCAAAGAAACCGGCGGTCAAGACGCTACCGAGGATCCAAAGACCGACGCCGCCGTCGACGACATTCTTGCCAAAGAAAGCGACCAATTATTGGCCATTCAGGACGGGGGTGTCCCGCACTATACGCCGCCGGCTAACAAGCGTGGCCATTGGGGCAAGGTTGGGCACTTTTTTGCGGCGTGGTGGCAAAACAAATGGGCCAGATGGATTACCATTATCGTGATGGCCGCGGCAATTGCCGTCGTATTCGCCATACCAAAAGCGCGGTATGCGGTACTCAACACCGTTGGCGTGCGAAGTTCGGCTTCGGTTGTCGTGTTGGACAATACTACAAAGCTGCCGCTAAAGAACGTCACCGTTACCCTTGACGGCAAAAAAGTACTGACCGACCGGGAGGGCAAGGCATTGTTTAGCGACCTGCGGCTGGGCGAGTATACCCTTACAATCAAGCGCATCGCCTTCGCTCCCCATACGCAGCACGTTACCATTGGGTGGGGCAGTAACCCATTGGGGTCATTTAAGATCAAGGCAACCGGTATCCAGTATGTCTTGTCGGTTACCGATTACGTCTCCGGTAAGCCTATTGCTGGCGCCGAAGCTGTGAGCGACGAAAACAACGCCCTCTCCGATAAGGATGGAAAAATCATACTGACCGTCGAAGATACGGACGTGACTACGCTGGATATTTCGGTCAGTGCGCCAGGCTACCGCCCGCTCGCCAGCAAATTGGACGCTGCGGTGTCGACGGCGACTTCGATTGTTCTTGTCCCGGCTGTCAAGGAAGTTTTTGTCTCTAACCAGAGCGGCAGATACGACGTGTATACGGTTGACCTCGACGGGCAAAACAAGAAGCTGGTATTAGCCGGCACCGGCAATGAAAGCTCGAACATCAGTTTAGCGGTCAGCCCGGATGGCAAGCGGGCCGCTTTGGTGTCTACGAGGGATAACTTGCGAGATGAAGACGGCTACATCCTGCAGGCGCTTACTATTATCAACCTCGATCAGGGGACTGGCGTGACCGTCGACCACGCCGAGCAGCTTCAGCTTATCGATTGGGTGGGGAACCGTCTGGTATACCGCATCACTTTGGCTGGAGCCAGCGCCGCTAATGGCCAGCGTAGCAGGATTATCTCTTTTGACTACGATTCAAACGCCCGCATACAACTCGCGACTGCTAACCAGTTTAATGCGGCGCTCAGCGTGGACGGCATCATTTATTACGCCGCGTCCAGCACTGATCCTGAGGCGGCTCTGGGGCTGTTCAAGGTCAAGGCCGACGGAACAAGCCGCAAGCGCTTTACCCAGGACGAAGTCTGGACCGCGCTTCGCGCCAATTATACGACCCTCAACCTGCAGACTCCCGATGGATGGCAGGCACTGGATATTGCCGGCGAGCAGCTCGCCGGCATCAGCCAACCCGGAAATCTGGAAAACGTTCCGTTTATTACGAACCCTAAAGGTACGGTGAGTTTGTGGTCGGACATCCGTGATGGCAAGGCTATGCTGTTTTTACATGATATAGCCAAAAAGACCGACAAGACTCTTGCGGTGCAAGACGGCATGACGCAACCCATGCGATGGGTTAGCGACGAGTTGATTATCTACCGGGTTACAACCAACGCCGAAACCGCTGACTATGTGGTCAGTACCAGGGGCGGCTCACCCCACAAGTTGACCGATGTGAGCACTACGTACGGTTTCGCGCAGATTTACTAGCCCCAGCCGGGCGTGATACAGTGCTCCTGCATGACGACGGATTTGAACGATTTTCAGCAGGTAGTAATGAACTACTACCAGCAGCATGGAAGGCATGACTTGCCGTGGCGCAGGCCACAAAGGCGAGGATTTTTTGACCCGTACCGCATCCTGGTGTCTGAGTTGATGCTGCAACAGACGCAGGTGCCACGCGTTATCCCAAAGTTTGAGTTGTTCATCGAAGCCTTTCCATCTTTTGGCTCCCTGGCCGTCGCCCCGCTGGCTGATGTGCTCAGGATGTGGAGCGGGCTGGGCTATAATCGCCGGGCAAAATTCCTTTTGCAGACGGCTCAGATAGTGAGCGGCCAGTATGCGGGCCAGTTGCCGAGAAGCCAGGCCGGGCTTGTGACGTTACCCGGTATTGGACATAATACGGCAGGCGCCATAAGGGCCTACGCCTTTAATGAGCCGGCGGTGTTTATCGAGACCAATATTCGTACGGTGTTTATCCATCATTTTTTTGCCGATCAAGAGAAAATCCAGGACCGCGAACTGCTGCCCCTCATACAGTCGCAGCTGCCTATGGACGTTCGTAGCTGGTACTGGGCGCTCATGGACTACGGGACCTATCTCAAGCAATCCGTCGGCAATATGTCTAGGCGGAGCGCGGCATACGGCAGGCAATCGGCGTTCGAAGGCTCGCGGCGCCAGATTCGCGGACAGGTTTTGCGGATACTGGCGGATCGGGAGTGCAGCTTTGCGGAATTACGGGCAGCCATCCCGGACGCCCGATTAGAGACGGTGCTTGCGGACCTCTTAGACGAGGGTTTTATCGCGCGCAAAGACAGCATGTATGGGCTGTATGCATGATACAATTATGTTAACGTTATGCAGCCACAAACCCCTCAAAGACCGGTCATGGATGTAAAGTTGCCGCCCAGGCCACACGCCATGCCCCGGGCCGAGACGCAGCAACCGGCATCTCCAGTGCTGCAAAGCAAACCGATCGCGGCTGCAGTCCCAACGCAGCCGCCGGCGCCTTCTGCAAATACGGTGCCCCAGGCGTTGGCGGTTCATGAAGCTCCGGTTTCGCCGGACGACACAAAGAGCGGCATCAAGCCTTCTGATCCGGCATCAAATGATACCCCCAAGGGGGAAGAGCCGCCAAAAGCGCCAGCCAAGCCCAAAGCGCCGGCCGCACCTTTGCCGGTCGGCGCGATCATCCTTACTGTTTTGGCTATGTTGGTGTTGTCGGGGCTTGCTATAGGCGTCTACCTTCGGTCATAAGGCGCCCCCCAATTTTTTGGTGTAAAAAAGCCTTGCGAAGTTATATAATAGCTTACATAGTTAGCTTTTTAGTCGCGATATAATAGCAAGGTAGCATTAAAACGTTAGGTTTTAGTAGTCCAAAATATGGAAAGGCAACCATACTACCAACCGGGCGAAACCGGTGGCAAAGAGAATAATAAGGACAAAAAAACGTCCGGTAGTTTTAACGTTGCCCCGAACTCAACATTTCGGCCCGAGCGTTCCGTCCAATCTCCTGCTGAACGGCGCATTATACCAATCGCTCCAGCCTTTGAAGGAGTGATAAGCTGGCGCGAGAAGACCGACGAGATGCTTCGTGAGTCCGAAGAGCGACAGCATCCGACCGAATTCCAGGAACGCGTGCCCGCGGAGCCGCAAGACGAGCAAGTTAATGGGAAAGAAAAGAGTTACAAGAAACCGCAGCAACCGCATCTACCCGTTGTGCCCATTCCTGCTCCGTTTGCCGAGGTGATTGCCGAGCAACCCGGGCCGCAGCCCGTAGAAGCTTACGCCGCTGCCGACACTGAGGCTGATGGTGCGCTGGACGATTTTCCTCCAGTCGAAGGACGACCGATAGATTACGCCGCCGAGACAGTGCGGCCCGATGTCAAGGAAAAGCCTCAGCCCGGAGCGCCGTTTATGCCCGATGCCCAGTCGGCTCTCTACGCTTCTGTTGATGTTCCCCTCCAAGGTATGGCATACGACCAACAGCCTGCCTATGCGCCAAATAGTCTCCCCGTCGATCCTAACGTAGCCCCAAGCGATGCTGTAACCGCTGGCGGGAATATACCGCCAAACCAGCCAGGGTACGGACATGGTTTTAACCACGACCCCTTCGGACCTTATGGGCCCGCCTACAGCGGCGCAGAAGCGCCATCACCGGCCATGATACATCAGGAAGCCGCGCCGCCGATGCCTTTGGAACGCCCGGTAGTGGTTCCTGTGGCTAACCGCGATCCGCGCGTCGGCGGTGTTGCCGCCCTGCTCGGTCTTGAGTATTTCGCCCGCAAACGGGCCGACCGCAAACTCGAAAAGCGCGTCAACAGGCGCCAAGATAGCCTGGTTAAGAGGCAGGAGAAGCAAATGGCGGCCAATCAACTGCATATGCAGGAACAGCAACGCCAGTTTGCGGCAGAGCAGGCCCGCCAAGGGAGCGAGATGCATCGTATGCAGTATAAAGAGACCACCCCGCAATCAGTGACAGATGCGCTGCGTTCGACTGCCAATCTTCCTCAACCATTCGAGTCTGTTCCTGGCATGTTCGCGGCGCCGGAACGCCCAGCTGCCCAAACCCCCCCCGTCGAACGCCAGGCCGGCATGCCAGTTCCCCAAGAGCTGCGGCCTCAGACCCAGCCCACCCCCGAGCAGGCCAACGCAGAGACAACCGAACAGCAGGCGGACATGCAGATTGGTGCGCACCAGCACGTTGAGCATAGCGCCTGGCACAATATTGTAGTGGATGAACGGGGTCACGAAGTTGTGGGCGCTATTCACTACGGCGAAGGGTTTAAGCGCGAACGCCAGCAAGAGGCGATCCGCGACCATATGGGTGACAGCGGCCCATCCGGAGCGGCGCCTCAAAGTGCGGGCAACGGATACGCACAGGATCAATCGCCAATGCTGCCGAGCGGCATGACCACCCCTACGTTGCCTCAGGGTCACAATACTCATATTGATCCGCAACATCAGCTTCCGGCAAACAACCAACAACAATCGAACATTACAAATCCTTGGTTTTGGCTTATGCTGATCCTGATTATTGCCGCATTCTTTACGGCGGCACTTATCTAGGCCTGCTGTCCGGCCATAACGGTATCGTAAAAGTAGCGCTCAAAGCTTTCGGGCTGCAATCGGAAGGCTACAAAATCCACGATGCCGTGTTCGATACCCTCCAGACCCGCTATTTCCAGCAGGCCGTCAGCCATATTCATATAAAGGCTCACGTTAACTGCCGCGAAGAGGTGGAGATTAATAAGCAGCTGAAAGAATCTGGCCACCTTACATATGTAGGCGCGCATGTCTGTGAGGTTATCCTCCAGGGCGTTTTTGAGGACGTGCAGGGCTTGGCTGAGGTAGATGTCGGTATAGGCGAGTAACGGGTAGTGATGGTAGATGATATCATCTTGTTTTTCGTCCCTCGGCAAACCCCGAGGGGGTATTCCGGCAAAAACCGGTCCGTTTGTTCTGCCGTCATAGTAGGGATCACCGTACTTTTTTGCCAAGGGCAGGACTTGATCGAGGATAATTTTGGTATGCTTGTCGGTGACGGACTTTTCGTGCAGCGGTGACTCGCTTTTGCGGTACTCCAGCAAGGCGCGTAACACTTCCAGCCAGTCTTTGAACCCGTTAGTGTCCATGTTTGGCACATCGGGCAGGCTTTCGTAGAACGCCCGGCGCGTGTCGATATGGGCAAGCAGATATCGATGTTCCTCGGGTGTCTTGTAGGTTTTTTGCCCTCCACGAAAATAGGGAACGCCGTAAGCCGATTTTTGATTGGTATACGCGGCCCATCTGCCGCTTGTGTCGCGTACGCATTGCCGCCAAAACACCGTGTCGCGTTGTTGGTCGGCGGCGGCTTGGGCAAGGTCTAACCTGGCCGATGCTTCCGATACGCGTTGGTCAAGACTAAGACTAGTCCGTGAGTTAGTACTCTCCTGCATGCCCTAAGTATATCCTACGGCACCAGGCGGGCTGGCTCATTAGTGGCAAATTCTTTACGTAGCCACTCGTCCAGGCTTCCGCCGCCCCCGGCCGAAATGCCGAGCACCAGGTCGCCTTGAGCTAAATGATTGCGAATCACAGCTGCCAGGTTGGCATCGAGCGCCGCGGCCTGGGTGTGCGCTTGAGTGGCGTCATTCAGAAGGTTTTTGAGGTCGTCCGGGGTTAGGAGCTGAAGGCTGGCGTTCTCACGGGCAAGGTAACTCGGTACGATGTATAGTGCTTTTACTTTTTCGAATAAGTTTCGCAGCTCATGCTTGATGAAGTGCTGGCGCGTATTGTGCAGTCCTTCGTATATGACTATTACGTTATCGCCCGCAACTTCGTGCGCCATTTGGAGCGCCCCGCGTATTTTGGGCGGGGTATGGGCGTAGTCGCTATACAAGTCGCCCGAGATACGTTCAAAGCGACGGGCGACGCCCGGGAACCGGTTTAGGTGACCAATAAGCTCATCAAGTGGCCGTCCGGTCAGCAGGCGAACGGCATGGGCCACCAAAAGCGCATCTTTACGGTTTACCAGCCCCGGAAGCTTGAGGCTGTGGAGCTCGGCTGTATCGTCGGCAAGGAGCGATGTTTTTGCATCAGGTTTTTTGCCCAGGATGGCCGCATCTTCTTGCCAGAGTATGGCCTGGTCGCTTTGGTTCAGGAACTGGTGAAAGGCCTGGTTGTATGACTCGCGGGTAGGGTAGATGTCCGGATGGTCCCAATCGATGCCAGTAACAAGTGATATGCGTGGCCGGAAGGCCAAGAAGTTGCGGTCAAACTCGTCAGCCTCGTACACAAAGAATCTGCTAGCTGGATCGAATTCCCCCATCTCACCAAAGCTCATTTTGGCGCCGACCGAGTAGCTGATGGGCATGCCGAGCTGCTTAAAGAGCCAGATGGCCATGGCGGTAGTGGTTGTTTTGCCATGCGTGCCGGCAACGGCAACCATGTCGAGCTTTTTTTCTTGCAAAAGGAAGTTCAGGAACTCATCACGCTTGGTCGCTTTGATACCGCGGTCTCGGCAGAACTGTAGCTCGGGCGCGTCCGGATGTTCCATTGGGAGGGCAGAGGTGTACACAAACCAGTCAATCGGCTGTTTGGCGTGTACCGCCTCGATTTGGTCATACGTTTGTCCAATATGAATAGTGCCGACACCGTGTTTTTTGAGATACTCTATATAGAGACTTGACCTTTTGTCCGATCCCGAGACTTCAAAACCAGCTTCGTGGGCAATTAATGCCAATGGCCCGATAGCGGTGCCCCCCACGCCAGAGAAATAGATATGCATACCATTAGTCTACCACAAGAGGTGTGCGGTCTATGGTAGACTACAAGAAAGCATTAGGACTATTTCACATGGACAAAAAATCGCTCCACCATTCGTTGACGACCTTGCGCCGGGTAAAGGTCTGGTATCTGTTGCTGGCCTTTTTGTCGAGCTCAGTTATCTGCGTACTGGCTCTCCGGGCCAACAATCTCCAGATGGTTGCACTACGCGATGACGTATACGAAGCAGACAAGAATAACGGGGATGTCGAAGGTGCGCTGCAGGATTTGCGCGCGTATGTCTACTCTCACATGAACACCAAGCTTGCGGGCGATAGCGGCGTGTATCCACCGATCCAGCTCAAATATACATACCAGCGCCTGCAGGAGGCCGAAAAGGCGCGCACAAAAGCCGAGAACGACCGCATTTATACCGATGCCCAAGTCTTTTGCGAGCAACAGAACCCCTCTGGGTTTTCTGGCCGCGGACGGGTGTCGTGCATTGAGGAGTATGTTAAATCGCATGGCGTAAGCGAACGCAAGATTCCCGATGCCATGTATAAGTTTGATTTTGTCTCACCATATTGGTCGCCAGATTTGGCGGGCTTCAGTATGTTATTGAGCGGCGTGCTGTTCCTGCTTATCTCACTGCGCATCGCAGCCGGGTATGTCATTAAGCGGTTAGTCGCATAGCACGAGGCGGAGTAGTGGCGGCATAAAAATTACCCCCGTTGCCGGGGGTAATTCTATCGGCGTTCATCGTTCTATTGGTTGCCAGTGGTGTCTTCGGTTGTACCGGTGCTTTGCTGTGTGCTGTTTGTTGAGTCAGAGCACCTCTGACCGTCTGGGTTCTCGGTCTTCCACTGGTCGATTGCTTTTGCAACCTTGCCGTCAGTCTTGAGGTTTTCCCAGAAGCTAACCTGTTCGCGGTTAATGATCATCTGGTCGGTTGGACCGTGCAATTCACAGCCGAGCTTTACGAGGGAGAAACTGGTCGCCTGCTTGTTGTCTTCGTTATTGTTGTCCGACTGCGAGTTAAGGTAGTAGATTTCCTGAAGGTTAACATACTGCGAGTTAATTTCTTTGATCTTACCAAAGTAAACCTGGCCGTTTGTCAGGAACACTGCTTGGTTGCGTTCGTCATCTACGATATTGCCTTCGTGCGCGCGGCCGCTGTAGAAGAGACCCGCGATTGCAATGAGCAATACTGTTATCGAGAATAGTAAGGCTACAAATGCAACCCGAATCCAGCGTGGCTGGTCAACGTCTGCCATCTTTTTTACCCTTTCCATGTTTGCTGATGTAGCGGCACTCGGACTTTGTCCGCCGCCATTACCCCTTTGGGGTTGATTATTCGCACTTCGATGCAAAAAATCCATGTAGGTTCTCCCGCCCTTAAATCATTTTCTTTATAGGGAAAGTGTAATACATAAGCGCTATTGTGTGCAACTCAAGTTCGTAAAGTTGTCCTCAGGGAAAAACGACATACCCATCAGGTTGAACAAAAGAGTTGACAAACAAAAAACTGTCAGAGTATGGTAGGGGTACCATTACTAATGAATAACAGAGGGAGAAAATCTAGCAATGGCATACAGTCACACAAACTCCAAGGGTGTTAAGTATTACCTTAACTCAAAAGAAGTGACACTCCGCGGCGGTAAGAAGCAGACTATTTACTACTTCAGCAAGGACGAGCGTCCAGAAGCTGTCGCTGAGTTGCCTGCTGGTTTCGTAGTCAACGAAAACCCACGCAACGGTTTCCTGACCGTCAAGCGCGGCTAGTAAGCTGAACGCAAAGCAAAACACCTTGAGGTTACACCTAACGGGGTGTTTTGTTTTTCTCCCTCTTTTCTCCTCTCTCCTAACAATGTTATAGTGGCTTGCATGAGCCAAAATATCGTAAAAGTAACTAACCTCCAGAAGGCCTACGATGATCGTCAGGTAGTGAAGGGGATTAGTTTCGAAGTAAAACGCGGCGAGATCTTCGGTATACTCGGGCCGAACGGCGCCGGCAAGACAACCACTCTCGAGATGCTTGAGGCTATGCGGCCGATAGACGGCGGCCAGGCCGAGATTGACGGCATAAACGTTGCTGCCAACCCCCGCGGCATCAAGCGGATAATCGGCGTGCAGCCGCAGTCGCCGGCCTTTCAGGATAAGACCAAGCTGATCGAGACGATCGAGCTGTTCGCCGCTGCTTATGGCGAGCGGGTCAATGCTATGGAATTTTTGCGGGATGTCAATCTCGAAGAAAAAGCCAATGATTATGTCGAGAACCTGTCCGGCGGCCAGAAGCAGCGGCTTAGTATCGCGGCAGCATTAGTGCACAGCCCCAAGGTGTTTTTTATGGATGAGCCTACTACCGGCCTTGACCCGCAAGCGCGGCGTAACCTGTGGGAGCTTGTCGAACATGTCCGGGACAAGGGCGTCACGGTTATTATGACTACCCACTATATGGATGAGGCTGAACTGCTTTGTGACCGGGTAGCGATTATGGACAACGGCGAAATCAAGGTTATCGATACACCCAAGAATCTTATTAGACAACTTCTCGGCCGTGGGTTTAAAAAGAAAAAAGAAGTAGAGCAAGCCAATCTGGAAGACGTATTTATTGATCTGACAGGGAAGGGATTGAGAGACTGATATGAAAAAATCCTGGTACATCATTTGGACCTTTACCCGGCTAAACACCCGCCGGTTCTTCCGCGACCGTCTGGCGATATTCTTCTCGATTTTGTTCCCGCTGATCTTCTTGTTTGTTTTCGGCGGCATCTTTGGAAAGGATTCGGACGTCAGTTTTAATGTGGCAGTCATTAACCAATCCAATACCAAATTCGCCCAAAAGTTCGAGGGTGAGCTGGGTAAGCAGAAAGTCTTCAAGATAGACAATGAGATCAACAGCATAGATGAGGCCAACGAAAAACTGAAACGCAGTCAGATAGACGGAGCGATCATCCTGCCCAAGAACTTTGGTGAAGTAAAGGACGGCAAGCCCTACCCGAGCGGTAAGGCAAAAGTGATCTATACCCAAAACAACCAGCAGGCCGGGCAAACCCTTGCCTCGCTGCTGGACGCGCAGTTCAAGGGTATAAATGCCCAGTACATCCAAAACGAAACGCCGCTTACCGTAGAAGCTGAACAGACCAGTCAAAAGGGGCTAAAGCAGTTCGATTACACCTTTGCCGGGCTGCTGGGATTCTCGATCTTGGGTATTGGCATCTTTGGACCGATCAATGTTTTCCCGGAGCTCAAGAAGCAGGGCATTCTGCGCCGTCTGCATACTACGCCGCTTAAGGTGTCGGAATACTTCGTTTCGACGGTGCTTACGCAAGTATTACTCGGCATGATCTCGATCGGCATCATGTTTGGCGTGGCTATCGGGGTATTTGACCTGCATATTGTCGGCAATCCGATAGAGTTAACGCTGTTCCTGGTGCTCAGCATCATTACTATCTTGGGTATCGGTTTGGCGCTGGGCGGTTGGGCAAAGAACGAACGCCAGGTGGCTCCCCTTGCCAACATTATCGTATTCCCCATGATGTTCCTGTCGGGCACCTTCTTCCCGAGGTTTCTTATGCCCGAATGGCTGCAGAGTATCTCTGATTTTATTCCGCTGGCCCCGGCAATTGACGGCATCCGGCTGATCGCAACCGAAGGCAAGGGCCTCATAGACCTGCTCCCTCAGATCGGCATCCTGGGCGCCTGGCTAGTAGTCGTGTACCTCATCGCCTTCCGCGTATTCCGCTGGGAATAGCTCTGGCTTCTTGAGGCAAGTGTAACTACAATGGTCGTAGTATGAGTATGCTGCATATTAGGGCGCTTGCCGAAGAGTACGCCGCCAAATACAATCCTGACCGTGTCTCGCCGTTTCCTTTCGAGAATGTATTAAAGGCGCACGAAGACCTGCAAATTTACTATACCGCTTTAGAGGACGAAGTTTCCGGCGTGATTTTGTTTAAGGACAAAGAATACAGCATCCTGATCAATACCGACAAGCCAACGACGCGGCAGAACTTTACGATCGGCCACGAGCTGGGGCATTACTTTTTGCACAAAGATGAGCTGCAGCGCAGCAACGGTATCGTTGATGGGGACGATTCATTGGACGGGCAAAAGATTCTTTACCGCCGCGACGACGAACGCAACAAGCGTTTGGAGATTGAAGCCAACAATTTTGCGGCCAGCCTGCTGATGCCCGCCGACCTGGTTCGCCGGGCATGGCAGGCGACGAGAAGCGTAGAGGAGTGCGCGCGTATTTTTAGCGTGTCTGTGGTGGCTATGAGCGTGCGGTTGACAAAGCTTAAGCTGCTTTCGGAGTAGCCAATCATGGGGGAGCCGCGCAGATCAACCAAAATAGCCACTAGTCTGATACACACGCAGCCCGACGTTGACCACTATTTTCAGGCCCTGGAACATGCAAAACCTGCGCCAGCCAGCAACGACAACCAGAAAAAGATCGATATCAACGAAGAGATAGCCCGTGAACGCAAAATCAGGAACGACAACGCCGAGCAGGATATCAGCCTCAAGCGTACGACACTGATCACACTGTTTATTTTTCTGGCAATCGAAACATTCCTAATTTTTCTGCTTGCGCTTTTTCAGGCTGTCGGCTGGCCGGGTAATTTTAGCCTGGACGAGCTTAGTTTTCGGCTGCTCATTGGCGCCACCATAGCCCAGATTACGGGGATGCTGTTTGTTGCCGTTCGGTATTTGTTCCCTAATAATAAGGAGGGATGATGGGACATCTGTCACAAGAAGAATTAGCTCAGATCATACATCAGGCCGAGCAACAAGTCGAAGTGGGCGCTACTTACGCGCATTACAAGCATCCTGAAGATAATTTGTATGTGGTTACAGCCGTCGCACTCATCGAAGCGACGGATGAGCCGGCCGTAATCTATAAAGCACTGTATGGAGCGAAAGTAACCTTTGTGCGTCCGGTTAGCGTGTGGTGCGAATCCGTAGAGTGGCAGGGCCGGCTGGTACCGAGATTCGTCAAGGTCAGTTAAGGCTATCCAAAACAATCCGCCGGCACGTTAACTCGGCGCTAATAAGCACGCTTGGCATGCCGATGCCCGGATGGACGTCGGCGCCAACGTAGTATACGTTTTTGGCTTTGCGGCTTTTGTTGCTTGGCCGGAATACGGCCGTCTGCATAAGGTTGTGCGCCAGTCCCAGGCCCGAACCGCGGAAGTTATTGTACGCGCGGGCAAAGTCATCCGGGGCAAATACTTTTTTGAATGTGACGTGGCCCCGAAGACCGGTTAGACCTGCCTTAGTCTCAAGCATTTCCAGTGTCATTGAGGTGTATGCGTCCAGGGCTTGCCGCGTGACAGAAATACCGGCGGGAAGCGGAACAAGTACAAAAATACATTCGTGGCCTTTGGGAGCAATGCCAGGATCGGTCCTGGACGGCGCACAAATATAGAGCGACGGGTTGTCCGGCAAGGTGTGCTCGTCAAAGATCTGCTCAAAGTTATGCCGCCAGTCGTCGCTGAACAGCAGAGTGTGGTGCAGCAGGTTGTCGTAGCGGCGATTTACTCCAAGATATAACAACAGCGCCGATGGCGAGGTTCTGCGTTTTTGCCAATAACGCTCAGTGTGATCCCTGTACTTCGGGCTGGTTAGTTCGCTTTCTGTATGGTGCAGGTCAGCGTTGCTGACGACAACGTCGGCTGGCCAATGTTTGCCGCCGGCTATGACGCCACTCGCCCGTTCGCCTTCAAGAACAATGTTAGTAACTGATGTTCGTGTTTTGTATGTTACACCGTACTTTTTACCTATGCTAATAAGGGCCTCAACAAGTTTGTAGATGCCGCC
>DASTWA010000006.1:0-44460 GCA_035758825.1 Saccharimonadales bacterium (SeqCode)
AATGCTAGTTAATTAACTCCGTATGCGGTACGTCCAAGTCGATGGTGATTACTTCGGCGTCGAGGAGGAAGTTTAGGGCGGCCAGGGCTACCAGGAGGATTAGCAAAAAGAGCAGTAGCCATTCCCACCATTTGGATTTTACTTTGTGGTGCGATACGATGGCGTGATCCAGGATTGGTGCTCCGGTGGCGGCTATCACGTCGTCGTGAGTCATGGTGCCGCCTGGTTTATCGGCGGGGGCAGAAGGCAGCGGGGAACTGGGGGCATCGGCGGGCCGGCCGGACTGTTGCCGGCCTGCGGGCTGGCCTGAAGCAAAATCGGACTGAATGCCACCTAGGTTTTTGTCTGTTTGTTCGGATTTTGTATCGTCCGGGGCAGGGGCCTGTGGTTCGTCGGGGATCAAGGCGATATCTTCGTTGTGCCCTTCGGCCGGTACGTTGGCGGGCTTGTCCATTTCCGATGGACTAGACGGTACATCTTCGTCGGGCTCCTCAGGGAAATTTGCCGGGAGCTTGGGAGATTCCTCTGCCAGAGTTTCCTGACTGATGGCAGGTGCGGCAGTATCTACCCCTGTTTCGGGCATACTGCCCTGCTCTGCTGGCGTTAATTGCTTGCCAATTTTTTGGGCAGGGACATCCTGGGATGCAAACTTTTTTTGGCTGTCATGCTCCATCAGAGAATGCTCGTCAAAAGGACTACCACCGGCTAGACGCGAACCATTGCTGGGGACAAACATGTCATCTTTGACTTTGGGCTTATGACCGGTGATGACTGGCCTCGATGTCGGCGACGCCAGGGCTTTGCCCGGACGCATGACGTCAAATACTTTTTTGGGTTGTGGTTGGTTTGGGTTATTCATCTTCTACTTCGTGTTGCATTCGATACGCGGCGTCTACAATGCCAGCAAACTTGTATGGGTTGAGGCTGGCGCCACCGACTAATGCGCCGTCGCAGCCTTCTACTTCTAGATAACCTCGGACTACGTTCTCGTCGACGCTGCCGCCGTACAAAACACGGACGCGCTGAGCGACCTTGGCACCGTACAGCTGTTCTACCTGGTGACGGATAAAAGCGATGGCTTCGGCGGCCTGGTGCGGCTTGGCTAACTCGCCGCCAAAGGTGCTGATTGCCCAGACCGGTTCGTAAGCGATTACGATGTCGGCGATGTCGCGGGCAGTCAAATTGCTAAGGGCCGTAGTGATCTGGTCGTGCAGCACTTGCTTGGTGTGGCCGTCTTTGCGCTCCTGTTTGGTTTCGCCAACACACAAGATGGGGGTAATCTCGTTGCGGACGGCTGCTGCTACTTTGTCGCGGATCATGGGGAGGGTTTCGCCAAAGTGGATGCGGCGTTCTGAATGTCCGATAATTACGTAGTGGACCAGGTCGCGCAGCATGGTAAACGACACTTCGCCGGTGTAGGCGCCTTCGTCTTTGTAAAAGGCATTCTGGGCGGCCAAACGGAACTTGCGGCGGTCAATCTGTACGCTCAGCGGCTGGAGCGTCAAAAGGCTGGGAGCCAGGACTAATTCGATGTCGCGGCGAATGCGCGTGCGTTCCTGCAAACGGTGCACGAGCAAACTGGCCTGGCTGGTGTTCAGGTTCATTTTCCAGTTTGCGACTAGCAAAAGTTTCTTTGGCATAATCCGGATGTCTTGATAGTTTTAGCTTAGCATAAGCATTGTTATAAATACACCTACTTGTCCTGCAGTGCATCGACGCCGGGGAGGCTGCGGCCAGCCATCAGGTCGAGGCTGGCGCCGCCGCCGGTAGATACATGGTTGAAGGCGCCTATCAGCTTGCGCTGGCCAATATACCCAGCCGTGTCACCGCCGCCGACCACGCTAAAAGGACGGTGGCCGTAGTCGCCAACGATGGCGTCGATCACCATTTCGGTGCCGTGCGAAAAGGGTCCGACAGCACCGGTAAGCGCCGGGGTTTCGGTCACGCCCATCGTGCCGTTCCAGACGACAGTATTAGCCAATTGGATACCGCCGGCGATAAAAGCCCCCGAAAAAGGGCCGATGTCCAAAATCATCTCGTCCTCGGCAATCACACGGCTTTCCTCAGAAGGCTGTTTGGGGTAGCTTTCGACCTGGGCGATGACATGCGCATCCCAATCTACGATGCGCGTCTTGGCGCTCTTGTCCACCGACGATGCTACCACACCGTCTTGGGGTATATAAAAGATAAAACGCTCTTTCTTGGATTTTTCACGCGCGGCGGCCAGGATGTCCTTTGCTACTGGCACGTCGTTTTCTTCATACTTGCTCTTGGCAATATCAATGCCTTCGGCGGCCAGAAAAGTATTCGCCATAGCGCCGCCGACCGCGATGAAGTCGGCAACTTCAATAAACCGATTAATGACGTCTATCTTGTCCGAAATTTTGGCGCCGCCGATAATCGCCATCAGGGGGCGTTCCGGCGTATCCATAACCCGGGTAATCGTGTCGACTTCGGCTTCTACCAAAAGGCCGGCAACGCTTGGCAAGTGGTGGGTGATCGCTTCGGTGCTGGCATGGGCACGGTGCACGACGCCAAAGCCATCCTGCACAAACACGTCGCCCAGTTTGGCCAGCTGGGTGGCAAAACCGTCGTCATTGGCCTCTTCTTCTTTGTGGAAGCGGAGGTTTTCGAGGACTACCACCTGCCTTGGCTGCATGGCGTCGACCGCCTTTTCGGCAGCTTCGCCGATACAATCTTCGACAAATAGCACGTCCTCACCCAAGACCTCGCTCAGCCGCTTCGCGATCGGCTTGAGGCTGAACTTCGTATCGCCAGGACCCTCGGGGCGTCCCAGGTGTGAGCAGATGATAATCTTGGCATCCCGCTCTTGCAGGGCCTTGACAGTCTTGACCGATTGCTGGATACGGTAATCATCCGATATGGTGCCGTCGTCGTTCAGGGGTACGTTATAATCGGCTCGCATCAAAACCCGTTTGCCGTTAAGGTCAATATCTCGAATAGTCTTTTTAGTAAACATGCCTCACCTCTTATTGCCTATAATTATACCGCCACAGCCCCGAAATGCTTACGATTTAACTTAGCAGCGCTCCGCCGTCGACCACGATCTGTTCGCCGGTCATGTAGTTTGACATATCGCTGGCCAGGAACAGGGCGACCGTGCCAATGTCGTCTGGTTCACCCATCCGGTGCATAGGGATCTTAGCCAGAAAAGCTTCGGTCTGCACCTTTATCTGCTCAGCAGAAGCACCCTGGCTTTGCGCTGCGGCCCCAGGCGTAGCGATGCCGCCAGGGGCAATGGCATTGACCCATATCTTGTGCGCGGCAAGTTCGAGCGCGGCATTTTTGGTAAACCCCCACACGCCGTGTTTTGAGGCGTCGTAATGGGCCAGGCCCGGCATCGAAGGGTGCAGGGCGTCGATGGATGTAATGTTAATGATCCGGCCGCCGCCTTGCTGTTTCATCACTTCGGAAGCGTATTTGGTCGCCATGAACGTCCCCAGCAGATTGACATGCAGCACCTTTTCGAACTGCTCGAATGTCATGTCTGCAAGTAGCACATTCGGAAAGATGCCGGCATTGTTTACCAGCACGTCCACCGACCCGTAGGTCTCTTTGCAGGCGCCTACCATGGCTTTGACGTCGGCTTCTGCCGAAACATCCGCTTTGATGGCTGTCGCTTTCCAGCCTTTGTCATTGAACGATTGTGCTGCCTGCTGGGCACCCGCTTCGTCCATGTCGGCGATAAGGACACCCGCTCCGGCTTCGGCCAACCGGTACGCTATACCGAATCCGATGCCTTTAGCCCCGCCAGTGACGATGGCCGCTTTGTTTGATAGGTCGAGTAGTTCTTGAATTGTTTTCATGTGTGTTCCCCGTCTCTATTCTACTCGCATTATGCTTATGTATAATAGCTAGCAGCATGTCATTAATCTATTTTTACGACGCAACAGAGTTAGACAAAGAGCAGCTTACAAACGCGCTCCGCGAGACCGACCACCATTGGGAATATGTCCCGGACAAGATCGATATTAGCAACCTCAACCCCGACACCGAGGTCATCTCGATCTTCGTTACCAGCACCGTGACCCGCGAGATCATCGAGGCGCTTCCGCGGCTGCGGCTTATCTCCTGCCGTTCGACCGGATTCAATAACATCGACCTGGCCGCCGCCGAAGAACATGGCGTAACCGTGACCAATGTGCCCACCTATGGCGATGCCACCGTGGCCGAATACGCCTTTACACTGCTCCTGGCTCTCGTACGCAAGCTGCCTCTGGTTCTGCGCACCGAAAACGAGCAGATCGGCCAATCCCAGCTGACCGGCACCGACTTGCAGGGCAAAACCTTTGGCGTTATCGGAACCGGCCACATCGGCCAGAAGTCACTCAAAATCGCCAACGGCTTTTCGATGAAAACGCTGGCCTACGACGCCTTTCCGCGTCTTGAACTGCAAGACGAACTGCACTTCAAGTACGCCGAATTGGACGAGTTGGTCCGAAGCTGTGACATTATTTCTATCCATGCGCCCTACCTGCCTTCGACCCGGCACATCATTAACCGCGAACGCCTGCAGAGCATGAAGCCCGGCGCTATATTGATCAATACCGCCCGCGGCGAATTAGTCGATACAGCTGCGCTCATCGAAGCCCTGGACAGCGGTCACTTGGGCGGTGCCGCCATCGATGTCGTAGAAGGCGAATCGCTACTCAGTTACCACGAAGAGGCTGCCCTGCTCCGCAGCTCGGATATACCGGCCGACCTCTTGCGCCACAGCGTCGAGATTTCTGCCCTCCAAAAAATGCCCAATGTTATCGTTAGCCCGCACAACGCCTTCAACACCATCGAAGCCGTACAGCGGATCAACGAAACCGCCGCCAAAAACATCATCGATTACTGGTACGGCGTCACGGCCAACAAGGTGTCACCGCCGCCCAAGCAGTTTGGCAAGCTCCTGCTGGCCCGCCACGCCGAGTCAGAGTGGAATGCCACCGGCCAGTGGACCGGCATTACCGATGTGCATCTCAGCGAAAAGGGCTTCCACGAATCCGCCCTGTTCGGTCAGGCCCTCAAAGACCTCGGCCTGCCGGTAGACATCGCCTACTGTTCCGAGCAAATCCGTACCCGCGAGACCCTCGAGGGCATGCTCAATGCCTCGCAGCAATTCGACGTCGACATCGTAACCAACAGCGCGCTAAACGAGCGCGACTACGGCGAATACACCGGCAAAAACAAATGGGAAATGAAGGAGCTTTTGGGCGAGGAAGCCTTTAATCGTATCCGTCGCGGCTGGAACGAACCGATTCCAGGCGGCGAGACCCTCAAGATGGTGTACGAGCGGGTCGTACCCTTCTACAAAGAGACCATTTTGCCACTCCTGCTACAGGGCAAAAACGTCCTGATCGTCGCCCACGGCAACAGTATTCGGGCACTCATGAAATACCTCGAATCAATTAGTGACGAAGATATCGGCGGCCTCGAGATGCTCTTTGGCCAGATTATTATCTACGACGTCACCCCAGAAGGACTCCGGGCCGACTCGTCAGTGACAAAGATCGACACTACACCGCCGAACGCCTAGATCTTGGCAAAACGTATTAGGGCGGCCAGTATCTCCTGCTCGACTGCGTCGCGGCTTTGGGCGCCATTGACTTCGACCAGAAGGCCCTTCTGCCGGTAGGCCTCGATGACTGGCACGGTCTTATCCTGGAATTTCTTGAGGCGGGTACGAAGCGTCTCTGCCTGGTCATCGTCCCGGCCATCCCGGTCGTGGAGCTTCTTGGCAGCTTCATAGCGCCGCCACACTTCCTCATCCGAAACATTCAGTACGATGACGGCCCGCAGCGGATGGCCTGAGTGTTCCGCCGCCCGCAGGATCGTTTCTTCTTCGCCAGCCGACCTGCCCAGGGCGTCCAGCACGAGCGGCTTGCCCCTAAATTCCGGCCGCGACAAATACGGCAGCACCATGTCAAAAAAATAGTCACTGGGGATGAGTCCGCCGCTGGCCATAATCTTTTCAATTTGCGCCGGATCGTGGTGGCTGCGCAGGATATCGCCGCCGCCAATCAACGGTGCGCCGAGTGCCTCGGCCAGGATTTCACCCTGCGTATCTTTGCCCGAAAAGGGCTTCCCGAATAGGTTGATCGAGCCCGTACCGAGCCAATTGACAATCTTTTGTGCTTGTTCGTTCATAGGCCGATTATAGCGCGAAAGCTGGCGTAATCCTCAAAATCCAGCGGATTCAATGAGGTTTTCAAGCTCTGCCCAGTCAGACTGGTTAGCGTCATTAGGCACCTCAAGCCGGCCAAATCGGGCCTGGATATCCTCGAACAAGTCATTATCATTTACCAATGGAGAGCTAGCGGCAGCACTCGTAGCCCACTCAGCTATGATTTCCTGCAGCTCAGGGTGAACGCGACGAGCGGAAACAGCCTCCCTCCATATGCGCATAAGTTGATCGGGTGTGGCTGCAATTTGACGCTCATCAATTGCTAGAGTCTGGTCAACATATGGTCGTATGGTGGTATAAAATGGCTCGGGGAGGCCAAGCGAATTACCGTAAGATGTCTCAGGCGTCATAAACTATATGGTAATACAAAATCGCGGAATACCTTGATCTTATCTGTGATGTAGCTCAAACGACGACCATAAGCAAGGTGTTATACTTGATTTAGAAGATACTAACAAAAAGTGGTAACAAAAATGTACAAACACATCGCATTCTTCAAAGACATCTCCTTAAGCAACATCCCCCAAGTAGGCGGCAAGAACGCTTCACTGGGCGAAATGTACAAACACCTGGCCCCCAAAGGCATCAACCTGCCAAACGGCTTTGCGACGACCGCCAAAGCTTATTACTATTTCCTGGAATCTGCGGGCATCCGCGCCGAGATCAGCCGCATCCTGGACGGCCTGGACATCAAGGATATGCGCGAACTCAAAAAACGCGGCTCCAAAATCCGCGCCCTGATCGTCAAGTCCAAACTCCCGAAGGATCTCGAAGACGAAATTAAAGAAGGCTACAGACGGCTCAGCCAAGAGTGCGGCAAGAAAGAGCTGGTTGTCGCTGTACGTTCCAGCGCCACTGCCGAAGATCTCCCCAATGCCTCCTTTGCCGGACAGCAGGCCACCTTCCTGAACATCAGCGGCGAAAAGAATGTCCTCAAAGCTACCAAAGAATGTATCGCCTCACTCTACACCGACCGGGCAATCGTATACCGCATCGAAAATGGCTTTGACCACAGCAAGGTCGCGCTTTCGGTCGGTATCCAGCAGATGGTAGCCGTCCGCTCCCGCACCGCCGGCGTCATGTTTACCATCGACACCGAATCAGGCTTCCGCAACGCTGTTGTGGTCAGTTCGATTTATGGCATTGGCGAAAACATCGTGCAAGGGCACGTCAGCCCTGACGAATTCACCGTGTTTAAACCGACGATGGCCATACTCAAACGCAAAGTCGGCGCCAAGAAGATGAAGATGATTCCGGTTCGCGGCAGCAAAACCAAGAACATCGCCGTCTCCAAAGAAGACCAAGAAAAATTCTCTATCACCGACGAACAGGTTAAGACCCTAGCCAAATGGGGTATTGAAATCGAGAAGCACTATGGCAAACCCATGGACATCGAATGGGCCCAGGACGAAGATGACGGTAAACTGTACATCGTCCAGGCTCGCGCCGAAACCGTCCAGTCCCGCCGCGACAATAACGTCATCGAAGAATACCGCCTGACCGAAAGCGGCGCCCTGCTGACCTCGGGCACCAGCGTCGGAGACAAAATCGGCAGCGGCAAAGCCAGCAAGATCATGAGCGTACGCGACATCAGCCAATTCAAGGCTGGCGACGTCCTGGTAACCGAAATGACCGACCCCGACTGGGTGCCAATCATGAAGATTGCCAGCGCCATTGTCACCAACAAGGGCGGCCGTACCTGCCACGCCGCTATTGTCTCGCGCGAGCTCGGCATCCCCTGTGTTGTCGGCACCGGCAACGCCACCCACAAGATAAGCTCCGGTGCGCCGATAACCGTCAGCTGCGCCGAAGGTGATGAGGGCCATGTCTATGCCGGCAGCCTCAAGTATGAAGTCCGCCGGACCGACGTCAAAGACCTGGTCAGGCCCAAGACCAAGATGATGATGAACATCGGCTCGCCCGACTATGCCTTCGAGTATTCGCACATTCCTAACGACGGCGTCGGCCTGGCCCGCGAAGAGTTCATTATCGACTCACACATCAAAATCCATCCGCTGGCCCTGCTCCGCTTCGACGAAGTCACTGACCAGCACGCCCGCCGCCAGATCGAAGAGCTGACCAAGGGCTACAAAGACAAAGCCCAGTACTTTATCGACAAGCTCGCCGAAGGCGTGGGCATCATCGGCGCAGCATTCTACCCCAACGACGTCATCATCCGCTTCAGTGACTTCAAAACCAACGAATATGCCAACCTCATCGGCGGCAAACAATTCGAGCCAGAAGAGCACAACCCAATGATTGGGTGGCGCGGCGCCAGCCGCTACTACAGCGACGAATACCGTGAAGCATTCGAACTGGAGTGCAAAGCCCTCAAGAAAGTCCGCGACGAGATGGGCATCACTAACATCAAAGCCATGATTCCTTTCTGCCGTGACCTTACCGAAGCCAAAAAAGTGCTGGCCATCATGGAGAAGCACGGCCTCAAGCGTGGCAAAAACGGCTTTGAAGCCTACGTAATGGTAGAGATTCCATCCAACGTCATTCTGGCCGAGCAATTTGCTGACCTGTTCGACGGATTTTCGATCGGGTCTAACGACCTTACCCAGCTGACGCTCGGCGTTGACCGCGACAACCACACTGTCGCACACGTCTACGACGAGAACAACGAAGCCGTGAAGGAACTTATCCGCCACGTCATCAAGATCGCCAAGAAAAAGAAAACCAAGATCGGTATCTGCGGCCAGGCGCCGTCTGATTACCCGGCATTCGCCCGTTTCTTGGTAGAGGAAGGCATCGACAGTATTTCGTTAGCTCCTGACACGCTGGTCAAAACGACCATCGACATCGCCAAGACCGAAAAGAAAAAGGGGTAAGACTTACGTCCTACCCCTCCCTAGGGGCACCCTGGCTAACGCCGGGGTGTTTTCTATTCGAGTACGCGTACTTTGATGGTGTCGGTCGTACCGACAACACCTGGGTACTGCCCCGAAACAGTTACGATCACGTCTTGGGCGTGCAAAACCTCGTTTTTGCGCAGCCAGTCAGTAAGCTTCTGCGCGGCCATCTCGTCGTCTGGGCGGACGTAACTCTTTACGCCGTAAACCAATGCCAACTGCTGGGCAGTGCGGACTTCGCTGGTAACGGCGACGATGATCTCGCTTGGGCGCTGGGCAGCGATCTGCTGGGCGGTGGCGCCAGACTTGGTCTCGGCAACAATTGCCTTGGCGTCAATGTTATCAGCCAAGGTAATAACGCTGCTACTGATGGCGTTCTGCATGTCGTGGGCGCGCTCAATTGGGTATACCGTACGGAATGGCGGGTGCTGTTCGGCGTAGCGGACCACGCGCTTCATGGTCTTAACCGTCTGCTCCGGGTGCTTGCCCATTGCGGTCTCCTCGGAGAGCATGACGCAGTCCGCGCCGGTAAATACGGCCGTAGCCACATCTGACACTTCGGCACGGGTCGGCTCTGGAATGTCGACCATGCTCAGCATCATCTGGGTGGCCACAATCGCTGGCTTGGCATACTTCTGGCACAAACCGATCAGTTGGCGCTGCACCACGGGCACAGCCTCCAGAGGAGTCTCGACAGCCAAGTCACCGCGGGCAACCATAATAGCGTCAGCGGCCTGGACAAGCTCTTCCATGTTCTTGGGCTCGATTGCGGACTTGGTCTCGATCTTGGCGATAATCTTGGCGTCGCTGCCAAGGTCCTTTAGGATGCCGCGCAACATCTCGACATCACCGGCACGCTGCACAAAGCTAATGGCCACGTAGTCGATGTCTTGGGTGGCGCCGAACTTGATGTCCTTCATGTCCTTTTCGGTCAGGATGTCGCCCTTAAAGTCAGTGTCGGGTACGTTCATACCCTTGCGCTTAATAAGGATGCCGTCGTTGTGGGCCTTGGCGTAGACGATGCCATCCTTAACTTCGGTAACTTCGGTGCGCACCTTACCGTCATACAAGTACAGGCGTTCACCTGGCTTGATCTTCTTGCTCAGGTCGTACTGCATTGGGATAATGCCTGATTCCTCGTACTCGGCACCAACCTGGAACTTGAGCATCTGGCCGGCTTCAACCGGGATCATGCCTTCAAAGTCACCCAGGCGGACCTTTGGCCCTTGCAGGTCCTGGATAATTGCCACCGGCTTGCCGAGTTCTTCGCTCGCCTTGCGTGCCCAAGGGATCTTTGGGGCGTGCTCTTCGTGTGTACCGTGGCTGAAGTTTAGGCGGACACCGTTAACGCCGCTGTCAATCAGCTTATAAATCATCTCGTATGAATCCGTAGCCGGGCCAATGGTGGCGATGATTTTTGTACGTTTAAATGACTTTAAGGGTACCTTTGGTACCTTCTCGGTTAAATGCATTTGTAGCTCCTACTTTGTAGTTTGCCCATATTATACACTAATTTAACGAAGTTAGAATGATATAGTTAACATAAGTACCATGAAAAAACGTTACATCCTGATCCTTGCCGTCGCGTTCATAGGGATCGCCACTGCTACTGCCTTTGTCGTATCATCCGGCAAAGACCAGGGCCCGCAAGCGGCGACCGCCTGTCCGGCAATAGGCAAAACCCGTCTCCTGGCTATCCAAGGCGGAAGTTTTGGTCCCGGCGTCCTGACTGTCAAGCGTTGCGACCGCATCCGGGTCGTCAACAAGGATCATGCTGCCAGGCTTATCGCACTCGGCGAACACGATAACCACATTGATTATCCCGGCTTTGAGGAGCAGGCCCTTGGCAACGGTGATAGCTTTACCTTTACGGCCAATGTAGCCGGGCGGTTCCACATGCACGACCACGTCCACGACGATGTCGAGGCCGATATCATTATCGAGTAACCTGGACGGCTACTCGGCGTCTTCTGGGGTTTGGTCTTCCTGTTGTTGCTCTTGGGCCTTCTTTTCGGCCTCTTCTTGGATTTCCCGCTGTTTCTTGGCAGCTTCTTCTTGTTGCTCTTGCAGCTTCTTGGCCGCCTCGTTCTGGGCCTCAATCTCTTGTTTTACTGCCTCTTGAAGCTCCTCTTGGTGCTGCTTCTCGACCTCGGCAGCATCAGGCACTTCGGTCTCTACGGCGTCCTTATACTCTGCCTGTTTTTGCTTGCTGGACTCCCGTTTAGCCTCCAGCACCTGCAGCTGGCTGTCCAGGGCCTCGGCTTTGGCCCGGAGCTCGGTGGCAAGCGCCAAATTGCCGGCAGCCTCTGCGGCTTCGGCCTGCTTCTTGAAATCTTCGCGGGCTGCCTCTATGGCCTTTTGCTGTGACTCAAATAAATCATCAATTTCGGATTGGTACTTTTCGAATTCGTTCTCTACCTCTCGGGCGTCATCGTCATCCTTCGACAGCGCTGTCGCCGCCTGCTTGTGCTCTTCAAAGTTAGCCAGCGCCACGGCAATACCCGGGGCGTCGACATCCTTCTCTTCGAACAGCTGACGCAGTTCGGTCAGCCGCTCTTCGGCAATATTGCGATGCAGTGACTCGTCGAGCCCGTCGCCCCACGACAAAGCCAGCTGGACACGTTCGGTTGCCGTATCGATGCCGTATAGGGCGTCTCCAGGCTTGCTGGAGTTGGCGGCTGCCGCAGTCCCTCCGGTTAGCAAGACAAGCCCGGCCGCCGATAAAGCGATAATCTTCAGGGGAATCCTTTTTGTAGGTTTGGTCGGCTGGTTCTTTACTTTGGGGACGTTGGGCATAGTAATCCTTACCATAAGCGTTATATACGCCTTATTATGGATGTTTTTCTCAGCATGTACAGCAGGAATGGCAGTCCATAGCCGTCTGATCAGATACCGCTACGATGGGAGCACCATACCGTCCCCATTACAAGGAACCGCACCTGAATGGCCCCTTTCTTATGATTAGTTGTTTTTGCAGGCAATAACCGCTATAAATAAAAATAACGCTTAAGAAAAAGACAAAAATGCCAAAAACTGCCGCCACAAAATCAAAAAAAACCACTAAACGTCCTTCCAGTCAAAAGCAGACGCACCTATTCGGCCTAAAAGCCCACCATGCCGGCGGCCTGCTGCTTTTGATTGCGGGCTTGTTATGGGGCTTGGCCACGCTCTTGTCGCAACCGACCCCCCGCGGTGAAGCGGCAAGCTGTACGGTCAGCAACAAATTGGTCAACTCATGCCGCCCGTGGCTCTCGGCAGCCGTCGGCGGCTATAATGCGGGCGGCAACAGCCAGTTTGCTTTCTTTAACAAGCGGCTCAACAATCCGGATGTGTTGACCAATCCAAACTCCCAAGTCACCATATCGCGCAAAATGGACGTGCCACACGTCTATCACCAGGGCGGGCAGACTCTGTTCAATGGCAGTGCCCGCGAAGCCTTGACCGACACTAATCTCTATCCCGACCCCAGCAATCCCGTGCTCGTAAACTGGAAGCCCGGCAACAAATGGGCAGACATTGCCAATGGCAAGGACGATGCGGCAATCATCGCTTCGGCGAAGGCCGTCAAAGAGCTAGGCTCACGCAAAATCTTCTTGACACTCTGGCATGAGCCCGAAAACCATGGTGACGTCAGCGCCGCCGGCATTACCTTCGCCGGTAATTGCAAGCGTCCGGATGGTACCCGTGGTTCGGCGGCCGACTATCGGGCGATGTGGCGACACGTGCGACAGGTATTTGATCAACAGGGCGTAACCAATGTGGTGTGGTTCTGGAATCTTACCGGATACGTCGGTAATAACGCCTGGGACTGTTTGGTCAAGCCCTTGTGGCCTGGCAACGATATCGTGGATTGGATCATGTGGGATCCCTACTCATCCGAAAGCGGTGATTTTGTCGGTAGTGTCAGCAAGTTCTATAACTTCCTTACCGAAAACACTGACAGCCAGCACAGCTTTACGTCAAAGCCTTGGGGGCTTGCCGAATTTGGCAGCAATAGCGACCCAGCAAAGGCCGCGGGCTACTGGAACAAGGCCAAGGAGGCGATAGGCACTAACTGGGAAAACAACAAATTTCCGAACATCAAGCTCTATTCCGTATTCGACACCTCCAATAATGGTGGCACCAATGGCGGGCTACGCGTTGGCTATAACAATCAGGGCGCCGTAGACAAAACTGAGCAAGCAGCGTTCAACGACTTCGCAAAAGCCGTGCTCAACTTCCAGGGACAACCAACCAACGCCGGTGGCGGAAGCGGTGGCGGTAACAGTGGAGGGGGTGGCAGCAGTACGCCTGCCAAAGACACTTCACCGCCAACCGTTACGCTGACAGAACCCGCCAGCGGAACAACTAAATCCGGCACCATTACCATTCGCGGCACAGCCTCCGACAACAAGAAGGTTACTGCCGTAACCCTGCGGATTGATAACAAGTGGGTACAAACTGACGAAAACGCGCCTTACGAATTCCGGCTTGACACCAAAAAGTACCAAAACGGTCAACATGACCTGGTGCTTCGGGCCTGGGATGCTGCCGGCAATATGAGCCAATCAACCACGGCAACGCTTACCTTCAAGAATGGTACAAACGGCGGCGACTACATCCCGCCGGCGCCCAGTACGGCCGTAATCAGCGCCAATAAATCATCAAGTAAGGCTATTAAGGCGGCGAGCCTGATCATCGTTAACCCGACTGCGGCCGGCAATAGCATTAAAGTCTGGGTAAACGACAAGCTGTTGCCCAACAACACCATCGATACGACCTCTCTTACCAACGGGACATACACGGTGACCATCGAGGAAAATGGCAAAATATCAACCCGGGTCATCAGCGTCAAAAATCCCCCACTATTGGCTGCGCTCAATATCGCAAGGGCAGACGGACAGCTTTATATCGGTATTTTTATCGTCATAGCAGGGGTTGCGGCTGCCTGGATAGGCCGGACCTATGTGACCGGCTTTACGAGCCACAAAGAACGCCGTCTCGTCAGGTCTCAACGTCGCATTAAATAACAAAACACCGAACATTATGCGGTGCTTTGTTGTAATATGGCCGCGGTTTTAGACTTCTGCCAGTACCTTATCAAGTTGGTTGTAGGTGTTTTGCATGCCATCTTCCATGCCGCTCTGGAGCATGCCGTCGCGGTCCAAAACACTAAAGAATGCTTGCGTGACTTTAAGTTTGGTCTTATTGCCTTCGACATCTTCCAGCTCCATCTTTTCCAGAACGACGTGGCCGCGTTCGGGCAGGCCATTGAATTCAAAAGACTGAACAATGCGTTCATTGGGAGAGATTTCGTGGTATACGCCAAAGAATTCGTACGAAGCACTGCCGTCTGCCATCGTTTGGACAAACCTCCACTTACCGCCTTCGCGGACGTCCATCTCCTTGGCAGCTACATCATAGCCGGGGCCGACCCACCACTTAGGGATTAGGTCTTTGCTGGTTACAACCTTAAAAAACTTTTCCCGGGGCGCATCAAACACGCGTTCGATGTGAATCGTCGATCGTCCAGGCTCTGCCGTTACTATTGCTTTGTTGTTCATATACCCTCCTTAGTGCGCCCCTTCTTCGTTAAGAATTTGTAAGGCTACTCGATAAAACCGCTGATCAATGCCAGCGCCAACCCCAGAACCGCACATACCTGCCCAATAATCCAAAAACGCATCGTGACCTTGGTGCGGGTCCAGCCAAGCGCTTCAAAATGGTGATGGATTGGTGCGACCAGGAAAATTTTGCGATGGAAAATCTTTTTAGAGAGAATCTGCAGCAAGCTCGATCCGGCCTCCACCACAAAAACCAACCCGATTAATGGCATCAGAAAGATGGTGTTTGTCAGCATTGCCACTACCCCTAACGAGGTGCCCAGCGCAAAGGACCCGACGTCGCCCATAAAAAAACGCGCCGGGGCGATATTGAACCACAGATACGCCAGAAGCGCGCCGACGACAGTCATACAAAACGCGGCGATACCGTAGTTACCTTGTAGGAATGCCACGATGCCGAAGGCACCAAAGGCGCTGGCAAGCAAACCGCCGGCCAGGCCATCCAGTCCGTCGCTGATATTCACCGCGTTTCCGGTACTTATAACGACCAGAATAAAGAGCGGAATGACCATCCACCCCATGGCGACATCGCCCGCAAACGGCACGTGCACACTCGTAAACCCCAGCTTATAATAAAAGAACCAGGCACCAAAGGCCGCGACGGCCATAATCATCGCCATTTTTATGGGCGCCCGCAGCCCGGCTACGCCGCCGCCGCTGCCGCGAACATTGATAATATCGTCAACAAGGCCTACAAACCCGCCGCCCAGCAGGGCCGCCAACGGCAGCCACGTCTGCTGCCGGTCGAGGTTAAACAGCACCGTAACAATAGTGACCGCAGCAACAACAATGAGTCCGGCCATAGTCGGGACGTCGCGTTTGCGGGTGTGGATTTTGTTTAGGACTTGCAGGGCTTTGCCGGTTGAGTCGTGCGTGCGCCGACGCTTCCAGAGCTTGTATTTGTAAGCAACGGACGAGTAAAGCGGAGTTAGCAGCATTGCCACGCAGAAGGTCACAAAACTAAGAGTAAAAGTGGTGGTTATTTCTTGTATGGGCTGTTCGAGCGTGATCATGTAATTCCTTGGCAGCCACAACTTTTGGGGCCGCCAACGTGCGTCTACGTAACGCACTCATTATGACATACCTCATTGGCAGTTGCCACCTATGGCGTTTCGCGCCGGAATATACTAAGATGAGGCCAATGAGCGATCTCTCTAGACCAGTCCAGCCTTCTCTCATACTCATCCGCGGGCTGCCAGGCAGTGGCAAGTCGTCACTGGCTAGCGCCCTGGCAGACCGGTTGGGCCGTGAAAACGTTGCCATACTCGACCCTGACCATATCGACCAAGACAGCGCCGAGTACAAATCACTCTGCGACCAACTGACCGACGAAGGCGTCGACCCAAAATTCTTCCCCAACAGATTCCTCAAAGCCAAAGGCTACCAGGCGATTGCCGCAAATAAGGTCATCATCTGGAACCAAGCCTTCACCGACTTTGGCGGCTTTAGCCGTTCGGTAGCGTCACTGCAAGACTATGCCGCCGAACATGGTACTGACCTGCCGGCTCTTTTGGTCGAAGTAGAAATTGACCCCGCAACTGCCAAAGAGCGTGTGCGCGCCCGCTCCGGTCGGGGTGGACATAGCGTGCCCGAAGATACGTTTGCGCGCTTTATTGCCGATTATCAGAGCTTCGCCGATAAAGGCCACACGGCGGTCATCGTCAATGGCAATGACAGCGCTGATGCGTCTGCCGCTACCGTCCTGTCTGCCCTGGGGCAAATCCAAAAGACCTAGGCTGCCGTTTGCCCAGAGGACTTCGGTTGTGCCTCCAGACGCTTCAGCGCCTCGATATGCCGCCGCACCTCTTGCTCGAGCGCCGGATGGCAGGCTACGAAGCTGCGCGTCCGGTAGGTATACCCGTCGTCCAGCACCGGGACCAAAACACCGCCCGCTTCGCTCACCAGCAGCGCTCCGGGCGCGTAATCGTGTACATAGCCGCCACTATGGAGGTTAAATCTGGCGCCGGCTTTGCCTTCGGCAACCATCATAAACCCGTAGCCGCCGCCGGATGGAGCTTCTTCGCATACCAGCCCTTTGGCGCTGAATAGCTCGTCCAAATCCGCAATAAAGCGATCTTTGCAGTAGGCAACGCGGGACAATGGCATGCCGGTTAAATCCAGGCGTTCCCCGTTCCGAAAAGCACCCTGGCCCTTACGGGCAGTGTACATCACATCTGTCGATGGGTTATATAGTATCGCAGCTCTTGTCTCACCCTTATGGATGAGCGCCGCCATGCTGGTAAAGGTGGGAATCCCTTTAATAAAACTCTTGGTCCCGTCAATCGGATCGACGAGCCAGAACGTTTCGGGCAAATCATGTTCGTCGTACCCGCCCTCCTCGCCATACACCGGTATGTCGATGCCGTGCCTGGCAAATTCAGCCTTGATTGACTCCTCAACCTCCCTATCGGTTTCGGTGACGGGTGAGCCGTCTTCCTTGTCGGTAGATTCGGTTGCTCCGGCGCGTGAAAGTATTACGGGTGCGTTCTGGCGGAGGACTTCCTCCATGACGCCTATGGCCTCTGCCATAGTCTCGGGAGAAAGCGAAGCTTCATCATTGTATAGTTCCATATCCTCATTGTAATACCGGCAACAGATATGCAAAAGACCCTGCTCCGGTTTAGGTGCCGCTAGATGGCGGAGATATCAAACAGCTCGCCGACACCATAGGTGACAAGCATTGCCAAAGCGCCGCCAACAACGACCCGCAAGACAGCCCGCCGTTTACGGGCGCCGCCGACATGAGCGCTCACTGCCCCGGTAAGCGCCAGGGCCAATACGACGCCGGCAAATGTAACCGGGACGCGGATGCTTGCCGGAGGCAAAAGAATGAAGGCCATCGGGATTACCGATCCGGCAGCAAAGGCGCATGCCGAGGCGACCGCTGCGTGCCACGGGTTGGCCAGTTCTCCCGGAGTGATGCCATGCTCAGCCTCGGCGTGGGCACGAAAAGCATCGTGATCGGTTAGCTCTTCGGCTACACGAAGGGCGGTCTGGGGGCTTAGGCCCTTTGCCTCGTAGATGAGCGCCAGTTCCTGGAGTTCGTCTTTGGGGTTCTGCTTAAGACTGTCCGATTCAAGGGCCAACAGTGCCCGCTCGGCGTCGCGTTGGCTGCTCACGGAGACATGTTCGCCAGCCGCCATAGACAGCGCCCCAGCAACCACACCGGCAAGTCCGGCTGTCAGTATGATCGACCTGGAATCCGTAGCGCCAGCTACGCCGACGACTAACCCCGCAATCGAAACAATGCCATCATTCGCGCCAAGCACCGCGGCACGCAGCCAGTTCAATTTTGCGGTCTGGCTCATGGTTGTATTATCGTCTTTTGTAGCCGCCAATTCGTCTGCCTTTCTTATCTGCAATCTGCAGGTAGTGTAACTTACGCTACCGGTAAGCTGCGTGATTTCGGTCACAGTAAAAAACCTCACGATAGTCGTGGTCAGGTAATGCTGCGGTCTTTGTGCGGCAGGCGCATTACGAACTCAGTATGATCGGACTTGGCGTTGAGCGATAGCCGGCCGGAAAAATAGGTTTCGGTTGATTCCTTGGCGATAAAAAGGCCCAGGCCTAGGCCGCTGTCCTTGGTCGTCTGGAAAGGACGGAATAAATACGGCCGCCGGCCTGGCTCGATGCCCCTGCCCCAGTCATGAATACGGACAACCACTTCACGGCCCGTATGCTCCACACGCACCACAACCCGGCGATCGGCCTCGTTCGTATTCTTGGCCGGCTTAGTGCCGTAGGCCTCGATAGCGTTGCTGATCAGTATGAGTACAACCTGATAAAAACAGGTTGGGTCTCCGATAAGCTGCCAACGTACTGACGGTGGCTGCCAATCCACGCGTACTCCAAATTTTGTGGCACGATGAGCCAGGAGTTCGACCGCATCGTCCAGCTCCTTCGCCAGATCGAAACGGCGTATGTGTGGGCTCCCCTGCAAGCGGTCACGGGTGCTTGCTACGATTTTTTCTAAGTGCCGCACCGTTTGCTGTATGATGGCAAGCCGTTTGGAGTGGCGAACGCTCTGAAGCCCTTCTACTTCGATAGTCAAAGTAGTCAGGTGGTTGGCAAGATCATGCAGAAGCGTTGCACCGTCCTGGCCGATCTTTATAAACCGGTGCAGCTGGCGCATTTCCTCTAGCTGTGCTCGTTTCAAGTCCGCGGTACGTTGCTTAACCTGTTTTTTCAGGTTCTTTTTTTGCTGTATCAGTTCGGCCTCGGCCTGTTTGGCAAGTATGAGCGAGCGCTCCATTTCGCGGTTGTATAGCCAGGAAATAAGCGCCACCAGGCCGAACATGGTGCAATAGATAGCTACATTGCTAAAATCTGGGTTCTTGCGCCAAGGCTCAAACGGCACATACAACCCGAAGGCATAAGCGAGCTGCGCAACGATGAGCATCAATCCCGAAAGAATAGCTACCAGCAAGGAATAGAACGAAGTGAGAAGTATCCCTGCCAGCACGATCACCAAGGTGAACATCAGTAGCCCAACTGGCATTTCAATGCCCCAGAACCACACGATGCCGCTTGCCAACGACCAATAAAAAAACACCAGAAGATACGCTACTGCAGCGTGGTGATTGTGGTATTCAAGCCAGCCCACCGCCACAACATATGCAAAGCACATGATCAGTGAGGCAACCACCAGAGGTGTGCGGGCGAAATCATGGAATATAATACTCGTACCCAGTACGATAGCAATTGTTGCCAAAAACAAAAAAGTTCCCAGGATGACAACCAGACAAATAGCCTTGCAATTCCGTAATGTAAAGCCGGGTTGACGCGCGGCAGGCCTTTGCCTAGGACGCATCGTCAATCATATAGCCGACACCATGGGCCGTTTTAATCAAGAGGCGTTTAAACGGGCGGTCAACCTTGTCCCGCAGATGCTTGATGTGCACATCAACTGTGTTATTCCAGTAGCCGCTGTCTGCTTCCCAAACATGATCAAAAATCATAATACGAGTGAGCACTCTGCCCTTGTTGGTCATTAGGTACTCCAAAATATCGAACTCTTTGCGGCGCAGCGTGATTTCCTGATTGGCACGCCACACTCTACGGCGCGTGACATTCACCGTCAAGTCGTCGATGGTAATAATTTTCTCCTCATGCATCTCCTGGCTTCGGCGTAACAAGGCTGCAATGCGGGCGCAAAGCACCGCCCCGTTAAAAGGCTTGGTAATATAGTCGTCCGCGCCTCCATTGAGAAGTTGCGCAGTAGAAGCAGGATCTTTTTGTATGGTGACAATGAGTATCGGAACCGTAATTCCGCACTTCCGCAGCTTGCGGCATACATCATGGCCGCTCATGTCGGGCAACCCCAGATCAAGGATGATCAGGTTATAGGAAATCGAGCATGCTTTTTCGATCCCTTCCGCACCCGTACCTATAAGGTCAACTGTATACGTTGCGCTCAAAAGCCGCTTTACGCTATTGCTCAAAAGCCGATTGTCGTCGATATACAGTATTTTCATGGTAAGCGTGCCGGGGGTTACCTCACCTAGCATACAATCCAATTATTAAAATCGTATTAATTTTTCTATATGTGTGATCTGCGTCATTGTATATTACCACTTCTTTCGGTAACAAATCATGCCAAATTCATAGTGTTTTAATGACAGCTTCGTACAGTTACAGGCATTAAAGTAACAAGGAAGGGTAATAAAAATGAAGAAAATACTTGTAGGCGTAATCGCTGCATTTGCTATCGTGATAGGTAGCACAGGAGGAGCAAGCGCTGCCGCGCCGCAAACCAGCGTTACGGGCGTCGTTACCAAAAACCAGATCGCTCAGCCTGGTGCAAACGTAACGGTAACCTGTGGTGGCTCAACACTGATGGACACGACCGACGGTATGGGTTCTTACTTGGTTAACTTCCCTTCTGCCGATTGTCCTTTTGGCAGCACCGTTAAGGTGGTAGGTGAGAAAAACGGCGAGAAAGGCGTAGCCAGTGGAACCGTCCAGGGCGTAACCACCAAGCTAAACCTGGCAATCGTAAATGTTGCTATTCCTGAATTCGGACTTATCGGCGCCTTGGCTGCTGGGGGTCTGGGTATTGGCATGATTACTGTTGTACGCCGCCGTCAGCAGGCCGCCCAGATGCTATAGCATGATAAAAGTGCGTACTCTTTTGGCCATCGACCCGCTCTTGCAGCGGGCGATAGCCTTTTTATTGGTCTTTATTGGTCTTTCGGGTTTGATTGGGCCCCGCATCATTGCCGACGACATCCTTTTACGGGGCGGATTTGAAGTATACGGCGGCGTCGGTAAGGCAGCTATTTTTGGGATTGTCACTTTTGTGTTATTGCGGCGGCATATTTCTGGCAATACACGCCTCAGGCTTCAGCCTTGGCAGCCGGTACAAGCGGTATGGTTTGCCGCTTCGCTCGTTTGCTTTGCGGCGGCGTGGTATGCGGTAGGCCTCCTCATTGACGGAACAATCACCGGCGGCACACTCATCGTGGCCCATGGCGGCATTATTCTGAGTGTGCTCTGCAGCGCCCTGGGATGTTTTGGTTTGTCCACGCTATATGTGCTATGGAAAGCTCATCGCCGCGAAATCTGCTGGGCGGCGGGTATTGCAGTAGCCTTTTATTTCTTTTTGATTGGCGTGTACGCGCTGTGGCGGCCCTTAGCATGGATGGTACTGCACGGTACGGGCGGCCTGCTGTCAATAACTGGGCTCGAGGCCACCGTCATTCCACCATACACACTGGCATTGGATACGTTTAGCGTCACAATCGCCGAATACTGTTCCGGTGTGGAGTCGATTGCGCTTTTTACCAGCTTGTACGCGGTAGTGGGGATGCTTGAATGGCGGCGGTTGCGCAGAAAGTTATACTTTATCGTCTTCCCGTTTGCGCTGGTTGTATTGTTTTTACTCAACATCGGCCGTGTGTACGCCCTGATCGCCAGTGGCTACTACATCAACCCAGAGATCGCGTTCGGCCTGTTTCACACATATGCCGGGCTGGTGTTCTTTATCGTGTATAGCGCCCTGTTTTGGACAATTGCATATAAGCATTTAGTGGAGCAAAAAGATTCATGAGCAGGCCAACCCCGCCCACGCGCATTGTTATTTCTCATGTTTATTCTCGCGCCAACAAGGGTGACGCGGCGCTGACTAGCGTGTTGATCCAGGATTTACGGCGTACCTTTCCGGATGCGGCGGTAACTATTTTGACCCTTGCGCCTTCGGGGCCGCGGGCGGTGTTTGAGGGCGTGCCCGAAAAGGCCGGATTTATGCATTATGCGCTCGAAAAACATCCGTCGGCATGGCGCAAATTGGCATATGTCGCCTGGATGATACCCGCCACGCTGCTTTGGGCAGTGTGGCTGCGCCGGGCAGGCCGCAATTTGCCCTTGCCGGCCGAAATGCGCGCGGTCGCCCAGACATACGCCAGCGCCGACATGGCGGTAGCGGTAGGGGGCGGGTATCTGCGAAGCCGCAAAGGTTTGGCCAACCGCCTGAACGTGCCGTTACTGCTTCACCCGCTGGTGCTCTGCCGCATCCTTGGCAAGCCAACCATACTATACTCGCAGTCGGTCGGTCCATTCATGTACGCTTACGAGGGCTGGATGGCTGCCGCGGTCCTGAAACGGCTCACCTGCGTTATGCTGCGCGAAGACATATCGCTGACGCTGCTTGCCAAGCTAGGCGTCCGGCACAACACCGAACGCACCGTGGATTCCGGCTTTTTGCTAAAGGCGCGGGGCAGCGTGGCTGTCCGCAAGCAGTACCACATTCCGGACAACGTACTGCTAGTCGGCGTGACTGTCCGTTCGTGGCTGGACAGCCAAGCCCAAACTGCATACGAAAAAGCGGTGGCTGCAGCCCTGGACGGCGTTGTCGCGACCTGCGGCGCCCACGTCCTTTTTATTCCGCAAGTAACTGCCCACCGGGGCGACGACGACCGCGAGGCTTCTAAGCGCGTCCGCAATTATATGCGTCACGCCCGTGCCGCCAGTGTCATCACAGGCGAGCCGGACCATACAGGCATCAAGGCGATTTACGATAAACTCGACGTCCTTCTGGGCACCCGCTTTCATTCGGTGATCTTCTCGCTAACCTCCCACGTACCTGTTCTGGCCATTGAGTACGAACACAAGACCAGCGGCATTATGCATGACTTAGGCTTAGGCGAATGGGTAGTCAAGATCGAAGAAATAAACGCGGCCGCCCTCACGCGCAAGCTCCGGCAGCTCATCCAAAACCGCGGCAAGTACCGGCTTCGCCTGCAAAAGGTCGTGCCGCCGTACGTGGAACGTGCGCGGCAGACGGCCGAGGTACTTGCCGATTACTACTACAACCGCCGCTGATTCAAGCGGTCACCGCGTAGTCAAAGTTCAGGATGGAGCCGCCGCGCAGGGCGCTGCGGGTGGCGACCGTAAAACCACTGGCGCTGCGCTGCGACACATACAGATCTCCCGGGACTTCCGAATGGTCGCTCAGAATAATACATAACGGCGCCCCGACGTATGGACGCGAGAACGTGACAGTAGCAATGGTGCCAGGGGCGGTCGGACTGGGACGCACCGCAGCGGTAATCGATCCGGCGATGTCCCGGACCTGCACCCGCGGATTGGCATACGTGGCCTGGTCGCCAGCGGTCACTCGTGGCGGCGTGCCCACGGCGACCGGCCGGCCATTCGAGTCGATGGCCATTCCCTGGATGTTGTACGTCTCATCCTGGAACTCCAGCAGCCGGTTGGTGGCGGTGCCCGACGGCCGCACAATCGCCAGGCCGCGGTCGCCCTCTACGGCTGCCCGGATGAGCATGGCAATACCGATGTACGGGGTGGTGTTAATGCCCACGTAACCCTTGGTAGCCTCAATCTGGAATCTACCGCCTGCAAAACGGGCCGCGCCGGTGGCTCCTACGACCCGCCATTTCTCGGTAGCAAAGGCATCCGAAAAGCCTGCGGCGTCCACCCCATTTGGCATAATAAGCGCCGGGCGGGTATCGTTGGCATCGACTTTTACTAAATCCTTACCTGTCATATGATGGGTTACCCGGAATGAGCCGGGAGCGTGCAAGGGGAGCGTAAGCCCGTGGTGCGGCTCGAATTCCAGCATTTCGTGGATTTCACCTTGCGTCTGGCGGCCACGATTGGTCCACAGGCACGAAACCATAACCTCGTTCGCCTCCGGCTCGACCAAAATTGTGGCCGTAACAGGGTCATCAGTAGGGTAGTAGGTGCTGATTTCGTGGTACATATGCGGTGCCCCGCGCTTAATGTGAGCAACCGAATTAGCCAGTCCGGCCGCCGCTCCCCATTGCACATAGACATTAGTCATAAACACCTGCGAGCCGTGGTCTTCGATGGCATCCACCGTATCGGTGTAGCCGCTGTCGCGGGCCATCATAGCAATGTATAACTGGCTCACGAAGACGATATTCGTGCCACCCATGATCTGGAACGGTATTCCGGCCAATACCGATGACTCCATCTTGCACGACACAAAGAAAATGCCGTTCAGCTTTGCCGTCGAACCATTTGCCTCTCCGTCAAGACGGATAGCGCCGTTACGGTATCCCTCCCAGCGGCATGCAATAAAGTGGATCTGGTTAGTATTGTCGGTGCTGTATCCGAATTGTCCCTGGGGCATGCTGTTGCGCAAAAGCACTGCCGGACTAGAGACCGAACCGCAGTTTTCCCACGCGCAGCTGTTAAAACGAGTGTCCCAGACTTCTACTAGGTCGATGGCCATATCTTGGCAGTGGATAAAATTAACATCCCTGAACAGCAAATTGTCGGCATAATACGAGCGTACGAGCGGACCGGGCATATTATTACCATCCACCATAAGGTTAATAAGCGAGCAGTATCGCAGGTGTCCTGCCATAGTAGAGGGGCCGCTCATGTCGATCAATGGCAAGGTGCCGCTATGCCGGACAATACGCGAGCCAAAGCGTGCCGCACCGACAAGCGTAGTCCCTTTGTTGTTTATCTTTAGCTGGCGTACCAAAAAAACGCCGCGCGGGAATTCCACCGCGCCGCCGCCCGCGGCTGCATCAATGGCCGATTGGATTGCGGCAGTGTCATCCGTAAGGCCATCGCCTATTGCTCCGTAGTCGGCAACGTTGATCCGCAGCTGCTGCGAAGGCGGCCCTGAGGCCCCCTGTACCGTCCGCCACACCAAATCGTTGCCGTTATTAGATAGCACCATATTGGCCACCGAAGCGCCAGAAGGATTGGTCGTACGGAAATGCCGGATACCGATCGAACGGCTCTGCAAGGCAGCACTGTTTATACTGTCCGTCTTTTGTGTTCCGTCTTCGTTGTGAGTAACGCGCAGGTACTCATTTAGTATTGAAGCCCAGTCGTCAGCATCGCCGCCGGGCACTGGCAATCGTGCCATCTTCTGCTCCTTTCTTAGATTTGCGCACAAACATCACGCCTGTTAAACAAGCAACAACATTCCCTCCAAACCACGCCCAGCCCACGCCCACCAGGCCATATACCGGCAAAGCAAGGTAGCTGATACCCAGAACACAAACCGCATACACGGCGTTCATCGTAATCCCTGCCCGCAGATTTTTGGTCACCTTAAATATAGCCCCCAACGCCGAGTAAACTGCCACCGGCAACGCACTGGCTGCAAAAAGTTGCAGTACTGGTGTGGCTTGCTGCGTGTAATCACTTCCAAATAGCGAAAGGATCCCCGGTCCGCAGACCATAAGCACTCCCACCGAAGGCAAAAGCAGCAGGCCCGCCATTCTGGCGCTGCGTATCACATAAGAACGCAGCGCCATCTGGTTGTGTGATCCCTCGGCAAACATTGATTGCATAGATCCATACGCAATGGCGTACAGCACGCCAGCGATCGTGAATGCCATGTAGTAATACGCAGCAGCGGCAGGTTTTAGAAAATGCACAACCAACAAGGGGAGCAAGGTGGGCGGCAACAAATTTAAAATGCCCGCAGCATACATCGAGGACGAGTATGCCCACACGGCGCGTAACACTTCTAGCTTGAGCACCGGCGCAAAGCGGTACCCGTAGCAACGTCTAAGGCGCAATACGCCAAAAAACAAACCGACCACCTGCGCCGCGCTGGCCAGCAGGACAATAACCACAGCTTCCCCATGCGCAATCACCAGCGGCAGCGTTATTTTTGCCAGACCAAGGGCTGTATTGGCCATCAAAATATATCCCGCCCGCTTTGAGGCCAGAAAAACAGCGTTCACCAGGGTGCCCAGCGCAGTCACCACCGAAAATAGTACAAAACCCGCGGCCACAGGCAGGCTGGTAAGTATATCCAGGGATGGCGACAGGCGCGGCAAAACCACGGCGCTCCCCACTCCAAGCAAAGTTGCCGTCAGTGCTACCAACACAAAACCACTGTTTATATAGTCTCCTTTGTGCTCCGCCGAGGGGAGGAAGCGGACAAAGGTCGTATCGAATCCTGCCTGGCTCAGCAACGACAGCAAGCCTGCCACCGAAAGCATGGCAGTCGCCAAGCCAACGGCAGCGGCATCATAGGTGCGCGCTACAACCGTCCAAAAAACAAACCCCGACCCCGCCAAAACGAACGTCGAAAGCATCAGGTACAACGCGTTCAAAGCCAGTGTATTGCGCCGTATGCCCCGCACTTGCACGAACATCGGCTCCAAAACCGCAAGAATAATCATTGGTAGATCTCCGTTGACGAAGTGCTGTATACCCGGCTTTTCGTTTGCCTGTAGTAATCCGCGGGAAATGTCATAATAAGCGGACTGCTATCGAAATATACAAACAAACGCTCCTGCGTCACTTGTGCACTGTCCAAGTACACCACGCTCCGCTCCCCTAATTGAGTCGGCAGGATTCCGGGGCGTGAAAATGGATACTTTGGGTCATGCATGAACGCCCGGTTAAAGTTGGCGGCCCTGACGTCGCTGCGCGCGGGCTGGTGTGCCTTGAGCCAGGCAAATGCGCGGCCGTCTGCCTCGGAGGTATAGTACAAACCGTAATATAAGCCTTGGTTGTTTAGGCTTAAGCTGGGGCTGGAGCCACCTAGCAGTTGCGCAATAAAGCCTGTAAACAGCAAAAAAAGCGCTGTAATTCCTGTTGTTGCCGCTACGGTGCGCAGCCGCTCTGTCATTTTGCGGCCGGCTGCGACAAGGAGAAGCGTAATTGGCAGCACCAAAAAAATGAGGGCTTGTTGAAAAGCCCGCAGAATCCCATAATTTATGGACAATACCGGCAGAAGCACCATAAGTGCCAAAAGAACCAGCCCGGCAAAGTTAAGATATATAAAATCAGCCCCAAGCAGATAGCGCCGCTTCCACCAGCATACTGCCGTAACATATACAACACCCCCTACAGCCATGACCTGCAAAAGCTTGGCGAAGTTTTGTCGCAATGCAGACACGATTGCCGGGTCGATTCCCCAGCTGTGCACCTTTTTGCCTAGCTGGGTCAGCGGCAAGGCATCACTTGTCAGGCCGGGGAGGTACGCTGCCGCTGCCGATCCTGCGGCAAAACTATGCGTCAGGTAATCTTCGTACAAGTCCAGCGGGGTTTTTTGCGCCGCAAACACTAAGGCGACCGACGTATCCGACGATTTATTGTCGTCAGAAAAAAACCGTGGAATGCTGGCCACCGAATCTGCCATCGTCCGCATTACCCCGCCCGACGTTTCGGTAATGCGCGCGTACCAACCAAAAGTAAGCAATAGCAATAATACGGCGAATAATGGCGAAACAACCGTGGAAGTATGGCCACGGCGCCACGGCGGATGCCCCTGGCCCCACCGGACACACACCTTAAAAACAACCGTCAGGCCAAAGAGTCCGACGAACATGTAGGCCGTGGAATAATGCGACAGAATCGCCCCTAGGGCACATACCATAAACAATAATTTGCAGCGCTTTTGGTGTGAACGGCCGGCGAGTACCAATATGGCCAATGCAAAAAACAGGTATGCGACTCCCTGCCGCGTTAGCATAGCCGAATCGGTAATGAACGTCGGATAGCAGATGAATAGCAGGCTTCCTATCAGGCTCGCCAATTTGTAGGCGTAGCGGCGCAGCAGGGCAAAAACAACTGCCGGACAAACGGCAAAAATGATTTGCAGTATCACTTTGAACACCACGATGCCAGAAATCCCCAACAGGGAGGAAAAGGCCGCAGGAAGGAGGGTGATACTCAGACAAGCATTGTACGGATCACGGTACGAGCCAATATCCCATCTGCTATTAAGCAGTGTCAAGCTATACACACGGAACTCCCGCTGGATGTCGTGGCCCACAATATCCCAGCCGCGCAACGAAACCATAAACAGCAGGCTCAGACCAGTAATAAATATCAGCAGAGCCGACGCACCGTCGGGGATACGACGATGCAGCACACAGGCCGCGATGATCAAACCCGCTGCATAGGCGATTGCCACCATAGCAAACAAAGCGTCGCCGCCGTTGTTGAGCCGCAATGCTCCCATTATCGCGAGCATCGGCAGCAGCGAGCTTAGACCCATTAGCAGCCAAACCATGCCAGCCATTGCAGTCACCCGCAAGTGGCGCAGCACAAAATCACGCTTATTGGTGTAGGCTCCCAGTAGAATCACCGCCCCGGTCAGTATATCCCACGACAAGAGCACGCCTTGCCAGCGCAATGGTTCCTGCATGCCCAGGAGCGGCAGTACCTGGTTGGCAAACAATGAACTCAACATAAGCGCAAGAATACTCAGGCCGAAACAATAGAGTACGCTTACGTACATAGCACTGGGTTCCAGCCGCAGGCAGCGCAACGTCGCAACACCCGGCAGAAACACCAGGCAAGCGAACAATCCGCCGGCAAACAGCCAAAAACCAGTGGCCTGTGTAAGCAACGCCAATACATTTGCCGCGGCCAAAGCGCAAAGCAGCAACCATACGGTACGTCGGGCACTAAGCCGCAGCTTCTTCATAAAGCGCCTCATACTGCTTCAGCAAATACCGCCAGCGACGCTGCTCGGCTCGGGCATAGGCGCGTTCGACCAACTGTTGGACTGACGGGTACTGGCGGTCATAAGCATCAATCCCGTCCGCCAAGCCTTGCGGGGTAGGGTCGACTACAATACCCGCATCCTTTATATGCTCCTCTACGCCGGTCACATTCGTCCCAATAATGGGGATGCGGGCGGCCATAGCTTCAAGCAGAACTAAGGGCTGTGCCTCATACAGCGACGGCATAACCAACACATCGCATGTCTTGTAATATGCCTGTACCTCTTTGCGGTCCAAACGGCCATGCAACGTCACATTCTTAATGCTGGACTGAACAATAAGCTGACGCACTGACTCCCGCTCCTCGCCATCTCCTATCAAATCCAAATGCACAGGCCGCCTTACAAGTTGCAACGCCCGTACCAGGGATGGTATATTCTTTTGCTTGCTCAGCCGCCCTACAAACAGCAGGCGTAGCGTAGGCGGCGGCGACACCGCTGCCCGGCGCTTTATCAAAAAATAACTTTCGTCGATACCGTTATGCAGCACAAGGGTACGGCCTTGGCGGCCATAGGTCTCGCGCACTGCCCGTAATGTCTCTTCGTTGAGCACGACCACTACTGTAGCCGCCTGCAGCACCCGCTGCAGCACCAACCGCTTGTATAGCGGCAGTAATATGCCCGCCTTGCCTGATGGCCGGAAATCAATGTGCAGCTCTGCCACATAGGGGAATGGCCTCAGCTTCGAGGACAGCCATACCATTTCTGGAGTAAAAGCCTGCCCGATATGCAAATGCACGACACTGCCGGGCTGGATCGTCCGGCGTAGCGCTCGCCCAAAACCCGGCATGATGGGCGCATGACCAAACACATAGCCTGGCAAGCGCCGCACCCGGATGCCCTGCTCCAGGGTCACTCCCTGCGGACCGCCGCCCGCTGCCGACGTGAGTACGTCCACCGGGTGCTCGGCTGCGGCGAGTTGGGCGGACAGGTCGTGCACCGCGTTCTCCTGCCCACCAAGGTTTGGAGGATAATACGCACTCACCTGTACAATATGCCGCTTCATAATGCGCTCCTGTACAAAATCTTGGCAGTTTGCGCAATCCGTGGCCAAGCATATCGTTGCACTTCTTTTTGGCCTAATGCGGCAAGACGGGCGCGGGCCGTATTGTTCTGGATGTACAGTATCATTGCCTCCGCCAAAGCCTGCTCGTCTTTGGGCGGTACGACGTGCGCGGCTGGGGCCGGGACTCCACGGAGGATCCCCACTGGCGTCGCAATGACAGGCAAGCCCATTGCCCATGCTTCCAGTAAAGTCAGCGGAGTGGTTTCGTACAATGAGGGTATCACCACCACATCGGCCACGGAGAGCAGCTGGCGGACTTGCTGCCGGTTTTTCGCGCCGGAAAACTGTACGATTTTTTCCACACCTAAACGCTTGGCGCGAGCCTGGAGCATCGGCTGCTGCGACCCCTCACCCACAATAATTACCCGGAAGGGCTGTGCAGCGGCAGACGCCGCCAGGGCCGCCGCCTCGATCAGATAGTTGAATCCTTTCTGCCGCTCCAGACGACCCACGGCCACGAACGTACAGGGTCCTCCTTGTTCGTCAGGGTTGCCGGGCTGCCAAAACGTCAAATCAACGCCGTTTGGCAGCAACACTGTTTGCCGGAGACCGGCAGCCTGCAAGCGTCCAACATCATAAGGGTTTGGCGCGGTTACAATACGCGCGCCAGTTAGCTTGGCCATCCAAAGCTCTGTTTTGCGCCGCAGAAACGATTGCTCCGGATCGTAGTGGGTCACTATATGGAAAGTATGCATGAGCGGGACGCCCCTAAAACGGGCGGCCGCGGCCACGCAAAAAGCCATATCTACCGAATGGGAATGGATGATGTCCGGCCGTTCACGGCGTATGATACCGAACGAGACAAAAAACAAACATACCAAGCTCACCAATCGCCGTAGCGTAATGCGGTCCAAATTCGCCGGTGTATTCTTGAGGCCGCATTTGTATATATGCGGCTCCGCCGATATCTCATCACAGTTGGAGGTAATGACCGCAATTTCGTGCCCTGCGGCCTGCTGCTCGGCGCACAACTGCGATACCACGACCGCATCGCCCCCCATTGCCCCCGGATATTTCTTGGTAACGTGCAATATCTTCATGAGGTGTATATCTCTACCTGTTTACGGGCCAGGTGACGCCAATCATATTCGTCAGCCGCAGGCAAGATGTCTGTCTTGTGGGCGGCCGCTATCCAGCGCAATAGCGCACCTGCGATACGGCCGGGCTCCAGGGGCACTACACTGCCATTCACCCCGTCCCGGACCAAGTGCCGGGCGGCATTCGCCGGGCTGTCTATGGCCACTACGGGCGTACCGCAGGCCAGTGACTCCAAGGCCGTGATGCCGAACCCCTCTCGTACCGAGGGAGTACAGAACACTTTTGCAGCCTTCATGTGCGCGTATACGTCCGCCGCGTCCGGTAAAGGGTCACTAAACGAGACCGCCTCCCCAAGCCCTCTCTTGCTGGCCAGCTTTTCCAAACGTGCGCGTTCGGGCCCGCTGCCAATAATCAGACAACGGGTCTCCGGCCGTTCGCGGCATACTCTTTCCATGGCGAGCACCAACTTGTCCACATTTTTGTCCTTTACCAATCGTCCCGCATACAACACGTCATATCCCGCTTGTGCCGGCTCGACAGCTTCCAGGCGGCTCACGTCGATGCCGGAAGCCACCAACCCGACCCGATGCGTCCGGCCATGGGTCGAAGCCAGCAATTCGCGGGTGTGCGCCGACGCGGCCGTAATACAGTAGGGCAGCTTAGTGCAGACCCGCTCAATTCCCGCAGCTATAAGTCCGCCGGTGCCCATGTAGTCCACCCATTCTTTGCCACTGAGTGATTCATGCCATGTGGCATATAGCTTCCTGCGTCGCACCAGGCACACCAACCAGGCGCTAATAACCGGAAAGAACGGCATATGGTCCACGTCGAGCACGTCAAATCGTACGCGCACGAGCTTAAGACAAGCCAGGCCAAACATCACGCCCTCTTTGATCGTCCTGCGGTCTTTGCTATACATCTGGTAACGCTTGCTTATGGCATGGAGGTGCACGCCGGCTTCGGTGCGGGTTTTTTCGGCACTCTTCCACCAGTGCATGGTGTAAATGTGCACTTCGTGCCCCATCGCCACCAACGCCTTGGTTATTTCGTGCAGGCGCTTTTCTTTGCCGCCCTTCATATAGGGGTATACCGCATCGCTTACGAACACGATACGAAGCGGCACGAATACACCGCCCCCGGGCGCCTGGGGCTTTGGTTTCCACCTCGTGTTTTTTATGAGCATCATGAGGATGCGTGAGCCGTCGGCAAAAGGCCGCAGATTTGATTCGCCCAAACGAGGGTCGTAACTGATCGGCACCGATGCTATCCTGTGTCCCAAACGGGCCATTTTGGTGATCATCTCCATCTCGATCGCAAAGCCACTGCTGGCGATATGCGGCCGCAGGGCATCCAGTGCCGGTTTTTTCCAGGCAAAATAGCCCGTCAAGACGTCAGTGACGTTCGCCCCGTAGAGCGTTCGCGCTCCAGCCGTGAAAAACCAGTTTCCCAGCCGGTTAAGCGGGTTCATAGCTGTCGCCTCTATATGACCGCCCAGCCGCGACCCGATCACTACATCACAAAACCCGGTACGCAGTGGCTCTACCATACGAAGTATCTCCGCCGGATCATATGTATTGTCGCCATCCAGCATCACCACATAATCTACGTCAGCCGGCACCGCACGAAAGCCTGTCTGCAGAGCATTGCCCTTTCCTTTTTCCGGTTCATGCAATACGATTGCGCCTGCTTTTTTGGCGGCGCGGGCTGTCTTGTCCGTCGAATTGTTGTCGATGACATAAATCGCCAAATCGAGGTTCTGTTCCTGGAGCTGGGAGAACGGAAACCGCTTGATCACCTTCCCAATGCTTTGGGCTTCATTGAAGCAAGGGATGATGGCTGCGATTTTTTCTCTGCGCTTCATATGCCCCCTCTTCTGCTTGCTTGCGCGGGCGCTATATCAGCCATGTAATGGATCGACTGCTGCTGCCATTCCGGCTGATCGTCCTGCGAGGCGTCGCGCGGATAACGCAAGCTGACAAAAACACTAAGCCGCTTGCCAGAGGGGCCTGTGCGCAGCGGCACGCTTGCCGTCACAATCTGACCATGTTTCAGGACTACTGCTTTCGGCTGAGCTACTTCTTGCCGTACCGGCTCACCGCCTTCAATCCTTACTTCGTAGTAGTAAGTAGCCTGCCGATGTTCGAGGTTATGGATTTTAAACACCAGCGTCTGCGGGCTATCACTCCGTACCGATGACGGCAAAGTATCGGCGTGGTCAAAATATAATTCTGTAAACCGCTCTTGCCTCCTGTGCAGACCCCAATCATCCAGCAGCCGCCGAAAGCCCTCGCTGCTCCGCAGGCCAACATAGCCAAAGCCCGCAATGCCGAGAACTGCAAGCATAAAACCAGTTTGTCGTACGAATGCGCGAATTTGGATATCCCCTTTTTACTATCGGCGCGGGCCGTCACAGTAATGTAATCAAAAGAAATTAATCCCCGATTAAATGCGGCACAATTGTTTCTGCCAAAGAAACCAAACGTTTGGTACAGTAGCCATATGAAAAATATGTTGCTTGCAATCACCAGTACAATTGCGCTTTTAGTCGCGGTATTACCTTCGGCCCCTGCAGCTGCTGCGACACGGCGCGAGCTAGGAATAGCTACCAGCACCACCCTGCCCTGGATGAACGAAGCTATGCTCAACGAGCGCCTTAAAGAAGTGCGTGGGCTGGGGGCTATCTGGCTGCGCATAGACTTCAGTTGGGCGCTCATCCAGCCAAACAGCCCTACGGAATATGAGTGGGGGATGTACGACCGTATGGTCGAAACCGTAACCAAACACCGCATGAAAATACTAGCGGTTATGGGATACCCGCCAAGTTGGGCCCGCGACAGCCGCTGCGTGGCGCTCACCGACGACGATGAGCAGGCCAAAACCTGCGCTCCGCGCAGCAGACATGAGTTCGGCCGGTTTGTCCGTGCGGTCGCCCAACGTTACCCACGGCAAACCATGCGAGGTTGGGAAATCTGGAACGAACCAAATCTAAACGGCCACTGGAAATCCGTTCGGCCCGATGGGACGCTGGGCATAGACCCGGTAGCATATGCCCGGCTTGCAAATACGGCAGCGACCAATATCCGTCCGCACAATCCTGACTGCGTCATACTGCCTGGCGGTCTGGCGCCTATGTTTGAGCCAAAACCATCCACAGGCATGATGCAAAGCGACTATCTGGACAAAATGCTGCCAAAGCTGCGAAAACACTTATTCACCGGCGTTGCAGTCCACCCCTACTCCTGGCCGCTATCCCCGGGAGAGCCGGTTCTCTACAACGCCTTCTACACGGTAGACCACGGGCCAGTCAAATATAATTTGCGGCGCACCATGGAAAACGCCGGCTGGGGATCGAAAGAAATCTGGGGCACTGAGTACGGCGCCAGTACGCGGGGCCTGTATAGCGCCACCAACCCAAACAGAAACCACCGGCCCGACCATGTGTCAGAACCCCGCCAGGCAGAAATTGTCGGAGAAGGCATCGATCACTGGTATCAGAAAACCGACGCCGGAGTGCTCTTCCTTTACTCCGACAGCGACCAATGGCTTTCCTTCGGCCACCAAAACGAGAAAGGCTTTGGCTTGCGCCGTGCGAACGGTAGCAAAAAACCAGCCTACAACGTCGTGCAGCGCGAAGCCCGCCAACTGAACCAATAAAAAACCCGACCGAAAGGCCGAGTTCTTTTAGGCTGGCGAATGTATCCGAGCTGGCTTTTATTTTGCCCAATCGTAGCCCAGAAAATCAATCCACTCCTTGGCGAATTGCGGCGAGATCTCCCTGGCCCGCTTAATTTCATTTTTGGCCAGATGGAGCTGATCGGCTTGACGCATGGTTTCGGCTGTCCTTACGTGGTAGCGCGCTAGGAGACGCTCCTTTTCTTGTGGCTTAACCTTACCGTTCGCCACAGCTACATTAAAAGCGGTCTCAAAACCATCGCGCCCAACCTTACACTGTCCGGTATAAAAGACCTCTATACCTCCCACACGGTCGCGCATGGCGGAATGCCCGGCTTTTTGCGGGATACGGTATAACGTCGGAATATCCGGTGTATAGACAAATTTCTTGCCCTCGCCAGCGTATCGTAGCCATGCGTGGGCGTCTTCGCCAGTTATGACGTCGGCAAAGGGGTGTTTGATGGCAATACCGACCCTAACAGCTGTTGACGAAGTTAAATTGGCGTATCCGGTCATGGTGCCGATGTCTATCCAGGCGGTCTCACCTTGAGGAGGGTTATTTTGGTTGCATTCGAGTATTTCTTGGATCGGTCCGGAGAGCTTGCCCCAAGCCACCTTATTGTCGTTTTCGTCGATAACAATAAATGTCGAATACACCACGCCCACCGACGGATCGTGGTCCATGATACTGCGAATCACCTCGGCCCGACGTGGGTGGCAGATGTCGTCGGCATCCAAAAAGGCAATATATTCAGAGCCATGGTCACGGGCCCAATTAATGCCCGCGTTGCGCGTGCCGCCAGGGCCTTGGTTGGCGGGCAAATTAATGGCATGTATCCGACTATCTTTTGCCGACAGACGCTCCAACTCCGCTGCTGTTTTGGGGTATGGCGAACAGTCATTGACCATGATCAGCTGCCAGTTAGGATCGGTCTGCGCCAACACCGAATCGACCGTCTTATCCAGCCATACGATTGACTGCTCTCCCTTGTCTAAAAAGACAGGCATAACAAAAGTTACAATTGTCGTACTCTCATTAACCATGAGGCTTACAGGCATAGTCTACCCCTAAAATTTCCTTCAATGTTTATATTTGATTAAGTGTACAGCATGCTAACCTTAAGCGGCATGCTATAATTGCCCAAATGATCTGGCAAATGTTTTTAGTGGGCTATTTAGTGCTTGGCGTCGTCGCCTATTTGCTGCGCAGGCATCTGGCCGTCTCTTTAACCAAGCACAACCGCTTGGTGCATGGCTTTTTTTATTTGTGCGTGTCTTATCCCACCAGCCTGATAATTACTTATTTTCTTGATAGCAATTTGAACATCGGCTGGCTAAACTTTATATTTATTGCCGTAGGAAGCCTCATTTTCCCCATACTTCTGATGCTGTCGTACAAATCCAGCAAAGACCTTGACGCCGGGCTGTACACCATTTTGTGCGATCTGGCACCGATTATTACCATTATTGCCGCAACTATACTGCTGCACGAAGGCTTAAACGGACGTCAGCTCATTGGTGCGGCTATTGTAATCGGTTCGGCCGTGTTGGCAACACTGCCGCAAGTCCTAAACCGCACCATCCACAAAACAGCCGGCCTGAAGGTGGCACTGCTAAGTATTTTTGTCTTGGGCATAGCGGTAGTGTACGAACGCTGGATGCTCACCCGCATGGATCTTGGCGCCTACTTCTTTTGGGGATGGGGCGCCCAGACGTTCTGGATGGTGCTGCTGGCCTGGAAGGACCGCAAAAGCATCGGCATTCTGCGCCAAAAAAAGAATTTTTGGCCTGTGCTGCTGTTTGCCCTAGCCTTCGTGCTTAAAAGCGTATTCTTCATTATTGCGCTCAAAATGAGCGGCAATGTCTCGCTGGTGATTGCTTTCGCCAGTTTCGTATCTGTCTTGGTAGTAATTGCAGCCTATTATGTGCTAAAAGAACGTGACCATTTTTGGTACAAAGCCGCAGCAGGTTTGACCGGTGCGGCTGGGCTTATCATTCTAAATATCTAATTGACGGAGGGGCGCATGTTACCATCTGGTTTTATTGTTTTTGCAATTATTTTACGATTTATGGCAGGTGCGAGCTACTTCAAGGCGACCTGGCAGGGAAAAGCGCGTCCCAATCTTGTGAGCTGGTCGCTGTGGAGTCTTACGGCCCTTCTTGCATTTGGCATACAGCTCCTGCAGGGCGCCGGCACCAGCGCGCTTATTACGCTCGCAATCGGCGTAAGCCCGATCGCAGTCTGCATTGCTGCGCTACATCGGCATACCTACGCCAAAACATTTAGCCGACTGGACAAGTATTGCATGGTTCTCACGGTAGCCGGTCTTTTGCTATGGCTGGCAAGCAAAGATCCGCTTACGGTGTTATTGATGGGTATCGTGGCAGATCTTTTCAGCAATATTCCAACGGTCAAAAAAGCGTACCAAGCGCCCCATACCGAGCATGCCACCGCCTATTGCTTGTCCGCGCTGAGCATGCTCGTTGCGCTGCTAACGATCCAGGACTGGCAGCTCACCAGCTGGTTGTTTACCGCGTACATTCTTTGCATTAATATCGTTATTTTCCTGGTAATCACCCTCGGCAACAAACTGACTCTTCCTGGGCTGCTACAGCAAAAACAGAACGCCTAAGAAGTGCTGTCAGGGGCAAAAGCCTGCAGTATCATCTGGAGTGTGCGGCTTACTTTAGCCGTATTCTCCGGGCTTTGGTCCAGTTCGGCAGCAGTAAAGTCATATCGTTCGCCATGCATCTGCTTCGTCGCGTCATCACCAAAGTCATTACTGATTGTAATACGCGATAATCTGGTTGCCTCATCCTGAAGCAAGATACGGACATCTTCCCGGCCAAAAGCTTTGCCTCTAGTAATGAGGTTGTGAGCCTGCTCACCGTTTACCACGAAAGTCAGCTGGATGTTATTAAAATACTCTTTCTGGTCGTCGCCAACTTTAGTTTCGATGGCCCACGTACGCAGTATCGTCTCTTGATTAGGCGGCGCCTGGACGTCTACCACAAATTCAAATCTGGATCTTTCTGACGGCCTACTGACGAACCCTGCGCTAAAAGTAGCCGTTACACTATCCGGGTTCCGGGCCAAAACATCTGCCCAGGTTTCCATTTCGTCTGCGTGGGCCGCGCTCATGTTGATGATTTCGAGACCCGCTTGTTTTACTGTCGTGTTGAGTGTTTCAGTCATAGGAGCCATTATAGCAAAAGGCAAGAATAGCCATTCAAGCAAGTTGCCGCAATAGCTCCGTGATGGCCGCTTCTTGATATGCGGGCTCCTTTTGTTCATTCCGGTAGCTATGATCTGCCTTGGGCAATTCTATTATCCGTGCTTCAACGCTATGTTTTGCCAATTCTTCCTCGACGGCTGCGGCGTTTCCAAAACGGTCGTGTTCACCTTGGATAACCAGGCGTATCTTGCCCGCCAAGGCGTCTGTCTTAACGCTTCCGATGACATAACCTAGGACGACAACGCTGACATCCTCATTGGGATGCCGTGCCAGCCAATAACTTGTAATGATACCGCCAAGTGATTTGGCGACAATGATGATCTTTTCGTAGTCTTCGCTTCGCAAAAACTCAATTACCGTTTGGAGTGTTGCCGTTTCTTCAGCAAGCTCTGGGCCGCTGGAGCTTTCTTCGCCGCGTTCACAATAAGGAAAGTTAAAGCCAAAGACACTATTACCGGTGCCGCTGAGAGCACTGATCACGCTGGATATGAACGGCGCCTCAACGCCCCCGGCTCCGCCGCCGTGTAACACTAGATATACGGTTTTACTATTCAGCTTATGGTAGTACTTGTAGCTTAGCCCTTCAATCACGCCTTACTTCTCCTTGGCAGTCATTGTACCAGCAGCGGCATTAATTGCCCTCTTTAACTGTAATAAATATTACACCCAATTCCTTTTGGACGGCCGGTGTGCCATTATATTAAAAACAAACCTTCTAACTCGGGGAGCAAAAAATGGGGATACGGCAGTTGGCGATACAAGGGCGACGAGTCTTGATCGGTGTGTGCGCGTTAGTATTTGTGGGAGGAGTGCTACCGCTCTGGCAGGCGCGGGCCGCCGCACCAGGCAGCTTGTACAGTTACACGCTTGACGGCTCTTCGGCCACAATAGCCAACAATGCAGCCAGCAACAATGGCGTCAGCCTTACCCTCCAAGGTAACTGGTCGCAGACATCATTCGGTACTCGCTTTGAGGGCGACCTGTCCAGCAAACAATCAGTCGGCTATGCCAAACCGGCCAGCGGCAACACTATTAATGTGCCGACGACGCAGGCATTCGGCGGCAGCGTGCTGTTCAAGTACCAAAAACCGGCCAGCGGCAACTGTTTTAGCGATTCGCCCAACATCACCCAAATCGGCAAATGGGGCACCAACACCACGCAGTTTAAGTTCCAGCTGAGCAATTGCGGCAAAAGCCAGACGGCGGTCTTTCCGCAATGCAGAGTCGCCGGCACGAGCGGTGCCAACAATCCGGTTACTGGTACTCAAGCATTAGTAGATGGGCAGACCTACATCCTGCAATGCATAAAATCACCCGACCCTGCAAGCGGTAATGCTAACCTCGAGATGAACCTCACCAAAATCGACACGGTTAACGGCCACACCCTACAAGCCAACAGCTTTTCGATCGCTCCGACTGGCCCGCTAACATCGGTCCAGTACCTAAGCGTTGCCAACCAATACCCCCTCAAATCGCAGACCAACAACACCGACCAGTTTAACGGCGAAATCGCCAAGCTAGCCTACTGTACCGGCACAAATATAGCGGCAGCCAAGTCTTGCCTGGACGCTGAGGTGCCGGCTCCACCCGTGAACCCGCCCGCAGCATTCACCGACGAAATACATTTCGCTTACGGCGATAGTGCCGACGAAGTGGTATTCAATTGGCGCGGCACCGAGAGCACCATCTATTTTGGCCTCGATACTACCTATGGCCAGCAAGTAACAGCCGGGACGTCGCCAATCACGCCCTGGGACATTGCCGGACCTTTCTGGGAGGCGCACCTTACTGGTCTGACCCCAGGCGCCACTTACCACTACAAAATCGGAGCTGACGGCTCCGACATGACCTTTCGTACCAAGCCGACCGGTGACTTTACCTGGGTGGACATTGGCGATACCAAGAGCACCTACTGCGCTCCCTGGATGACCGCCCAGCATGCCCTGATCGCGGCCCAAAACCCGCACTTCGTAACCCATGGCGGCGACATTGGTCTCCTGAATGAATGCGGTGTGCCCTCTACCCATGCCTACTACACCGACCAAGAAGCCTGGTCGCACAGTGCAGCCTTCCAGCCTGCATGGGGCAACCACGAGTATGGCCAGCCCACTGCCGACGCACCAGCCGGTACGCCGCGCGACAGCCTAGCCAACTACAAGGGCCGCAGTTGGATCACCAACGCCCAGACCGTACCGGTCGATACAGCAACTCGCATCAGTAATCCTGGGTGCGGCGAAGAATCCGGCAGCAGTGTCAACTTGTGCCAAGGCCGTGACTGGGGACACTTTACCGCAGGCAAAGTGCTGTTCATCAGCTACCCCGAAAACTGGACCAACGGCTGGGCCGACTGGCAGGCAAAAGCCGGCAATCTTATGGCAGACGCCCAGGCCGATCCAAACATCGACTTCATCGTTACTTATGGGCACCGGCCACCCTACACCAGCTCCGGCGAAGGGCCAAACCTGACCATCCGCTCCACTCTGGAGGCGCTTGCCGCCACCTACAGCCCCACCGCCACCAACGCAACTGGAAAATACATCCTGAATGTCGCCCACCACGCCCACAGCCAGGAAGCATTCGCACCGATTGCCGGCCTGACACATATCGTGGATGCTGCGGGCGGCCAAGGCTTTACCAGCTTTAGCGACATCGACCCGAACTCTGTTTTCCGCAGCATGCACTTTGGCATTTTGCGCGGCGACTATGATGCCGCTGACGGCACGCTCACTGTCAGCTTGATTTGTGGCGCCGAATACACCACCGTAAAAGATGCATGCACCTACGGCGACACTATATATAGCACGACCTTCCAACGTGGCAGCACCCCTCCGCAGACAGATCCGGCCGTACTAGACACCACCCTCACCAACGGTGTCACTCAGGCGAGCATCGGCGACTCATTAACCTACACCGTTAACGTCCAAAACGCGCCAACAAACGCCGAGACAGCGTCCAATGTGAGCGTCAACCTTACACTACCGGCCAACCTGAACATCACCAACGCTGGTGGCGGTACTGTGAATGGCAATGTAGTCAGCTGGAATGTCGGCAATCTGGCAGCCGGCCAAAGTGCAACCCACCAGATAGTTGCTACCCTGCAAAGCGGCAACAGCGGCGACCAGTACACCGCGCAAGCAGCCGTAGAGAGTGCAGACTGCAACAATGCCGGCAGTAGCTGCACGGCGAACGACACCGATACGGTATTTGCACAGCCATCCCTCATCGAGTGGGTTACGAACCAAAGCGTCGAAACCGATATGACCGGATGGACCGGCGCTTACGGCGGGAACAGCCTGGTACAGATCAGTCACGAGCGAACCCTTGGCCGCACCGGAACTTCGTCCATCAAGGTTGCAGGATTAACCGGCGCCAGCAATAAAAAGAGTGGCATCAATGCCAACCCACGCTGGATCCTCAGCGCCCAGAGCGGCAAAACCTACACTGGTTCAGCCTGGGTCAAAACCCAGGCCGCCGGGCAGTCGGTAACAATTCTGCTTCGCGAGTGGAATGGCAACACACTGGTAAGCGAAAACTCGCAAACCGTCACCCCCACCTCTACCGATTGGTTTAAACTTGAGGCACCCCTCACCGCTGGCCAAAACGGCACCTCAATTGCCTTCGCCGTGTACGGCAATGACGTTGACGCGGGCGAGTATTTTTATGTAGATGATTTCTCGCTCATCTCGACGCAATAGCCGAAACAACTATCTACAATTACGCAATCACCCCTTCCAAGCGCAGGCTATTCTGGACCCCCAGAGCATAAGCCGCGATCATACTTGCCAGATCGGCCTCGTGGGGCTGCATGACGACCTGGTCTGCGCATAAATTTAGCTGGGCAACAAATAAACCAGTCTGCTCCTCGGTATGAGGAAAAGAATTAGAAAGCAGATCCGGCGCCACGCAACGGTGAGGCCGGCCGGCTGGTTCGCCGCTAAGTGGCTGTTGCGTAGCCCTCACTGTCCATTGGGTACCGCTGTCGTCAGCGTCCGCACGCCACAGATTTGAATGCGGCTGGCTAAACAACATCGTAGTCGCCCTTGAACTCGTAAGCGTCGCCAACGATCCGAGCACACGAACGCTTCTGAGAGCCATAGGGTACCTCAGATATTCCGGACAATTAGCCGCCGCAAACGCAACGTCAAGATCCTCTAGGCCAACGCCAAAAAATTCCGCCTGACTCGGAATGCTGTTTTCTCTCAGTAAATCCGGCAAATTGTCTTCGAGCTTACTCTTGCAAAAAGCCAGCTCCCTTAACCGTTGCGAATAATCAGTCGCATGCTCGCCAAAGGGACTTTCCAGCAAAGCTTCACTGGGCGGCTCGCCAGCCAAATCCTCGAACAGCTCGCCAGCAAACATCTTTAGTTTTTGGGTTAGGTCAGTGTAGGTATCTAATAAAAGCCCGGCATCCGCCGGTAAAACAGTATCAAATATGTGAGGATGCACGTCTTGCAATAACGACTTCTTCATTGCATACACGACTGCGCCCCTATCTCCTGGATGGTTCCTATCCCGCAAGCCCATATATTGGCTTTGTCCGGCAAACCATGCGTCCGATTCCACCAGTCCGGCCAAACCCCCATTCTCAGCCTTGAGCATGCGGATAGCCGCAGGGGCTAGGGCTCCTTTATACAATTCTGCGACGATGCGCATAGGTACACGTCTAAGCCGGCGAGCCTTTTGGTATGGGATCGCTGCAGGGTATCGCACATTATCTGTCCGCTCCAAATATTCCTGTACTATCGGATCCAGTTTTTTGATCTCTTCCGGCAGTTGCTGCAAATCCGCGCAACAGGCGCTGGCCGCAGCAACCTCGGATTCATACAGATACGTGCGCTGCTCGCCAATAGTTGTTGAGTGCTTCATAATCTAATAATACCGGTTTTTACTGTCTTTCTAGTCTTTCACCTGCGGCATCAACCTATGGCCAGGTCTATAATATACAGGCATACTATGTGCGGGTCTTGAGATGCCACAACCCATGGAATAAAAAGGGTCAACTGGCCCTATAGAGCTTCTAGCTTCGCAATTTCTTCATCTGTGAGTTTAAGTTCCGTGGATTTTAGATTCTCATCAATATGTGCTTTGTTGGTCGCCTTTGGAATTGGCAGTGCGCCAACTTGCAGGAGCCAGGCAAGCGCAACTTGCGCAGGCGCGGCGTTGTGCGCAGCCGCAATGGCTTGCACGATGTCGTTCCCCAATACTTCCTGCCGCTTGGTTGGCTGGTAGGCGACGATCTGAATGTCGTGCTGCTTACAGAAGTCGCGGAAAGCCCGGCTTACTTCGCCTTTGTAGAGCACATTGAAATTCATCTGGTTGGCAGCCAAGGGATGCTTGGCAATTTTCCGCGCCTCTTGCATCTGTTCTATCGTGAAGTTGCTGACACCAAAGTAACGGACAACACCTTGGTCTATCAGCTCATCAATTTGCGGGATGGCGTCTTGCCATTGGTCCCATGCATCATGGATGTATAGTAAATCTATATAGTCAGTGCCGAGTTTCGCCAGCATCTGTTCAACAGATGGACGGACTTTGCCCCTGCCAACGCTCGTTTTCCAAAGTTTGTCAGCAATAAACAAGTCTTCACGCGGGAAGCCTGCAATGGCGCGGCCTACTACTTCATCCGTATAAAATGCTCCGTATAACTCGGCGCAATCAATATGGTTTTGGCCTTTTTCCAGGGAATAGCGCAAAGCATCTATTTCGGCGTCTTCGTTGCCGTGTACAGCTTGCGCGCCCATATATTTCGCAGATGGGTCGGCTTCAAATACGCTACTGATATTCCAAGTACCAATGCCGATGGGGCTTAGGGCTTTGCCGGATTTAGTCTGTAATTTCATATCTACTATCATATCAGTAAAGGTTACGATGCGCGGTTCCTATTTGTCTGCGAGAGCAAGGATTCAGAATATATCCTGTATACTCTATGTAATTATGTTACTCAACGAACACACCACTACTTGGTCTAGTTTCCAGTAAATACATTCTAAAATCTACGAATTGTATTAACTGGAGGCAAATGTTGCAGAAAACCAACGACAACGAATAGTAGACACAGCAGAAGAATTAATAGGAAGCCCTTCGATTCACTATGTATACGGGCATCCTGAGCTAGGACAATCTCCGCAAGATGGCTTTGACTGTTCTGGATTTACGCGTTTTGTGCTTACAGAAGCCGGCCTTGAAGTGCCAGATTATATAGGACTAGATGGACAACCGCGTCCAACGCGTCATGCAAATGAGCTCTACGATCATTATGGCGTTGCCGTGCACCTGGGGTTACAGGTTGGCGGTGACCTGGTATTTTTTAGCAAGGATGGTTCGAGGCCGACGCATGTCGGCATTGTGAGAGATGAAGAAACATATATACACGCTCCAGGGCATGATGGTACGCAGGTGGCAATCGGCCACATTTGCGTAACGAATATAGTCACTGATTATCTTGGGCGCAAAATATATGCCACAAACCCGATAGGTTTCAAGTCGCCTACGGTTGCCAATGAAAAGCCAACTTATCGCTGGCATCAATCACCTCTTTGAGCATGTGTAAACGGATACTTTTTTGCTTTTGGTAAACCGGAGCAGAACACCCCCGCACAAGGGGCCGAATTAAAAGCGGATATTTGCTTGTGCAGGCCAACTCGTTAAGAGAATCGAACTCTTTCGTATCTGCATTCTCTTATGGTAATCTTGCTGCAAGGTCTCTCGAACTTCCAACAGAGATAGATTCCTATCACGGATGCCTAAACAGACCACTCCTGTTCTAGGTTTGGCAGAACAGTAGCTACCGAGCCGACCGTATAGCTTGCCGCACCAGCAAATTACCGA
>DASTWA010000013.1:0-12017 GCA_035758825.1 Saccharimonadales bacterium (SeqCode)
CTTATCGACGAAAGCCCTTCCGAGGTTGGCGGCTACAAGGAAATCATTTTTGGGGTACGTGGCGACGACATCTACAAACAACTCAAGTTCGAAGCCGGTGTGCACCGCGTCCAGCGCGTTCCCAGCACAGAGAGCCAGGGACGCATACATACCTCAACCGCAACTGTTGCGGTACTCCCAGAAGCTGAGGAAACCGACATCGAAATTAACCCGAGCGACCTGCGCATCGACGTGTATCGCTCCAGCGGCCATGGCGGACAGTCCGTAAACACCACCGACTCAGCCGTCCGCATTACCCACCTCCCCAGTGGGATGGTTGTCACATGCCAGGATGAAAAGTCACAAATCAAGAACAAAGAGAAAGCCCTGGGTGTGCTCCGTTCGCGATTGCTGGCTCAAAAAATTGAAGAAGAACAGAAACAGCTGTCCGATGCCCGCAAAAAACTTATCGGTTCAGGTGACCGTTCCGAAAAAATCCGAACCTACAACTTTCCGCAGGACCGAATTACCGACCATCGCATCGGTTACTCTCGCAGCAACATTCCGGCAGCCTTGAATGGTGATATCGACGACCTCATCGAGCAGCTCCAGGCCTATGAACGACAGCTGCTTAACGACGAAGTGTAACAGGCTATGACTGTCCAGGAATTTCTGGCAACGAACATCGCCGACCTTAAAAAGGCTGGCATTCAAACGCCTCGCTTGGACTGCCTGGTGCTTTTAGAGGACGTCCTTGGACGGGATCGTGCCAACCTTCTGGCTCATACAGAAGATGTAATCCCCCGCTCCAAAATTATCCTATTGAACAAATTTATTACTCAACGCAAAAAACACGTTCCTCTAGCTTACATAAGGGGTAAAGCTGCCTTTTATGGCCGCGATTTTATGGTAAACCCCCACGTTTTGGTGCCCCGCCCCGAAACCGAATCGATCATAGAGTTAGCAAAGGAGCTGCGTATCCGCGGAGCGCGAGTCGCTGACGTAGGCTGCGGCAGCGGTTGTATTGGCATTACATTTGCCCTGGAAGTGCCAGGCAACGAAGTGACGCTCATTGATATCGACGAAGGTGCGCTGCATGTCTCTATGAATAATGCCGCAAAATATGCCGCCGGCGTATGGTTCTGCCAAAATGACCTGCTTAAGGGCATACCTGGCGCATTCGATGTAATACTCGCCAACTTGCCCTACGTCCCCGAAGAATACCAAGTCAACCAAGCTGCGACTCATGAACCTGCTCTGGCGCTCTTTGCCGGCAGCGACGGGTTGGATCTATACCGCTCATTCTGGGAGCAGTTGGCCTCTTCTCGCAAAAAGCCACGATTTGCAATTACCGAATCTCTCTTGGAACAGCACCAGTCTCTTGCGGAGTTGGCAAAAACCGCTGGCTATCACTTGATGAAAACCGACGGTCTCGCGCAACTCTTCCAAATATAATTAGCTACTCTGTCGGTGCCGTCCCCAGCGTAACATCAGTGGTGTGGTCCTTACCGTCCCGGTGGATGGTAAGCGTTACTCTGTCGCCGACGTTATACTTACTCAGAAGTGACGTCAGGCTATGAGTTTCATTAATTCCGGCACTTCCGACCTTCGTAATGACGTCGCCTTCCTCAATGCCGGCCTTGTCGGCAGGGCCACCATCAACAATCGCATCTTGACCGATCATAACCGACGGAGGAATGTAGGCTCCCTGCCCTACGCCAAGGTCGTACTGTTTGGCCATATCAGCAGTGATCGGCACAAACACAACACCGAGGAACGGCCGCTCCAGTTTGCCTTTTTCTGAGACGCTTTTTATGAGTCCGGCCACATCGTCAATCGGGATAGAAAAACCGATGTTCTGCGCATCGCCACCGGCCACGGCCGTATTGATTCCAATGACTTCACCCTCCAAATTCACTAATGGGCCACCGGAATTACCTTCGTTGATGGCAGCGTCGGTCTGAAAGAGATTCTCCAGATTCTCGCTTTGGCTGTCACGACCGCCGCTAGCCTGCACGCTCCGGCCAAATCCCGAAATAATACCCGATGTTACCGTATTTTGGAACTGGCCTAGCGCGTTGCCAATAGCCACCACTGGGTCGCCTACCTTCATTTCGCTGGACTTGCCAATAGTAGCGGCGCGTAACTCTTTACCCTGGGTGTCGCGGACCTTGAGGAAGGCGACGTCGAGCGGGTCGCTACTGGTCGTACGGCCAATAACTTCAACGTCAGTAAATTTCGTGCCATCCGAAAGCGTGACATCCACATTCGTCGTGCCAGCCGGGACAACGTGGCGGTTTGTCAGGATCAAGCCTTCTTTAGAAATAATAATGCCGGTGCCGGCACTCTCTTGCTCGGTCGTTCCCTGGAATCCCCAAAAACTGTCTGTCGTATCTGCAGTGCTGGTGACTTCAACCGATACGACGCTTTCGCCGACTTCTTTGGCGATATTACTAATAAGCTGTCCCTGTGTCTTAAGGACTACCTGCTGCTTGGTGATGTTGTCTGCGCCGCTGTCATCTTTGGCGCTATTACCCAGCCACCCGCCGAGAAAACCGGCAGATGCACTAATGACAACCACCAGGGCTACTCCCAAAAAACGCAGCTTTGCAGCGCTCGCCTGCTTTGGCGGTCGATGCGCATATGCTGAGAATGATGAACCGCTGTGGTTCGTACCTTGAATACCTGGTTCTTGCTGTTGTTCTGCCACGGCAAATACCCTCCCTTCCGGATTAGCTAGACTATCTTATCACCCCAATCTGAGAAAATGAGCACAATCAGTACGACTGCGACCATAATAAAAATCAATTGCCTGCGGACGCCCTTGGACAGCCGGTCATGATGGTCAAGATAATAGAGCGTAGCAAGGCCAAAACCTATTTCTAGCAGCAATAACACCGGTTGTGCGACTACTCCATAGTACAAAAGCCAGTGGCCCAGCACCCAGACCAACGCCGCACCAAAATAACCCCACAGATACGAGAGTAATTTGGCATACGGCTCGTCGAAGCTGTCAAAGAAATGCCTCGCCGACAAGTAACAAACCAGGCCAGTAGCCAACACCAGTCCGTATAATGGACCGTGCCCCCAGCCTACAAAAATAGCCATTAGTCCGCACAGCATGCCCACAAAAGCTTGGACCGAAATCATAGCCGGAGAAGATGCCGGCTTAAGCAAGACCAGCCACCCCATATAGGCGATTGTCCATCCAACTTGCACCAGCTGGCTATCGCTATTGACCATGAATAACAACAGCGAAACGCTCACGATAATGTCGACGGCGTTTGCCCGGAGGTTGGCGGGCCAGAAGCGCGGTCTGACAGCAAACATACGCCACTTACTGAGAAGAATGACCACCAGTGCCAGTTGGACGAAGTCGGTTCGGACTAATGCAAAAACCACCAGCGGCAACAAAATATTGAAAACAATATACACAACTCGCGAGAAGCCGCTTGCAGGTTTGATTTTAGCGATTAATGGTCTCATTCTGGCCTAAGATTATCACAAAACTTGCCGTTCCGGTTGGAATAGTACTGTCCGGAAGCTTCGCAGTGCTCTTAACGCCGAATCGTTTCTCGAGATAATTCTTGGTGTAAGGCTTCTTACCCTTTGTAAGGTCAACTATCACCGTTTTCTCGTAATCTTGCGTCGGCGCGTCTGTCACCGTACTTACATTATACCCATAAGTCTTCAATTCCTCAGCCTTTTCACCCGCCAGGCCGGCGGTAACCGTGCCGTTCAAGACATGAATGTCGGCATTTTCCTTCAAGATGTAACCGTCCTTCAGCTTGCTGCGGACCATTGCCTGAATTTCGCTGTAGTCGCCTTGGCCTGCCGCAGGCAAGACTACCGATTGATTGCCGATCATCCCTGTCGTAAAGAGTGGCTTGTCAGGGTCAGCTAAGTCGATAGACTCGAAATTGCTGCCAATCGACTTACCAAGCTTCGCTAAACGAATGGCGTCATCGATGCTAAAGTCGGTAGTTACGTGATCCCCGAAATTATCCATGAGGTTCGAGAGCTTGACGGGGTTGGTGTAGGTACCGGCCGAGGATATCTTCTTTGAGAGTGCTTCAATCAACAGGCGTTGGCGTTCGGCACGGGCGAAGTCACCACGGGCACTGGTGTGTCGGGAACGGGCATAGAAGAGTGCGCGCTCGCCATCAAAATGCTGCATGCCTGGCGTGACATTCAAGTAGTATTTCTTTCCGGTTTCTTGATTCCATAAGCGCTCGGTTACTGCAGTATCTTCCGTGACATTTATATCAACGCCGCCCACGGTATTGACCGCATCCTGAAAGGCCCTAAAGTCGACCATGGTTCGATAATGAATAGTCACACCAAGTATCTCCGAGACTTCATCCTGAATAGCCTTCAGGCCAGCAGCCTCGGCATCCTTTTTGTTGTTCCCCTTAGCCTGCGCGCGCTGCTTGGCGTAAGCAAAAACTGCATTAACCTTAGATGAGCCATAGGGCGTGGCGACCCAGAGGTCACGAGGCAAACTCACCAAAGCTGCTTTCTTATTTACAGGGTCAATACTCGCCAGCAGTATAGTATCGGTCAGATCGGCGCCGTCGTGGCCTTCGCCGCCGCGGCCAAGCAGCAAGACGTTAACACGTCCGTCGCCCTCGCCCTTAAGCAATGAGGGGTCCACATTGTCATTAAGCGAAGTGCTCTTGCCGCCGCCCTTTAATACCTTGTGCAGATTAAAGTAACCCTTGAAGAAGAGGTAGCCCCCCAATAGCAAAATCAGTGCCAATAGAATTAACCCACCCCGTTTAAGATTCCGGCGCAGCCTGCTCTTGGGCGGTTTCTTATTTTTGCGGTGGCCGAATGGGCCGCGGCGCTTGTCGTTCTTTTTGTCATCTTGCTTGCCGCTTCCGGGCAATGTCATTCGAAGCAGCGACTCGTCACCCGGCCGAGCAGCTGGACGCTCAGGTTCGCTAGCCTTATTGCGAGCCGCCGAAACAGCAGTATTCGACAGATGGTACCCATTCGGACGCTTAAAGTCACCGATTGTCCGTTGATTCGTGCGAAAAACATCGCCGTTCATGGCCCGTTTGGCAAATGGCTGACCTGTTAGCTGTTGCCTGGATGGTGCGTTTATAATACCGTCCATAGCTTGCCGTGGGCTACGGCGTTGTTCTTTGCGAAAATTATTCATAAGCAATGCGTTAAAGTATAGCGTCTTATGCGGCTTCAGTAAACATGTGCATAATCCGTCATTGTGGGGTATAGTTGAGCAAGATGAATGAGGAAAAATCATACTCGAACTCTAGCCAGCCATCTGGCGAACCGGCGGATAACCGCACGTATGCGTCACACCATACTCCGCACAAAGCCCCTGCCAAACGCGCACGCGAAGGTTGGAGCAGTATTGTCTCGACGATTGCCGTCTTATTAATTGCGCCGCTTGTCGCCGTACTCTTGACCGCTTTTGTCTTTCAGTCATACCAGGTTGACGGACCCAGCATGCAAACAACCCTCTACAATAACGACCGTCTTATTGTCTGGAAGGTTCCAAAAACCTGGTCCAAAATAACCGGCAATCCGTACGTCCCCAACCGCGGCGACGTGGTAATCTTTGTCGAAGAAGAGCTTTCAAGCTTTGGCCAAGAAGCAAACAAACAATTGATCAAACGGGTCGTTGCCCTACCTGGCGAACGCATCGTTATAAAAGATAACAAAGTTACCGTATACAACAACGAACACCCTGGCGGCTTCGAGCCAGACAAAGACCTGCCTTACGGCAAAGTTATCGGCGAAACATCAGGAGAGGTCGACCTTGTGGTTCCAAAGAATAAGGTCTACGTGATGGGCGACAACCGGCCGAATTCCCTCGATTCGCGAGCCTTTGGTCCGATTGCGACCGGCGATATCGTCGGCAAGCTTATCCTACGCGTCTGGCCTGCCGGCGACATGAAGGCCTTTTAGGACCTTTTCTAGCTGTTCGTCATCCTTAAAGGCAATTTCTAACTTGCCACCCTTTGCCATGCGGCGGATGTGCACAGGCGCGCCAATACGTTTGCTCAGCTGCTTTGTGGCAGGAGTCTCGGTCTGCATGCGCTTCTTGGTTTCTTTGGTTTCTTTGTAACCTTCCTTGACCGAAACTACAAACCGCTCGGCCTGACGCACCGACCAGTCATGCTTAATGATACTTTTGAGTAATTCCGTTTGCTTCTGGGGGAGATCTTTCAGGGCGAGTATCGCGCGGGCATGCCCCTCAGAAATCTTCTGGGCGTGCAATGCCTCGCGGGCGGCCTCTGGCAGTTGAAGCAGCCGGACGATATTGTTGACTGTCGAAGTCGCCTTGCCCAAACGCTTGGCGATCGACTCATACGTCATATTAAACTGTTGGTACAGGCGTTCGATCGAGACGGCCTGTTCCAACGGCGACAGATCGACCCGCTGAACGTTCTCGACGATGGCGATTTCCAGTTGTTCTAATTCTTTGGTAGTACGGACGATTGCCGGTACCTTCTTGAGACCGGCAAGCTGGCTGGCCCGCCAACGACGTTCGCCGGCGATGATCAGGTACTTGCCTGCACTACTGGGGCTAACGACCAAGGGCTGCAATACGCCATGGTTTTTAATCGATTCGGCGAGCTGCTCCAGGGCAGCCTTATCAAAATGCTGACGTGGTTGGTTGGGGTTTGCCTGCAGATCTTCTATCGCAAGTTTTTGGATGCGCTCTTGGTCATCAAAAATGATGCTCTTATCAAAATTTTGGGGGATGAGGGCGTCGAAGCCCTTCCCCAGACCTGACTTTTTAGCCGTTGACACGTTTTGCTACCTCCTTGGCAAACTGTTTGTAGGCGCGGGCGCCTTTGGACCAACGGTCGTGCTCAAAAATCGTCTTGCCAAAACTTGGCGCTTCGGCCAGACGGACGTTACGCGGGATAACCGTCTTGAAGAGTTTATCACCGAAGTGGTTCCGTAGCTCATCCTGCACTTGCTCCGACAAGCTGGTTCGTTTGTCGTACATGGTTAGCACAACGCCCAACAAATCTAAAGAAGGGTTAAGTCCCTGCCGGACACGTTGTACGGTGTTCAGTAGCTGACCGAGTCCCTCAAGGGCATAATATTCGGACTGGACCGGAATAAGGATTTGATCGGCGGCGGTCAGTGCATTAATCGTCAAAAGGCCGAGTGCCGGCGGACAATCGATAATCACAAAATCGAACGTCCCAACCTGCATTGCTTGGCGCAATGCGAACTCACGGTTTTGTTCGGACACCAGCTCGACCTCGGCAGCTGCAAGGTTCGCGTTGGCTGGCAGTACAAACAGACCTGGCCTATTGGCCGGCCGTACCGCTTGGTCTAACGTAACGTGGCCAAACAATAGCTCGTAGCTTGTCGGCGTCAACTCTTCCTTTGGCAATCCGAGGCCGCTGGTCGCATTCCCTTGCGGGTCGAGATCGACCAAAAGCACCGAAACACCACTGGATGCCAGCTGTGCTGCCAGGCTTACGGCAGTGGTCGTCTTGCCGACTCCGCCCTTCTGGTTGATGACCGCGATGATTGTTTGTTTCATATTCCCTCTTCGAGAGAAAGTATACCATTAACGACCAAGCACTACCAGAACGGTGATTACTATTGCAGTGAGATAAGCACCCAGGCCATGTCATTGGCCGGCCTGCCTAGTGCCTTACCAATCAGCGAGCCAGCCTGCAGACCAGTTGTCTCTTGCGCAGCACCTTCAACCGGGGAACTTACCAACAAATCACCACCAACAATCTGAGCCCCAGGCGCAACCTTGACCTGGACGCTGCCGCCGATGGCGACCTTAATCTCATCACCCACACCCCGAGCCGCGGTAAGCGCCACACCCAAAACCCGGGTATCGGCGGCGAGTGTCGTAGTGGTAACCTGTCCGTCATTATCAGGGTCGGCGATTACAACGGCACCGATTGCGATTGCCTTCGAAGCTTTAAAGCGCTTCGTGATTGCGTTACGGCTCAGACCAACGCCCTGTAGGTTAATATCCCCTGCTATATCGGCGTTACCACTGACCGTAATATTGCCTGCGGTCATCGAACCTACGACTAAATCATTCATGGTAGCCCGGTTGGTAACAACCAAGTCTCTTGTAGTCACCGTCCCTGAGGCATTGATATCAGTCGCGGTGCTACCCTGGACCTCATTGTTTGCAGTAGCCCCGGTAGTCGGATCCGCCCAGGTAAGATTGGCGAATGTCATGACCGTACCCAGTGCGGCTGCATTCTCGCTATCGAATCCTGCAAGCGCCTTACCAATCATCTGCCCAGGCCGCGTTGCTTTCATGGCCACGCCCGGCGTGCTTGATGTCGTCAGGTAGTCGCCCGGGCGAATCGGACCGTTCTCGAGCGACACTTTCACCGGCACACGCCCAGATAGGGCCAACAACACAGGAATATTACCATCACGAACTGCTCTGGGATCACCGAAGACCATGCCGGGCTCAGTAGAAACGATGCCGAGCGCCCCTGAGTCATAGGTACTTTCCGACTTCTTTACACCCGCAGCAAGGCTACCATCAACCTTAACGATGTCGCCAGGCATAATCGAGCTGTCCTTGGTGTAATAGGCCTCGGCAAGGTCCGCGCCACTTAGCTTATATGCCACCATGTACCCGCCGCTGCGCATCGTAGTATTGATAGCGGTAGCTGTCTGTTGCGCCCACTGCAAATGCACCGTCCCACTGTTAGCGCCGCTAACGACGGTCCCGTACATAATGTATTGCTGGTCCCCTGCGTCTGAATGTGGAATAACACCAGTCGTTTCGCCGCAGTTCGTAATGTAATTGTTTTGGACGTTGTATATGTTGTTGAAGTCAGCACGACAGGTTGATCCGGCCGGTGCCGTAATCGTAGCCTTAAAGTCGGCAGTTGCGTTAGAGGCGACATCAGCATAAATTTGGTAGGCCCAGGTCTCGTTGGCGCCGATACTAAAGGCGAAGTCGTCGTCGTCCTGCATGACACTTGAGTTATTAACCGTCTCGTCCGCTGCCTTCCGTACCGCGAATGACGCCCGGTCAGTGCCGCATGAGAACGTACTTGTGGTAGCATCGTATAGCAGCTTGGCGTTAGAGGCATCGCAATCTGTGAGGCCGGCCCCCGAGAATCTACTGCCATTTATGTCTCCGTTTACAATCTGGTTTCCTCTGACTATAAGGTCGGTTGCACTTTCGCCATTTAGATCGCCAACGTAGACTGTCGAAGTACTGGTATCGACGACGAACTGCGGCATGCCCGCGGCATTGAGAATACGGAAGGCGGCCGCCGAGTCCGTATTATTCTGGATGGTCGTAGCGCCGGTGTGCGCCACAGTCAAAGTCGGTGTCGTACCCTTGCCCAGTTGCACAATATCCTGAGTACTGCCACTACTTTGCATGACGCTCATGGCGACACTGTTGGTCGAAATCGAAATGACATCCAGGGTTGCCTGCGCCTTGATCATACCAATGCCGACACGCTTGTTTACAGCGTCAACACCAAACAAGGTCTGTCCGCTTGAATCCTGGATTTGGAACACGCTTTGCGAATCATTATCATTCTGGATCGCTACCGGGCCGGTGAACGCCAGACCGCCCGTGTTGATCTTGCCTTCGTAATACACCCCGATATCCGCGCCTGGTACTATCTGGAATGCATCGAGGTAAAAGGTTCGGGCGGTGGCATCAGTTTGCTTCATATAAAAGTACGGCGTGCCAGATACGCTTGCCGCTGTAGTAAATGTACAGTTCATTATTACCCAACCGCCCGTTTTGGCTTGCTGGCCGGCCTTGCAGTCGGTCTCCGCTCCAATCGTTCCATCTGCGGAATAGCCATAGTTGAGCGTGGTAAAGGTCCCGCTGGACAGTTTTACGTAGAAAGACGCAGTGTACTGGGTGCTTGCGGTCAACGTCACGTTATACTTGGCGCCGTCGTTAGCGACAGCAGTAGTCGCCACCTGCAAGGAGGCCCACCCAATGTAAGCTTGAGAAGTGGTGCGAGTAACCGTAGACGACCCGCGCGCAGACCAGCCGGTCGAGTTCTGCTCAAGGCTACCGTTTGTAATCAGGTCGGCGGTGTTGTGGATTGTGCCTACTGTCATAAGGTTCGTACCGGATGTATTCTGAATCTGGAAGGCGGCGGCGGTTGCCGTGCCACTTTGCCGTATCGTTGTGCTGCCCGTGCTTGTAAGCATAGTACCACCCGTGCCCGAATAGATACTTGTTGTGCCGGTACCAGCCGTCGCACCGATATTTACCGTCTGAGCCTGGCTTGTCGCGCCGGGGTTACCGATGTTAATAGTTCGGGCGTTGTTCGTCTGGGCACCGATATTTACCGTAGAAGTATTCGAGCTGCCCACCGTAATTGTGCCGGACGCGCCCGTGTTGAGGGTCATGCTGTTACTGCCACCGTTTATGACAATGTTGTTGCTGGTGTTGACTGATTGTAGGGTAAGCGTGCCGGTCGTGGTAGAGATAGACGACGTGTTGTTGCCCGTCATCGATATGGCGCCGCCGGACTGGGTGATTGCTCCGTTGATCGTAACTGTTGTCGAGCTAGCCGTCAGGCGGTCCGTACCACCAATATTTAACGAGATCGAGCCGGTGGCCATTGAATTCTTTACCTTAAAGTCAGTGCTCGACCCATCCCAAGAGAAACCACCTATTTCGTTCTCGTTTGGACTGATCACTGCCAGTGTGGGCTGATGGGTTGTTGCCCGGGCGTCGAGCAAAGAGATCACGCGGGCCGTGGAGCTGGCCGTAGACGGCAGACCCATCGCTATAAGCTGATTAAAATCACCAGGATCGTAGTTAAGGATATTGATCATGGTCTTAACAGTGCTGCCGTTTGGGGTTACGTAGTCGTCTGCATATGTAGGCAATGCCGCACTCAGCCGGAGCGCTCCACGAATTTCTACGCCGCCGGCGCCAGCGACCGTTGGCAGAGTGCTGGCACCCAAACCGATCCCGACCCGGTTATTGACGGTATCAATAGTAAACATATTGTTTCCAAGCGCAGTCTTCATATTAAACGCCGTTGCCGTATCGGTTGTGGGCTGAATTGCAATTGCCCCGCCAGCTGGTGAAACCGTAAAGATATCGACACCATCATCCTGGAGTGCAAAGCGTCCGTTGCTGCCACAGGCGGTATCACACTGGAGATTAATGATGAAGTTGGGGTCAGTAGCTAAATCAGCCAGCGTTACCAATACGTCACGGCCTGTCGTGGCTGTAATCGTATTGCCTGCGTCGTAGGCGGCCTGCAGCGTATTGCCCGACCCAGCGCCAGTACAGTTGCCAGAGGTCAGACAGACCGTACCACTGGCGTCAGGCAGTGTTATCGTCTGCGAACCAGTGGCCGCTGCCGACGTAAGTGTTACGGCATTCGCGTTGGTTGAATTATTGAACACGAGCGTACCAGTGAGTGTTGACGATTGGCCCAAGATAATCTGGCCGTTTGTAGTATCGCCAGTCAGGACACTCGTACCACCAGACGTCAGCAATCGTAAGGCGGCGGTGGAATTGCTTGAGTTCTGCAAAGTTACAGCACCGGTGTTGCCAACACCAAACATGACTGAACCGAGGCCAGCACCGTTACTATCGCGGATGTTCAGCAGATTTGCGCCAATGGTCGTATCGGCATCCTGGATATCAAAGCCAAGCAATGTGCTGTTTAGCTTAATCTTGGGTGTGGTACCGCCGACAGAAAAGTTATAAGCGGTCTGTAGCGTAGCGCCAGCGCCAGCACAGTTACCAGAGTCAGTACAGATGATGCCGCTGGCGTCAGGCAGCGTCAAAGTCCGGTTGCCTGTGGGCGTTCCAGGCAAGATTGTTACCGTGTTGGCGTTGGACATATTGTGGAACACGATCGAGCCATCCAAGCTAGTACCGACACCCAAGACAACCTGGGCGTTCGTAGTATCGACCGTCAATATACGGCTGCCAGCGGCGTTCTGTATGTTGAAGGCATTGGTCGAGTTGGCATTGTTTTGGAAAGCTACCGTCCCTCCCGTAAAGGTCTGTGAAGCGCTCAGCTTAGCCAGGTTGGCGTCGTTGGACAGGTTTG
>DASTWA010000014.1:0-55975 GCA_035758825.1 Saccharimonadales bacterium (SeqCode)
TTCTAGGCTTTGGAACCCCGGAGGTCATACTCCTTCTAGGAGTCACAGTAGTCGTCGCTCTCGTGGTACTGGTCGTAAGATCTTTCTTGAAGGGATTTGCAGGCAAGAAGGAACAATGAGACTACCTCAGCAATAAAATAACTCGAACCTTACCCGACCCCTTTGTTATTATTAGAGCAATATGCCAATTCATTTTAAAACTGAGCTGTTCGATATCGGCTCATGGACAATCCTCAAATTACCCCAAGAAGTCAGCTCCCAGCTGCCCTCCCGCGGCCAGACAATGGTCAAGGGCACGGTCAATGGCTTTGACTTTCAAGTCCCACTGGAGCCGGATGGCAATGGCAGCCATTGGTTCCGCGTAGACAAGCAGATGCAAAGGGCCATCCGCGCAGGTGCAGGCGACACAGTATCTTTGGCGATTGAATCTACCAAGGAGTGGCCTGAGCCCAAGGTGCCCGAAGATTTACAGGTTGCGCTCGATGCAGACACAGAAGCCAATGCCCTATGGCGGCGGATTACGCCCATGGCCCGCCATGAATGGATTCGTTGGATCAAGTCAACAGCACAGCCCGAGACACGCAAACGGCGGATCGAGGTATCGTGTTCAAAACTGAGGGACGGTGAGCGGCGGCCATGCTGCTTTAACCGGAATATGTGTTGCGTACCCCAAGTCTGCAAGAACGGAGTTCTCCTGGTCTAGGCTACGGCTTTACGTTTGCGCTGGCGCGTCTTTATGGACGGCCTGGTCTCTTGTATGACGTGTTTGAGGGCTTGCAGCACACAGAACGGCGGGATAAAGCTCCACAGGACGCCAAGGAAGGAAAGCGGCGAATAGACCAGCGCGACCAGCAACACAAAGGTGATGATGGCATAACGGCGGTAGAGCTTAATATATTTCTGTGATGTGTGGTAATACTTGAGGGAAATGCGCCAGCCAACATAGCCCGCCCCAAAATAGCAGCCGACGAGGCTGACCAGAACAAAGAGGTCAAAGAATGGTATGCCGGCGTAATCCCAACGGAATAGCCCGGTAACAGCGTAAAAGACGACGGCCACGAGCGCGCCAAAAACCAAGGACCACCACCAGCTTTTCCAGAAGATGTCCGATTTCGAGAGGTGCATAAGAGGATTGTACTACAATATAATAAGAAGATCATGAGTTTGTTAAAGGGACCATTCGTATTTGTAGACATCGAGACCAACGGCCTGAGCCCTGTGTGGGGCCGGGTTATCGAAGTCGCCGCCATCAGGGTGGAGGCTGGAGAAATTGTCGGCTCCGTAAATACCTTGGTAGATTCGGGCACCGAGCTACCGCAGTTCATAACCAACCTGACCGGCATCACATCCAGCCAAGTGCACGCGGCGCCCACTTTTGCGCAAGTTGCCGAGGAACTGTATGACCTGATCGACGGATCTGTTTTTGTTGCCCACAACGTGCGGTTTGATTACTCTTTCCTCAAGCAGGAGTTCAGACGTACTGGCAAGGATTTTCTGCCGAGACAACTTTGTACCGTCAAGCTTTCACGGGCACTCTACCCGGAGCATCGCGGACACAAGCTACAAGACCTTATTGACCGGCACGGCTTTGCTTACCAGTCCAGGCACCGAGCATACGACGACGCTTACATTTTGTGGCAATTTATGCAATTGGTGCAGCAACAATTTCCAAGTGACGTCGTCGAGCAGGTAGTATCCAAGCAAATAAGCAAGCCGGTGCTGCCGTCTGGCCATTGAGCCGGAGTACGAGGGTCGGGGCTACAGTTTAGTTACTTCTTTGGGGAAGCCTTTTTTAAAGGCATGTATAAGGGCTTTGTGTAATTGCGGGGTCCGGAATTGGAGCGCGGCGAAGGCCTTTGGGCCCACCCATAGGGGCCTGTGGGTGTTCATGTCGTAGCGGTTCATGTTGCCTTCTTCTGAATCTTCCTGGATTGCTACATCGTCATGGGGTGCGACGTTGCAATAATAGATGTACTGTTCGTTATACGGCTCGGGGTGGTCCTCTAGGTACAAAAGCGTTGCGGCTACCACCGTCATGCCGGTTTCTTCGCGTACTTCACGCACCAGGGCTTGCTCCGGTGTCTCGCCGTCATTAATCCGGCCGCCCACAAGTGTGTAGTATTGGCTGCCGTATTTATTACGATGCATTACAAGAATTTTGCCATTTTCAACAATAATTGCTCTTACTGCTTTTCTCATTACTTACAGTATACGTTACTTGGGTTAAATAATTAACAGTAAAGCGCAACAGGGCGGGGTTACTATTATGGCCGGGTGGGCTTATGAGTGAGGTCGCCCTGAGGCAACTAACCAAGAGGGAGACGGTATGAACGCAAAGCGAGTAGCGATTTTGGTCGATAACTATTTTGAGCAGTCGGAATTCGAAGAGCCTCTCGAAGCATTGCGCGATGCCGGGTTCGAGGTTACGGTGGTAGGCGCCCGCAGCAAAGATCTGCAGGCGCTCATCCACGTTGACAAGGGCGACACTTTTGAAGCTGACACGGTGCTTAGTGATGTGACCACAGATGAGTTTGATGCGTTGGTATTGCCTGGCGGCGCTATGAACGCCGACCAGCTGCGCATGATAGAACCAGCCCGGCAGTGGGTGCGCGACTTCTTGGACAGCGGCAAACTCGTCGCTGCCATCTGCCATGCCCCGTGGTTATTGGTTTCGGCGGATGAAGTGCAAGGCCGTAAACTGACCAGTTACTTTACTATCCAGGACGACATCGATAATGCCGGCGGTGAGTGGGTGGACCAGCCGGTGGTAATCGACTATACTCTTATAACCAGCCGCAAGCCGGATGATTTGCCGGCCTTTAATGACGCGATTTTGACTACTCTGAGGGCCGACGCTATCGATGGCGTAGAAGAGGTCAAAGACAAACAGGACGGCACCCAGTAGCCGTATAGGCGCACCCCTCGTTATTGCTCTGTTTGCGGTACAATAAAACATTATGCAAACCATTCATAGCCTGCAAGAGGCCGAAGCGGCATTGATACCGTTTTTGCCATCGCGCGTGAACCGTCATGCGTACACCACCGAACACATCCGGCAGTTTATGGATTTTGCTGGCAATCCCCAGAATAAACCAAAGGCAATCCACATAGCCGGCACTTCCGGTAAGACATCGACGGCTTACTACGCGGCGGCACTATTGCGTCAGGCGGGCAAAAAAGTCGGTCTGTTGACTTCGCCCCACGTCGAAGGGCTCAACGAGCGGGTACAGATGAACCTCGTGCCGCTGCCCGAAGCGGAATTTTGCAGCGAGCTGACTGCATTTATGGCCCTAGTTGAACAGAGTGGCATCCAACTGACCTATGCCGAGATTTTGTACGGGTTTGGTTTTTGGGAGTTTGCCCGGCAGCACGCGAACTATATTGTAATCGAGGTGGGGCTTGGCGGCTTGCTTGATGCTACTAACGTCATCGATCGCGAAGATAAAATTGCCGTAATCACCGATATCGGCATGGACCATGTGCACATACTTGGCGACACGTTAGCTGGAATAACAGCACAAAAAGCCGGAATAATCCATCTGCATAACGCTGTTTTCTGCCATCGCCAGGCCGACGAGGTCATGGAAGTCATCCGTAAGGCAAGCAGGCAAAAACAGGCTGACCTGCACATTATTGACCAGGCTGACCGTACGCCGCAGCACTTGCCGCTCTTTCAGCGGCGCAATTTTAGCCTGGCGCTCGGTATGGTTGATTTTGCCCTGGAGCGGGCCGGGTCAAAATCGCTGACTCCGGCAATGGTTGCCGCCGCATCAGAGGTGCATATTCCGGCCCGCATGGAAATCTTCCGCCATGGCGACAAGACTGTCATTTTGGATAGCGCCCATAACGCGCAGAAACTTCATGCGCTCATGGAAAGTCTTGACCAAAAGTTTGCTGGACAGGGTGTGGCCGCACTGGTTGCGTTCGTCGCAACAAAGGGACGGAATATCCACGACCTTATTGCCGAGATCAAACCGCACGTAACGCACCTGGTTGCCACCCAAATTCCTTCGGCTGCCGGTGGCCACGATAGCCGACCGGTTTCTGAGATTTTGGCTGTCGCCCAAGGGGTGCCGTCCGAAGGTATCGCTGATTACCAGGCGGCCTATCGGGCGTTACTCGAACGCCCCGAACCTGTGTTGCTCATTACGGGATCGATTTATCTGCTTGAGCACCTGCGCCCCTTTGTCAGATAGTGTGCTGCCGCTCACAATTAGCGTACGGAATATCTGCTACGTTTGAACAGGTATTTCAAAACATCTGGAAGTAAGGGTAAAATAAACATAACCATGAATGATGACATCGCATCGGCAAAAGCTTATATGCGTGCAGCCAATTATTTGACAGCCGCGCAAATCTTCCTGCAGGATAATTTTCTGATAGAGCGGGATATAACATTCGAAGATGTCAAACCGCGTTTGCTCGGCCACTGGGGATCGGGACCGGGCGTCAATTTTTTGTATACGCACCTCAATCTGCTCGTAAAGCGCCACCAGCAGGACATGATGTTCGTCCTGGGGCCGGGGCACGCCTTTCCATCGCTTCAGGCTAATCTGTTCCTGGAGGGGACGTTGGCAAAATACTACCCGGAGGCGCAGCAAACATACGACGGCATAGGCTATATATGCCGTCAGTTCAGCTGGCCATACGGCTTTCCGAGTCACAGCAACCCCGGCACGCCAGGTGTTATTTTGGAGGGCGGTGAATTGGGGTACTCCCTGGCGACCGCCTACGGCGCAGCGCTGGATAACCCTAATTTACTGGTGACGTGCCTGGTCGGCGACGGTGAGGCCGAGACCGGCCCGACAGGCGGCGCGTGGCATCTCAATAAACTCGTTAGCCCCAAGAACAATGGCGCAGTACTGCCGGTATTACACCTGAACGGCTACAAAATATCTGCACCGACCGTCTTTGGGCGCATGAGCAACTACGAACTGATGGCGCTCTTTAGCGGCTATGGCTACCACCCGCGGATTGTGGACGCCACCGCTAGCAACGATCCGCACAAGGATATGGCCGAAGCCCTGGAGTGGGCGTATCAGCTCATCCAGGAAATCAGGCAGAGTCCCGACGGCACCGCCCAGCATATGCCGATGATCATAATGCGCACCCTTAAGGGCTGGACGGGCGTCAGGGAGCTCGATGGGCACAAGGTGGAAGGAAACTGTTTGTCGCACCAGGTGGTACTGACCGAAGCCAAATCGGACCCCGAGCAGCTGCGGCTATTAAATGACTGGCTCAAATCGTATAAGTTTGCCGAATTGTTTGACCGCGAGCAGGGCTTTGGCGGTTTTGCCGCTGACGTGCTTCCTGCCGAAGGCAAGCGCATCGGCGACTCGCCGCACGCCCGCTGTGCAAACGGTACTTACCAGCCGCTCATATTGCCCAAGGCCGAGCAATTTGCCGAAGACGCCGAGCGCCCGGGCACAATTGGCTCCAGCAGTATGCGCCGCAGCGGCCTGTTCCTTCAGGAAGTGTTCAGGCTCAATAAAGAGCAAAAGAATTTCCGTTTCATGTCACCCGACGAAACATATTCCAACAAACTCGACGCCATCTTCGAAGAGACGGCCCGCGCCTGGACCTGGCCGATCAAAGCATGGGACAAAGATATGACTCCGGATGGCCGGGCGATGGAGATGCTTAGCGAGCACAATCTGCAAGGTTTGACACAGGGCTACATTTTGACCGGCCGGCACGCAATCTTTGCGTCGTACGAGGCGTTCGTGCAGGTTGTCTCCAGTATGATGGACCAATATGCCAAGTTCCTAAAGCACGCAACCGAAGTCGAGTGGCGCGGAACCTTCCCATCCTTCAACTATATCCTGACGAGTTCGGGCTGGCGACAGGACCATAATGGCTTCAGCCACCAAAACCCCGGCTTTATCGACGATGTTTTGCGCCGCGAAGGTGATTTTGTAAATGTGTACTTCCCGCCCGACGGCAACACCACCCTGGTTGCGCTCGAGGCTATGCTCGGCAGCAGTCAGCGGATTAATGTGCTGGTAGCCGGCAAAACGCAAGAGCCGCGTTGGCTGACCCCTGAACTGGCCCGCAGGCAGCTGGAGACCGGCATGATGACCTGGGATTTCGCCAGTGATGATGACCCCGATATCGTACTGGCAGCCATTGGCGACTATCCGACCAAAGAGGTTATGGCAGCGATCAGCATCATCAAGGCTGAGGTGCCCGATGTACGGGTCCGCTGTATTAACATCAGCTCCCTTACCAGTTGTGGCCTTGGGCAGGGCAGCGTATGCGTCACGCAGGAGGGATTTGACGCCCAATTCACCCCCGATAAGCCGGTAATTATTAACTTCCACGGCTACCCGGAGACTATCCAGTCGATCCTGTTCAGGTATGTCGACAATCCCAAGCGTTTTACCGTGCATGGTTACATCGAGAACGGCTCGACTACCACGCCGTTCGATATGCACGTCCGCAACCAGACCAGCCGCTACCATCTGGCAATCGAGGCTTTCGAGAAGCTGGATTACATCGGCCGGATGGAACACGAACATGCTGCCGGGCTCATGATTAAGTACCGCCAGAAGATCGACGAAAATACGGCTTACATTAAAGACCACGGGGTGGACATCCCGGAGATTGACGCATGGGAGTGGAGACGCTAACCCTTATTGCCAACCCTGGAAGCGCCAGCCGTAAATACGGCTTGTTTAGGGGTAGTAGTGCGGTGGCATGGATCCACTTTGAGCACGAAAATGACGGAATCGCCTGTACTTTGCTGCAAGGCAAAGAGGATCGCAAGCTCGATGCACGCATCGGGTCAATGGACCAGGCTGCCGGCCGGGTAGTCGGCGTGCTGCGCGAACGGGGCTTGCTTGCGGCCGCGGACCAACCTCACGCCATAGCAATCAGGGTCGTTGCACCCGGAGCGTATTTTTTGGAGGACCACCTGGTAGACGACCAATTCGTGCATCAGCTAGAGTCTGCCATGCGTCATGCGCCGCTTCACATAACGGCTACCCTTCAGGAGGTGCGATCGCTGCGTGAGCAATTCCCGGATGTGCCGATACACGGCATCTCGGACAGCGGATTCCATATTACCAAACCGGACTATGCTTGGAACTACGGCATTAGGCTGGAAGATGCCGATCGCTTTGATATCAAACGTTTCGGCTATCACGGCCTGTCGGTCGCATCCGCCATACATACCTTGCATAAGCATGAGAAGCTGCCGCCTCGAGTTGTTGTCTGCCACCTGGGAAGCGGCGCGAGCGTTACTGCCGTATATCACGGCAAAAGTTTTGACACGACGATGGGTTATTCACCTCTCGAGGGATTGATTATGTCCACCCGCAGCGGAAGCCTGGATGTGATGGCGGCTAAAGTTCTCCAGGAGTCGCTGGGCCTCGACGAGGCGGGCCTGGAAGAGTACCTCAACCATCAGAGCGGGCTGCTCGGGATCAGTGGCGTGTCGTCCGATATCCGTATGCTTTTGCAGTACGAGGCCGACGGCCACCACTATGCAGGGCTGGCCCTGAAGGCGTACGTGCACTCAGTCGTCAAGGCAATAGGCCAAATGACCGCAGCCATGGGCGGTGCAGACGTCCTATTGTTCACTGGTATGGTCGGCGAGCGCTCGTTTGTTATGCGCGAAAGGATTGTCGAGCGGCTGCATTATTTGGACTTTCTTTTGGACGGCAGAAGCAATAAGGCGTGCGACAACCCGACGGAGTTGGTTTGTATTAGCCGGCTTGCCCATTCGAGGCCGATTTTTGTAATACACGCCACCGAAGAAGCCGAAATGTTACGCCATGTGAAGTAAATAATAGGTTGATGGGCCAAGGTGTGTTACTATACGCTTGCTACTAGACTAAGCTGCTGATACACGTAAAGGTCAGATCTAGGAAGTTAACAATCAATTGTCCGTTTGAGGAGCAGCTAACTAGTCGTTTTTGAGTGACTGGCTTACCTCGTTCGTACGCGTAATATAAGAGGAAGTTATGGCAACAAAACTCTTTGTAGGTTCACTTTCCTACAATACAACCGATGCAAGTCTGGAAGAATTCTTCGCAGCCATCGGTAACGTAGTTTCAGCAAAAGTAATCATCGATCGTGATACCAATCGCTCTAAAGGCTTTGGTTTCGTCGAAATGAGCACCGAAGAGGAAGCTAAGGCAGCCGTAGAAAAGCTCAACAACCAAGAGCTTGATGGTCGCCAGATCATCGTTAACGAAGCACGCCCACAAGAAAACCGTGAGCGTCGTCCATTCAGCGGCGGCGGTCAGGGTAACCGTGGCGGCGGCTTCAACCGCGATCGCGGTAACCGCTACTAGGACTAATCTCCAGAAGCAAAAAATACCCCGATTTGTCGGGGTATTTTATTTTGGCTTTGGCAGCTCCTAGTATATCTCGTCGTGTTTTTCGTTGAGAAACCGTGTCCACTGCCGAATCAGGCGGAGTACCGTCTTGAGGGGAAGCTCGATGGCGACATCCAAGAAGTATGCCACGGCATTGACCTTGGCATACTTGCTGGACAGCCACTGCCCCACCAGAATGAAGGGCAGATAAAAGAAGTCACGCAGCGTGGATAGCATATTCGAGTGGTGAGCCATAAGCTCCAGTTCGCGAATCATGCTGCTGAGCCGGAAGCCAAAGAAGCTCGCCGTAGAGAGGAAAGCGAAGAAGATACTGGCCTGGACAATATTGAAGTGCAGCAGGTGCAGGCAGTACACCGTAACGGCGAATGGAATAAAGAACAGTAGGGTGTAAAGCCACTTGGAGAGCGTCGAGGCAGTGCGCGTGGAGTCGCGGAACGTCGGTGTGACCGGCAGGTGAGGCGTGTAGAGGGCCTTCTCGATGTAGTCGTGCAGTGCTTGGGCGTTGGCCAGGGAGGGCACTTTAAGGCCCAACTTGAGGCTGGCCATGTAAAGCGGTGGAAATAGTAGATTTACGGCGAGGGGCAGGATGGCGATATATCCGACGACGATGAGGTCGTAGGGGACTTCAATGCCAACGCCGATGATGACCTTGGTAATAAAGATGAAGATGATGCTTTTGATGATGCCCTTGTTAACGCGCCGGTTGACCAGCTTGTACTCTTTGCCGACCTGGTGGTCGTAGGCGCCCATGAACCGTTTTTGGTCGCCGAGTAGTTCGGGCAGGTCATTTCGTTCATCTACCATGCTCTTGACGATACGCATCGGTGCGCCGTATTTGCTAACGGCCCGCTTAAGGCGGTGCGTAAATTTGGACATGTACAGCTCATTTACGGTGCGGTTGAACTGGATGAAGGTTTGCAGATCGTGCGGTGTAATGCGGTACATGCGCATCAGGTCGTGGCGGACGATCGAGATGTCAGACTTTAAGAGCGCTTGGTGTACGGCAATATATAAGCACAGGTCGTATTCTTCGTTTTCTTGCTGGTTGGAGGTGAAAACATCCCGCGGGAAGAGCTCCAGATAGTGCTGGTAAAAGCTGTAGGCCAGGGCTGTAAAATTGCTGTGCGGGTTGAGTAAACCCTCTGCCTCAACAGCCAGAACGGATAGTACCCAGTCGCTAGCATCATCTCGGGACACCCGGGCTTCGCGTAGCTGGTAATAAGTCTGCATGTATTGCTCGGCAAGATGTCTGATTTTGTGGGCGGTACCGGTGCCAAATTCGCCATTGTTCAGGTAACCGGCCTGGGTAAGCTCGACGATAAGCTCTTCGCCGACGTTCCCCAAATGGTCGGGCCGTTTGGTAAAGAATGCAAAATACCGGTTAAAGAACCGCTTGATCGCCCGCTGTAACAGAAGGTGCTCTTCGGTGTACTCGGCGGCATTGCGCAGTTGTTCGTAGGCACTCGAAATAACCTTGCCAGTCCCCGGGACTTGGATAGGATTGCCTTGTTTGTTCTGCTCTTTTATGGCCTGATCATGAGTCCTAGCAGCGTCGAGCTGCTGGCGTAACATATTCAATAAAGAGGAATGATGATTGTTCGGCGGCATAATGCTATTACCCCAATTATAGAGGTTTTGGCTTTATTTTACCATCTAGAAGAAGGCCCGGAGCGAATCGGCCGTAATCGAGCCGAATAACGATGCGCCGTCAGCGAAGTCGTAGGCGCCGTATGGAGACTTAGAAAATATAACCAGGACGTACGAACGGTCGCCGCGTTTGATGATGGCCGCGTCGTGCACCCGGTCTTCGAGCAAGCCGACCTTGTGGTAGACGCTTGTGCCCGCAGGGATAGCATTGACTATGTACCCGCGATAATTTGCTTGTTCCATGTATGACAAAAGTTTGCCGGTGTGGGAAGTGGTAAGGAGTTTGCCGCTGCTTAGTTTGGCTAGCAAGAGGGCAACGTCGCTGCTTGACATGGTATTGGCCGCCGCGTCATAGGTGGTCATGCCGATGCTTTCGGCGTAGGCCTGCTGTCCGTCAAGAGTGACTTTGTTTTTCATGGCAGCCCAGGAGGTATTGTCGCTCTCGACCAGCATTTTCTGGATGGCTGTGTTTGCTGACGTATTACCGACACTGTCGGTAAGCGAGGCGGTGCCTTTCTCGACGTCGTTCATGAAGGCTGCGGCTGTAATGAGCTTGCCGATGCTGGCGGCAGTAAAGGCGGAATTGTCGCCATAGTGGTATGATTTGCCGGTCTGCAGGTCGGTTAGCGAGACGCTCAAATCCAGATCAGTGCGCTGGTCGACCACCGCCTGGATATCGGACAAAGCTTGGGGGTTGACCAGGTAGCTCTTGGCGGCAACCTCAGTACCTATGGTATTGTCAGAAGCAGGTCCCTGCGTCTGCCATGCCAGCATCCCAAGGTAACCGGTTGCTATCAGCAGGACGCCAATACCAATAAAACGAGCTGCTTTTCTCATATACCTACCATATCATCAATGGCTGAGAAATCCTTTGCTCAGGATAATCTCAGGTTAATCTAATACACTGTCCATACATGAGAATATTGTTAATTGAAGACGACCATAAAATATCAACGGCAATCAAGCAGGGACTTGAGCTGGAGTCCTTTGCCGTGGACACCGAATACGATGCCGATGCCGGGCTTGGTGCGGCACTTGCCGAAGAGCACGATCTTATCATCCTTGACCGTATGCTGCCGGGCAGCATGGAGGGTGTTGATGTCTGCAAAGAGATTCGTTCCGAAGGCATCCATACTCCCATACTGCTATTAACGGCTAAAGATGAAATCAGAGATCGCGTTGCCGGGCTTAACGCCGGAGCTGACGACTATTTGCCCAAGCCGTTCGCCTTCGAAGAACTGCTGGCGCGCATCCGGGCCCTGCTCCGGCGGCCGCAAGACAGCCTGGGCACGACTCTCGCCTACGATGACCTCGTCCTCGACACGGTATCTTACGAAGTCACGCGGGCTGGTGGGACCATCAACCTCTCGCGACGGGAATTCGCACTGCTTGAGTATTTGCTGCGGAATGCCGGCAAGCTGCTCACCAAAGAAAGCATCATCAAACACGTGTGGAATTTTGACGCCGACATTCTGCCGAACACTGTCGAGGTGTATGTAGGCTATTTGCGCAATAAGATAGACAAGCCATTTGCCGGCGAACCACTGTTGACGACGGTTCGCGGCTATGGCTACAGGCTGGGAACCAAAAAGAAATGATGCAGTCAGCCGCGGTGCGGCTTACCCTTTTTTATCTGGCGATTATCATGGCGCTAAGCATTGGCTTTAGTGTCGTGATCTATAGGCTGTCGTACCGGGAGATGGACCGCAGTATTCCGCAGGGCGGCTTTATCAAGCTGGTTGACCCAGAGAGCTTTACGAGTTTTACGGAGCTCCGCGACCGGAAGATAGCCGAAAGTGAGCGCCGCCTTAAGGCTAACCTGGTGCTGCTTAATTTGGGTACGCTCGTTGTAGGGGCAGCCCTCAGTTACGGATTGGCCCGCCGTACTCTGGAGCCCATCGAAGAGGCCTTTGAAGCCCAAGGCCGTTTTACGGCCGATGCCAGTCATGAGCTAAGGACGCCTTTGACCGCCATGCAAACAACAATAGAGGTGGGCCTGCGCAATCCTAAGCTTTCGCTTTCCGAAGCCAAAGAACTGCTGCGCGGCACCCTTGACGAAGTCAAAAAGGTAAGTGCGCTTTCGAATGGTCTGCTTAAGCTGACAAGGAGCAACGGGCGTGATATTCCTAAGCGCCGGGTGTATATGGACAAGGTGGCCGCCGAAGCAGTGTCGCAGCTTGAATTGGCGGCAAAGAACAAAGAAATTGCCATTATTGATGAGGTGGGCAGCCATGCGGTCATGGGTGACCATATAAGTCTTAAGGAATTGATTACGATCTTGTTGGATAACGCTATCAAGTACAGCGCCAGCGGCACTGCGGTGCATCTCAAGAGCAAGGTACAAGGCAAGAGCCTGCTGCTAGACGTGTCGGACCGTGGCGCTGGGATCAAGGCAACAGATGCTATGTATATATTCGACCGTTTCTATCGAGCCGACCAGTCGCGGTCACGTGATCGTGTTGAGGGGTATGGGCTGGGCTTGCCCATCGCTAAGCAGATAGCCGAAATGCACGGCGGCTCGATCGATGTCAGGAGTAAGCTGGGCGAAGGCTCCACGTTTACAATCAAACTACCGCTCGCAAACCGGCCCTAGCTCCTCTCGGGATTGGGTGTTTTTAAGTTTCTTATCAGTTCATTGGAGTGTAATGACAGCATCCAACAAACTAAAGAAGGAAATTCCCACATGAGTGTAGTGTCTAGGGGCGCCAAGAACGCTTTTCGAAATGGCCTGCGGACGAGTGCGGTGGTGTTGATACTGGCGATTAGCATCGGCCTCAGCTTGTCTATGCTGGTGGCCAGCAAAGCCGTCGAAGGACGCATAGCCGATCTTAAATCAGAAGTGAGCAGTACAATTTTGGTAAATCCGGCCGGTTCGCAAGGCTTGCAGGGCGGGGGTGAGCCGCTGACAGCGGATAACGTGGCCGCCATAAAAGATGTCGCGCATGTCGGGTCGGTCAGCGCATCGATGAGCCTTACGTTACAGACTGAGGGCGGCGAGAACTCTAACGCGAGCATCAAGATGCGGGCCTTTAGCGGCAAAGAACCGGGGGAAACCAATCTTGAATCGTCTATCGAAGCCGGCACTCTGGGCCGCCGTTTTAATGCATCGGGCGGAGAATCGGCCGAAGCAATGCCCGAGATTAAGTTGCCGATCCGCGCACTCGGCTTTAACGGAGAGTATGACCAACAGGGCAAGAAGATCAATCTTACTGAGGGCCGCGCATTGAAAGATGGCGATACATATAGCGCCCTTGTCGGCAAAGACCTGGCCGAAAAGAATAATCTTACGGTTGGGTCTACGTTTTTGGCTTATGACGAGACGTTTACGGTCGTGGGTATTTTTGACCAAGGGACGAAGTTTGCTAACGATACGGTCGTAATGCCGTTGGATACCGCCCAGGAACTGGCAGAATTACCCGACGAGGTCTCGGCGATAGTCGTGCAAGCGGATTCGATCGAAAACCTGGAATCAGTTATCGCCGATATCAAGAAGAATCTTGGAGAAGATAATGTAGACGTAACCTCATCGCAAGAAAATGTCCGCCAGGCCATAGAGAGCCTCAAAAGCGTTCAAAATATCTCGATCGTTGGGTTTGTTGCCTCGTTGGCTGCATCGGCAGTAATCGTCCTGATGGTGATGTTTGTCATCGTCCGTGAGCGCCGCCGCGAAATTGGCGTGCTCAAGGCAATCGGCGGCTCCAACCGCAGCATTGTCTCGCAGTTTGTTATAGAGGCTGTGGTACTCGTGGCTATGGGTGGTTTTATCGGCCTGGGCGCAGCCTTTGTGGGTAGTGGGGCGATTGCTAATGTCCTTGTTAGCAGTAACACGTCATCATCTGTTGCCGCCAACCAGGAGACAGGACCAAAAGCTGGAACTGGGCCGCGCATAATGAAGATGAACGGCGTATCGTCGGGTGAGACGTTTAAGGACACGACCGAGCTTGTCGGCGACGTGACCACCAGCGTTGGAGCGGGCACGCTGGCGATCGGATTGGCGGGCATGATAATTGTCGCGATCTTGGGAAGTGCCATCCCGGCGTGGCTCATCGCAAAAGTAAGGCCAGCAGAAGTATTGCGAGGAGAGTAGCATGTTAGAAGTCAAGAGACTACAGAAGGTATTCCAGTCAGGCGACGATAAGATTCATGCCGTCGACAATGTCAGCTTTCGCGTCCCGACCGGGATGTTTGCAGCAATCGTCGGCAAGAGCGGGAGCGGCAAAAGCACCTTGCTCGCGCTACTGGGAGCCCTGGATAAACCTACCGAGGGGAGCATTGTCATCGACGACAAGGATATCACTCAAGTATCGGACGCCAAACTCATTAAGTACCGCCGTAATGACATCGGGTTTGTGTTTCAGCAGTACAATCTTGTGCCAAACTTGACTGCAGTCGAGAATGTCATGCTTCCCTTGGAATTTGCCGGGGTGGTAGCAGGCAAGCGTAAACAAAGAGCATCAGAACTGCTGGCGCAGGTTGGCCTGAACGAAGACAAGCAGGGGCGCAGGCCCACGCGTCTGTCTGGTGGAGAGCAACAGCGTGTGGCGATAGCGCGGGCGCTCGCCAATAAGCCCAAGCTTATTCTGGCCGACGAGCCCACAGGCAACCTGGATACTCAGACAGGCAAGCTGATATTCGACCTGCTCCACTCTTTAAGCAGAACCGAAAATACTACCATCTTGGCAGTAACGCATGATTTGTCTATTGCCGGTAAGACCGATAAGGTATTCCGGCTTCAGGACGGGCGTATCAGCGAAACGTAACAGCGTGCAGGTGACCTTTCTGCCTATTCTTATCCGTCGGATTGCCAATTTTGGCCCAGTGGAGTTATAGTTCTTGTAGAAAGAGGTATTATGACGACGGTCACTAACAAGCTAAACGACTTTTTTTCCGCATACACACTTCGTGCCGCCAAATCGGGTGAAATTCTGATCCAAGCAGGTGACGAGCCTGCAGGCGTGTTTTTCTTGACCACCGGTCGCGTCCGAAAATATGACATATCTGACCACGGCAGTGAAATGGTAGTGAATACGTACAAGGAAGGCGCATTCTTTCCCATGGCCTGGGTTATTAACGGCGAGCCTAACGAGTACTTTTACGAGACGGCCACCAAATGCACTTATCACGTTGCTCCAGCCGACGATGTGGTCGCCTTTCTAAAAGACAACCCGGATGTTCTTTTTGACCTGTTGGCGCGGGTGTTCCGGGGCGTCGAGGGGTTAACTAAACGTATGGCATTTATGGTGGGCAGCAATGCCCATCGCCGGGCACTTTTTGAACTGTATATTAGTTGCCGCCGCTTTGGCACGGCCGATGCGGGCAGCGCCTGCAGTATAAACATCCACGAAGGCGAATTGGCCCAGGCCGCCGGACTATCCAGGGAGACATTCAGCCGCGAGCTGCAGAGCCTCAAAAAGAGCGGCAGAGTGTTGATTAGCCGCAAAGGACTTACCGTCACCGACATGAAGTGGCTGGAACGCGAACTAGAGATTAGCTGATGGACACGCCAACGCTGCTCGTTATCTTTGGGATAACCGGCGACCTAAGCAGACGCAAACTTATTCCGGCCATTGAACAGATTGCCAAGGCAGGGGCCTTACCGGCGCATTTTCGGCTCATAGGTGTTACGCGGCGCGCAGTATCGCCAGAAGAAGTGCTGAAAGGCATCGATGCGCCCTATGTACGCAGTCATCTGACCATGCGCCAGATGGATCTGGCATCCCTTGCCGACTACCGGCAGTTGGCCTCCGGCCTGGACGATATGGCCCGGGATATGGGCGTGGCTGCGCAGCGCTTGTTTTATTTGTCGGTCCCTCCCCAGATATCGCGCCCCATTGTAGAACTGCTCGGTCAGTCTGGCCTCGCCAAGCAGCCACGGGCCAAGCTTTTGCTGGAGAAACCTTTTGGGACAGACTTGGCGTCGGCCGAAGAGCTGGTGGCACAAACCCGCCAGTACTTCGGCGAAAGCCAAATTTATCGCATCGACCATTACCTGGCCAAAGAGATGGCCCAGAACCTGATCGTCTTTCGGCAAGGCAATTCGCTGTTCAAGCGCACCTGGAATAAGAATTTTATCGAAAAAATTGATATTGTCGCCAGCGAAAAAATCGGCATCGAGGGCCGCGCAGCCTTCTACGAGCAGACCGGAGCGCTCCGGGATTTGGTCCAAAGCCATCTACTGCAACTTGCAGCGCTGACTCTGATGACGACGCCTAAGGGGTCTAACCTTTCGACGGTACCAGAGAACCGGCTTCGGGCGCTGGAGCAGCTCCGTATCGATCCGGCCAAACCGGTCTTTGGGTCGGTCGTGCGAGGCCAGTATGCTGGGTATCGTGACGAAGTCGGCGACCAAAAGAGCAACACCGAGACCTTCGTCGACCTACGGCTGCAGTCAGCCGATCCGGCCTGGGAGGGCGTGCCTATCCGCCTTATAACGGGCAAGGCTTTGGACGCCAAAACGACCGAGATACGGATTACCTACAAAAAAGACGAAGATTTTGAGGCTAACCAGCTTGTCATTACGTTTCAGCCTGATGAGGGGGTAGACGTCTATTTGTGGACTAAGGTGCCGGGGTATTCATGGAAGATGGAACAGCACTCACTGCATCTGGCATTTAAGGACCACTTTGATGCTTTGCCGGAAGCGTATGAACAGGTCCTGGTTGATGCGATGAGGTCAAGCCACACTCTGTTTACGAGTAGCGACGAAGTGCTTGCCAGCTGGCGGATTATCCAGCCGGTCCAGGAAGCGTGGGAGATGTCGGCTGATGACCTGGTACTATACGAGCCAGGCAGCGGCATCGATCTTTAGTTGTGTGCCGTAAAACAACTGACGTATAATCCTAACCATGACAGCTGACGAATACCAGAAGGTAGCATTGACTACCGCCGTAAATGAGTACGAACCCATCATGGAAAAGACTATCTGGGCGATGGGCATTGCCGGTGAGGCCGGCGAAGTCATTGAAAAATGGAAGAAGATCGTGGCTTACCGTGACGGCCAGCTGACCGATGATGATGTCCAGGATTTTAAGAAAGAGCTGGGCGATGTGCTTTGGTATGTGGCAGTTTTTGCCCACACCTTGGGTATTAGCCTGGATGACATTATGCGGACCAACGCCGAAAAGCTTGCCGACCGCAACCGCCGCGGCAAAATCAAAGGCGCCGGCGACAACCGCTAAAAGCTTAGCACCGTCTGCCAATTCTTGAGGGCATTTTGGATGGTGTCGGGATCGAGTTTGGCGACATACAGAGGATGTTCGTGTTCATAAATGCCGTAGGCATCCTGAAAAATGCTGAATGTAATACCTGCGAACGTCTTGGTCTGAATCGGTGACCCCTTCGGACGGTGCCAGCGGTGACTATATTTTGCCGCGGCATCGTGTAGTGTCCTGAGCTCATTGTCCAACCGGTGTGAGCGGAAGCGCAGCAGATAGTCGGCCTTCGGGATTTGCTTTACCACAAAGTCTTCTTCGGCTTTGAGTACGTAATTGAGCATGTGGTAGGCGGGGAGGGACAAGTCGTCTATCTCGATGGCTTCGCCGCGACGGAAGTACCGCGAAATACGGCGTAATGTCCGCAGCCCATAGGGTACATCAATGTAGGCGATGATGTCGGCCAGGGATTCAAGTTCGGGCGAGTAGGCCGCATAAATCCCTTCCCAAATAATGATTGGTGCCGGATCCAGGCGTTCTGTGTCTATGCGATGATTCGCGATCATGTCAAAGTCGGGCACGTCCACAGCCAAGCCTCCGGCCAACCGCCTGAGCGCAGCCTCGCAGCCAGGAAGATCAAAATTGCGCGGATCGTCAAAGCGGTAAGGGGTGCTTTTATTTTCTAGGAAATCAATCCCACGCTGGAATCTGTCCTGCGAGAAGAGCAGAGACTTGGTGTCCATTCTGGTGCCCAGACGCGCCGCGACACTGGTCTTGCCGCTGGCTGAGCCGCCAACAAACGTAATGACAAGCGATTTTGCCTTGGGCCGCGTTGATTTTGCTGCCCGCATAAGGACATTTTGAAGTTCCACGGGAGAGGTAAATAACTCCTGACTCCGTTGCAATGCGGGTTGCCGGTTATCCATAATTATTATTATATCTGTAATTTGCTGATGTGACGAGACAAAGATGCACGCAATATTTAGCTTTTCGCTGTTTTCAGCTCGTCAGTATGAACGCACATTCATAGAAGCAATAACTATCGTCCCGGGCGGCACACGGTTCACAGGCGGACCTGTGAGTGTTGACGTGTGTGCCGCCCAGGAGCGATAGCCTTCACGATCCGGAGTCATCCGGGTCATGAAGTGTGAATCATCTGTCGGTTCAGATCAGTTCCTCGTCCTGGAGGACGGCGGAAGTGGCCACGACGGCCGAGGTGTTGCGGGCGGCCGAGACCTTGCTGAGCACCTGCATGAGGGCGCGGAACCGTGCGGCTCGCTGCTGCGGGGTCTCACCGGGCTTGGCCATGAAGGACTGGACCTGCTCGCCATCGATGCCGAGCTGGTCGGTTGCGTATTCCTTCGGGTCGCCCAGGCCGTAGTCGGTCTGGAAGTAGAAGAACACGTAGCGGACGCGAGTCTTGTCGCGACCGGTGATCATCTGGTAAATCTGGCTGGCGTCGCGCGGTGCCTCGTTGTTGGCGCCGTCGGTCAGGATGACGATGTCGACGTCGACATCCATGCCGGTCTGGAGCTGCAGCTCCGCGACGTACTTCAGGGCCTGGGCGGTTCCGTCCAGGATGGCGCGGTGCAGAGCAGTGCCCCAGCCCCGGTTCGGGTCGTAGTCCTTGGCCGTCAGCTCGGGGAGCTGGTTGAACGGGTGGAAGTGCGTCCCGTCGCTGGCGACCCAGATGGGCTTCGGTGCTCCGCTGCTGAAGGCGGTGCCTCCGACCCGCAGGGCGCTGATGTCATCCTCGCGGGCGGCACGTACGGCCGGCACGAAGTCGTTGTTGAAGCCGTTCCGCAGCCCGTCGGCGACGTCCTCCATGGAGGGCGAAGCGTCGAGGATGAAGAACACGACTCGCAGGCCGCCGCCCATGACGGTCTCGTCGGCCGTCAGCGTGGCGCCCTGGACGAGCGGTGCGGCGATCTGGTTGGCGGCCATGACCACGGCGCTGGATGCGTCCGGGTCCTGGAAGAACGCGGCGATTTCGCTTGCCTGTGACATTGCTGTCCTCCTCGTTGGTTTCCGTTACGCGGTGGTCGCGAACGGCTGGTCGTGGGTGAAGAAGCGGACGCCCTTGCTCTGGGCCTCGTCGTAGAGGGCCAGCACGTGGGGCGCGTTGGGCACGATGGCTGCGGTGCCGTCGGTGGCGAACGCCATCTGGTTGAAGAACGGCGTGCCGTCGAAGAACCGCATGACCTGCTTCTGCATGTTGAAGTTGCAGAAGTCCTCGGCAACGCCGAAGAACTCGACCCAGCCCTTGGCCTGCGCGAACAGGTCGACGATGGCCTTCTGGAACCCACCCTGCGGGTGAGTCGGGTCGGGCCGGCACGGCTCCAGGGGGCCGAACCAGTCGGTGTCACGGATGTGTCCCTTGGAGACCGGCACCGGCGCTACGAAGCGCGCGCCCTCGATGAAGGCAAGCGTCTCGCTCAGGAGCGGATGCAGGTTGACACCGTCCGTTCCGAGCTTGCAGTGCCCGGCGAAAATCCAGACGGGGCCCTGGCCGGTCTGCTGGAGGTAGTTCCAGTAGGCGACGGTGTCCTTGATGTTCAGCATGGACTGGATGTAGCCCATGTCGATGGGTGAACCGTCGGCGGGGTCGAAGCAGGTGGCCTGGAAGACCCCCATCTTCTCGTCGACCAGGTTCAGCACGGCCGCCTTGTTGTTGCGCAGGTCGAACGGCGAACCGTCCGTCGTGCGCCAGCGGGTGGCGTAGCTGATGTGGTACGGCACGTGGCCGTCCTGGGAGTACACGAACCCCGTGTAGTAGTCCGTGCCGATGGTGCCGTTGAGCAGCCGCGTGCAGCAGCGCAGTACCACGTCGTCGGTGCCCTGTACCGGCAGTCGTCCCTCGTCACGGAAGTCGAACTGGAGGTCGGTGAGCATCGCGATGTTGCTGATGCCGTCCTGCTCCAGCTGTGCAGCCGTGCGCAGGTTGTGGTGACGCCGGAACTTGACGCCCTCGATGAAGGCGCCATCGATGTCCGGCGAGTACCAGGCGTAAGCCTTCCGGGGGTCCCAGAAGTCCGGCTGGTGTACCAGGTCTGCGTGCGGTGCGATCTCGACACCCTCGGGGAGCGTCAGGTCGATGGCTTTCATGAACCTCTCCTCGGTTGCGGCCGGTTGGCCAGTGAACTTACTTCCGGGTTGTCATCGTGGCGATGCCACTCCGACGGGCGATGCCGACCCTGCTGCCAAAACGGAACAGCTGGTCGTCGATGTTCAACTGACCCTGGGTGCTGGTCAGCGTGGTGCAGGTGCCGTCGCTGAGCGACTGCTTCACGATCCCGCTGGGGGTCATGTGCAGCACACTCGCTCCTTGGTGTAGCTTGCCGCGTGGTGTCGACCACAGCGGGAACGTGCTGTCGGTTGACTCGACGGTCTGGTTCTGGTGAACTTTTCCGTCCAGGCCGATCAGCGCGTAACGCGCATAGTCGCGTCCCTGGTAGGACGTCAGTATGGCGAGCAGTACCGAGTTGGCACTGAAGTACACGGCGAAGTCTTCGATTGTCTCGTCGACGTGTAGCCCCAGGTCGCCGACCGGATGGTACTGGTAGCGGCTGCCCTTGGCATTGCCGTGGATTACGAACCACTCCCAGTTGCGGAGGGCCCGGTCGTAGCCGAAGATGACCTCGCGGTCAGCCCCGGTGTTGTGATCGGCGGTGAACCAGCTCTGACGCTGGTGCACTTCGGTCACGTGCGTGTCGTACACGACGCCTTGCGGCCCGAACAGGTCACTGCGGACCAGGGCGTTCGAGGCCGTCCGGTAGAGGTACCGTGAGCTGGTGTCGAACACCGCTGATTCGCCCTCCAGGACTCCCGTAGAAGTGCCTTCGAGGCGGACCAGGGTGCTGCCGCTGATGCGGTACAGCTCCAGTTTTGCTGGCGCAGGCCGGGTTGGCTCGGGACACACCACCAAGCAGTTCGCGAAGAACCGGTAGCGGGCGCCCGGGATGCTCGGCAGGGCTGTATCAAGGGTGGCCGCGGTGCCTTGCTCATTGACGCGGATGACTCGTGTCTGACTGCCGACGCGGCAGACCAGGTAGAGGTCCTTGTCTAGAGCTTGGGCGAACAGAAGGATTCCCGGCGCCTTGAACAGCTCCTCGATGATCAGGTTGACGAGCCCGGTGACCTCGATGGTCGTTGCCTCGTGGCATTTCGGGCACGTCTTCCGTGAGGAGTGATAGTCCGTTCTGCAGGTCTTGCAGGTGGCGATGCCTTGCGCGAACGCGCGTAGCAGGGCCGGATCCAGCGGGTCTTCGAGCCGTCTCTTCAGCCGTTCCACCAGTGCGTGCAGCACTTCATCGCTCAGGACTTCGGGGCTGCCCAGCATTTGGGGGAAGGTGACACCGGGGTCGAAGATGGTGATACCGGCCTTTGCCCGGTTCTGGAGCCCTTTGACGGTTGGGTGTGACCCCATCCGGAAGGGATGCGCTCCAGGGATCGCCAGCAGTGAAAAGGCGACCAGGAAGGCGAACCGGTCATGGTGCGGTGCGGGTTCGACGTGGGTACCGCCGGGGGTCAGGTTGGCGTACAGGTCGGGATGCGCGAACATCTCGGTCGTCGCCAGGCATGGATAACCTTCAAGCCCCCAGCTGTCCGTGTCGACCCACGCTCGTAGGAGATCGTTGGGGTCGAACATGACACAGCCCAGGTTGACGTCGCCGACTACTCGTCCAGCGTCGTGAACCAGTTCGAGGTCATCGAAGATGCCGGCGAACAGGGTGGCGATCTTGCTGAGCCCTATCTGATGACTGGTCCGGAACGAACTGTCCAGCAGCTTGATCAGCTTGTCGTAGCCAGGCGGCACACGACGCATCAGGTAGCCGATGACCTTCCGAAGTGTCGGGTCGTGGGCGAGCCGAAGCGGCAGCGTGAACTGCGTCGGCAGGCTCAGCGGATGGGCACAGACGGCCTGGAGCTTCCGGCTGCGGTATGCGGCGATCTGCAGCGCTTCGCGGTTTGCCGGGTCGGGCGGGTGAAACAGCTTGACGCAGAGGTCGTCATCCTCGGGGTGCTTGATAACCATCCCCTCGGAACCTGCGCCCAGTTTGGCTTGGGGATCGACCAGGTAGGTCTTCCCGTCGAGCACGTACTGGGTCATGGTGACCTACACCTCCAATCGCTCCCTCGTGAGAACCGTGCAGTCGTCGCCCATCTTGCCACCGTATTCCTTGCGGAGCCGGTTGAGCGCGAACTGCAACCCCATCGGATTGTCGTCACCTCCGAAGAACGCACCGGGCAGGCCCAGTTGGGGCATTTCCAGCAGTTCTTTGAGGCCGTCCGTTGCCAGCCAGAGTCGCGGGACTTCGGCCGATGCGTAGACGCTTACGTCGAATCCACCGCCGGGGCTGTTGATCGACAGGGCGGGGTAGTCGGGCTGGTTGTTCTGGTCGACGATGAACACCTCGTCGTTTACGCCCACCACGCCATCGTCGGCTCGGAAGACCACCAGGGTCTCGCCGTCGTCGATGAATCCGGCCACGGTTGCGGCCAGGTAGTCGATGGTGAACCGCCGGGTGGCGTTGATCTGGTTGCGGAAGGCATTGCTGCCTCGGAACTGTACGCCGAACGGCCAGTGGATGTTGGCAGGCATGATGGTGTTCGCCAGGTTGCGCATGAAGTTCGTCACCGAGTGGTACAGCGGCATGGGGATGTCCTCCATGCGTGCTCCGCCGATGATTAGCTCCTGAATACGCGCCAGGCAGTTCACCACCATCAGATTGGAACCGACCTCGCTGTGGGTGAAGGCGGGGATACCGCTGCATCCGTCAGAGATCAGACCGATCCGATAGCTCGTTCCCCATGACGGGATCCCGAACTCCTGCACCAGGACGGCGTCCTGGTTGTTGGTGCCCAGCTTGGCGTGTTTGACGCCATGGACACTGCCCGTTCTGAGGCGGAATAGTTGGGCCAAAGCCCTCACCTCTTTCAAATCTTTCAATGAACCGACTTGTTAATGATCTGCAGCCTTACTTGTAGTGCCTACAAACAAAAAAGGGATCTCCCTTCTCTATGAGTCATCCACAGTGCTACTGATGCTAATCCTACAATGAAATATTAGTTATGTCGAGATGTTTTCTAGGGGTGGCCGGCGATGAATCCTCGCGGGTCGGTGGCCTGACCGTTTACTCTGATTTCAAAATGCAGGTGGGGACCGGTCGAAACACCGGTCGTACCTTGACGGCCCAGTTCGGTCGCCGTGTTTACATCCTGCCCTGGTTTAACGGCGACCGAGTACATATGGCCGTATACGGAGGTTATGCCATTGCCGTGGTCGATGATTACATGGTTGCCTAATCCGCTGGAGCGCTCTACCAAAATGACCTTGCCGCTGCGAAAAGCGTAGATAGGGGTGACGCCGGAACGCTGGCCGTCACTTATATCGATACCGGTGTGGGTTGTCCGATAGAAGCGGCCTTTTTCGCCAAAGTAGGTGGTGATCTGTCCATGCATCGGCCACACGGCCTGTTCGGGATTGGCTCCGGAGGACAGGCCGGCGGCGGGCAAGGCTTGTTGGGCGGTCCGCAACGCGGGGTCATCCGGGTCAATGATGGGTACATCTTCGTTGTGGATATGACTGGCGGGGCTTATTACTGCGTTTACGGCGTCAGTAGAAGATATAAAACCATAAAAATTAATCGGGATTTGCAGAACAAACACTATAACGCCCGCCGCCGTGCGAACGACCCACATGCAACCCGCCGCTATGGCTTTGCCCACAGCCCGAGCAGCGGCCGCAACAGCCTTGGCCGCCTGGACGGTTGATGCTCCGGCATGCAGGAGGCCTCCCTTAGCGACCCGCCAAGTACCACCGAGGCTTTGACCGAGGACGTGTAAAAATTCATCCGTACCGGCCGCGAATGCGTTGGGGTTGTTGGAATAATACACCGACGAGCCGGATGACGGCGATCCGCTAGTCAGGCTAGCAGTCTTAATGCAGCCCTGCACGAATACCAGCAAAAAGAAGCAGGCGAGGAGAATAGACAGGCCCACGAACAGGTTCGGCAGCTTATACGCCAGAAAGAATAATCGTCCATTCATATGCGGCTCACACGCTCACCTACGTGAAAGGCTATATTATACACTCATGTTGTGTATTGTGCACTTCGGTGGCAGGCAATACGCTCCCGCAGCTTATCAGGACTAAGATCATGCTGAGTTAGTGGGTTAGGCATCATGACCTGCATTATTAAGCGTATCGACAACCAACCGCATACGTTTAGTAACCGTTTCTACGTCTTCGCCCGTGAACGCATTCGAGCAAAATAGTTTCATGCCACTTACTATACCAAACAAAAAAGACCTCTCGATTGAGAAGTCTTTAATACGGCTATGCTTGGAGGGCCCACCAGTATTTTTTGAAACCCAAACTGATTCCCCGTAAGATTATCCCTCACCTTATCCTGATTTTACCGGTATAGCTCAACCCTCACCGTGGCGTACCTCGGCCGCTTTAAGCAAGTGCAGCAAATTACTATCTTTCCATCCATACAGGCGCGGTTGCCGGCTTTGTTTGTTATATGGTCTGTCAAAAATAATATGTTGCCATGAAGCTGTGTCTGCACTTTGCAGCCCAGGGCGGTCATCTATGAGCGCTATACCATCGTACGCTGCTTTATCTTTAGCTATAATTGCCTGATCAACTACCCACTTTCCAAAGATAGGCACAAACTCCCGTTCGAGCCATCCTAGTTTCTCTTGGCGACTACGTTGGTTTGTTCGTATCGGTGAACTACAAATTCTGGGCGTATAGCCGTTGCTTAGAATTCGCTGCCACCCGTCGAGTGCATTGTCTACCACGGGGAGCGATATGAAAAAGCCCTCTTCGTCGGATAGTGACCTTACCAAATCAACATGCTCAGGATAGTCCTGGGCTATATAAAAATTAGAACGGGGCGCAATTGGAATACTAGGATGGCGGTTTGCAAGACGGCTCTGTATTTCTTGGTCAAAATCAGCCAATACACCGTCCATATCAACAAGTACGGTTGGTGCTTCGAGGCTAAAATTTGTCATTGCGTAGATTTTAACAAATAAAAAGGCCTCCGTATATCAGAGGTCTCTCATAGTGCTTATGTTTGGAGGGCCACCTGGGACTCGAACCCAGGACATTCTGCTTAAGAGGCAGACGCTCTAACCAGCTGAGCTAGTGGCCCATAAAAGGAACTTAAGTAATATAGCACATCACCCCTGTTCTTGCAAGACTATCTTTGGGCATATTGTGGCTCGGTGTCAGTGGTTAGCCCCGATGGAGGGCTGGGGGGTTCTGGCCGGTCGATCGGCGGAAGCAGTTCGGCGTCAGGATGAGCTGCGGCGAACCCGTCCTGCAACCCTTGGGCAAAAGTTGTGCTGTCGAAGCCTTTCTGGCGGCGCAATGCGCGTCGTTCGTCTTGGTTAGTGCCGCCCCAAACGCCAAAATCTTGGCCAGTGTCCAGCGCGTACAAGGCGCAATAGCCAATTGCCACGCAGCCGCGGCAGACACTCCGGGCTTGTTCGATCTCACTAAGGGCCGGGCCGGCTTTGCCGACCGAAAAGAAGAGCTCAGGATCTTCGTCCCGGCAGGCGGACGCTTCGCGCCAGTCAACTCTCGTGAGGATTTCTCGTGGTGTGATCTTTTTGATCATATTCCATACTGCGTTTTACGCATCTGCAATTATACGGCGCAAAATTCGTTGTGCAAGCATTATGGTGCGTAATCTGCTACAATACCCCCGTGAAACTTCTTAACGGCAAAGAATTAGCCAGCTTTATTAAAGAACGGCAGGCGCACCAGGTGCGTGGTTTGCGCCAGGCATTGCATGTCGTGCCGAAGCTGGCGATTGTCGTGACTATCGACCACCCGGTCATTAACGTTTATATGCGCATGAAGAAGGCCTATGGCGCCGACATAGAGGTCGAAGTCGAGGTACATCGCGTTAAGCAGGCCGACGTTCCAGCCACACTGGAGCAATTAAACGCTGACGATTCCGTGCATGGCATTATCATCCAGCTACCCCTGGAAGATCCCGAACAGACCGAGGAGCTGGTCGATATGGTCGCCCCCGAGAAAGATGTTGATGCCTTGGGCAAGAACGCTCTGTTCGACCCGGCAACACCCTTGGCTATCCTGTGGCTGCTGGCGGGCTACAATGTTGACCTCCAAGGCAAAAAGATACTCTTGGTCGGCCGCGGCAAGTTGGTTGGCGCGCCACTGGAGCGTATGCTCCTGGCCTCCGGCTTTGACGTATCTGTCGCTGACCGTTCTACCAAAGACCTGAAGGCCGCTACATCCGAAGCCGACGTGATTATTACGGCCACCGGCAGCCCGGCAATCCTATTTCCGGACATGATTAAATACGGCGCCGTCGTTGTTGACGCTGGCGTTGCTGGCGAAGAAGGCCACACGGTAGGCGATCTTGCTCCCGAAGTCTATGATCGTGACGACCTGGTTATTACACCGCAAAAGGGCGGGGTTGGACCACTGACGGTCTGCGCCTTATTCGATAACGTTATCCGCGCTGCCCGTCGTTCTGCTCAAACGGAGCAGTAACCTTTGCAAAGAGCTCTTTGACGTCGGCCGGCATCTGGTCAGAGCCTAGCGTGCGGTAGCTGTAGTCTTCGGGTAGTTCAAACTGATATTTTTCTCTTAACTTAGGGTATATAGACTGAGAAAGATGCATGGCTTCGCGGGATTCCTTGACTTCGCCGACGCAATCAAGCGGCTTGTCGCCTTCGATGCCGAGCAAGTTCCGGTAGGTCGTTTCAAGGGCCGGGTCTTTTAGCAGGTTCTTGCCGTGCCATAGCGCGTTTAGGTCGTCCTCTTTGATAAAGGGCGCCAAAACCATGTAGACAAAGGCGCACTTAGAACACTCGCCGCACCATGACATCCGGTCACTGGTATGTATAAAGGCGCGGTTGCAAGAGCTAAAGACGTCCTTGTACTTCTCGAAGCCGATGGTGGCAAAAAGTTCGCCGATGCGTACTTCACTGTAGGGCCGGAGGAAGGAATAATATCTGAGGCTGTCGCCAAAGTTGTGTGCCAAGATTTGCTGGAAGTCCTGTTCGAACTCCTGTGATTTGGAGTACTGATGGTTGATGTCTACGCCTTGGTAGTGCAGGGTCGGTTCGTTTGCTGACTGCTCGTTAGATACTACGTTGTCGCGCTTGCCCGAAAGGATACAGACGACAGCGCCTACGCAGGCGAAGATGGCAGATATGGGCACGTGGCCGCTGTAGGATTTGCCTTTTAATTGCGCCAATTGAGGGTCCCACTCGCGTTCAACCCAGTAATGCGGCAGCCCAACCCGTTCAACCAACGGCGTAAGTTGCGATTGGTGGTTGAGGCTCCAGGTGGCGAGGTTCTGATCAGCCTGACGGAGCAGCTCTACGGTCACTAGCGAATCCTTGCCTCCGCCCAGCCCGATAAGCTTACCCTCGCCGTGGACTGTCACTGGCTGCTTGGATTGCATGGTGGCCGGGAAGGCGACCGGCGTGTTCGGGTCGAGCTGGTTAACGTAAAAAAGCTCGCCCAGTCCCTTTTGGTAGGTCTTGCCCAGGAATTGGGCGGTAGGCGTGTCAATGTCGCCTTGCTTGACCACGATTTGGGGCGGCAGGAACTTTTTGTAGTACGAGACGCCGGCAACAAAAAATAACAGCTGCAAAGCACGGTCCAGCGCCTCGGGGCTGTAGTCGACATAGTCAAAATTAAACCGGAACGTCTCGGTAAAATGGTAGGCGTCATCGAGGGCATACTTGAGCCTCAGGGTGCGGTCTTCGGGGGTAAACTGGTAGGACTCAAAAATGAATTGCTGGAACTGGCTCATAGCGACATGACCTCACGTTTAAATTGTTCACCGCGGTCCTCGAAGTTCTTGAACATGTCAAAGCTCGGGAAGCCTGGCGATAACAGGATTGACTCGCCGCTCCTGGCGAGCTCGTTAGCCTCGGCTACGATCTGAGGCATGGTAGCGGCGCTGCTGGCCTTGAAATGTGCGAAGCCGGCTTCTTCCAGCTCTCCGGCCAAACGTGGAGCGCTCTGGCCAACGAGTAGCACGCCGGCTAATTCTTTCTCGTGGGACTTAATGAATTGGGCGAACTGTTCTAATGGCAGCATGCGGTCGAATCCACCCAGGACCAGGACCTTCGGCCCTTCTACGGCTTCTATGGCAGCTTCGGTGGCGCTGGGGTTGGCGGCAAACGAGTCGTTAAAGTAACGGATGCCGTTCACCTCGCGGACAAACTCAATCCGGTGCGGCAATCCGGCAAAGCTCAGGAGCACTGAGCGCGGCGGCTCGATCTCACGCAGTACCTGCCAAAAGGCAGTGACGGCCGCGCAGGCGTTCTGCCAGTTATGTTTGCCGACCATCTTGATTTCGGAGACTTCGCATACCTGTTGGTCGTCGATAGTCAGGAACGTATCGTCCTCTACATAAGCGCCCGGCACAGCGTAGTAGGGGATTTTGGCGCCCGGGCTGGTACTGGCGATGTCGTGTGAGGCCTGGTTGTCGGCAAAGTAAATCGCTATGTCTATATCTGTCTGGTGCGCGAATAATTGCGACTTGGAGCGGACGTAGTCTTCCATTGTGCCATGCCAGTTAAGGTGCTCTGGAACTACAGTCAGACAAACACCGATATGCGGGCTTTGTTTGAGGTCATACAGCTGGTAGCTGGAAAGCTCAAGCACAACCCAGCTGTCAGGGGTCAGCTCGTCGATAAAATCAAGCGGCGAGCTGCCGATGTTGCCGGCCAGAAAGACGTGCTTGCCCGCTACCTTTAGCATTTGGTAGATGAGTGTCGACGTCGTACCTTTGCCCTTGGTGCCGGTTACGCCGATGACGTTCTTGGTAGGGCTGGAGCGGAAAAACTCGTTGATAACAGTGGTTATTTTGGCCTCTACACCGGTGTTCGCGCCCAGGATAAGGTTGGGGTGTACGCTCCCGGTGCGGCTGATAACGTCGAATGCATCCAGGCCTTTTAGGTAACCCTCGCCAAATCGAAGCCCGACGCCGGGCGGCAGGTCACTAACCTCGGTCCGTTTGCAAACGGTTACCTCCGCGCCCCTTTTCAGCCAGTAATCGACGGCAGATTTGCCTTCGATGCCATATCCGATGACTGCGACTTTCATAACACCTATTGTACCAGTGTTCTAATCTTATTCGGCTAATTTGGCCTTGACCAGTTCGGCTACCTGGCGTGGTGTCATGTCTGCTTTTAGGATGATGGCAGTTACGCCCATTTCTTTGACTTCGTCAGGGATTTCTTGTTCACCTTTGTTAGTGAGAATAATAACCTTGATGCCTTTGCCCCACTCGGCTGCGCGTAGCTTAGCCAGGGCTTCCTCGCCCGTCATTACCGGCATCATGAGGTCTAAGAGCACAATGTTCGGGCGCATCTTCTCAACGAGTTCAAGCCCAAGCTGTCCATTGTCCGCAGTCTCCACCGTATAACCTTCTGCCTCGAACTTGATGCGGTACATCTGCGAGATAGCCTGGTCGTCTTCGATGATTGCGATTTTAGTGCTCATAATCCCTCTCTTTCTCTAATAAGTGTAGCACTTTTGGTAAAACATAATGACATTAAGTTGCACGAATGCCAAGCACCTCGTGAACTATAGTGACCACTTGGGCCGGAGTGTGGTGCGCCTTGACGATATATCGGTCAACATGCAAAAAACGAAGCGCTTGTGGCGCTTCATCTTTACTAATATTGGTCAGGATAATCACACGTGCGTCACTGCCCCATTCCTCGGCTCGCATCTGGGCAAGCATCTCGGAACCGCTCATTATGGGCATCATCAGGTCAAGCAAAATGATATCCGGGCGGAATTGTTTGATAACTTCGAGGCCTTCTTGGCCATTGGACGCGACTGCTACTTCAAACCCTTCTCGCTCAAGTTTGAGCTTGTATAGAAATTGGATGTCGTGATCATCTTCGACGACGACAGCCCTGGGTTTATCGGACATGTACCCTCGTCTATTTGTTTTGGTAGTGATCCTTATCTAGTAGTAACACATGTTCGTGCGCTCCCGCAAGTATAATTTACTTCGGTAACTCGTGACATATCTCACATGAATATTGACATTTTACATTTTTAGTAGTACTATATAGTCAATCTCGAAAGAGATCGCAAATTAGGAGACATACCCGACGCCAAGGCGACCAAATCGCCTGGCGTCGTTTTTTGTTTCCCCTGTTTTCTTGGTCTAAGTAAATAAGCATGAAACTAGCCAGCACCATTTCAGGATATTTTCTGTGTAGTTTCCGCGCTTTCCACTGTGCGCGGCTGAGTTTATTGGTGGTTTAAGCAATGAGAGAAGAAGAAAAGAGCGCATGGATGGAGAAAATTACTCCATTCCGTGGGTTTGAGACACCCTATTTTGTGATGGATTTGCGTATTGCAAGAGAGCGAATCCAGCACCTAAAGGAGCTGCTGCCTCGTGTAGATATCTATTACGCAGTCAAAAGCAATAATGACAAACGACTACTGGAGTCAATTGATGACTTGGTAGCTGGCTATGACATTGCCTCCGGCGGTGAATGGCGCTTGCTTGAGGGCCTCGGCGTCAGTGCCGACCGTATTCTCTACAGTAACCCCGTCAAGGTACCAGCCCACATTGCCCAGACTTACAAGGCTGGCATCCGGTTTTATGCCGCGGACAGCCTGCAAGAGATTGAGAAACTAAAAGAGAACGCTCCTGAAAGCATTGTAAACTTGCGTCTAAAGACCCCTGACTACGGCAGCAAATTCCCACTGTCATCCAAATTTGGTATCGAAGCCGAATATGCAATCCCTTACGCATCGTTGGCTGAGGACGCCGGCCTAAAGGTTAAGGGCTTGACCTTCCACGTCGGCTCACAGTCCGAAAATCCGGCCGCATGGCGGGCCGCAATCGAGATGTGCGGCGGCCTAATTAAGCGTTTGGCCGACAAAGGAATCAACATCGAATTCCTGGACCTTGGCGGTGGACTCCCGGCAGTATATGAAGATATTGCACCCACTGTTGTAGAGTCGGCCAGGGCAATTAACGAAGCTCTCGATGAATTCATCCCGGGGTACATCAGGGCGATTATCGAGCCGGGTAGGTATGTCTCTGCTAATACGGGTATGCTCGTCACTTCTGTTATTGGCCGTGAGCATCGTACTGGTACTGATTGGTTGTACTTGGACATGGGCGTCTTCCAGGGCCTTATCGAACCACTGGAGATACCTGGCTGGAAGTACCCGATCTTTACGGACAAGTCACCACACGCCAACAAGAAGTCATTTGTCCTAACGGGCCCGACTTGCGATGCCTACGACACTCTCGGCAACGACTACATGTTGCCATCTGACTTGAACGTCGGCGACAAGATTTACATTGGGGCCACCGGGGCTTACACCTTGGTCTATGGATCGCAATTTAATGGCTTTGAAATACCCAAGACGTATTACTTGGAGGATAAGTGATGATAAACGAATTCTCTATGGGTTATCCCGCTCCCTTTGAAGGTGTTGGACCGCGCCATCTGCGCGAGGCCGACGATGAGGAGCAGGATCGTTTGGACGCAGTCGAGGCTACCTCGTACTATGAGTCCCGTCACGCTGCGCCTGATGTAGCCGAAGAGCCGCAGGCCCGCGAAGCACTAGGGATGAAAGTCCTCAAGGCCGGTGTGATTATCAACGAAATGCTGCCAACTGACGACGTCATGCGTTATGGACTGCTCGTGGCTTCGCAAGAGTATGCACACAACCCGGCCGTCGGTGCAGCTGTACTGGGTCTGGCTACTCTAGCTACCGAAGGTTCGGCCGTCTTGGCAGCCTCGAAGTGGATAGCCGATGACCGGATCCGCCCTATCCTTAATACGGTCTGCGAAAAAATCGACAATTTTAAAGAGACACTTAACCGTTTGGTACCACCGCTTCGAATTGGCCGGCTGGTGCCGAACTTGCCCAAGGATCCAGAAGAAGGCAAGAAGTTGCCAATTACCATCCAGGCCGCAGTAGCCCTCAATTTGGGGACTGTGGTGATGCTTGAAGCCATGCAGCGCCGAGACCCATCAAGGACAGCCGAACAGAACCGTAGCTATGGTTTGCGCACTACCGCTATGGTCTCCGGTTACATGGCAGTGGAAGGCGCACTACTTTCTGCAGGTTACGAGAATCTGGCCAGCCCAACCCACCTTGCACTGGCCGCTTTAGGAGTCGCTGGCTTGCACTATGGAGCCCATAAATTAAGGCAAAAAGCACAGAAAGGAGAACAATCATGAGTTTAGCCATGGAAGCACCATTGGGTCAGGGCGAAGAGGGCTTCCGCCCCCGTTACGACCTTGACCAGTCCGAACTTGACGTTCTGGATCAGCAGATCGTTGCATCCGTTCGAGGCATTTATCCCGAGGAAGGGGTATATTCGGCGCTGATCGCTCCTGACCACCCATTCTCTAACTTCGTACGTGGCCAGGAGGCTAAGTTCTTCCCCGAGGTCAACGAATTCCCCGCCGAAGAAGAAGAGAATACCTTGCTGTTCGCACTTGTCGATACGCGTTTGGAATCAAGCCGGGTCGTACATGTCGGTACTATTTCTAGCCCTGGTCTAATGCGCACCGAAGCGCACCCTGACTCGACCGGCTTTCTCTTTGTGGATGAGCTTGTAGGGCTTGGTAACTTTACGCCAGAAGACTTTCGCGCATACTACGAATCACGCGGCCTAAAGTTGGATAAATGTATTGCCGTAGAGACTAATATCCGCGTCGGTGAGCCTGTCGAGAAGTACCATGGCTTCCGTACGGTAGACCTGGGGTACTTAACCCTTTTTGGCCTAGTTGAACGTAGCAATCCTGAACCTGGCGAATCCGCTGTATTCGCCAGTATTAACCGCGCGTCTGCCGTCTCTTTTGGCCGTGTAGGTATTGAATGCGAACCATTGATGGGCCGCGATGATATGGTCACCCCTGAATCATTCTATGGCCGCAGGTCCACGCCAGTGGCCATACCCTACACAGACATCTTTAAGGCTATGGGGCCGCAACTTCCATCGGTGTCTTTTGGCGTTGAGGAAGCCTAATGATCGGCACCTTCCCCGCATTTACCACGTTGGATATCGGCCACCGGGCGGAAGTTGAGGCTATCACATCTAAATTTGCGCCATACGCCGATTTCAGTTTCGTTAACCTCTATGCATGGAGTATGAACCAACAAACCGAAGTCTCCTTGCTCAACGGAAACTTGGTAGTCCGGCTACCAGATTATATTACTGGCGACACGCTGATGTACTCGATAATCGGCAGACATAGGGTAGAGCAATCCCTGCGTCAGATAATGGAGCTGAGCGGCTCGTTGTGTCTCGTGCCAGAAGAAGTTGCCAGGCATCTTGACGACCCGGCTTACCTTGTCCAGGACGACAGGGACAATGCCGACTATATGTACGAGGTTTTCTCTCTAGCTACATTGCAAGGGAAAGAGTTAAAGAAAAAGCGTAACAAGGTCCACCGGTTCTTGAGGGACTTTGGCGAGGCAGTCAAAGTCAGTACCGAGACGGACATTAGCGAGACTACTGCACACGCGCTGCGTGAGGTATTTAAAGAGTGGGCCGCTAGCAGCAATAAGAGCGACGAAGAGTGCCACGCCGAATATGTGGCAATTGACCGTATGCTGCAACACGCTAAAGAATTGAACCTGTTGTTTGCCATGGTCAAGATTGAAGAAAAGATCGTGGCGTTCTCGGTGCATGAGCTCCGGGATGACGGCCATGCAATTTGTCATTTCGAGAAAGCATTGCCAGTACACGAATGCCTTTATGCCTTCACCATTTACTATACGGCGAACGAATTAGCGGCGCGGGGCGTCCAACAAGTTAACTGGCAGCAAGATCTGGGTATCCCCGGTCTGCGCCAGGCCAAAACTAGTTACCAGCCGAACGGTTTACTCAAAAAGTTCTCAATCACCCGGGCCTGATGTCCAAGGGTCTCTGCTGTTATTCCCTTATGCTTACTGCTATCATTAGCTAGAGATATTGGAATCATATAGCAACATGAACTTGGATCTGGTCATCCTTATTATCAGCAGCATAGCGATTGCGCTACTTGGCCTGATGATTATTGTTAGAAATCCTTCGGAGCAGAACAACCGCAGGTTCGCATTTCTGGCAGCTGCCATGATCTCATGGATCGTTTTTAACTACCTGTCTGACTATTCAAAGACTATGGATCTGCTGTTTACCCAGCTGGTCTTTGCGGCGGGCACTCTTTCAATATCGGGGCTATTGTTGTTCATCTTCGACTTTCCAAATAAATCTTTACTGCCCCGGAAGTTTGTCCTATTGCCACAGCTGTGCCTAACGGCAATATTCCTTCCGTTGTTCTTCACCGGATATTTCATTACATCGGTCGGTGCCGAATCCATTAATCTGGGACCGCTGTATACCGTCTTTGAGCTATACGTAGTCTACTCACTCGTTTTGTACGCGGTTATTGCGCGTCATCAGGCGGCAAGGGCTACCGGCCACGCCCAGAAGCGTCAGGTGGGGATAGTATTCTGGAGCATTGCGATTTACGCTGCACTGGCAGTTTTGACGAATGTCATTCTTCCACTGATGGTCGGCAGTTGGGTCAGTTCTCGGTTGGGCCCTATCTTCAGTCTGGTCTTTGTGGCGGCAATTGCCTACTCGATCGTTAAATATCGGCTTTTCGATATCAAGTTGCTTATCTTTAGATCGGTCGGCTATGTTTTATCGATTGCCATGATTGGTGCAGTCTCGTTTGTGGCTTTGTCTTGGCTGTCTGGTGTTTTTGACTCATCGGGTGCGAGCAGGGGACTGCAAATCGACGTGTACGTCATTGTTACTTTGTTCCTCGTTGTCTTGTATCAACCCTCCAAGAAGCTGTTCGAGCGGTTCGTTGCTAGGATTTTTTACAAAGACGCTTATGACACCAGGACCTTGTTTGACGAGTTCAATCAAGCTTTGGCTTCGACGATTATCCTCGAAGATTTATTGGATCGGTCAGGCAGGACTATCGAGAAATTCCTCAAGACCCAAAAGATTGCCTCTGTCATCCGGAGCAGCGAAGGCAAGCTGATGTTCATAGATAGCGATCCGGCCATCAACAGATCGCTGATTGGACACCTAGAGGCGCACTTCGAGCGGACAAAGGACTCTATACTAGTGGCCGACATGCTCGAAGAAGACCAAAACCTCAAACGACTGCTCCGAAAGGCCGAGATCAGTGTGGTTGCTCCGATTGCCAGCAGTAAAGCAGGAAGTAATGCTGGCTACCTTATTCTTGGCTACAAGAAGAGCGGCGATGGTTACAACCGTCAGGATATAGCCGCCCTTAGAACCCTTGTAAACGGCCTGTCGATTGCCGTCCAGAACGCCCTGCAGTTTGAGGAGATCCAGCAGTTCAACCTAAAGTTGGAGCAAAGGGTTGAGGAAGCTACCCGGCATTTGCGCCAGACTAACGCCAAGCTCCGTATGCTGGACGAGACCAAGGATGACTTCATTAGTATGGCTTCGCACCAACTGCGAACGCCGCTGACCTCTGTTAAGGGCTATGTCTCGATGGTCTTGGATGGCGATGCTGGCAAGATAACGCCGCTCCAGCGCAAATTGCTTAACCAGTCGTTCGTTAGCTCGCAGCGCATGGTCTACCTCATATCTGACCTCCTGAACCTGTCACGTCTGCGTACCGGCAAGTTCGTTATTGAGCCGACCCCCTGCAACCTGGCCGACATCATCAAAGGCGAGATCGAACAGCTCAAAGAGACTGCCAAAGGACGCAGTTTGGAGCTGGCCTACCAAAAGCCGGAGCACTTCCCAACCTATATGCTGGACGAGACCAAGCTGCGCCAGGTGATCATGAATTTTGTCGACAATGCCATCTATTACACGCCAGCAGGCGGCCGCGTTACTGTTAACCTGGTCGAAAAGCCCGAAACCATTGAATTTACCGTGGTGGACAACGGTATCGGCGTGCCAAGGCACGAACAGCACCATCTGTTCTCTAAGTTCTACCGGGCCAACAACGCCAAGCGCGCCCGTCCCGACGGAACCGGCTTGGGTTTGTTTATGGCCAAGAAGGTGGTTATCGCCCAGGGCGGGGCCATTATCTTTAAGAGCCAGGAAGGCAAGGGGAGCACCTTTGGCTTCAGTTTTGCCAAATCCAAGCTGGTGCACGTACAAAAGTAGACATCTTTTACCACTTTTTTGTTTTTTTGTGCTACGCTAACAGATAAAGGGGTGGGTGAACCTTACTATAAGGTAATTGACAAAAGTCATTACTTATGATAATATTACACATAACCTAAAGGAGTGTTAGGAGATGTTAGACAATATCCTTAGGCGTATGCGTGGTACCAGCACCAAACAGCTGGTAATTGCGAGCGCCTTCGTGGTTGCCTTGGCTGGTGCAGTTAGCCTCGGTTTGGCCACTAAACAAAAGACTCAGGCCGCTACCGTCCGTGAGTGTACGACCAATTCAATCAACTACAAGAACATTAATGGCGGTTGTGGCTCTGCGACAATTTCTGAGTATATTGCCGACTTACGCGACAATAACCCATCTGACTTGCAGACAATCTCAAAGAACTTTACTAATGAGTTCCACTTGGCGCCAAGCGAGTATAACGACTTCTTGGCACATGCCAAGATGGGTATGGCCTACGAGGATGGCCGGGTGGTCGTAGATGGTCAGACTGTTCTTACCCATTCTTGGAGCATTGGCCGCCACAGCAAGCCTTACTCCACTGCAATGAACATCTCTGGCGCTGGTACATTCCACCGAAGCTGGTCTCGTGACGTATTTGCCGTCAACAGCATCCCCGTAATGGTCTACTTCGCCAAAGACGGCACCGTCCAATACGTTGCCATGAACCCGTGTGGTAACCCCATGGGTGGCGAAAAGGTAACCTCCACCGCTACCTGTAAGGCCCTGAACTCTGCCCCAGACAAGAGCAACCCTAACAAATACACCTTTACAACTACTGCAAACTTTGGTGGTAACGCCCAACTCAGCCGCGTTGTGTACACCTTCAGTGATACCGGCGAAACTGTAACTAAGAATAGTCTTACTGCTCCCGTAGAGCACACCTTCAAGAAGTCCGGCACGGTAACCGTTAAGGTTTACGCCAAGGTACCTGGCGGCCACGAAATTTTGGCTACAACCGTAGTTGATTGTTCAAAGCAAATTAAGTACGTACCGCCAATTGCTGCTTGTGTATCATTGGTAGCAACCGCTCTGGACGACCAGAAGCGCAAGTTCCGCTTTACTGTAACGGCCAAGACCGACAAGTACAGCAAGTTGGTAAGCGCCGACTTTACTCTTGACAGTAAGACCACCACTACCGGTGTGACCGACAAAGACAACAAGGGCAATATCTACAAGGATTACGCCTTTACCGATGAGGTCAAGCACACGGTTGTCGCAACGGTAAACTTTACCACCCTGGAAGGTGCCAAGAGCGTTAAGTGCCAGGCATCTGTAACCCCTTCCAAGCTTCCTAAGTGTGAAGTCCCCGGTAAGGAACACTTGCCTCCGGACTCACCTGAGTGTGCCTACTGTGAAGTCCCCGGCCACGAAGACCTTCCTAAAGACTCGCCTCTCTGTAAGGAGGAAACTCCTCCAGAGAAGCCACCTGTCACGGAGCTCCCCAAGACCGGTACAGGTAGCGTCATTGGACTCTTCGCCGGCACCTCCGCAATCGGGGCTGCAGCCCACGCTGTAATCACTCGCCGCCGCAAGAGCTAAACCCACAAACCTGTGGATAAGCGGTAGCCAATGCAATGCAAATGTGCTACAGTTACCAATAACGAGCATTGACTGACCGCTCAAGGACAACTCTTAAATCCCCTCCATGCACCGGAGGGGATTTTATTTGCCGCTTGCTAGGGGCTTCCATTTTGGCCTCTGTTGTGTTAGAATAAATCAGTCCAAACAGCCGCAGGCAGTTGCTCAAAATGCTGCCTGCGTTACGGTCCCATCGTCTAGCGGTTAGGACACCGGGTTTTCATCCCGGCAACAGGGGTTCGATTCCCCTTGGGATCACCATAAGAGAATTTTTTGCTTTCAGTAATTGGAAGACCGGAGACACCCCTGTAAAAAGGGGTGTTTTTGGTGTTCCAGGTTTTATTTCGTCGTACGTTGGCAATCGGTCGAAAATAGCACCGAAAAGTTGAGCCTTTTTGACCGGGTCAATCTGTTTTACAAGCAGTTCATCGAGGTGTTCCAGGAAATATCGCACCTTGGCTAGGATTTTAGTAATATCGGTTGGTTTTTCGGCTTCTTTCTTGCCTTTGAGCGTCTGCAAGTCTTTGAGTTGTTGCTCGATGCGAATGATATCCTCCTCGATGAATTTAATGACCGTTACGGACTCTACGGCGCGTAGTTTGGCGACGTTAGCTTCAATGTCTTTGCCTAGTTCGGTTATGCGCTCATCGATGCCCTGAACCTCTTGTAAGTAGCTTTGGTTGCGTACGTTCCATTCGGTAGCAATAGCACCCATAACGGCGTCGATACGCTCGCTTGAAACTGTTAGATTGCTAATAAATGCTTTCACAGTGTCCTCCAATTCTTGTTTCGGTACTCGATAGTAGTGGCCATGGTTGCTGCAATGGTACGCCGGGTAGCGCTTGCCAGATTTGCCGCGTGAGGCGCTACCAAGCATCGGACGGTTGCACACCGAGCATAATACAAAGCGGCGGTATGGAAATTCGGCATTGCGCATACCTTTGTTGATGAGATGCTCTGGCGGTCGCTTGGTGAGAATCTGAATGTCGCCTTCGTCGTCTTCGACAATAAACTTCTTGCCCTTCATGGCACGGTTCCACAAATCAATGGAAACTAGGCCTTTGAAGGCGCAGCGTACCGGCTTGCCATCCGTCCACTTCTCGGCGTTTATACCGGCATAGATTGGGTTGGCGATAAGTTTTTGCATGGCCTTGATCGTAAGCGGCTGGCCGCCAGTCTTTGAGACGATCTTGGTACGGTCGTCTTTATCACGCTTGTATTGCACGCGCGTGCGGAAACCAAGCGCATTTACTTTATCGACGATCTCGGAGTCGTGCATAGTGCCTTTTGCGCGCAGCTCTAGCATCATCTGTACATACTTGCCCTCGGTAGGATGTGGCTTGAGCAAGCAGCGTTTACCGTGCTTAGTTTCGGTCTTCTCGCTTACGAAGCCGTAAGGTGCGCGTCGCATCCAGTAACCCATTTGGGCGTAGCGGATTTCTGCGCCGATAACACGGCTAAGGATGTCACGCAGCTCATCCTTAGCGCGCTCCGCTTCTAGGATCTCAGTTTTCTTACTGGGCGAGAATTTACTCCAGTTATATTCAAAGCCGAGGTGTTCAAGGGTGTTAATTTCCTCGCCGCTAATAACGCCATAAACGTCGATCAGGCCAACATTACATGCTTTGAGCTGGTTTTTGAGAGGGCTGTAAAAATCAGAGCCGCCGCGCGTAAATCGGTCTATGGATTTAATGATGAACAAATCGATTTGGTTTTTCGGGTCTTTGCAGTAATCAATGGCTGGCTGCATCGGCTGTTGTTCTTTAGAAGCCGACTCCAGGAATACGAAGTATTGCTTAACGGTAATGCCGCGTGACGCTGCAAAGCGCTCTATCTGCTCGCGCTGCGCCTCGGGCGAATCGCCATCCGTACCTTGTTTGGTAGTGGATACGCGAATGGCGGCAACGGCGTTTTTGTTAGCTTGCGGCAGCATGTTAAGCCTTTGCTTCTTCCTCGACAATGATCTGTAAGATCAAATCAGCAATCAGTTCAACGCGCTGATCTTCCGGCATTGTTACTTCTGCCGGTAATCTAATCTCTTTATTTTGTGAGCCTTTTGTCCTTGCCATTTTACCCTCGTAGCTCTTACAATATGTAATACCTTAACTATAACAAATCGTAAGACTCATGACAATAAAAAACTGCATTCTCGGCGTTGAACTTTTATACTTACATTCACCCCTTATTTTTACTCTTTATATTTCTCTCTTTCCTATATATAAATATATGAGAACATTAAGACTATAGCGGTAGGTAAGTTTAATTGTCTGGCTAGTCAAAAAGATGTGTCTAAGGTGAGTTGTGTATGGATGTTGTAGGAACGAAGCGTAGAAGAAAATTAAACGATGAACAGCTAGAAGTCTTAAGGCTTCTGCATAAGTTTAGATTTGGCACGAACGACCTATTTGCGCAATACTTTGGTAAAAAGGACCGATCGTTCGTATACAAGCGATTGTCTATATTGCAGCAACGCGGCTTGGTTGGTAAACGCTTTGACACTAGCTATCGCTTACAGGGCAAGCCAGCAGCTTATTATTTGACGCCAGACGGTGCGCGTGCGCTTCAGGAAGCGGATAGCTCAGACCTCAACATTAAGGCAATCTACAAGGATAAGGATGTGTCTGATAAGTTTGTGGCGCATTCATTGGAATTGTTTGCTATTCGCAACCAGCTACATGCTCAATATGGCGATGATCTGCGTTTCTTTACTAGGGCGAATATGAACCGCGAGGAATACGATTATTTTCCGCATCCGTTACCTGACGCGTACATCCGGCTTAAATCCAGCGACAAACACTTCTTTTTAGATATCTTTCACGATGATGAACCGAGCTTTGTTGCTAAGCGCCGCATGAAACAGTACGTCAAATATGACGAGGACGGTGATTGGGCTGTAACCGAAACAGACTTGCCGGTCGTGCTCGCTGTATGTGAATCGCCTAACCTAGCAAAGCGAGTGCAAAAGTATATGACGAAAGCTCTTGATGACGCATGGCCGGATAGCGAGGTAAAATTCGCACTTACGATTAAAACAGAAGTGATGGGCAACGAACTTGCAGCATGGCAACGTGCCGACGAACCCGGCGAAAGACTTGCACTACAGGACATTTAGTAACTTCTGTTTGCTCGCAAACGGAAGTTGACCTGTTTTCCTAGAAAACAGGTGTGGTACAAGATGTTATTATGGCTAATAGAGATATCAGCATGGAAAAATTCACCCAAAAATATACCATCATTCAACTCTTTGAAGATGTGCCCGAAGGTATGCAATTCTCCTGGAAGGACTGGCCACTGCACGCTACGGTGGTTGATATTTTTGCGATCGATTGGGATGCGCAAACCATGATAGAAAAGCTTACTCAGTCGCTAAGTTCCCACGCACTAGCAACCTCAGTCGTTGAAGGAGATAAATTCTTTGGCGATCAGGGAGAAGTACAGGTAGCGTTGCTTAGGAGAACCGATGATCTGGTTAAACTTCATCATGATGTTGTCGAATGCCTAGCGCAGGGCGGATGGAAGCCAAATAACCCGCAGTTTGCAGGAGAGGGTTTCTTGCCACACTCTACCGTCCAAAAGCATGCCCGTCTAAACAAAGGCGATAAAGTGGCCTTCAGCGCATTGACCATTGTCGACATGTTTCCCGGTGAAGACCCGTACCAACGAAAAATACTGAAGACGATTGAGATCGGATCCTAACGATAGGGATTATAATTAGGCCAGAGATAATTCGGAGCGGCAATAATGGATGAACTTACTGTTGAGATTAAAGATAGCTATGGGATAGAGGAGCTCTCACACAACTTCATATTTAATAATAGTATCACCCATGCCCACACGCATATTGTCTATGCACAAAATGGCACGATGAAGTCCTCGATGGCGAGAACCTTTCTTGATTTCCAGAAAGGCAACCCAATACGCGACCACATCTACGGGCGCAACGGAAGTTTTGTACTGAAGGATGAAAACGGCACCCCAATTAGCGTGGATAATGTTTTGTCTATCCCGTCGTTTGATAGTAGCGGCTACGAATGTGAGCAGATGTCCCTACTAGTAGCGAGTGAAGATTTAAAAGGTCAATATGACGGACTTTTGAAAAAATACGCTGAAGCACTGGAGGTATTCCTCAAAAAATTGAAAGATACCTCCGGCATAAAGCGCAACATTGACCCCAGTGAAATCATTCCCTTGTTCTGTTCGCTTTTTGGCAAAGATATACCCGACGAGAACTTTGTTCATATATTGAAAACGAGCCGTACAGAGATAGAGAGTGCTCCCGACTTCTTCCAGAGTATAAGGTTCCCCGACGTAGACAACGGGTATGTATCCGCATTTATCGATGCAAATAAGGACTTTTTGCAGGATTTTGTTAGTAAATATGATGAGGTGATGCAGAAGTCAAGCTATCTAAGAGGTGAGTTCGGTACCGGCAACGCGCAAAAAGTAGCAGATGCGCTAGATAGTGAAAAATTCTTCACCGCAAGCCATAAGGTCGTTCTGTTAAGCCAAGATGGTAAAGGGAATGAGGAACGCATTGTTGATAATCCCGATGAGCTAAAAGAGCTATTCCAGTCAGAGTTCGACAAGATATTTGCTGATCCAAAAGTGAAAGTAAAGTTCCAAAAGACGCTCAAGAAGCTCGACCAAGCAAACCATGCTGATTTCAAGCGGATACTAACCAATACTGAGACGCGCCCCATTGTAGGCTATCTGGGCAACTACACCTTGTTGAAGCGCCGAATGTGGTTTAGTTATCTCAAGAAACACCTTGACGAGATGGACGAGCTGATAAAACTAAAAGATGAGATCAAAGATGATGTGGCGGATCTGGTCAAAAAAGCCAAAGAGGAGAACACGGAGTGGGACAAGGCTGTCGAGGTCTTTAACCGAAGGTTCGTAAATCTGCCATTTACAATAGAGATTAAGAATAAGGACAGCTTAATACTGGAGGGTGCAGAGACGCCAAGTATCCAGTTTATGTACAATCATCGTCGACGTGGCAAAAAACCGGTCGATAAAAAAGATATCATAAGCTACCTAAGTACTGGTGAACGTAAGGCGTTATACTTGCTTAATCTCATTTTTGAACTGCAAGTCCGCATGAAAAGTGGCGATCCACAAGTCGTATTGCTAGACGATGTTATTGACTCCTTCGACTACAAGAATAAATACGCATTTCTCGAATATCTTCATGAACTGTCACTACAAAACAATAATCTCTACCTTATTGTCCTGACACATAACTTTGATTTTTTCCGCTTGATGCAAAGCCGGTTCTTTGGCCAAGCGTGGCGGAAGAACTCATGGATTGCCCAGAAAGACGACGGCATGATTACTCTGCTTGAGGCAGGGTGGTTTAATCCTTTCCCTGCTATTAAAAGTAAGGCGCCCAGAAGTAAAAGATATTGGCTCTCGTTGATCCCTTTCGCGCGCAATATAGTTGAATATTGTTCTGGTGACCAGGACAACGATTTTATTATTCTTACCTCGTGCCTGCATATGAACGGAGCTTCACCTATCATTACCGATATTTCGGCTATCCTCAGTGTTAGAATTGGGGTCACTACTTCACCGTATAGTGGTAATGAGAGTGTGCATGATTCATTCACCACAGAAGCTGACCAGATTCTAAGCGAGCCCTTAGCGGCACAGATTGATTTACCGAATAAGATCTTACTTGCGATTGCCATAAGGCTCACTGCTGAAAAGTTTATGAGATCAAAGTTAACTACCGCCCAGGTGCAGGCAGCCATAAATGAGGGGAACGTATTTACCCGCGAACTTTATAACGAGTTTGTCGGTGCATATCCCAACGATGACATAAACACACCCGTACTAGATAGTGTTAACCTAGTAACACCCGAGAATATTCACATCAATGCGTTTATGTATGAGCCTTTGATCGATATGGGAGAAGACGAACTGCGCAAGCTGTATCAGGACGTGAAAGCTCTCTAGTCCGGTAGTTTGCGCGTTCTTTTTGTGACTTTATCGGATGGCTCTTGCTTGATAGAACGCACTTCCGTTCGCGGTTGCTGGGCGTATTTTCTTGCGGCTTCGATGACTTTGTCTGTAACTTGTTTGCCATCTTTGAGCACGATCGTCTCGCCTGAAAGTGGTTCCTGCGACTTCTGCGCCGACGCTCGCATGTAAAAGTTGTACGATGGTAGGTTGGCAATCTCCCCCTTCTTGATGTACGGCTCAAACAGCGGCAATACTAGTTTTTCATCTGATGGGTTGCCAGAGCGGAAACAAATCACGGCTCCGACGTTTGCCAAAATGATATTCACCATTTGCTGCTCGTCTTGCTGCGACGTGGTTTGCTCAGCCATCGTTAGGTACACCTTGTACTTGCGTGCCTCGGACAACATTTGTACGAAAGATGGTGTAGCGAAGTTTTGGAATTCATCTACATATAAGTAGAACGGTTTGCGGTCAGTTTGCTTAAGCCGTGCTCGGCGCAATGATGCTAGTTGTAGTTTGGCAAGCACGGCAATGCCGAACAGCTCGGAGGTATCTTCGCCGATCAAGCCCTTTGAGAAATTACAGATCAGAATCTTGCCTTCTAGGATTTCGTCGAAGTTAATGGTCGAGCGTGGTTGCTCTAAAATACGCTTGGCCGATGCAGAAAACAAGAAGCGGCCAATCTTAGCTGTGATACCCGCAGCCATTTTGACTTTCTGCATATCACCGGCTTTGCCGAGCTCTTGCTTCCAGAAGTTGATCAAGTTCTTGTCGTCGATGGTCGTGAGTACCTTCTTGCGGTAGCCTGGGTCGTTGAGCAAATCATAAACTGTAAATAGCGTAGCGTCTTGAACATACAGAGCTGTTTGGATTGCATTACGCAGCACGTACTCTATGCGGTGGCCGCCACTGTCGTCCTCGGAAAAGATTTTGCGGAATACTGATACAACCGCTTCGGTAACGAGGTCTTTTTCGCGCAGTAGCTCGTCACCATCTAGTCCCGGCGTTAGCTCCAGCAAGTTCATACCGATAGGGTGAGCTAGGTCGTCGGGGTTGAAATAAATAACATCGTTAATGCGCTCGTCGGGAATGTGCCGCAGCAACTCTTCGGCCATATCGCCGTGCGGGTCAACTACTGCCACGCCTTTACCGTTCTGGATATCTTGTGCGATGGCATATTGCAGCATGGTCGTTTTACCGTTGCCAGTACCGCCGATGATGAACATGTGGCGCTCGCGTTCAGCGGCAGTTAAGCCGATAGGCGTCACTTCGCCGTGGTGGCTATTCTGACCGAGCACGACGTCAAAATCGTTATTCTTCATGCCGAGTGTGGCCGGAAGTGTGCGACTGTGTGAACGCACCATACCTTCAGTTGTGATCGTGCCATACGGGAAGTGGTAGATGCTTGCAAGTTCGGACGCAGCAAAGACGCTCGAATTTGTAACGAGTAATGACGGCAAGCGGTGTATGAATTTGAACTCACGGAATCTGTATGTGAACCTATTGCGGAACCGCGCTGCATCGCCTAGCGCCTGGAACGGACTATCTAGTGGTGCAAGCGACCCGGATACGCCCTTAAAGAGTTGGTTAGCTCGCTGTGGCGTTTCGGCCGTTACGACTATACGAACGTCAGTTCGAAAGAGGGGCTGACCGAGTTTGTTGAGAACGCTCTGATACAACTCTTGCTCGTGCGGCGTAAGCACCGGCCCGTCGCGTTTGACAAACAACGATGCAACCAAAAAGATGAAGCCCCACGAAAGCGCAAGGCTTATGTTGTTCGTAAGCGCACCAATAAGAAGCGCCGCTGCCCACACCCACCAGCGCGCAATGATGAAGTTTTGTAATTTGCCATCAATCTGCGCGTAGCCAGTGTTGAGGATTTTGTTGTAGATGCGGTTTGCCCAGCGCGAGCTAAAAGGCATGATGACCATCTGTAGGGCCATCGTTTCGCCTGGTTTTAGCTTGCTCATCGATCCGGCTACGTAAGCAACGACGTCGCTTTGCTTTAATTCTTCGTTCTGAATTAGTGGATAAGCGTAGTGACGACGCTGGCTTGGCTGACTAATTGTCGTAACGCTGCCAGTGAGTACTTGTGGTTCGTCTTTGACTTCTCGAAAACGCGCGTCAGGTACATATGACGCGACTTGACGCTGTAAGGCTTCAATGTCTTGGGAGCTGATACGGATAAGGTATCTTACGCCCTCTTTGCGTGAGGAGATTATTTCGAGCGACGCAGTTTTGTTGCTGCCGATCGTTTGTTGCAAGACTGTAAAAAGCTGCTGTGTAGCAAGCAGAGATTTTTCCGAGTGCTTAGGAGGTATAATCTCCAGGTATGTTGCTGGCGATTTACGCACGCGCCAAAAGGTTAAAGCGCCCTTTACGATTGTGGATGCTGGCTCTAAAACCCAACGGTAAAGCAAGTAGGCAGCAGCGCCTAGCAAGACAATGCTAAGAGTGTGGTCAAAAATGTTGTGGCCCAAGAAATTCAGTGCGTCGTTCAGTGTAAGCATAACCACGTAATAATCCTGTCGGTATGACAAACTAATAATAACAGATTGAGTGTCAGAGTCCTGATGATCTGGTAGTATTGAGTAAGATGAATTCTAATCCTCTGCGACTTCAACCTTTTCCCTATCAAGGGAGTAAACGGGTACTTGCCCCCGTCATTTTTAAATATGTTAAGCGTGATTACCAAAGTATAATCGAACCATTTGCGGGTTCGAGTGCCGTTGTCGTTTACGCAGCGTACAACAAACTTGGTGATAAATTTTGGATCAACGATAACTACGAACCTCTGATTTTATTGTGGAAGCGGATTGTTGATGATCCAGAGGGTCTTGCTGCTGAATATGAGCACTTATGGTTAGCTCAGCAGGACGATCCAGTAGGGTTTTACTATCAGATCAGGGCGGCATTTAATGCTAGCCCTTCGTCTGAAACTCTTCTTTTCCTACTCGCTAAATGTGCAAAGAATGCAGTTCGATTCAACTCCCATGGCGAATTTAATCAGTCGCCTGATAAACGACGTTTGGGCAGGCGGCCTAATGAGATGCGTAAACAGCTGCTCACGACAAGTATGCTCTTGAAGGATAAAACAAAGATAAGTTCGAGAGACTATAACCAGGTGTTCGATGAGGCCACATCTAAAGATCTTGTCTACTTAGACCCGCCATATCAAGGCACTAGCAACGGCAGCAATCCACGTTATAGCATGGGCTTGTCTAGGGAAAAGTTAATAGAATCACTTGAATCACTAAGAAGGCGTAATGTCCCATTTATATTGAGTTACGACGGATCTCTCGGTGATAAATCGTACGGTGATCCGCTGCCGGCATCGCTCGGCTTACATCATAAGCAAGTGGTCGTGGGTAGGTCAGCACAGGCTACACTCAATGGCCGGGTGGAGCATACCACGGAGTCTATTTATCTGTCTCCTGAGTTGCTCTAGTCAGGTATCGTTTAATGTAGTGCTCCAGCGAGACATCGTTTTGACTGGCTTCTTTCTTTAGCTGGTCGTAAACCTTTGTTTCCTCGCCGCTCCATGTGATCTCAGAGTGACGTATAGGCTTCATACAAATATGAGTATAATTTTCTGGAGATGCCCAGTAGCAAGATCGAATAATATTAAGGTCATTAGTCTTAAAGCAGGTTTTACTACATTCTGTTATTGTTGCGCGATCCTTTTTTCTATTGCAGGACGCACAGAGTAACATGAAATTTGATATGTCTAAGACCTTATCGTCTGCCATGAATTCATACGGGACACGATGATCAATCTGCAAGTATATTGACTCATAGGGTTCATCGCATATTGCGCAACGACCTTCTTGTTTACTGTAAAGTTCTGCCTTGAAAGATTTAGGAAAAGTTTGCCGCCCACCTAATTTATTTTTATCAACTTTTGATGGGTCGCCAAAACGGTACTCGGCAATTCTTTTGCCATTGCCGTTCTTGGTGTAGCTTGTAATAATCGGTATTCCGCTTTCGCGTACATCACGTATTGCTCGTGGTGGGTGAAGATAGCCAGCTCGTTCGATATCGCCTGTTGTTATAACGCCTTTTTTGAGCAGTAGCTCAATAATAGTGCGGGGTCGTTTACTCGTAACTTTTTGAGCGAACTCTATGAATTCATCCGGAAGTTCTTGAGTCATTTATAGCCCCTTGAAAAAGTCACCCACGGGAACACCTAAACAACCTGCGAGTCTCTGCAAAGTTGCCAAACGTGGCCAGCGGCGGCCTTGCTCGATATAACCCAAAGACAAAGCTGTGATGTTCGCCTTCTCGGCGAGCTGCTCTTGTGTATAGCCACGGCTGCGGCGAACTTCGGCGAGACGTTTGCCGAATGCTTTGAGATATTTTGACTCTTTTGGATCGTTCATTACTTCTAGAGTAAATAAATATGACAAGTTGTAACACTTACATCTTGTAAGAGGTACAATATAGTGCTATTTTGGAATAGAGGTAACTATTACAAAATGTAAGAGAAAAATATGTACCAGCTTTCCGTTTTATATCGCTCGCCACGCGGAAGTTTATCAAGGGATATAGCCGATGAAATACTTGAACGTGGTTTGTACGGCAAGATTGCTGTCGTAACCGACAAGCCAGTTGCATTGCTCTCTGCCACCAAGAAGCAATGGTTAAAATTGGCGCGCCAGGCGCAGCGTGACCGCTCCAGTACGCTCGATGCCTCTAAAGTCTCTGCATTAACGCAACAAATTGCGTGGATGCAGTCGCTCCGATTTTCTGCAACCACCCCAGACGACCTGCTCGAGGCGGGTGTAACATTCGCGTCCGCAAAGGATTTTGTTCACGTGCCGCCTGTCTGCCGAACGATATATGTAACCTATGAGTTCGAGATTGAAAAGCTCCACATACTCACTAGCTGGATGCCACGAGGTGGCCTGGTGGTAATTTATGGGAAAAAGTAAGCCATTGGCCGCGACGGAAGACTTACTAACTCCTTTCAAGTTTATCCGTACGAAACGGCAAGAGTATTTCGTATGTTTATCGCTCGATAGCGGCGGCAAGCCCTTAAGACGACGAACCGTTACCATCGGTACACTTAACGCAACACTTGTGCATCCGCGTGAGGTATTCGCTGGGCCACTACAAGACCGGGCGGCCGCCGTGGTTATTGCGCATAACCATCCATCCGGTGATCCTGAACCAAGCAAAGATGACATTAAAACGACCCAGCAACTCGTTGCGGCAGGCCAGCTCTTAGGCATCAAACTAGTGGATCACGTTATTGTTACCAAGCATGATTACTATAGCTTTCGTAGGAGTAGGTTGCTATGACCAGTACTACTGGTCAGTTCTCTAATATCACTTTCAACCCTAACATTTGTAGGTGGTGGCTATCTTTAAACCGGCAGTAGTTATTGGCTGGACGCAGTTTGAGATAGGCCCACAGTAAAGGAGGGATAATGAAAGGACAAACCAAAGCAATAATACTGGCCCGCGTATCGAGCAAGACGCAAGAAGACGAGGGGTATTCCCTCGATTCGCAGCTAAAACTCATGCGTGACTACTGTGGCAGCAAGAAGCTGGATATCGTGCACGAGTTTAAGATAGCGGAAACAGCGTCAAAAGACCAGCGCCGCAAGATCTACCAAGAGATGCTCGGCTATATTACTAAGCATCGTGTGTTTAATGTGGTTGTCGAAAAGACGGATCGCTTAACGCGCAACTTCAAGGACGCTACCATGATTGACGCCTGGCTCGAGAAAGACGAGCGCCGGATGCTCCATATGGTCAAAGAAAATTTGTTGCTACACAAGGAAGCACGCTCAGACGCCAAGTTTATGTGGAATATCTATCTTTCGGTCGCAAAGAAATATACGGATAATCTGCGCGAGGAGGCTATGAAAGGCTGGGCCGAGAAGCTAGCACAAGGGTGGCTGCCCGCCGAACCGCCACCGGGATATGTGACAGTCGTACGAGACGGCAAAAGGATTCATGTGGTTAATACGGAGATCTATCAACATCTGCCGCGTATTTTCCAACTAACTCTCCTGCCAGGCTACACCCGCAAGAAATTGAGCGAGGAAATGTTGCTCGTCGGTATAACGACTAAAACCGGGCGGCCGTTCTCACCGAGCCAGGTAACGAAGATTTTGACCAATCCGTTTTACATCGGCATTAACCGTATGCAGGGCAAGGAGTACCCCGGCGCACAAGAGCCAATAATCACCAAGAAGCTGTTTTATGAGGTGCAACGCAAGTTAAAGAGCGGGCCGCAAGAAAAAAGTCACACCATTCACAATCCGATATTCAAACGCATAATAACGTGTGGAGCGTGCGGCACATTCGTTTGCTGGTCGCTCGGCAAAGGCCGATATTACGGCACCTGCCTAAAAAGAAAAGAAGGTTGCTGGGGCCATAAGTACTTACGCGAAGACCGGGTCGAGGCGATTGTGTTGCATGAGTTGGAAGAATACGACGATCCAAAAGGCCGAATGCTGACAAAAATAAAAGCAGCCTTACAGATCATGCAACCTCAAGATGTCGGTATGTATAGGCAGAAAATGATTGCAGAGCTGAGTCTTAAAATCCGTCGTATGAAGCGCATGGAAGAAAATCTTTACGATGACCGGCTGGCTGGCTTCATCTCCAAAGAGAAGTACGAGCAAAAACGCGAACAACTAGCAAAACAAGCTGCCGAACTGGCCAAGCGTCTTACGATGCTGCGTGAAGCGCAGGGCGCAAGTAAACCGCCAGAACAGGAACAGCTTTCGGATAATCCTATAGTTGATCTGTACCTGAAGGGTACGCCAATTCAAAAGCGTACGGCGCTTTCCATACTCTTTAAAAAGATCTATATAAAGAGCGGGGTTTTGACCATGGTACCTAAACCTTAAGTACCTACTCTGTTATGGTGGGTTCGATAGTCTCTACTTTTGGCTTGTTGACGACATGCACGATAGTGCCACCGATAAGACCTTCCCAGTCATCGTTGGGGTTAATTACGATTGGCGCGAAGTCTTGGCTTGATTCAGAGCGCAAGACGATAACCTGATTGTTATAGTCAAAGAAGACTTTTTTAACGTTCGCCAAGCCATCATGAACGACCGTTACTATGTCGCCATCTTTCGGTACTTTTTTAGAACTATCAACTATAACGTAAGCCCCATTCTCAATGATGCTGCCACAAATAACGGCGCGGTTCATAGACTCGCCGTCGACTTCAAGCGCATAGAAATCTTTGTAGTTTGAGCTAGGCAGTAAAGAAGCGGACACGCGAAGCGTGCCACGTTCAGCGCTACCTGCAACATGTGTTGCCGGTCCAGCATTTACCATTCCTAAAATAGGTATAGTAACCAACCTGGCGGTCGTGGTGGCCGTTGTTGTTGTGGTACTCGGTGCGGCTATTAAGCCCTCAGAACGCAGCTTAAGTAGGACGTTTTTAATTATCTGGGGGTGAACAGGCGATTCATCGGAGCGAACGATTCGTCGCCCAATTTCTCGGTAGCTTAGTTTGTCGATATCTACTAGTTGCGAGAGCTGTTGTATTTTTTTATCAACATCTTGCATAAGCTCATATTAACAGATGAGACACCCGACTGTCAATAGTTCTGTGATATGTTGACAGTGGGGTGTCAACGGAGTTATGATGTTCATAGCTTGAGTGAACACAAAAGCGAAATCGCCCCGGCGGTCCTACCAAGAACACACGGAGCGATAACGAGGAAGACGCTTGCCTTCCTCACTATATTACCAAATAAAAGTGAGGGGATATATGGGTAAAACCAAACCAAACTCAACACCACAACATTACCGTAATGCCAAGAACGGCCAATACGTGACGCCGCAGTATGCTGCGCACCACCCGGCTACCACAGTTGGCGAAACAGGCCCAAAGCCGAAAGGTAAAAAGTAATGGCACTGCAAATTACCGGCATCCGCAAGCCCGGCAGCCGTGACAGTCACGAAGCCATTAGTCATTATCGTTGGCGAAAGGACCACAATGGCGAAACCGGCATCGACGCCCGGCTCGACGTAATCTCCTATTTGGAGCGCAACAACGAAAAGGCGTATGTGAGTGTTGGCGGCTCTACGGCTTGGTGTGGTATCCGCACGAACCAATACGGGACCAAATATCTGCAAACCTATGCAGACGGCAAGTGGGATGACAACTTGCTTAGTTTGCCGGAAGTTTAGCGGCACTTAGCAACAAAAAACACCGGTAACATGCCGGTGTTTTTTGTACTGGTTATTCTTGCTTGCTACGCTGAAAATCATTGTAGAGCGCGTCCAATGCATCCGGGTCGGTAAGCGCCATGCGTCGCGACGCTACTTTTACGTACCTTAGTAGCTCCTCGGCGAATCCATGATTTGCGTTCTCCGGGTGGAATAGTTCAAGGTATTTCAGCACGCCTTGGATATCTTTTTCGTTGACTTCGTAGCCGCTCATATTTCTCCCTAAGTATAGCATCGCTATAGTCTTATTAGCTCCCCTCGTTGTCAATGTTCAACTTGTCGAGTTGTGCGGCAATTCGCTCCAAACTGGCCTGTAGGGTGTTCCAGTTTTGGTCCCTTGGGGTCACCAAGTTAAAATTATCGTGTTTTACGAAACACTTATAGATATCAAATCCCCGCAGGCTTATGTAGCGGGGATTTTCGTGCCACTTAATTACATCGAAGCTGTATTCGATTCACCGTAGGTTTTTAACACTCAATCAGATATCATTATCACATGAAGTCAGCGTCCATCAATATGCCCCCAGCAAAAGAGGATGGCATGGAATTGCTGAAAAAAATTGCGAGTCAGGCAGAGAATACGACAGGCTTTGTCTTTCATGGGTCGCATCAGTTACATGCAAATCTTGAACCTCAATTAGTGTACTGGAAGGACCCAAAAGGCAAGCTATACCCAGATAGCGATGGCGCGGTAGTATGCGCAAGCGATAAGCCATATATACCGGTATTTATGGCTCTCTTGCCTCGTAACAGCGACTGGGGCTATGTTTCTAATGGCCGCGGGCAAGGTCTAACGTATTATATTGAAAAATTATATAAAGAAGAATTTCAGAGAGCTACGGGGTACGTGCTTGTGCTAGACAGTAAGAACTTTCAAAAAGTCGTCCCTCCAATACCTGCCGGGTGGAAATATGACATGCCAATTGGCGGAAGGCAAGCAGAGATGCGGAGCAAAGATCCTGTTGCGGTCAGTTACGCCATTAAAGTAACATTTACAGATTTTGAAATGCTCGTGCAGCTTGAAGGCAATTCAAAAATAGAATATCGCTAAGGTACGGCACATAGTAACGTACTACCTTTCTTTAAAAACGCATTGCTTTGTAACGCAATAACTTGAAAATTATGTCAAGTATGCTACAATGAAATTACAGCACCTCGCTTGGACTTCGGTTCTCGCGAGGTCTTTTTATTGCTAGAATAATTGCATGCGACGCATTGTTTTAATCGACGGTGAAAATCTGGTGTATGGCCTTCGGCATCTGCTGGGCGAGAACAACGAAAAGGCTGTAAGATCCGTCGTGGACGGCTTCAATTTTAGAGGGCTCATCGAGGAACTGCTTGCTGACGATCTGCCCACGGAGATCCTTTGGTTTGGTGCACGATTGCGGCTGTATGGCCAATCCGATGAGATAAAGAGAAAGTCCGCTGATGCTATTAGGGCGCAAGCGGTATTCATGAATCAGATACAGGCCCAGAAAATCCACTTTATCAAGGTAGGATACCTAAGGGCACGTGAGACGGATCCATGCGAACAATGCTCTCATCAAACATGGAAATTGGCAGAAAAAGGCGTTGATGTCGGACTGGCTGTTCGCATGCTAACCGAAGCTAACTCGGAAACTGAAATCGTAGTGATTAGTGCCGATACCGACCTACTACCTGCATTCAAGGCTGCCACCAAACTTGGGGCCAAGCTCATGCATATCGGTTATGAATTCAGGCCGGTGCATGCACTTATTAAGGCTGCTAATGTAAGCAGAACAGTTACTTTGCCATTGGCGCAGAAATACAAGCGCACGTAGACAACTTTTATCCAATCCCGAGTCTTTCTTAGCGATCGTTTAATCGTTCCATTCCATCCCAAAAATGTTTCGCGTAGGCACCCCGCAGGCTCACCATTGTGGTATATATACAACAAAAAAGAACACGAGCTCGTGTTCTTTTTTCATGCATCTGATCCATGCGACTTGTGTTCCAGAGCAACCTCTGGTATGGTTGCGCCATGCCTGAATTGTTAGAACAAACTCCAATTGAACCTACTATCATGCCAATTGTCGTAGATGGTGAACTAACCAAAAACTCTGATGTGCTAAATCTTCTAGAGGGAACGCCAGAATCAGTGTCTACAACCACTGCTCCGACTTTTGAAGCAACCCCTGACACGCTGTTTAACACTAATCCTGCAGCACTCGCTGTTACCGAAACGGTAGACGTCGACTTCATTCCACGCAATCCAGACAAGCAAAGCCTCACCCGACGTTTCCTAAATACCTGCCTGGGTCGCCTAGCTCTTAGCAGTCTCACCACGCTGGGCCTGGCCTCTGGCGGTATAGCTGTCGAAGCTGCTCCGGCCTTTGCTGACAGCAATCCTGTCTACACCGTCACCAACCATGACCATGACGGCACCCACGGTATCTACTACCGTAACTCACCAAGCATGAGTGATACCAGCAGGCAGCTTCCGTACTATGCGAAGTATGGCGACCGTATAGAGCTCATCTGCGGAACAGACGGCGAAGCAGTAGGACAATATAATAACCACAGATGGCATCTTGCCAAAGATCTAGACAATACAGCCGCACCTGGCGAGTTTTATATTCCTGACCATGATACTAATACGCCGAACAAGGCGAACCAGGTGACGCCGGGGGAGAGGGAGTGTGGAGATACTCAGGAGCAAGCCCCACAGGTTTTAAACCCAAACTTCAACAGAAGCGCTGGGGTTGATTGGGCATTGGCTCATGCCGAAGATCCACAAACCAACGGAGAAGAGTGCGCTAAATTTATCAGCCATGCCTTATGGAATGCTGGGCTTCCGCAAACTAAAGAGTGGAGTAATGAAGGTGGGTATTGGAGCCAGTTCACGCATTTTGACGGGACTGTTGCCGCTAATGCCGCAGGACCACTTCTTGATTACCTAAAACGACACTATTCTACGACGTGGGAATCACTTGGAAAGATGGCTCCAAATAATAACAACATCCCTTTAGCTCAGCCTGGCGATATTATTGCGTATAGTTGGAATGGCGACGGGGCCATAGATCATGTTGCGCTTGTTGTGGGTAGCGCCAAGAACAACCCTGACTATCCGCTTGTAGCGGAGTGGGGACAATTCAACTGGTCGGATAACTTTGGCATTAATATGGCCTTGTATAATGTTAAAAATCCAAAAGCTCCCTATACTGAGCGTGGCTGGACTTGGTCTGCTATGAATAATGAATGGCTCCAGAGCGAGAAAGGCAATAAAGGTATGACTGCCTACTTGCTCCATATCAATGGCGGATATTTTGCTCCTTCTTTCTAAGCGGGTTAGGATAAACCTATGACACCAATCTCTGCTCCAGACAGTACCATAAATTCGGCAACGAACCTCCTATCGCGACGAGTCACCCTGATAAGTGGCATAATACTCATGCTAAGCATACCTCCCTCGCTCTTCGGGGGTGGAGCTACCCCCGCCCCGGTACTCCTATTGTTAGTTGTTGTTTTAGGTATGTTCATAAATTGGCGGAAACGGCTTGGAGCCGGCAAGCTATTTGCCGCCATGCTCATAAGCTTGGCCATTGTTTGGTTTGCCGCCTTTTTTGCTTACCTAGCCAATGGTAGCAGTATCCCCACTTCTTCAGGCTTAAGCCCACATGATGACTACAGCTTGGGAGAAGCTCTAGGTCGTTCATTGTTTGCTCCCCTGATATCTATCCCCACATTCTTTGGATATAGTTGTCAGATGGGAGGGGCTGGTCCTCATTGTTCGAACGGTCTGCTTATTATGGGCTTTTTACTTACTGAATCGGTTTGGATTGGGGGTTTAGTGGTCGGTAATTTGCTGGTGCGGCAAGCTATACGGTCGGCTCGGTAGCTACTGTTCTGCCAAACCTAGAACAGGAGTGGTCTGTTTAGGCATCCGTGATAGGAATCTATCTC
>DASTWA010000015.1:0-9339 GCA_035758825.1 Saccharimonadales bacterium (SeqCode)
TTCTAGGCTTTGGAACCCCGGAGGTCATACTCCTTCTAGGAGTCACAGTAGTCGTCGCTCTCGTGGTACTGGTCGTAAGATCTTTCTTGAAGGGATTTGCAGGCAAGAAGGAACAATGAGACTACCTCAGCAATAAAATAAACCCCAGCTAAGCTTCGGGTTTTTTTATTGCTGTTTAGATTGGGGTCGTACGTAGTGGTCACAGAAGTGATTTTGTCACAGGTGTGACCACTACGCCGTCTTCGTCATCCATTCAAGTCAAATGCGTTAAGCGTTTGAAGCTAGCATCCCCGCTTGTAGCTGTACACAGCACCGTTCGCGTTGAGCAACCAGCGCGGTGTGCAGTACAGGGTGGCCCCACCAGTCCAGAGTGTGACGGAGAAGTTCTCCCCGACGCCGAGCCAGTTCTGGCGGCTGTCGTGATACTGTCCGTACCAGTCGAACCCGCCGGCGCTGTAGCCGATGGTGGTGACTCCCGGGGTAATACCGCCGTTGACCCAGATCTTCGAACCGTTGTAGCAGACAGGGACACGCATGTGGGGCTGGACGGCGAACCCGAGAGAAACTCCCTGGTTCAGGTTCAGGGTCCTGCATGTGGTGCTTGCAGCCTGGGCCGGAGTGGCGGATAGCACGAAGCCAGTGGTCAGCAGAGCCATCAGAAGGGTCAACGCGGTCATGCGGGTCTTCGTGATGAACTTGGACATGGTGGATTCCTCTTCTTCTCTAGAGTCTTGCGGATTCTTGTAGTAGGGAGGGGTGCCGGATGACGAGGACTACTCATTTGTAATGAGTTGGAGTGAGCTTAGCATTTGTTGCCTTTGTTGTCAAAAACGATAGTAGTCTGCTTCGACTCTAACCTCCGTACCAGGATATCGACATAAAGTGAGTTTCACCTTTTATCAATAGAGCGCCCCAAACGATGCGCCTAACTGCCGGCTACAACACATTTTCAGCCTCTCCGCTCTCTACAAAACCGAGCACTTCGTCTCGTCCAAATCCGAAGAGCTGCCTGTTGAGCCCGTCGACGGCCGCGTAACTTTCGTTAATGACGTTCATATACTCAGGAAGCAGCTCCTCATCCAGATTCTCCCAGCGGCGTAATACGTTCATTGACCTCGCATTACCGTCGTTTTTAAGCCCGTCAAAGGAGCTACCAGACCCAAATGCCGGAACGGAGCTAAAATGCTCCCCGCCCCTAGGCACCCCAAAACAATCCGCCAAATCTCCAGTATATTTCTGGTCGGTAAACCACCGATTATAGTTGACGGCTACGACGCCCTCCTGGCGGTCGGCTAAGATCCGGGCATGATCGGCCCATGTGTCTGCTACCGATGCCCAAGGTAACGCAGCCACTAGTGTATGTCTCCCGATTGCTCTGGCAGCCGCAATATACGCAACCCGGCTTGCCGCAATGTTATACCAGTCCCGTACGACTACAATGTCACGGTTCTGCACACCTTTCTCTGACCAGAACCTTTGGTATACGGATGAGACACCGCGGTTTTTGTAAGACAAATCCTCGTAGTTTGCTATTAGGATGTCGCCCTGCTTCGCCTCCCGCCGTAACTGCTTTGGATCGGGATCGGGATCATGTAATTCGCAGCCGAGATGCGCATTACACACGCTGTTCGAGTGCAGGACAACCAGACCTTTTTGTGAATACCGTTCCTTTAACCAGGAAAGAACAGCGTGGTGGCCACTCCTACGCAATCCAAAAACATGCTCTACATGGCGCAACCGGTCTTGGCAGGACGATCGGGATGATTCTCTTAACATGTCATAAATATAGAATAAAAAGTTGGTTGACAAAATGTACGTGGCCGGCAGGTATTAGTCGCATATACCTGCCGGCCTGGGATTACGCCCCGGTTGCCACCAAGGACCGACGACGGGCCAAGGCAACCCCGGTCACAGTCCCGGTCATGAGCGCCAATGATGCGGGGTAGGCGTACAAAACAATCTGCGCCTCAAATCCCAAGGCAAGTGTGCCCATAAAACCAGCGGCGCATGCTGATCCCCACATTGCCAAATTTTCGCTATGCGGCTCCTCCCATACCTTAAAGATGGTTGCAACAACCGCTGAGTTTTCGACGGCGATAAGCAACAGGATCGCTACAACCGCGGAGCTGGCGAGCCACCACCAACTTAGGGCGGCCAGCACACAGACCAAAAGTAATACCTTCTGACGGGTGATACTGAGGGCGCCGCGACGAAGGGACAATGCAAGCACAATCGCGACTCCCGCCAACTGACTCGCTGGGAGGAACAGCGCAAGGCCTGCGGCCTCATGCGCTTGTGCCGCCACCAGCGACGTATACTCCAGGGCCCATATTCCCCACAGAATGGGGTCGGGTTTCGTATCGGAGGGCCGGCACAAATCCCGCACGTAGGGGACATAGCCGATCAATCCGACAACAGCCGAAAGCACAGCAAGCCATGCCAACAATTTGCGACCTCCCTTTCGCCAGCCTAATAGTACCAATTGTTGGCAAGCCCGTCACACCCGGAATATGTCCAAGGGCTGCTTTAATTGACCACAAGCAGTACCATCCCGACCCCCGCAATACAAGCGGCCGCCACTTTTCGAAATGTGTGCTGGCGATCTTTCAGGACGAAATAGGCCAGTGCCACATTTACTAGAAGCGCGAACGATTGAAAAGATACGACCGTTGTTACCCTGCCAACTTGCAAGGCGCGCAAAGAAAAAAATATACTGGCGCCCCACATTGAACCGGCCATAAGGTAGCCTGGAATCTCTGCGTGCCGTATTTCCTGACGCAGCCGTCCGATACTTACCCGTTCGAACAGCATTATAATCAGGCCGGGGATACACAAAGTCAGTGCAATGTAGAGCGGCAAGTTGAATGCCTTAGAAACACTGATATCAATAATAATAGCCGTTGCCAGCGCAAAAGCGGCAATAATCGCCCGCATGGCATATTTAGAAAAGGAGCTATTCTTCCGCTCAAAGAAGAGCACCGTGTTGGCGCCCACTATTAGGCCGACGCCAAGGGCCTTTGATAACAAAAAGTCTTCGTTAAAAACTTGCAGCCCATATATAAATAGAAAAACAAAGACCAGTCTATTGAGCAGCGTGTAGACCGACATATGTAAATGCCGGCGAATGGTCATCTGCAGCCGGTCATTAGCTGCATAAAAAAGCGACGCCAGCAGCAAAAGGCCATAAAAACTCCACTGGGTAGGAAATGACCACGGAAAAAATGGTATCAGCAATACCATAGTCACCGCAGCGATTGCCTGCATAAGAATTACTGCCGCTGCTTCGTCTCGCGCCTGACGGACTGCCCTGTGATTGATCTGAAAATAGAGGATGATAGTTACAATATACGCGGCAACGTTGAACTGCCAGCTATCAAGAAAGTTCACAGATTGATCATAGCACCTAAGGCTACGTTAATCGAACAAAATGGCGTCAAAGCCGGGCGCAAGATTCCGGCGCACCCATCCTTTAGCGTCGCTTTCCCAAAGCCGGACGTGTATACTGAACCCTATGGCAACATCCCGCGCGATCATCACCAGTGTTACTGCACAATCCCAGTCAGATCAAACGGGAACGACAGTCTTCCCCGAATCCAAGGACTCGCTTGTTCATGCTAGAGACGTAACCAAAAAATACAAAGTCGGCCGCCAGCAAATCGACGCACTGGGCGGCGTAAGCCTAGACGTCAAAGAAGGCGAATTCGTGGCCATAACCGGAACCAGCGGCAGTGGCAAGAGCACGTTGCTCCATCTCCTGGGCGGCCTAGATAAGCCTACTTCCGGTGCCATAGAAATTGCCGGCCAAGACCTTGCCAAGTTAAGAGACAGCAAACTATCCCGGTTTCGTAACAGCACCATCGGTTTTGTGTTTCAGTTCTTCTATCTGCAGCCTTTTCTCAATTTGCAGACCAATATCGAAGTGCCGGCCATGTTCGCCAAAGAAAAGCGCAAGAGCCGGAGCTTCCAAAGCAGCAGACTTGCAGCGATCGTAGGGCTGACGGATCGGCTGCGGCACTTGCCCCGCGAGCTTTCTGGTGGCCAGATGCAGCGGGCAGCTATTGCCCGGGCGCTACAGAACCATCCGCGTATACTGCTCGCGGACGAACCTACGGGCAATCTCGACCGCACAAATGCCATTGCTATCTTTGAGCTGTTCCGGCAGATTCAGCATGAGCAGGGCATGACAATAATCGTAGTGACACACGACCTCGAATTGGCGCGCATGGCGGACCGTGCGATTCATATGAGCGACGGGGTAATTGTATGATCCGCCTGAACGATTCTTTGCTATTGTCGTACACCAAGCTAAAAACACGCAAAATACGCCTGGCGGTTACCGTGGTTATTTCGGCGCTGCTGTTTGCCTGCCTGGTATTTTTGGCCATCGTAAGCAGTGGGGCAGTTAACAGCCTCAAAGACTTCGGGCAAGAAGGTTATGGCAGCCGTTTCTTGGTACAGGCATCGCCTCTGTCCTACGACAATACCGACGAAGCCGTGCAGCTACTAACCGCAAAACTCAAACCAATATACGAAGATACGATTCGGCAAAAGAAAGCCCTAGCCAAGAGCCTGGGGTTGACGTACGACGCAGCAACGGACCAGTCACTACCGCTAACCACCTATAAAGACTCTGTCGAAAAAACCTCCTTTTACCCTAACTACGCCTCGCGTATTGCGCTGGATTCGCTGGAGGAGATTAATGCCAGCATCCCCCGCACCACGTACAAAGATTTTCGAACGATTGCTGCGCAGGCTGGAGCGATCAAGACATTCCGCGGGTCAAGCAATAATGATGTAGCACGTGGCGTGCAATCGCCATACGTAGGCATGCTTGAGCACGGCAAAGAAAATCTGGACGAATTGAGAAGCCCAAAAAACAACAGCGGCAAGACATCCGTATCCGGCGCCCAAGCAATAACCACCGCTGGCTGGAAAACCCTGGATGACGAGCTATTGAAGCCCTTCGTACTGCCTGGCCAAAATCTCAAAACGGGCGCAGACGGAAGCGTACCGGTCATAGCCCCGACGAGTGCAGCCGAAGAAATCTTGGGCCTCCGCCCATTGCCCCAAACAGCCTCACCTGCCGAGAAGATCCAACGGTTGTCTTACATGCGCCAAAAAATTAGCGGCAAAAACATACAACTTTGCTATCGCAATAACGTGTCCAGCAGTTTACTCAGCCAAGCCATCCAACAGGAGCTTGAAATAGCAGCGAACAAAAACAAAGCGGGCTACACACCGCCGGCACTTATCTATCAAGTTCCCGACCGCGGATGCGCCGCTATACAAATTAAGTCGGACACGCGTACCGCCGAAGAAAAAAAGCAGGCCGAAGACCAGCAGGCATTTGACAGGCGGTTCGGACAAGAAACCGAACAGTCGCAGGGTATCTTAACCCTCCGCATCGTCGGCCTGAACCCTGATACAAATCTGGGCAGCAGCAACCTGGAAGCCACGTCAATATTAACATCACTTTTCGTCTCATCATTAGGCACGGGATGGAACTCGCCCAGCAGTGTAGCCAACAACCCCCTTGTAGCGGTCGTCCAGACCGGTAGCACGGTTCCTTCCAGCCAGCGCAGCGTTTACTACGCAGAGTTCAAGTCACTGCAAGCAATGCAACATTTTATCGACCGGCAAACCTGCAAAAATACTTCCACACCTCAGGCGCAAGGCACGCCGATCGTACAGGCAGACAATACGGCAAGTAGCAACATCAAGGAATGTATCGCCGGACAGCACGCCTTTAATGTTACGAGTTACGGAAACAGCGCAGGAGCGGTCGAAGAATTCCGCAGTAGTATTTGGAAGGTCGCCCGGTTCGTGATTCTTGGCGTCATCATTATTGCCACGCTCATAATGATGGGGAATGTCGGTAAAATTATTGCCGACAGCCGTCGTGAGACTGCCGTCTTCAGGGCGCTAGGGGCTAAGCGATCAGACATCGCGCAGATCTATATAGGCTACACTTTCTTTCTGAGTATTCTGGTCGCGGCACTTTCATTCGTGATTGGCAGTATAGGCGCCTACCTGGTTGATCGGTTTATTAGTGAAGATCTTTCGGCTACGGCCGTCATAACCTATAACGCGCAAGACATCCATCGGCAGTTTACATTAATAGGCTTTGACGGGCGCCTGCTTGCGGCCATTCTGGGCTTGATAATCTTGGCCGGGCTTCTCAGTACGGCCGCTCCGCTTCTGACAAATACGCGGCGCAATCCCATAAACGACATGCGAAACGATACATAGAGGCGCCTAAGGGCATCAAACGCAGATAATTGTACCTTGGACAGTCCAGGAAAAATGTTGGAACGCGGATCTTACGGCTACTTGTATCTGTGCAGTCTCTAATTATATTGGCAAATAGAATACCTTGACTGTCATAGTAATACGGTGTATGGTGTACTCATGATAGGTAAAAAATTGTCATCAGACTTGCTTCGTGGCCATACGGACACGATAATTCTTAGTCTTCTGGCAGGCGGCGACAAGTATGGTTACGAAATAACCAAATTTGTTTATGAATTGTCCGGCCAGCAGTATGAGTTAAAAGAAGCAACAATGTATTCCAGTCTCAAACGCCTTGAACACGACGGACATATTTCGTCGTACTGGGGAGACGAAAGCCAGGGTGGACGGCGTAAGTATTACCACATAACAGCTAGCGGCAGCGAGCTGCACAGGAGCAATAAAGATAACTGGAACTTCTCAAAAGAGATTTTGGATAAGTTACTGTAAGGAGCAGTTTATGAAAGACAAACTCAAGAAATTTTTGGATGATCAATTTAAGCCTTATGGCAATTTCCCTGCGCGTAAAGAAGTCGAACAGGAATTGCTGGCTAACCTGACAGAAAAGTACCAGGACCTAAAGGCCCAGGGTAAAAGCGACGATGAGGCCTACCGCATAGTCGTGAACTCGTTCGGTAATGTGTCGGAAATCATGAATGAAGTACCGAGCGCTGGCCCGGATCCGAAGCAACAAGACGAACTGTCATGGCGCAAAAGTTTTAAGGAAGCCTTCAAATCCGCCAGGCGCAGTAAGTCAAAATTCTCGATGACAGAACTTAAGCAGAGCGACCTGAGCGGCATCAGCCTCGCCGGCCAAGAATTCGGCTTTAGCTCGCTGGAGGAGTCCAACTTTGGTGGCTCCGACCTGAGCGGCGCCAAGTTTAGCGCTGCTGACCTGAGGGGCTCGACATTCAAAGGAGCCAACCTGACCGGTGCGACATTTGCCGGCAGTGACGCCCAGGACGTATGTTTTGACCGGGCCAACCTGACCGATGCGCAGTTCAAGGCAGTCGCTTTTAGGGGCTCTACCTTCGCCGGCGCCACTCTTGATAGGACGACCTTCCAGCACTCCGACCTCGGCAACGTGTCCTTTGAGGGACTCACCTTTGATGGTACCAAGTTCGAGGGCACATCACTCAAAAATACTTCGTTCAAGGGCGCCGAACTTAATGATGTTTCGTTCCGCCACTCTGATGTTAAGCACACCATTTTTGACGGCGCCAAGATGGACAAGGTAACCTATGCGCTGTTAAAGGGCGCCAAGGCAGGGTTAGACAACGTAGAAGTCCGGTAGTGGCCGGCAATTTAGGAAAGATTTTACGACCCACCACCACAAGAGCGACGACTAAAGAAATTCCGACAGGAAGCTTAGGCCATAATCCTAAAATAGGGCTTGTCAGAGTCTAATTCTACAGTCGCAGCAATAGGTACCGTAATCACCGGATCGGTATGTCCCATATCAACATTGAAGAGGATCGGGTAGCCATAACTTTCTGTAATGCGCAGGACAACAGCCTTGAGCTCGTCTGCCATTCCGGGGGTATATTTATACGGCCGACCAACAACGATTCCGTTTGCCGCAGCCAGAATGCCCGCATTGTCCATATCGGTTAGCCATGCATCTATATGAGCGACGGACTCGCCCTCATACATTGCATTTCCTTCGGGTATATCCAACATAAGTACGGCGCCTTTGGCATCGGGCATATAGCCTGTTCCGAGCAAGTGGTTGACCGAAGGAATGGTGCACGGCATTGCCCAGCCGCTCGCTTTGCCCTCTCGCCACCAGGTATATCCGCTATTCGCAACCATCTTGCGAGGTCTTTTGGTATCTTCTTCTTTGAACCAATCGAGTACTTCATCAGTGTACTCTTTGCTTGGCTCCACGGTGATGTTATTGTCTTGGAGCAAAATCGCCTTGTTGAAGTAGTCGAGTGTATAGGGCAGTACTTCCGGGAATTCACCAAATTGGTTCAAGAAACACGGACCATAGTAGGTCTGTAGGTTTGCTTTCGTGGCAAATGCGTAATGCAGCACCGTATTGTCGGAGTAGCCCACAAAAACTTTGGGATTACTTTGTATAAGCTGGTAATCGAGCTTAGTGAGTAGCTGGTTGGAGTGATCACCGCCGATGGCTGCCATAACAATGCTGCACGCAGGATCGGAAAAGGCTTCGTGGATATCAGCAACTCGTTCATTTATCGGTGCTGATATGTAACCACTATTTTTATCGGCATGGCTGGCGATTTTTATCCTGAAACCCAGCGCTTCAAGATGCCGTGTCGCGCGCTTTACCCTTGACCCTACAAAAGGCAGCAACTCGGCTGAGGGGCTGATTATGTAGACCGTACTGCCTTTATTGGGCTTCGGGGGTTGTTGTAGTTGCATTGGTTTTATCTCCAACGGTTAAGATTCTGGCCCAACAATCCGCCTTAAGCATGGGCTAAAATAGCCTCCAATTTTGTCTCCATGCCGGCTCAAAAACATCTCAAACTGAGAGTGGAGCGGACTGGGTAACTCATCTAGTGCGAACTAGCCTGAGTCGTCAAACATGTGAGGCTCATTTTTTAGCTCTCGACGCACATTCTCTTCCAGCGTCTGTCCATGCTTAAGCCCGCCTGCGCCGGGATCCCACCTGCCATGCTCATCGCGTGCGTTTTTGCTCCGCTTGGTTAGAAAAATTTGGCCATCGTTATTGTAGCACCAAAACACCGTTGTAATACCGGTAAAACTTGCGCCCTTGTGTTTGCGGATATCCTCAGGAGAAAGCTTTGCAAATGCCATATACCGATAATAACACTATACGTCCGAAAGGATGCGGACCCATACAAGTCACCATTGATCGGCGAGGCACAATGCAGTATATTACTGGTGATTAGCTCCGCGATCGGTAAGGAATACCTTGTCCATGATATCCAGAAAGCCCAAACCACCAAAACGCAGGCAGCTGTGGCTTAGCGTATTTTTAGTCGTCCTTCCAATCCTTGTAATTATTACCTGTATTTACGTACAGGCAATCAACAAGGATAAATACCTCGTTATCAGGGAGTG
>DASTWA010000009.1:0-80974 GCA_035758825.1 Saccharimonadales bacterium (SeqCode)
TATAGGCATCAAGTATCTCTATGCCTGCAGCCTGGCTTACTACCATGATTAAAGCAGCAATAACAATAAGCCCTAAGGCAAAGGCCCGGAATGAGTTCCAGGCGGTGTGGTAGGCGTTGTTGGTGTCGGAGTCGTTGAATAAATCAGTGGTGTCAACCGTTAGCAAGTTACCGATGACACTGTCCATGACCCCCACGACATAGCTGCCCGTATCGATAGCCGAACACACAAGAAAGGTGACCGCTCTCACGCCCATCACATTATACTTTTCCCTACAGTCGCGCTCGTACGTGTTGTCGGCGCTATATTTGAGCCAATCTATCTTAAAAGTGACCTTAGCTTCTTCTCCGGCCTTCTTAATTACGTCTTGGCATTCCTCCACACCCACCACGCACACTTCGTATGTTGCGGGTTCCAAACCATTGAATACGGTCCTCGTGGCCAACTCATACTCGACCGTGACCCCACCTTGAGCCTGCTCTTCTTCGTTGCTCATTTTGTGAGATTGGGTGTCTGTCTCTTGGGTAACAATCAGGCCGCCGGGATGCTGCACATTAACCTCAAACGGACCGACCGTCATGTCTTGCGGGCCGCCGATATATGTGGCGATCACTTCCACGGTCAATCTGCGGTCCACCGAATTATCTCCATACACTAATGAAAGCGGCTCAAACTTCACTTTAGTAAAGGATCGGCAATCCGTAATAACAATGGTGCCGCAGACAGTATATTTTCCGGGTTCTAGCTTAAAGGTATGAAGATAGTACACCGGCTGGTACGCAGGATCGACAAACCGGTCGCTGTTCGGATCGTCACTCCCCAAAGCAGGCTCCTTGACAGGCTCCGCAGTTGATACCACCTTGCCGCTGGCATCTTTTATTACAAGCTCTATGGTCTGGCCGGACGAACTGTTGGGGTTGGGCGAGTTTACCATCACCGTAACCTCTTTTTGCTGCTCGGTTTCGGTCTGCTGGTTTGACCCTGGCCGGGTGCCGTTGATCGTTATACTGCGGTTGTAGTCTTCGCTGACACCCGGAAACCTTGGGCCGTCCCACTCATTATGACAATCACGAAACGGCCAGACGCCTGTGCAAACCTCTTTGACCTTCATGTCGTTACAATAGACCGCTCCAGTCGGCCGGGCAGAGTCACCTTCGGGTATTTTTGGCAGCGGATAGCTGATCCTGCCCGATTTGTCGTCGTTCAAGGTAATGGTGAAGCCGACGTCACAACCTCGCTTGTGCTCAGGCAAATCCGGCGCAGCGTTGAACCTATGAGGGCTACTCCCTTGAATCAGCTTATACTGGTACGAGCCTTTCAAGTCTCCGCCCGAAACAGTAATTGTATTGTAATCTTTCCAGGTAAACGTCTCCCCGGCGGCGGCAGCCTGCTGAGGGAATAGCACCGATACGGTTGTCAAAAAGCTTATGACCGCCGCTATGCCGAACCCGAATCGCTTACATACTTGTTTCATTACTCATAACTTCCCCGAAAGTCATCAATCTTCCAGGTCTTATCCTGTTTAAGTATAACTGCGGAAACCCAGAACTGGCGACCCTCAACTTGCGTGGCGTAAGTAAATCTCTGTGGATTACTGTAACCAGCGTAAGTGTTGAATTGGTCGCGTATTGCCGCCTGCGAGGACAACACCGGAGACTGTAATCCCTGCACCGACCGCACAAACTCCTGCCAGGCTGATTGTTTGTACTGTGCCGCGTACCGGTCACTAAAGCGTTCGTAGGTTTTGATTGCCTCGCCGGCGGCGAGGTCTTCCATAAATGAAGCCATGGCCGCCTCGGGCGTATTTTTGGACGCCTGGTACCGGGCGACACCAACATAGGCCGCCAGCCCTACTGCCAGCGCCGATACGAACAAAACTATTCTTTTAGCCACGTACACGCCCCCTTGTGGTGCTCGGCACACTCATTCTGGTCTAAGATTAACAAAAATCCGCCTTATTTGCCATTGCCTTGGGCCGTCTTGCGGAGACTGTAAAAGCGCTCGACATTACCCTTTGATCCGGCAATATCCGAGTCGGATTTGTCTTCGACCACGAAGTACTGTCGCGCCCAATTTTCGAAGTCCCGGAGGATGTCACGGCGCATACGGTCATTCTTGATAACTCCCTTGTGCTTGAGGTTAGAAGCGACGGCTTCGAACTGCGGCTTTACCATAGCAATGATGCGCGTCTGCGGACCGCTAAGCCGGGCTACATGCGGCAAGACTTCGCGTAGGCTGATGAACGATACGTCTATGACGACGATGTCCGGCAAATCAGTAAGCGAATGCATGTCACGGATGTCGGTCTGTTCATGGAGTTCGATCCGCTGGTCACTGCGCAGGCTCGGGTGGAGCTGGTCGGTGCCGACGTCGACGGCAATGACCTTCCGTGCGCCGCGGCGCAGTGCAAAATCGGTAAATCCACCAGTGGAGCTACCGACGTCCAGCATTACCTTGCCCTTAAAATCCAGATGCAAGGTTTGCGCTACCGATGCCAGCTTAAGCGCGGCGCGGCTGACGTATTGCTCCTCGGCTTTGAGTTCGACGACAGCCGTTTCGTTCACAAAATGACCTGGCTTGGTAATGGCCTCCCCGTCAACCTGAACCTTGCCCAGGCGGATCCAACTTTCGGCCTGGCTGCGGCTCGCGACTAATCCGCGGGCATATACAAGTTGGTCAAGACGTTGCTTCATAGCTCTATTATAAAGGATTAACCCCTATAAACCGGCATTGATTTGCTGGGCGGCATCAGCGATACCCGACCAGGCGCCGCCATAGGTCATGACCACCAGCACGTAAGTTTTGCCAGAGCCGTACACAATCGCTGCGTCGTGCAGATAGCCATCGACATCACCGACCTTATCGGCGACTGTGCCACCCGCGCCTTTTGGTATACCGGCCCGGGTGTAGCTCTGGCGCTTCATGGCGTCGATCAGACGATCGCGTCCAGCGCTGGACATCAGCGAGCCCTTCTCGAGCCGGTACAAAAAGTAAGCTAAATCATTCGAGGTGGTATACATCGACGAGCCAAGCTGCGTGCTGTTGCTCAGACCTAAATCATGCATTTGGGCGGTAATCGTCCGCCAACCAATGCGGCTGCCGAAGGCCTTTGGGCAGGAGTTGTCAGAAACTACAATCATGTCATCAAAACACTGGGCGACGGTTCGGCTGCCGAGGCTCTCTGACCAGCTCATGCGGCCAGCTTCAACCTCTTTTACCACTGCGTAGGCGACATACAGCTTGTAAGTGCTGGCAGCTACGAATTGCTTGTTGCCATTTACATTCACACTGGGGCCATCGACTTTCATCATGGCGATGCCATACCCGGGATGGGCTGCACTCACCTTGTTCATAAGCGACACTAGTCGCTGGTCAGTGTTGCTGTACTGGCGGTCGTATTCGACTATCGGGTCCAATTTGCCGGTCTGCAGTGAGAGGGTCGTCTTTTCTCCCTTCTGGATAGCCGCATCTACAGCGGCAATGGCCTTGTCGACAATGATGCCGTGGCCAGCGGCGCCAGTTTCTCGGTCAACCTCCCGGTCGTCGATGAGGTGGATTTTGGTCGTACCCGGCGCCTTATAAATTTTGGATGCAGCAGTAGCCAGGTAGGCAGCTACAGCATCATGCTTGAGCTCAATTTTTAAGTCGTACGCTGGGGCCACCTCCGAAAAGGTCAGCCATGATGCGACTGTCTTTTTATCCGGCTTAGCAGTCTCGGCTTCAAACGTCAGAGTAAGCGGCGTGTCGATCGATCGCTGCGCCTCATCCAAATGCCGCCCTACCTCCTCGTCCGTACGGTTGGCTGGTTTGGTATCGGAGACCAGCGACACGGTAGTCTGTGGTTCGTAGGACGCCGCCCTCAGGGCGTCGGCTGTAGCTTTTGCCGGGTACGCCTTGCTCGGCTGCGATGGGACAAGCTTGGCTTTGGCGCCGTCGGCAATGATCTTGGCGTCAACCGGAGCTACGGCCCCTTCTTTGGCAACCCGGTCAGCAAATACACCCAGCTTGGCGCTGTCAAAGGTCGTAACAGGAGCCGTATTGCGGCTAAGTGCCACAACAACGGAAGAAAACGGAATCAGACGCTCCCAGAACGGATAGTCAGCTGCCTTCTTGGCAGTCAGGCCAGCGTCAATATCAACACCCGCTTCCTCAAAGGACAGTTTAAAATCCTTACTGGCGGTCTTTACGGTTATACTTGCTCCGCTATACAGCTCGTCTATGTGGCGGCTGACCTCGCCCGTGCTACTGCCACCAACGCGCTGGTCGCCTACACGGACCAATGGCAGTACGCGGCTCGTTGGATACGCCAGCTGCACGACGGTCACTAGCACCGAAAGGGCTATGAGACAAAGGCCAGCGATTCTGAGCAGAGGCTCATGGTCACGCATCCACCAGCGGACGTTCCGTATAAGCCGGCGCTTCTTGTATTGCCACCCGTTCAAAACCATACGCTCTAGTATAACAAGAAAGACAGGCCTGAGAGCCTGCCTTTCCAGCAAAAACGTATCCGATTACTCTTTGGAGCGCTCGAGGTAATCACCGGTGCGGGTATCGACCTTAATGATGTCGCCCTGCTTAATAAAAGCCGGCACCTTGATGGTGATACCAGTCTCGAGGGTGGCGTCCTTAAGGACACTGCTGGTAGTATCACCCTTCACGACGTTCTCGGTATACGTAACTTCAAGTGGTACGTTCTTGGCCATTTCAATGCTGATAACGTTGCCGTCGAATAACTGCACCTGTACGCGGTCACCTTCCTTTAAGTAGCCGGCGGCATCGCCGACGATGTCTGCCGGAATCTCGAACTGCTCGAAGGTTTCTTCCTGCATAAAGAACCAGGTCGTACCGTCATTGTACAAGTATTGGGCATTCACGTTGGTAACGTCAGCGCTGCTGATTGATTCATTACCCTTGAATGTCTTTTCCAGAACTTTGCCGTCAATGAGGCTCTTGATGCGGACGTTCACAATGGAACCGCCGCGCCCCATAACCTTCTGTGAGTATTCAACGACACGGTAAGGCACACCATCAAGCTGGAAGATTGTTCCCTTTTTGAGGTCTGTAATGCTAAGTGCCATGATGTCTCCTATTCCATGCCGGAAATTAATTGTTCGATGCCGGCCGAGATGTGCGCCACGTCGACCGCTCCGAACATATTATATTCACTCGCCTTCAGGATGCTCTGCTCGAGCTGCCCTAGGCGCTGTTTGCCTTCCTTGGCGTGCTGCAATTGCTCCGCCCTGGTTTCGGCATACTCATAGTCGCGGGCATCAAGCCGGATATCTACGAGCTGATGTTTGAGGTTGGTGACAAGGTCCTTCTGCTGCATCGGCAGCTCACTTATGTCATAGAACGATAAGATGCTGCTGATTTGCGACTCTAATGCCTTAGCTTGGTCGTGCAGTGAATTACTTGCCACCCTGTCCTCAAAATCCTAGTTGTTTGCTACGAATGGCAGCAGTGCGATGTGGCGTGCGCGCTTGATAGCGGTAGCCAAACGGCGCTGCTGGCTCTCGGTAAGACCGGTCTTCTTGCGGGTCTCGATCTGGCCGTACACGTTTACAAAGCGCTGCAAGGTCTTGAAGTCCTTGTAGTCAAAGTAAGGTACGTCTGTCTTGTGCTTAAAAATCTTAGCCATTAGTTATAAATCCTTTTGCTTTGCTTAAAATGGAATGTCGTCGAGGTTGATCGGCTCATCGCCGATACCCTCAGATTCATCCTTCTTCTTGTTCGAAGCGCCGCCGGAGCTGGCGCGTGGTGCTGGCGCAGAATCGCTGCCTTCACCGCCTTCGCCTCGGCCATCCAGGAAGGTTACATCGGTAGCGAGCACTTCCACCTTGCTGCGCTTTTGACCGTCCTGCTCCCAGCTGCGGCTTTGCAAGCGGCCTTGTACTAAGACGCGGCGGCCCTTGCTAAGGTACTGGGAAACGCGTTCACCAAGAGGACCCCACGCAACTACATCGATGTAATCGGTAGCTTCCTGCCACTCACCACTCTGGTCTTTGTAAGAGCGGTTAAGAGCAAGGCTAAAGCTTGCAACGCTCTGACCGCTCGGTGTCTGACGGAGTTCTGGATCCCGGGTAAGGTTACCCAATAAGATGACTTGGTTTACACTTCGTGCCATATGCTGGCTCCCCTCTTCTAACTTAACCCTCTAAAATTGCTGTTATCTACTCTTCGGTTTTTTCAGCAGAAGCTTCTGCTGCTTCGCCGCGCTCGGCTGCCTTCTTGGCTTTCTCGGCCTTCAGGGCTTCTGCCTTGGCGATTGCCTTCAGGTCAGGACGGGTAATCAAGAAACGGACTACTTCGTCGGTAATGTTAAGCGTGCTTTCAATCTTGCGGACGCTCTGGGCTGGCAGCTCCAATGTGTAGAAAACGTACACAGCGTGCTCGTTCTTCTTGATTGGGTATGCAAGCTTGCGCTTACCCCAGTTGTCAGCATTGACAACCTTGCCACCGTTGTCGGTAAAGATTTTCTCTACACGGCTGGTTGCTTTTTCCAGATCGATTTCGAGATCTGGGTGGTACAATACGGCGATTTCGTATTGGCTCATCGCTCCTCCTTTGGAATCCGCTCCCACTGGATAGCGGGCTGACGGATGCGTAAGTTTCTCACTTCTTACGCAGGTTAATTATTAACAGAGGTAATTATACCATGCCCAAGGTGTTGTCGTCCACCCCTTAAACTGATACCATGGGTAGGTGAAACAAACTCCATCTATCGTGATTTCCGGTTCGATAGCAATCGACCGGATTATGAATTTTTCGGGCCGTTATAAGGACCATATCCAGCCCGAAAAACTCGACACATTATCCATATCAATCTTCTTGGACGCCCTGCAGGATGCGCACGGCGGCGTAGGCGCTAATATCACCTACTCCCTCGCCCTGCTCGGCGATGAACCAATATTGCTCGGCGCTGTCGGTCCTGACGGCCTGCTGTACATGGAAAAGCTGGCGCACCATGGCGTCAACATCGCCCATGTGTACGAAAGCAAGCTGCCAACTGCCACCTTCAATGTGATCACGGACGGCGACCAAAACCAGGTCGGCGGTTTCTATCCGGGTGCAATGTTCGACAGCGACGCGCTCAGTTTCGAAACATGGAAGGACGAAGCGGCTATCGTTGTTGTCTCGCCGCACGACCCCAAGGCCATGCAGCGTCAGGTACAGGAAGCCAAGCAATATGGCTTGCGCATGATGTATGACATCGGCCAACAGGTCAGCAACTTGCCTGGCGACCAAATGCGCGAAGGCGTCGAAGCCGCCAGCATCCTTATCCTTAACGACTACGAGATGACAGTGCTGAGCGAAAAGACCGGCCTGAGTATCGACGAAATCAAATCGAAGGTGCCGATTGTCATTACCACCCTTGGCAAGGACGGCTCGATCATCGAGGGCAAAGATGTGCCTGAGCCAATCAAAGTCGGTGTAGTCAAACCCGACCAAGTCCTCGACCCCACCGGCGCCGGCGACGCCTTCCGCTCCGGCTTTTTATACGGCCTGGCCCGCGAATGGCCGCTCAAGGCCTGCGCCCAGCTTGGCGCAGTCTGCGGCACGTACGCCATCGAGAGCATGGGAACCCAGTCGCACGAATTCACACTCGACGATGTTAAACAGCGGTACACGGCCGCTTTCGGGGAGGCGCTGCCAGAGAATTAAACGGTGCTCCTTTAGGAATATTTTGTAAGAAAGGGATTTAGAATGGACGATTATAAGGTAAAAGACATCAAGCTCGCTGACTGGGGCCGCAAGGAAATCACCCTCGCCGAAAAAGAAATGCCAGGCCTCATGGCGCTGCGCGAGGAGTACAAGGACGGCCAACCGCTCAAGGGAGCCCGCATCGCCGGCTCGCTGCACATGACCATCCAGACCGCAGTACTTATCGAAACCCTTACCGCCTTGGGCGCCGAGGTACGCTGGGCATCCTGTAACATCTTTAGCACCCAGGACCAGGCGGCAGCCGCCATAGCTGCTGCCGGCATCCCTGTATTTGCCTGGAAGGGTGAAACCGAAGAAGAATATTGGGACTGCGTCGAGCAAACCCTCAAATTCAAAGAGGGCGGCCCGAACATGCTGCTCGACGACGGTGGCGACCTGACCGCCTGGGTCCACGACAAGCATCCTGAAATGCTCGCTGACATCAAGGGTGTTTCCGAAGAGACTACCACGGGTGTGCACCACCTTTACAAGATGCTGGAATCCGGCAAGCTCAAGTTGCCCGCCATCAACGTTAACGACTCAGTTACCAAGAGCAAGTTCGACAACAAATATGGCTGCCGCGAATCATTAGTAGACGGCATCAAGCGCGCCACTGACGTGATGCTCGCTGGTAAGGTTGCCGTAGTTGCTGGTTACGGCGACGTCGGTAAGGGCTGTGCACAGTCTCTGGACACCTACGGCTGCCGCGTACTGGTAACCGAAATTGACCCGATCTGTGCCCTGCAGGCCATGATGGAAGGCTACGAAGTCGTGACTATGGAAGACGCTGTCAAAGAAGGCGACATCTTTGTTACTACTACCGGCTGCCGCGACATTATCACCTTAGAGCACATGAAGAACATGAAGGACACGGCCATCGTCTGCAATATCGGCCACTTTGACATCGAAATCCAGGTCGAAGCCCTGGGCAACTTCCCTGGTATCAAGAAGGAAGAAGTTAAACCTCAGGTGGACCTCTACACCTTCCCTGACGGACATCGCATCATCTTGCTGGCCGAAGGTCGCCTGGTGAACTTGGGCTGCGCCACCGGCCACCCATCGTTCGTTATGAGCAATTCATTCTCCAACCAGGTCCTGGCCCAGATTGAACTTTGGACCAAAGAGTACGAAATCGGCGTCTACTTCCTGCCTAAGGATCTCGACGAAAAGGTCGCCAGGCTGCACGTCGAAGCCCTTGGCGGCAAGATCAGCAAGCTGACCCCCGAGCAATCCGAATACCTCAGCATCCCTCTGGAAGGTCCATTCAAGCCAGAGCATTACCGCTACTAGAATGTGACGGCACTACCCGCTCCACACCTTGAGCGGTCGCACCATCCCGATCAGTCGGCACGAGGCGCCAAAATCGCAATCATCTATAAACTACTGCGAAAGTACGGCAAGCCCACCAAGCCGTGCTGCAGCCCGGGGACCGTCGCGGTATGCCGTGAATTTCTTTACCAATTCACGTGTAATGCCGCGGGCGCTGCTATTACTGCGGGCAATAAAGGAGTGGACAAAATCACCTGGTCGGGTTGGCAGACCGGGTGATAATAGTTCGTAACTTCGGGCAAAACTATACGGCCGCTCAAGTGTATCTTCGGTCCGGTCGATCACCAAAGACAAAAGCAGATGCGCCAAATACCGGCGGCGGCGGGCGTCATCCGGGCTTTGGCCTGGGTCTATCGCCAAAAAGTCATCAATCACATCCGGCCGGATATGATCCACGGGCTGCTGCATCACAAAATCTTTCATAAACTTCTGTACTACAGAAAAGGAGGCCACGCGGACCTCCTGGCTAGTATGCAGGCGCTCGATCTGCGGCTGGCGCAGATCAACGACCTTTGGATCACCAAATCGCCTGAACCGTAGCGCTTGCAAAGGGATGTAACCAGCGGCGCATAATACGGTCGCCCTGAAGCGCTCTGTAGGATTTGCAGGAAGTTTGGGGCCATAATAAGCTGCGTGATATGCGTTATGTGTTGCACGCATCACCAACTGGATGCGTGCATTACGCAGTGCGTCCCCACCGAACCCATCATGGACTACCTCGCGGGCCGGGTGGAAGACGTGGTTCCAGTCTGCGATAACCTGTCCCGTCCCGTGATCTGCCGCCGGAGCCTCACCATGCAAAATCGGCACTACCCGCTCATCGGGCACAATCAACAACGGCAGACCGCTTATGGGGTCTGCCGGGGTGTATTCGCCTGTTGTCATCTTTTTGTTCGTTCACCTGCTTACGCTTATGGTAAACAATGGTAGATAGCGAACAATATGAGAAAAATCACATCTTAGATGATTTTGGCCACCGCTCCAAGAGGAAGCGTTGCAGCTAGAGCTGAACTCGTTCCGGGGCAGCCTCGGTATCGCCGGCTCCGCCAAGTACTTCGTCGAGCGAGTTCACCAGCACCTCACGCGGCCTTGCGCCGTCTGCCGGGCCCACAATACCCTGCTCTTCCATGGTTTCGATTAGACGTGCTGCCCGGCCATAGCCGATACGCAAACGACGCTGCAGCAAGCTCGTACTTGCCTTTCGGCCTTCGATGACGACCTGTACGGCGTCGCGCCACATATCGTCATCCGCATCGTTGCCGCCGACGTCGGCAACCACACCGCCCTTGCCATTCAGCTGAACTGGCTGGCTAATGATCTCGTCGTCGTATTCTGGCGGTCGCTGCATTCGAATAAAGTCAGTAACCTTACCCGTTTCCTCATCGCTAATAAACGCGCCCTGGACACGCTTTGGTTTGGGCATATCGCTCGTTAGGAGCAGCATGTCACCCATACCCAGGAGTTTCTCGGCTCCCATTTGGTCGATAATCGTACGGGAGTCGACCTGGCTTGCCACTGTAAAGGCGATGCGGGCTGGCACGTTGGCCTTAATCAGGCCGGTAATGACGTCTACGGACGGACGCTGGGTAGCAAGCACCAGATGGATACCGGCGGCACGGGCCTTCTGGGCTAACCTAACGATCAGGGCTTCGACGTCACGAGCCGCCATCATCATAAGGTCGGCCAGCTCATCGATCACGATAACGATGTACGGCATGCCCTCTTCTTTTTTGAGATTGTTGTACTCGGCGATATTCCGCTTGCCGACTTCGGCCATAGTGCGCAAACGGCGCTCCATTTCGGCTACCGCCCATTTGAGGGCACTAATACACTTCTCGGGCTCGTTAATAACCGGCGTGAGCAAGTGCGGGATGTCATTATATGGCGTTAGCTCGACCTGCTTGGGGTCGACCAGAATCAATTTGAGGTCACTAGGACTATTGCGGTACAAGAGGCTCGTCAAAATGGCGTTTATCATTACCGACTTACCCGAACCGGTCTGGCCAGCCACCAGTAAGTGGGGCATCTTTGCCAAATCAGCGACGACTGGCTTACCAGAAATGTCTTTACCGATGGCGAAGCCCAATGGGCCCTTGAGGTCCGACCAATCCCTGGCCTGGACGATTGAACTCAGGCGGACGATAGCAGATTTCACGTTGGGCACTTCGATACCAACAGCACGTTTGCCGGGGATAGGCGCCTCAATACGGATGGCGTGCGCAGCCAAGTCGAGCGCCAAGTTGTTCTCTAGGGCCGTAATCTTGGTCAGCTTAACGCCGGTTGGCGGCTTCATGGTGTACTGCGTAACACGAGGGCCTACATTGGCGCCCTCCATCTCAACATCAATATTAAAGTTAGCAAAAGTATCACGGATAGCCTGGGCGTTGCCGTTCACGTCGCCTGCATCAGCCTTGTCTTGCTTCTGGTCCAAGAGGTTGACGTCCGGGAACTTCCAATTGGGGTCGCTGGCTATGGTAAGTGCTTCCTGGCTGTCGGTTGGAGCAACTTTCTCGGCCGAGTTCTTTAGGGAACTCAAACGGAGCGGTTTGTCGCGCAGGCCCTGGCTATGTTCAACAGGTACGCCCTCATTGAGCTTAAAGCCGCTTGACTCAGCCTTGGCCTTTAGCTGACGCAAATCGGTGTCTTCTGACTTTGGCCGGGTAAATAGCTTGATCAGGTTCTTTAGCACCAGCGGAGAAATGCTGAGCGCAAAGAACACCGACAGAGTAATGAATACAATAAACATGATAGATGCCGGGAACTTGTCGAGCGCGCTGAGGGCCATGCCACCGAACAGCTGCCCTACTGCCCCGCCGTGACCGTCACTGAACGAGCCGTTTGTTTGCTTGACCGCCGACATCGTAAAAAACCAGCTGGCCGTAAAAATTGCGATAGCAATCGTACTCGCCAGCCGGGCGATCGGCATGCGATGGTTCTCGGCGTTAAACTTATAAACACCCCAGTACACAAGGATCGCGGGCAACAAGTAAGCCGCCCAACCGAATGTAGCATATGCGCCGTTAAACAAAGTCTTGGGCAGTGGGCCACCGGTTCCGAAGCCGCCAAGGAGGATGAAGAGTGCGAGCACAAAAAGGAGCACTGCTCCGGTTAGGAGCCAGAATGGGGATAGTTCCCTTGGCTCTGGTGCGGCCTTCTTGCGTGTTTGTTTTCTCTTTGCCATAACGGTTTTAGTTTAGCACGTTTTGTAAGGAGGTTACATCTGTTAGAGTAAGAATTTTACAGATGAACATTTACAGATGTAATTATAGCAAAATTTACAACTATTGTCAATCTAAGCATTAGCATGTTTTGCCCCTTCGAGCGCTCAAACTAATAAAAATAGACCCTTGGTTTTGACTATTTTGGTCATTGCCATTTGGGTCTATTTTAGATGTTTGGTAAGAACTTATTTTGAGTTCTTATGGGTCTTTGGCCTTTGAAACAACTTTGTTTTTGTTTTCTTTAGCCTATGTACACTATACCAAACATTAGCGTTTTTGTCAATATGCTTACACAAATTAGTCGGTGCGGGCGTCTTGGCCAAGCAAGCGGGCGCGCATTTCCTGGAAGCGGCGCTCCTGATCCTGAGCCATTTCTTCGCCGGTCTTGGTGCGACCACCGGCGGCCACCTTCACATCTTTGATTCCGCCACCACCGATGACGTTCACCACCGGGATGACGATCGGGCTGCGTTGGGTCTGGTCAAACAAAAAGTGTGTGACGTGGTCTTTGAGCTCGGCCTTGAAGCGATCCAGGTCAACACGCTTAAAGCGCTGCTGCACCGCCCTGCGAAGCTCTTGACGCAAATTGTTCATAAGCTCTTCGTTGTCGCGCATATAGATGAATCCGCGGCTGATAATATCGGGGCTAGTCAGCAGGTTGCCGTTCTTTTTATCGACAGTTAAGACAACAGCCACCAGGCCTTCTTCGGCCAGCAGGACGCGGTCCTTGACTACGACATTGCTGACAACGGCACCAGTTTGGTCGACCAGGACGGTGCCATGAGGGACTTCACCAGCGATCTCTATGCTGTCCTTGGTCAGAGCGATAACCTGGCCATTCAGGACGTTAACGCAATTCTTGCGGGGTATGCCCTGCTCGACAGCCACATCAATGTGGCGCTGCTTAACGCGATATGCGCCGTAGATCGGGATAAAGAACTTAGGGCGGGTAAGCTGGATCATCTCGGCATACTCATCGCGTGAAGCGTGACCCGATACGTGCAATGGGCCGACGCCATCAAGTTCGTGGTTGCGGTGCTCAAAGACGTGCACGCCCTTTTGAGCCAAACCGTCGACCATGGTGCCAATGAGGGCGTCGTTGCCTGATTCTGGGATTGGGGTGGAACTTAGGATAACAGTATCCTGCTCCTTGAGCTTGATGTGCTTGTGGTCGCCGCTGGCCATGCGCTGCAAAGCGGAGCTTGGTTCGCCCTGGCTACCGGTGCATACGACAACGATTTGCTCGTCCTTCATGGACGGCACATTGGCGATTGGCACGAAAGTCCCCTTTGGAATGCGCACAAAACCGTGCCGGACTGCCATTTCGAGTGTAGAAACCATGCTTCGTCCGTCCATGGCGACCTTGCGGCCGTGGTGGACGGCGGCATTGATGATCATCTGGACACGGTTCATGTTGGTTGAAAACAGCCCAATGAAGATACGGCCTGGAGCTTGCTGCATAATGTCGATAAAGCTCTGCTCAATGGTGCTTTCGGATGGGGTGCGGCCCATGCGTTCGACAGTGGTGCTTTCGGAAAGCAAGGCCAGGACGCCTTCGTCGCCTAGCTCGCGCAGGCGGTCGTAGTCGCTGCGCTCGTGGTCAAGCGGATTGGGGTCGAAACGGAAGTCACCGGTGTTGATCAACCGGCCAACTGGGGTGTCAAGTACGATACAAGTACTGCCCGGGATGGAGTGCGTAATGCGCACCAGTTCCACAAAGAACTCACCGATCTTCAGTCGTTCGTGGGTGTCTTCGTTCATGGTGACAGTCTTTAGCTCGAAGCCGTCAGGCATTGGCAGGCCGAAGTTCTCGAAGATTTCTTCTACGCGGCCGATGGTAAATTTGGAACCGTAAATCGGCGCCGGGAATTTGGGTACGATGTGCGGCAGACCACCGATGTGGTCGAGGTGTCCGTGGGTAATAACATAGCCGCGCAGCTTGTGGCGGATACTTTCCATGTAGGTGGTGTCGGCAATGCCGTAGTTTATGCCGGGCAGGTCCACACCTAGGTCGTTACCACAGTCCATGACCACGGCGTCGTTTTGGTACTCGACGAGAAGCATGTTCTTGGAACCACCACCGTCCATACCGCCCAGGCCGATAAGTTTGAGGCGGGGGCTGTCGTCGATAAAGTTAGCCCGGCGCTTGGCCTCGGTTGCCTGCATCGGCTGTGCTGCGGCGTACTGGTTGGCGATCTTTTGGGCGTCAGCCTGTGAACGCTTCTGGGCGCGCACAGCCGCACCGCGGGACACCGACGCTGCCATTGGTTTTAGTTGTTGGTTTCTACCGTTTGCGCGGTTTCCACTGCCTTGTCCGCCGCGCGGGGCTCTAGGGCGTTGGTTCTTTTGATTGTTTTTTGGTTCGTTATCCATTATTAGATTCCTTTTGATTGCTTATTTAGTAATTTGTTTGAGGGCGCCCGGGATTCCTGAAAAATCATCCATGAGGGTTTGACGCAGCCCTCTGTTATATATGGCTGCCGCAGGGTGAAAGAGCGGCAAAATGGCAAACTCGACAGTTGTGCCAGGTTTGAGCACCGAAGGTAATGTTACCTTTTGGAACTCACCGTGGACCTTAGAAATCTGCAAGTCCGGCAAGAAGCAATTCATGCTGTGACGACCGAGGGTTGCGACAAGCTTTGGATTAATTACTTCCAGCTGGGCCTGCATATAGGGCCAAGAGGCCGCTTTTTCTTCAGGTAACGGATCACGGTTCTGGGGTGGCCGATACTTGATGATACTTGTAATGTACACGTCTTCACGCCGGAGTCCAATGTGCTCTAGTAATTCGTTCAGGAACTTTCCAGCCGCACCGACGAACGGTAAACCGGTCAAGTCTTCATTCTTGCCTGGCGCTTCACCAATGAAGACGATTTCGGCGTTTGGGCTGCCATCACCAAACACCATGTTCGTGGCCGTCTTGGCCAGATTGGGACAGATATTTTGTTTGATCATATCTGCCTTGATCTGGTCGAGCTGAGCTTGTTTGTCACCCAGGCTCGGAGCAATCATCTTACTTCTTGCTCCTAGCCTGGTAAAACTGAACTATATTTTTAATTCCCAGGCCAAGCAGGATGGCTGCGATACCGTATTCCAGCCAGCTCCCTGTGTCAATCGCACGGGAAGCTGCCAGGCAAGCCAGCCCGAAGGCTACTCCCGCCAACACGAGACTGGCGATTGGCGGGAGCTGTATGCGCTTGCTACTTACTGGCTTTTCCATCTTTTAGATCCCTGGCGGCAGCCTTCATGCTGAGCTGCAGACGACCGCGGTCGTCGATGGCGACCAGCTTAACAGTCACCTTGTCGCCTTCTTTGACGACGTCGCTTGGCTTATTGACGCGTTCTTCCTTCATCTCGGAGACGTGCACCAGACCGTCCTTGCCTGGCAGGATCTGGACGAAGGCACCGAAGTCCATAACACTTACGACGGGCTTGTCAAAGTAAATCCTGCCGACTTCCGGCTCTTCGACAATGCTCTTGATCCATTCGATAGCCTTTTCGATGCTGGCACCGTCAGGGCTGGCGATCATAATCGTTCCATCGTCCTGGATATCGATCTCGGCACCGGTCTCGGCAGTAATCTTCTGAATGGTTTCGCCACCCTTACCGATTACTTCACGGATCTTGTCCGGATTAATCTTGATGCTTTCGACACGTGGAGCGTACGGGCTCAGTTCCTTGCGAGGCTCAGCGATTACGCTCAGCATGTGCTCGAGGATGTGGGCGCGGCCTTCCTTGCCCTGCATAAGGGCTTCTTTAAGGGTTTCGACTGGCAAACCGTGAACCTTCATGTCCATCTGGAGGGCGGTGATACCGTTGCTGGTACCAGTCACCTTAAAGTCCATATCGCCGGCAAAGTCTTCGGCGTCAGCGATGTCGCTCAAGATAACTGTCCTGTCGCCGTCCTTCATCAGACCCATGGCGATACCGCTCACTGGTGCTTTTAGAGGGACGCCGGCATCCATTAAGGCCAAACAGCTGGAACAAGTGGCTGCCATCGAGGTGCTGCCGTTCTGGCTCATGATCTCGGTCACGGAACGGATAGCGTACGGGAAGACGTCGACGTCTGGGATCACTGGCAGCAAAGCCCGCTCAGCCAGTGCCGAGTGACCAATTTCGCGGCGGCCAGGAGAGCCCAGGCGGCGCACTTCACCGACGGTGTAGCCAGGGGCGTTGTAGTGGTGCATGTAACGCTTTTCTTCGTCGCGCTCCATGGTGTCTACAACCTGGGCATAGCTCGTCGGGGCCAATGTAACAATGTTCATGCCCTGGGTCAGACCGCGGGTAAAGATGCTCGAACCGTGGGCCCGTGGCAAAAAGCCAACCTGACTGGACAGCGGACGGACTTCGGTAAACGTACGGCCGTCGGGGCGCACACCGTCTTCTAGGATACCCTTGCGGACATCTTTGTTGGCGGCGCTGGCAAAGGCATCGGCATATTCCTGCTTGAGGTCAGCAAATTGCTCGCCAAGCTTTTCTTCGAAGTGAGCGAGCAGGGCTTCGCGAAGCTCGTGCATGCGCTGATGGCGTTCAGCCATTGGGGCGCGGAGCTTATCGCCCATCTTGCCGTCCAAGAAAGCGTCGACTTCCTTTTGGATGCCCTCGCTTGGCAGAGTCAGTTCGTACTCTTGCTTGGCAACGCCGACCTTCTCTACCAGTTCGCGTTGCAGCGCGATTGCTGGTTGCATCTGTTCGTAGGCAAAGGTTAAGGCTTCGGCAACTTCGTCTTCGCTGACTTCGTTGGCACCGGCTTCAACCATCATGATGGCTTCGGCGGTACCGGCGACCACCAGGTCGAGCTTGTTCTTGGCCAGTGCTTCGGCACTCAGGAATGGCGCCAGCTTGCCGTTTTCATCGTAGCCGACGCGCAGACCAGCTACCGGACCCTCAAATGGGGCGCCAGTCAGCATAAAGGCAGCGCTCATGGCGATCATGGCAACCATATCAGGACGGAAGGTCGGATCGGTGCTGAGCACGGTTGCGACACCCTGTACCTCGTGACGGTAGCCTTTTGGCCACAGCGGACGGATTGGCCGGTCGATCAGACGACCGATAAGGATGGCCTCCTCGGAAGGACGGCCTTCACGCTTAATAAAACGGGAACCACTGATCTTGCCTGCTGCGTACATCTTTTCTTCGTAGTCGATGCTCAGCGGGAAGTAATCCATGCCGGTTACTGGCTTATCGCTGACCATAGCGGTCCCGAGCACGACGGTGTCGCCGTAACGGGCAATAACCGAGGCGCTGGTACGGAACCCAACACGGCCAACTTCGAGGCTTAGCTTACGACCGCAAAACTCGGTCTCTACTAACACGATAGGCTTGTTGTGTGGATTGATGATTTCCATTCTGTGTTTATATTCGCCTTTCTTGGCTCAGAGGTGCTAACGAACACAGTGCAAATATATTGCTAGCCCCTTGTGCTATTTTCTGGGAGCGATATATCTGACCCCTGTTCGCTAGTCAAACTACTCTAGTAGCCTTAATGTGCACAAGCTTGTGGCCTCTGCCAAAAGGAAGAGACCAGTAGTCTATGCACCAATTACCGGCGAATGCCGAGCTTCTTGATGAGGTCAAGGTACGCCTGGCCATCGTGTGCGGCAATGTACTGCAGATGACGCTTGCGCTGACCTACGAGCTGCAAAAGACCACGGCGTGCTGCGAAGTCTTTCTTGTTCACCTTAAGGTGCTCAGTCAACTCCTTGATGCGCTCGGTCATAATGCCCACCTGGACAGCGGCGCTACCGGTATCAGTCTTGTGACCCTGCAGGCCCTTGATAACTGCTTGTTTTTTCTCACTTGTAATCATACTTGAGCTATTTTATCAGATACCTACCCCTAATTCAAGGTGTTTTATGCCGGCCTGAGAGCGATGGTAGCCAGTGCCCAGCGGCGAGATTGGGTAATTGTTGCCGCGAAGGGCCCCTGCGACCCAGTGCCTGGCGTGAGCATATTGTAGGTAGCCAGGGCGGTATTATTTGTGGTGTTAGTGGTACAAGTCGTTAATTCGTCGCTAAAGCCCGTGGGGTCAGTCCAATCCGTAGCACTCAAGGTCGTACCGGTGGTGGTAGGTACACCGTACACCGCCACGATCATCGCGCCGGTGGTGGTCACTGTAATTGCTGGGGCCGAAGCGGTAGTCGCGGTTACTGTCGCCTCGCCAAAAACCACCGCGGTGTCTAATGGCGTCGTTTGATTCACGTTCGAGTACGCTCGCAGGTGAGCCGTGTAGTTCTCGGCAGTAGTCGAAGTAGTCGTAACAGTCGCCCCCGCGTCTCCGGCCTGCGCCAGCCTAGTATAGACAGCAAGAGTATACGCTGCCGCTCCGGCCCGCTGCTCCCCTTGCTTGGTCCAGCCCGAAATGGCATTAAAAAGCGGGCTGCCGTTAAAACTCTGCGCCACCACCAAGACTAGCATATCCCCCACCTCAACAGTCGCTGGAATGGTAAGGTCCAGGGTATTGACCGCATTCGCTTGGTTGGAGGCCGTCGCACGAAGGCCAATAGTCGCAGGAGGCGACCCGGGAAAAATTGTCTGCCAGGCGCTGCCGTCCCAATATTTGATATCCGTTGGCACCACCCAGGAGGAGCCATTCCAATAAGAACACTTATCCGCAGTGAGCGGGGTCCAGGAGGAGCCATTCCATATCTGTGGCGTAGCCATACACTAACCTACGGTTGGATCCACAAGTCGCCCACCCTCGGACTTGAAGGCTGCGAAGCGCCATAGCTTACTTTGCGATCAACATTCGGGGCCGTCACGACACCCGTCGGGCTTACCGAGAACAAAGGATTGTTGGATATGTCTGTAGCCTCAATAAGGTTGCCGCTTTGGGTGCCGCTATTGGCCACCTTGACCCTTAGTGGTACGCGGCTTGCGGCAGAGGCGATTACCCGCAGCTCGCCGAATTCATTAAAGTAACCCGTACGGGACCCGCCATAGTACACGGCCAGGGTGTCTGGCGCCGAACTCCGGTCACCGCTCGGAATGTCGATGCGCACCGCCTGTGTGACGGCATCACTCATTGTTATTTGGGTAGCCCCGGTTAACGTCTTGTTACCGCTGATGGTTTCTGTGCCGGCCAGGTGCACGACGGCATTATCGTTTGCCTTGGCGTTCAAGGCGGTCTGGGTAGCGGAACTAACCGGTTTGTTAGTATCCGACGTGTTGTCAACATTTGCCAAACCGACGTCTGTCTTGGTGAGTGTCAGATCAGTCTTTAGCTGTGCCGGCGTGCGGTTAGTCCAGGCCCCCGCCTTACGCTGGAGAACATCGTCGTTTGCGGGGGTAAGCCCGGCAATCGCCGTCAGGTCGGCGTCAGCATCCTGCTTGGAGGCCAACCCCGGCACGGTCGGACTGGCGGCCGTACCGCCAAGGTCGCCAGCCAGCTGAACAATGCCCTTGTTGGTGGTAGTGGCGTCTGGGGCACCACTTGAGGCTACTGAATCTACATAGGTTTTGTTAGCGGCATCGGTGCCGTTAGTTGGTGCCGGCACGACTGGCGAGCTGGAAAAGGTCTTCACGCCAGCGACATTCTGGGCGCCGGTAGTCTGAACAAAACCGCTGAGCGTGCCATCGGTTCGGACCTTGAGGGAACCATCGCTGTTATGCTCCACGTTCAAGAATTCATTGAGGATTATACCCCATTGCCCGCCATCGCTACCAGGTTGTGGAAGTCGTGCCATGCAAGCGAACCCTAACGTTAACTCTAGTGCTTATATGATACTGGGCACCAGTGTAAGGCGCAAGGCTATTGTATTATGATTCGACAGTATGGCGGACGATAACCTCGGGGGTGACTTGCTCAGGCGAAATGGCATTCGCAATGGTAAAATCACCGACTTTTGTGCGTCGCAGGCCACTCATATACGCTCCAGTGCCCAATGCCTTGCCCGCATCCTCGACAAGGGAGCGAATGTACGTACCGCTCGATACATGAGCCGTAAATCGGATGATTGGATACTCATACGCTAATACCTCGATGTGCTCGATATGAACCGGTCGCGCCTGTAGCTCCGGGGCCTTGCCGGCGCGGGCCAGCTTATATGCTCGCTGACCGTTGATTTTTATTGCCGAAAAAGCGGGCGGGGTCTGCATTGTGTCGCCAACAAAAGCCGCCAGAGCATTCCGAACATCTTCTTTTGACGGCTCCAGATCGGATACAAACGTCTTTTCACCTTCCTCATCACCAGTGGTACTGGTTTGACCTAGGCGCATTGTCACTTCGTAGACTTTGTCCAACTTGGTCAAGCTCATAGCCCGTTTGGTATACGTCCCAAGCAAGAGGACGAGCAATCCGGTTGCCATCGGATCAAGCGTGCCGGTATGCCCTACCGGAAAACGTTTTTTGCCAGTACTATTCAGTTCGGAATTTTGGATTACACGCCTAACGCGATTTACAGCGTCAAAGGACGTCCAGCCTCGGGGTTTGTCGATCAATAATATACCGTTCATTGGTACAAGCATACCCTTCGCGAGTATTTAATCAAACTGCAAGATCAGTTGCACATACTAGTACGGATTAGTCGGCGGCATCATCGGGGGCGGTACTGGGGGCGGTGCGTTTGGGTCTGTGGTTGCCTGCCCTTGTTCGGGCTCAACCAAATGCAAGGTCGGATTATTCTGGGGGTTCTGGTCTGCTGGCACAACTGCCGGTGCCGTGTTGCCCAACGGCAAGTTGACGGTCTGTGCGTTCAACGCTTCAATGGGGTCCAAGTTGGATGAAGGGGATGCGCCAATAGCCTGTTCCACTGCGTCCCTTGCACTACTTACATCCGGTGTGGAAGGATTGGCAGCCGGATTGTCATTGGGCGTAAGAGCACTGTCATTTGGCAACGGGTTAGACTGATTGTCGGAAGTGCCCGATCCGGGAGCCGAAAAGCTATTGATGTCGAAGGTTATCGGGTTGCTCGTCTGTGGGGCTTGTGCAGAAGAGCCTGTCTCTGGCAGCGGAGGCAGCATCGTATCGCTGGGCGCCATGTCCACAGATGTATCGGCGTGTGGGCTGTGGACGTCCTGTTCGATGTCGCTTAACGTGCGGTCGGCCCCAATCGATCCTGTCGGTGCCGTCGGATTGCCGCTGCCAACCAAGAAGCTGTCAGCCGGAGCCGCACCGCCTGCAGGTTCTTCATAATCCGGTGACCCGGGGCTGGGGGGCATTATAGTCTGGCCCATCGGAGGCGTCGACGGCGTAACGTCATGGTTCGGCAGCGTGCCTGTCTCTGCCGCCTCTCCAAAGCCGGGTGTGGCTGATGCGGTCAACTGACCGCCCAGGGTCGGTGGTTCGAGCACCATCTTCGGCGGTTCGCTATGCCGGATGATTGTGGGAGGTTCACTCGGAGCCTTAGGTGGCAACGTATCTTCGAGAGGGCTTAGGGCGCCACCTTCGTCTATGTGAATCTGGGGAGCTATCTGTTCCGGCTTCTCTTCTGGCGGCACGGATACTGCTTCGGGGGCTGATTTTTCGGGCTCAAGCTCGGCTTCGGCCTTTGGTTCTTCTTGTTTTTGCGCTGTCTCTGGCTCCGAATTTTCCTCGGGTACGGCTTCTTCTTTCTTTTCTTCCTGAGGCTGCTCGGTTTTGAGCTCTTTTTCTTTTTGGGCAGGCTCGGTAGCTTCTTGAGCAGTCAATTTTTCGTCATGACTAATCTCAAGAGTGCCGTCATCCGGCTTCTTCTCTTCCTTTGGTTCGTCTTGGACGGATTCTTTACTCTCTTGGGCAATTGGCGCCGGTGGAGGAGGCGGCGCAGGCTCCTCCAGCTTAGTTGCAACAAGCTGCTGGTTGGCACCGCCAGCCATCAGCTCTGCGCTGATGCTCATTGTCTGCGGCGATGTCTTGGCATTGCTAAAGCGCTCAGTCTCGGCGACAATACCAGTCAGTAATGCGGTTGCGATCTGTGTATCGATAAGTTTTTTGTCGAGTAGTTCGATTAATTGCGTAGCGAGCTCGCTAAGGCTGCTGGCATTGGGGTCAAGCCAGTTGATACTGCCCAGCTCCCCGCCCGGCTTTACATTCATGGTTACGACAGTAGCGTCATGCAGAATACGGCCGTGGCTGGTGATTGCCTGGTCGAGGTCGGCTTGGTTATGAACCCCGAGAGCCAGGACAACATCGACGTTAAAGTCACCTTGGCTAAACTCAAGGTCTTTCTCGTTGATCGATGTCTTGTAGGGAGTGATGAAAATCTTAACGACCCGGTCTTCGACTTTGTAGCGAAGCTTGTCGGCTTTGGACTTGTCGAGGGCAATGATGAAGTCGCGAAGCGAATCGGTATTTTTCTCTAGGGTCTTTTCCGGCTGGAGAAACTCGATAGTTGACGGTGTCGCGCCGCTGTATACAGCCGTGGCGTGCTTCCCCATTTTGTTGAGGGTCAACGTCAGGCCGATGCAGGCTGCAAGCTGGTCAACGGAGGGATTGCTGCTAACGGTTACCAGGATGTTGTTCGCTTGTTTGATTCGTTCAGCTGCCTGCTGCTTTTGGCTGTCCATACTTTTTGTTTTACCTTAAGGTTTGCACTCTTAGGCAAAGCGTACCACATAACCATAAGCTTGTCGATAAGTTTATCTGAATACCTTGTGTATAGGTACTGTCCGCTGGCTATCCCACCTCTTTACAACACTGGTCAACTCCTGTATAGTTTACTTCGACAAATTAACAACAAAGGTACCAGAGAATGCCAATTATCAAGTCAGCAAAAAAGCGCGTAAAGGTCGCAAACAAAGCGGCTGTACGCAACAGTAAAACCAAGCGCACCCTTAAAGGCGCCCTTAAGGCTTTTCACCGTGCAGTCACCGGGGGCGGCAAAGACGTCAAAGAAACGCAGAGCAAAGCTCAGAGCGCTCTTGACACCGCCGCTAAAAAGGGTGTTATTCACAAGAACAAGGCCGCCCGCAAGAAGAGCCAAGCCGCTAAGGCCGCGAAAGCTGCTGCAGGGGTAACCAGCAAGGCTGCTGCTAAAAAGGCGCCCGCAAAGAAGTCCGCCCCAGCCAAAAAAGCTACGGCTGCCAAAAAGCCCGTCGCCAAGAAGCCGACCGCCAAAAAGACTGTCGCAAAGAAATAGCTAGCGCAACGCACTGGCCAAAATCGCCGCACCTGCATGGTGCGGCGATTTGCTGTATTCGCCGCCAAGTACTGAGCGGGGGCTTTGGTCGAGCATATTTTTTACACGGGTGGCAGCTTCACGTTCTATTTGCCACTCGTTCCAACGGGGGCGCTCTCTTTTCAATATCCCCTCTTGGCAATCTACAGCGGCGCTCACCAGCACCATAACGCCCGAAGCCCCCCACATTGCATCAATTGCCCTGTTAAAAGCCTGCCATTCTGCGCTGGCTTCGTCCTCACTGGTTGCACCGCGTAAAAATGACGCCGTGGCTTCCCTGCCGGCCGGTTCTCCAGCAGGAGATAGATTAAGTACATAATGCAACAACGAACGCTCGGCAGCATAGTAGGGGCTGCTGTCCCCGGGCCGGTCAGACGGGCTAACCGTGCAGTAGTCACCGTTCCGAACCACCAAATTCATGTGCTCCGCAAAAGCCTCGCCAGCCCAGTGCGGAAGCCAGCGCCCAAACACATGGCTTGCCTCATGGGGCAACGATTCATAGATGCTATCCATAACTTCCCTTTCGCGGGTCTGCTCATCCGGGCCGATCCCTTGGGCGATAGTCATGTGGTTAAAGGCATTCCGGTACTGGCCAACCTTCCACACCAGGATGGTATCGCGAAAGTCTCCCACGTACAGGCCCATAGCCCTAATGCGCCGGATTTTGGCGGTTGCACTCTGGCTTACCCACCCTTGGGCCATGCCATCATGCAAACGGTTGATATAACTGTCTTTCAAAAAAAAGAATCGCTCGGCAATTGCCGGCGACCTGTTCAAGTTGTCTAAAATTGCATTGTGGCGTTTTAAGAAGTCTGCGATCTGTTCGTCCGATGCATCGTAGGCGAGCCACTCACTTGTCGGACGGAGACGTCTACGCACGCCCGCCGGCGGTTCGTCCGAAAAGACATTTTGCACATATGTATCCAGCCGATCTGTCTGCAGCGGCTCTAGTTTTCTGATCTGCTCTCGTAGGTCATTCGTCTCAAACAAATCCCACTCATTTTGTTCAACAAATGAAGCGGCATGATGTTCGATTGCGTCTGGCGGAACGGGTTGATGTGACATACTGCATATTTTTATAATACATAGTGGCCAAATATCCAATACGAGTATATCGTTTACTAATTGTTCGCTAGCCTCAGTAAAAATAGCTGCAGGGCTTCGTCGGCGTCAATGCTGCTGCGCTTGAGCCGCATATCCAAATCGAGCAAGTCGGCGATGAGCTCCTTAATTTGTCCAAGGCTCAGCTGACGGGCGATGCCTTGGCTCTTGCGAACAACAAATGGGTTGAGCTTGGCCTCTTTGGAGATTTGGTCGGCAGTCCGCGGCGCACCGGCCTTTACGGTGGCAAGCACATGAAGCTGCCAGGCGAGCATGGCAAGGATAGCCTGAGGCTCTACCCTGAGGGCGCGTTGCTCCCTGTAAATCTGAAAAGCTTTCTGAGGATTCCCCGAAAAGGCCGCATCTACCAACTCAAATACCGTACTCTGAGGCAACCGTTCAACTAAGAGCTCGATTGTATTCTTGGTAATCTCGTCGTTATATGCCAAAAGCTTGTCCAGTTCGCTCTGGAGCAGCTGCTGATTGGCGCCGATACGGTCAATAAGCAGCTTGGCGTCGGTCTGGCTGACCTTACCGCTCTTCTCGCTGACATATCCTACGGCCCACTTTGCCAATGCAAAGGCATCCAATTCGCCAAACTCCCGAAAGTCGGTCTGCTTTTTGAGAGTCTTATAATACACGCCGCGCTTGTCCAGCTTGGGCTCGTAGATAACGAGGTCAGTACTGTCGGCCGCAGCCTCCAGAATGTTTGCGATGCCTTCGGCAAATGACTTTTGTTTGCCCGGTTCGCGAAGGACAACCAGCTTTCGGACACTCAAAAATGGCATGCTCTGGATGCTTTCGATCATGCGTTCGCTCGGCGTATCCTCACCGTCAAAACGTTCGATTGCCATATCGCCATGCTCAGCCAAAAAAACCTGGACGATGCCGTCCAGCTCCTTCTTGCGGTGCAAGTCATTTGTCCCCGAGATCGTCACTATCATACAAGGCTATGATACCACGCTGTCAGCGTTGCAGACCGGTGACAAAGGCATGAATGTCGGCATAGGGCATATCGTACTCGGCGTGCACGATATGTTCGCGAAGCGCGGCATCAGCCCCTGTATCGACGTTATCGCCTTCTTGTATGGTCGTTGCCGAATCCATTAGCACGTACCGGTTATGGGTACCCTCTGCGTCGCTGACTTCGACGGCTGTTACTTGGACGTCACCATAACACCTGTTGAGCCGGTTCGCGTCGTCCTGGACAAGCTTGCCGCCAATGTACTGGTAGACGATATAATTGTCGCGTGCGGTTGGCTTGGCCAGCTCTATGCCGGTGGCATCGGCATCGGCCACCGAAAATGGCAGCTGCGAGGCGGGGTCGACGATTGGATTCACGATCACTTGCTCATGTTGAGAATCAACGAATACAAAATCACGGCAGACCCAGGCCGCGAGCCTATCGGTCTTGGCCGGTACGATAGCATGTTCCGGAGCGCCTGCTGTCGGGTAGACAACCGGAAAATGAGGCATGGTATCTACCCCTGGCGTATTAGACGCTCCGTGCCGGTTGCCGCCGATTAGCTGTAGGCCAATGAGCGTCGCGGCGGTCAAGCCGAGGGTTATGCTGATCGGCAGCCAATTATAACGGGCATACTTTGGGATTCGTGGTGCGGCTTCTGCGGTCTTGGGCATCTCTACCTCTACTTAGGCGCTAATTTTACCATCGGATGTACAACTTGGCAACGGGGACAAATATGCGTTCCCCTCCCCGCTGTCCGCATCTTAATAATCGTAGTGCCGCAACGGGGACACCGCTTGCCCTCGCGCCGAAAAACATTAGCAAATGCCAAATAACTGCCCCGTTTGCCTTCTGCATCCACATAGTTACGGTCAGTTGATCCGCCCTTATCGATGCTCAAGGTCAGTACGGCGCGGAGAGTGCGATAGAGGTCATCGCGCTGTCTGCGGCTGAGATCCTTCACTTTGGTTTCGGGATGAATTTTGGCCCCCCACAGGCTCTCGTCGGCATAAATATTACCCACACCAGCAATAACAGCCTGGTCCAAAAGGACTGTCTTAATGCCGCTCTTGGCGCGGCGGTCAAGCCGCAAGCTAAAGGCCTCAGGCGTAAACGTCGCGGCCAATGGCTCCGGGCCTACCTTTTTAAAAAAATCCAGCTCTCCTACTGCCGGCGTTGGCAAAAGCCGTACCCAGCCAAACTTACGCTGGTCATTAAAAAAGAGCCTGCCGCCATCCTCGAAATCAAAAATTACCCGCGTCGATGAATCGGGCAAATCGCCCACCAGGCTCCGGCTGGGGTGACCAGCACCAAATCGCCTGCCATCCCCCCTGTATACAAGCTGGCCGGTCATTTTTAGGTGGATCACCAGAGAGTACTCTGTGTTCAAATCGATGATGAGCACCTTGGCGCGGCGGCGCACACCTATGACTGTAGCGCCGACCAAAAAAACTTGTACGTCGGTAGCAGCATTAGGAAAGCCCTTAGGCCAATCATGCGTGACATGCACGATCCGGTGTCCTGGCAGCAATCGCTGCAAACCCGCCCTAACTGTTTCTACCTCGGGTAATTCTGGCATGCACTCATTGTACCGTCGGATTCGTGATGATAACAGCGTTAAACTGAACGCGTAGGGACGCTTTCTCTGGTATAGTTACATCCATGGAAGACTTGCGTGACTTGATTGCCCGAAGAGCCCCAAAAGAACCGCAAGAAATTGCGGCCATTAAAGCCTATATATCAGACACACTCAATTCGCCGTCGCGTGTATCGTTACAGGGCGAAACGATTGTTATTACGGTTGCCAGTGCCGCGCTTGCCAACACATTGCGGTACCATACGGCCAAGCTCAAGACGGCCGCCCAAACCGACCGTCCGGTCATTATCCGGATCGGCTAAAACATAAGCACGCAAAAGCTATTACAGCCGAAGCCGGCTGACCATCTTGGCATAATCAGCGGTTGGCACCTGCTTGTCAAAGAGGCGCTTTACGTTCTCGGTGCTACCCTTGAAGGTGCCCTGGCCCCCACAAGAAGTCGCCCAATAGCGTTGGATTTGTGATGTTCCCTTAACTATCTCGTAGACAAACCGGCTACCAAAGGCGCAGACACCGCGCTCGTCTTCGGCCTGACTGTCGGCTTCGGGGTTACCCTTGGAAAAGCCTGCAATATCAAGGGCGCGAAGGAAGTTGGTATAGCCCTCCTGATTGTTCGGATACGTTTTGGAGTCGATCGTGCTGTACTGATAGCCCTGCAGGGTCTCGATGCGGGTTTCGCTGCGGCCGACAGTAATCCGGTACGCCTGGTGCTGTTCATCGGCCACAATAGGACCGTCGACGGTCATCCGGACGATGGCATCGGTATTTGCATAGTCAGTCAGCGGATTAACCTCGGCTGGGTTATTATTCCCGCCTAAACCTCGCAGTACTAAAAAGAACACGAGAATAACAAGTCCGATGCTGGCCAAAAAACCTAAGAAATATCTCATAATCGTGGGCTCCACCTAGGAATATGCTATATCATATCACATTGGTGAATCTTTTTCAAGCACAACCACCCCCGTTACTGGACGCCGTCAAGATACTCTTTATTATCGAGGATGCGTGTCTGAGGCACATGTCCATTAGCCCGCATAATGTCGGGTATATTATCCCTGACTAGCTTTTGATAAGACGCCATAACACTTCCTCCTACAGTGGGAACTCCGTTATCCAGGAGCGCAAATGGTCGCGGGCCCGGTTGAACGGGAATGAATCTGTGTCTTGGCGGGCGAGCCTGGTCGTAAACGTCGAAAGCTCATGCATGATTGCCCACTGCTTGACGTTGTCGTAGGCCACGTTCGCACCGGTTGACTGCCGATAGTAGTCGATGGCTGCTCGAAGGACAGTGTCGCCCATAGAAAGCAGCCAACGAAATTCCTGCTCGATACTGCCGGTGTTTGTGTCACCAAAATCAATGACACCCCGAAGTACCGGTCCTTCGAACAGCAAATTGCTGGGATGGATGTCGTCGTGGATGGCGTAACCCAGTTGCTCGTGCCTAACCAGATCCTTCCAGAGCGCGTACTGCTGATTAATAATGGGGCGCAGTTTTTCGTTTGGTAAGCGGTCTTTTACAAACAAACGGTCAAAATAAACATCCCAGGGCTCATCAAGATTATCGACGCCAGACTCTGCCCGGAGGCGCCGCACCTCAAGGCCGCTGATGGCCTGATTTAGTTCCGCGCTGAACATCGCAACCCGCTTGCCTATTGCGGTCTGCTCGTCCTCACTCAGTGTTTGTATGGTCTTTCCGTTGAGATGTTCCCCTTCGATATACTTGGCAACCGTGTAGAAAGGTCTGGTGTGCACCTGAACCAGTTCCGGCACCTGGACGGTCCTGAGCTGAGCGCCAATTCTTTGCAGTAACGCCGTTTCAAAATACAACCGTTTGGCGGCATCGTCATTCCGAGGGAAGCGGAACACGTATGCATGGTTGACGACGGCTACTACGTTATCGGCACCGTGCTCAATGAAAGTAATTTCCTGCACATCTCTGCTAAAGGCACGAATGGCGGCATCGGCCTGCTGCATAAAATTACTATCTTCGAGAGTGGGCAATATATCCATTGGTGCCTATTATAAGCTACATTCGAGCATTCCACACGAAAGTGGCAGTAGTAGCACCAGGATCGGCATCGACGTTGATCGTGAACTGCGTGGTAGTGATACCGGAAATCCAAAACTTTGCAGCGGTTCCCAAGTTGTTGGTAGGCGTCACCGAAATGTTTTGCAAAGCTGGTGCGCTTTCTAGGCCATGGTTGACAGCGACCGTTGTTGACCCCGAGGCGACAGTTGCCGTACCTTCATTATCGGTAACCCAACCGATGTTGTTTCGGACAATCGTATTGGTGCCAGCACTCTCGATAAGTGACACCGTCGGAGCCACTCCGCCCCATGTCGTACTGTTACCGGTAATGATGTTATCGCCACCGCCACCGGTACTTTCTTCACGGATAAGGCTACGAGTTTCGCCGGCGCCATCAGAAGTTTCGAGCGAGTTGGCGGTCACCACATTAAAGTGCGTGTTAAATTCCAGATGGATGCCGGAAGCCGCCACCGACCCGCCGTCGCCCGGCTGGGTAATGACATTGCCGATAACCACACACTTGTTGGCGGCCAAGAAGATATTATCACCAGGGACGCCATCAAATGTGCAGCCAACTATTTTCGTCTTAAAGGCATTTTGGACCCGTACGCCAATACAGTTGTTAGAGCCGTTCACGAAATTACAGCTAGTTATAAACTGGAGTCCGGCCTGGTCGTACAACATAATTGGCGCCGTACCGATAGGCGCTGATGAACCACCCAGAAATTCAAAATCCGTAGCCAAAAACCAGTTTTCGTCATTAGAAGTAACCCATACCCCGCCGCCAAAACCTGCGCTGGCACCCGAATTATCAAAAAGACAGCTCACCACACGGTTGTGGTGGCCAAAGCCGCCGCCAGTGGTCGGGCCAAGTTTGAGGCCCCAATTATACAGGCTGTAAAAATGCAGGCGCTCAAAGCTGCACTGCACTGCCCCGTCGGCTAGAATACCACCGCCGGCAGTCTGGTTCGCGGCGTTGCCATCAATAGAAAAATCGGCAAATTTGGCGCCAACGATGCCAACGCCAGGGCTTCCGCCAGTAAACTTAATGACGTAATCATTGAGTCCATTCGCAGCCTTGAGGATAGTTGATTCCCTACCGGAGCCAACTATGGTAATCGGCCCACTAATAGATAGCGGCGTGCCGACAATTGCCGTCCCAGGCGGCAGCATGAGGATTTTGTCGGAAGAATTCGCTGCGGTTATGGCGCTCTGGAGCGCTGAAGCATCGTCAGTAGAGCCGTCAAATACAGCCCCGTAATCAGCGGCGTAGAGGATCTGGTCGCCAACCTGTATAGCATTATTAATAGTAGTCTGGACCGCGCTTGCCAGATCGGTCAAAGGAATACCCGTCCCGGGCTTGGTGTACTTGGCGTTAGCCGTCGCTTGCGCGGTATCGATATCGCCACCCCGTTTAAGTGTGCCGTCTGTATTCAACTCCACACTTAAAAACTCGTTGAGGATACTTCCCCAGTCGCCTGTATCGCCGCCTACAGTTGGAAGTCGTACCATATGCTATCCTGCTTGTGCTTAACATCACAATTGTACGGTTAATTGCAGCATCTTGGCAAATAAGTATTTTCGGCTAAATATGCTGTGATTAATATCACTCGCCAACTTATTGAAGATTGGTCAATAAGGTTATAAAGTACAGTTACTATGTCAGATCTCGAACGGCTCGCTGATCTCGACCGCGACCTGGAGGCCGCGCTCCCTCCCGAATTGCTTGGACGTCTTGCCTTATTTGACGAAGAAGAAATACACACCGACCCCTACCAGAGGCGTTGCATGGCGTTGGCCGACTTACAGGCGAGACATGTGGCCGAACTTCGCGACCAAGGTACGCTCTGGAAAGCCGAAATGGAAGCAATGAGCTTCTCTATAGCCAACCCCGAACGACCGCTTCTGCCTTCAAACCTGCCCTACCGGGCCTGTGTTTACCGGCTCAACGGCCAACAGGACGGTGCGCCGGTTGTAATTAGCGGCGTCCGGTTTACAACTATCGAAATTGCACCGACTGGTGACGTAATAGAGATGCCCTACGACGTGCCGGTCATTGTAAATGGTAAACCGCGGGTCGGCTTTGGCAGTCTAGACATCGATGTCATGGACCGCCTGGTCACCGAGCTAGAGGCGCAGCGCCAGGAGCTCAGGCTTGGTCACGACCTGGCTGCGGTCCTGCAACCACGGCGGCCACGGAAACCTCGTGCCGAGAATCCCGGACAATAGCACTTACATCCATGTCTGGAACGCTGTGAAGAGCTGCGGATAGTAATTGTTAGCTCGTGGGAAATATTTGTCCTTGGTGTCTTGGCTGCCGACTTCTGCCATCAAAGCCGAAAGCGGCACCCAGGCAAGCTGGGCGATCTTGTGCTGGTCAAAAGGCAACTGCGCGATGTCAAAATCACGCTGCACCATAAAAACATGACCAAAAACTTTGTGGGTGGTGCCATTCGGCATCGGATTGGCACACTGGATATTAAACAAGTGTTTCAGCTCCTCCGGCGCAACAGTTACCCGGAAGGCGCTTTCAAGCGCCCGTTGGGCAGCGGCAATCGGCTCTTCCCCCGGACGTAAATGGCTACCGATTGTCACGTCCCAGACATTAGGGGCAAGCTCCATCCCTGATGAGCGCAGCTGCATTAGCAGCTCTCCTTGAGTGTTCATTACCCACACATTAACCACCTCGTGCCAGAGTTCCTGCTTGTGCACCGTTGCTCTATCAAGGACCTGACCCGTCTTATGGCAGTGTTCATCGAGTACTTCGTATTGTTCGGCTGGTTGGTCCATAGCTGAATGCTAGCACGGGGCGGACAGGCGGTTCGTAAGAATGCTTACAAATCGAGTGTCTGGAGCCCTACCTCTGAATCCTTTTTACGTTTTAGTGGCCGAAAGGAGCGATGTACGAATAATTCAATTGTAGCCCCTGCGACGAGATCTTTGATATGCCCGCCGAGCGTCTGGAAGTCTTTGTCGGCGATGACCCCATGGGCATGGAGCATTATTTTGCCCTCCTCATTGGAAGCCAGGTTGCCTGTAAAGCTGACTAGCTCGCGCAGGCCTTCAAATGTCTGCCACCGGTAATCCTGCTTGTCCAACTCGTAGTACCCGAGCGTCACTTCCAATACACCGCCAAGCCCTTCTACCCAGGCACCCTCAATCTTGGCTTCTTGCGCAAACTGCTCAATGGCCTCGCTAAGCCGCTCACCCTTCACCAGTTTGATCACATAATTGTATCCGTCAAAGCTATACGTCATATATTCAGTATAGGCCAAATAAGGATTACTTGTGTGCGATTACCTGAACCCACGTGGTGTTGTTCCGGGTCGCCTTGTCTCCGCTAACCTCAACCTGGCTGTAGCCTACCTTCTTGAGCAACTCCTCAATTTGTTGTTCTTGCCAGAAGCAAAAATACCTTGGAGCGCCCAGCTTGCTGTCCTCCCAGGTTTCACCCTCACCCTGTTTGAGTGTAAAAGCAAACCGGCCACCGTCTTTTAGGGCAGCCAAAACTTTGGCAAGGACCTTCTCGGTCTCCTCACGTGTGAAATGTAGTAAAACTGCGTTAGCGATAACCAAATCATACGGACCGCCCAAATCGTCAGTAATCGCATTCAGGACGCGGGCATTAAGCCCTTTCTTTTGCAACAATTCCACGAATGCAGGCGTTGCATCAGTACTATTCACCTTGAATCCCTTACCCTGAATATATTCGGTGTCGCGTCCAAAGGCGCTCCCGAACTCCAGGATATCGGCGTCGGCTGGCAAGCCGGCGAGCGCAGAGTCCATCCACTCTTTTACCACCCCGTCCACTTGCTGTGGAGTTCCGTCTATATATTCCTGCACGTGAGATTGGTAAGCGTCGATTGTTTGCTGGTTTGAATCATTCATAGGTATGAGTATACCCTAAAGTTCGCCCCAGTTTTGGCCGGTCTTAACATCTACTTTGAGCTTGACCTTGAGTTCGGGGTAAACGCTCTCCATAGTTTCTTTGAGCAGCTTGGCAGCCTGCTCGGCATTTGCTTCCGGAGTTTCTACCAAGATACTGTCGTGTACCTGTAGGATTTGTTCGCCTATGCCCTGGAGTTTTTCTTCGACCCGAAGCATGGCTATCTTCATAAGGTCAGCCTCGGTCCCCTGGATAGGCATATTAATTGCTGCGCGCTTGGCTCCTTCGCGGACGGCAAAGTTACTGCTCTTCATATCCGGCGTCGGACGGCGGCGGCCGAAAATTGTCTCTACGTAGCCTTCACGCAGCGCTTTGGCGGCTGTTTTGTCCATATATTCACGGATGCGGGGCCGCAGCTCAAAATACTTGTCTATGAAGGTCTTGGCTTCGTCACGAGTCATCGTCGTGGCGATACTCAAACCATGCGGGCTCATGCCATACAGGATGCCAAAGTTCACCACCTTGGCGTTCCGGCGCATGTCTTTGGTGACTGCTTCGAGTGGTACGCCATAAACCTCGGCGGCGGTCTTGGTGTGGATGTCGGCGTCATGGTTAAAGTCTTCGATCAGTTCTTCGTCATTAGCCATGACTGCCGCCAACCGCAGCTCAAACTGGCTGTAGTCGGCACTGACGAACACATTACCGGGAGCAGGGACAAAGGCGGTACGGATAGCTTGGCCCAGCTCGGTGCGGGTAGGGATATTCTGCAGGTTAGGGTCATGCGAACTGAGTCGTCCGGTTGCAGCAACGTCCAGGGCAAACGTTGTGTGCAACTTGCCGTTACTGTCGACCAACTTGGGCAATGAGTCAATATATGTGCTCTTCAGTTTTGTATATTCGCGGTATTCGGTAATGAGATTGATGATTGGGTGGAGCCCGCGCAGCTTAGCGAGCTCCACAGCACCGGTAGAATACCCGGTTTTGCCCTTTTTTACGCCATCCGTGGGAAGCTGTAGTGTCTCAAACAGGATCGCCGAAAGCTGGCTTGGCGAACTAATATTGAACTCTTTGCCGGCCTTGGCATAAATATTCCGTTCCAGCGCACCAATTTTTTGCTCGAACTCCTTGCTCATGACAGCCAAATAGTCACTCTGGAGCGTGATGCCACGGTGCTCGATTTTGGCCAGAAGATAGATGGTCGGAAATTCGATATCACGCGCTAGCTTGGTGAGCTCAGGTGCCTGCTCAAACTCCAGCGTCTGGTCTTCGAATAGCTTCCAGATAGCTGCCACAACCTGGCCCCCGTTGTCGGTGTCGACCGTTCGGCCCAGTAGGTCAGCCAAGTCTCGTGAGCGCTCCAGGCTGTTGAGGAGGAACGCGCCAATGCGAGTATCGTGGCCCACCTCACCCGGACATTCCAGGTCCAGCGCCAATAAAGCTCTAAAAGTGGTTTTTAGGTCGTGGCCGATGACCGGTCCGCTTGAAAGCGCCTGCACTTCTTCTGCGGATACGTCAGACATGTTAATCACCGAATATGTCGGGCTGCCGGTGCTTGCCCAGAGTTCACCGCCATCCGCGCTTAAGGCAATAACACGGGGGTTGGAGTTGGCAAAATCATCCGGTTTAAAGGTTGTTTGAGTGGCCGGCTGTATCTCTTCGACTGACGATTCGGCTTCGGCAAGCTCTTTGGCCGACAGCTGGGCTTCTACCTGGCGGAGCAGCGTGCGGAACTCCAGCTTACGCAGCATAGCGGCAAACTCCGGGGTAATGCCGTCCCGCAGCTTCGCCTTTTGCAGGTCTAGTTGGATCGGGGCATCGACCATCAGCGTCACCAACCGTTTGCTCAAGTAAGCCATGTCTTTGTCTTTCTCGAGCTTTGCCTTGAGGGCTGGCTTGAGTAAGTCAATATTCTCGTAGACGCCGTCCAGGGTTTTGTACTGTGAGATAAGCTCGAGGGCCGTTTTCTCACCTACGCCAGCCACACCTGGAATATTGTCCGAGGAATCGCCCTTCAGGGCTTTGACATCCACCCATTGGTGGGCATCGACGCCGTATTTTTCTTTGAATGATGCTTCGTTAAATAGCTCGATGTTCGTCAGGCCCTTCTTGAGCGTATAGATATGGGTGTGGCTGTTGACCAACTGCAAAACGTCGAGGTCAGAGGTGACCAGATAGCTTTCGACACCCTTGGTCCCCGCCTGTTTGGCGAATGCTCCCATAAGGTCATCGGCCTCATAGTCGTCAGCTTCATACAGCGGCCAGCCCAAGGCTTCTAGTACATTGTGCAGAATAGGAATTTGTTCATAAAAATCTGGCGGCGGAGTCTTGCGGCCAGCCTTGTATTGCGGGTACAACTCAAGACGTGAACGGATATTCGTCTTGCTCTTGTCCCAGGCTACACACACGTAGTCGGGTTTCAGCCGCTTAACCACCTCAAGCGCAAGCACAGCAAACCCGTACACACCGCCCGTCGGCGTGCCATCCTTGGTACTGAGGTTCGGCATAGCGTAATAGCCGCGATAAAAAACGGATTTCCCATCGATAATCACGAGGCGTTTAGACATACCCCCAGTATATACGTTCACCGGTGTTAAAGGAAATATGACCAGAGGAGTAAAGTTTGTAGTTGACATACGAGGCAACCATTCTTATGCTGCAGCCGCAACCAACTTTAACAGGAAGGAATTCCGTATGCAGAGCCTCATAGAAATTGACCAAACAGCAGACTACAGCCTCAAAGAAGCCGGACCAATCGTTATTGCCCTCGCCTTCGTAATTGCGGTTGGAGGTATGACGGCAGCAGCGATAATCCTATGCGGTTGGCGAGGCGCCAAACATATGGGCTTCAACTGGACCCAAAAACGAGTTGAGATTGTGTGCCGCTAATGAATCCGTTTGCGAGTTACTGCCCACTGTTACTCGATGCTGATATGCTGTACTTGTCTGGCTCCCTGACCATACAAGGGCGGCGTGTATACGACACTACCGTTGGCGCCCTTCACTGCATTCAACCGGCGGGCACCACTATCCTTGCGGCGCTGGGGAATGGACCAATAGCGTTCGCGGCTCTCAGACATGCCAGCAAGAATGCCGGTGTCGATGATACACAGCTCTCTGACCTTCTCGGTTTTCTCAACGTTACCGGCGGCCTGATCCGCAGGCGGCCGGTACGGGCACATGCTAACGCCTGCAAACAAACTGTCCGGAACCTGCTGCTTGGCACACGGTACAAACCGCTGTATGTCCGGCGGCGGGCGACCCCGCTTTCCATTACAAAGCATATAATTGGTGCGTCTTGGCCAATCATTACTTTAAGCATCCTCACTGCTGGCCTTGCTGCAGCCGGAGGAGTGTTGCCGGCTCATGAGTGTTTATTTATCTGCGGCGCATGGTTGTCCATATTCATCAGCTCTACCTTTCTGCATGAGCTATCCCACTATCTCCTGCTCCGCCACAACCATATACCGACCGACGTAATAAAACATGGCTTCCGATGCGGCCTGCTCCATCGGCAGCAATTACCGGACTTCGAAATAAAGACCGCCCTGCTCGGGCCAGCCGCCGGAAGTGTATGGTGCATCCTGTGTGCGGCAGTCAGTTTTGGCCTACACCAGCCGTCGGCCATTGCCATATGCGGGATCGTGCTGCTTATTCAGGCCCTTAGCCTTGTACCCTGGTACGGCGATGGTATGAGCCTGCAGGCTGCACGCCGGCAAAAGAGGTACGACCAATGAACGGCTTAGTCCAAATACATAAACTGCGGGTACACCGCGGGGTCAACTTTTCTTTAAGCATTGACTGTCTTTCGCTGACTGCAGGAAAAACCATCTGTTTGGCCGGGCCTAACGGGAGCGGCAAGTCGACACTTATCCAATCCATCGCTGGCTTGATCACACCCGACCAAGGTACGATTACGGTTGCGGGACAGGCAGTCAGCAGCAACCTCCGCGCCACCAGGGCAGCGATAGGCCTCATACCGGACGACGAAGATTGGCTCATCAAAGAATTGTGCGCAAAGGAATACTTTGCACTATTGGCCCGAGTTTACCGCGATGCGGGCGTCCGGACAGATATGGAGGCGCAGGCCCTCTCCCTATCGAGGGAGCTTATGTTCAACTCCTTTTTGCAGCCGCTCGACTCATTGAGCCACGGCAACAAAAAGAAGGTCCAAATCATTGCTGGCCTCATGCACCATCCAGCATTGCTGGTGCTGGACGAAGTACGCAACGGCCTTGATCCACTGGCTATCATCGCAGTTGAATCACTCCTCAAGAGAGAAAAAAGCCGTGGGGCATGCATTCTGGCCGCCACCCATGACCTGTGGTGGGCGCAACGGACAGGCGATCGCATTATTCTCTTATCCCAAGGCAAAGTACAAGCCGACAAATCAACAAGTTCAATCAAACGCACCCATAAAAGCGTCGAGGCAATGTTTATGGAGCTGAATGGACTGCAGACCGGATGAATATCTACGGCGCCGTACTTGCATCCACATTCGGTCACGGCAGAAGGCCATTGCGTTCAGCTGTGACCAAGCTTACGGTCATGGGCGTAGCCACGGCCGCCCTCGGCCTTGCACTCGCTGCCGGCATTCCGCCGCTCGCCGCAGAAGCCTCAACATCCACTCATTGGTTCATCCGCTCGATCTTTGTCATGCAGGTGGTCACAGTCGCGTCCAACATGAGTGCAGCAGGGATTATTGGCAGCAAAGACCAGCTTGACCGGCTGCTGTTAACGCTCCCTCTATCCTCAAGACAGCAGTCCGTATTGCTATTACTCCCCACCCTTGTCATTACCATGTATGGTCTCTTGCTTGTGCTGCCGTGTCTGTACGCGGTAGGCACAAGGATAGGGGCGCCGATACCCGTTCTCTTCTTAGGCGTATCCGTGGGTAGCCTGTCGGGTATCGGCCTTTTGCATGGGCAGCTCAGAAGCCCTTGGAAAATCCTAAGCATCCCTATAGTTATGTTTGCAGAGTACGGACTCTTGGTCTCGCTAACGAAGGATTCGTCATCGAATCCAGCCGCACTGCTTTCTCTTTGCCTGGTCGTCGCCCTTTTATGCTTGGCGGCACTGGGTACAGCCAGCCGTATCCGGGCCGAACTGACTGACGCGGCAAGATCAAAACAGCTACGCTTCGTTCAGCATACAGGGTGCCTCTGGGCGATCAAAAAAATCTGGCGGTTTCGAACCATGAGGGTCGGCTTTGGGGCAGCGCTGGCCTTGTCGGCGATCATAGCTTTTCTTGCCAAAAAATACCATCTGGACGCTGATCCTTCCCTGGCGACCCTAGGCCAGTTATTGGCCGCCTCCTACACCTCGGATGCCCGCACGGCAGCCAGAAAGCAAACGCCTTTTGAGGTGGCGGGCCTTAAAGGTAGCTTTGCCCTTGTAACAAGACTACTCCTTCCGGCTCTGCTAGGGGCGCTCCTGTCCACCGCGCCGCTCACAGTCTTACTGTCCAGCACATCGCCGGCGCACGCGCCAATAATTCTGTTACAGATTACTTCGGGAGCATGTCTCGGATTTATGTGCGGATTCTTGCTTGCTCCCGAACGAAGGGATGTCAGTGCCCAAATTGCCGCAGCGCTCATGTGCGTCGCTTTGGCCATCCTGCCACAACGACTGACGATACTTAGCGGGCAGCACCCGGCCATCTTTTTCGGCGCTCTGGCGATAATCGGGTCTGTCGTCGCGATTATCGCCGAAAGAAAGCGTAATACATTTATATGGAGGTAATATGTTTCACTTCAACCTACAAAAAATAGTCCGGGCAGCTGGACTGGGGCTCTTTGTCGGTCTGGTCTTCTGGTTTGGTGCCTTATGTTTTGCGGCTAATTCCGTGAACAGGTCGTCCAAAGACGTGACCTACCGGTTGCGCGCCGGGCCACTACTCCTTAACACCATCCAACGGAAAACGACTGACAAGGGCACAGAAGCCAGCATCAGCGTTCACTGGGGGCTGGCAAGCTTCGTTGGATGTACTGCAGCAGTAACTTCGGCAATAGTCACTGTAAGCCAAAAATTTGGCATTACTCGGTATAAATCGGCGGGTCGCCCTGTTCGGGAGTCGTAAAGTGGACGCCGCTGTCATCGACATAAAAAGATCCGCACGTATCTTGCTCCTGGCCCGTGTCGGCATAGACACCGATCGGCTTGCCTTCTACGGCGCTCGGGATACTTACTACCGTACCGCTTAAGCCATTGCCGCCAGTAACGGGAAGGTCGTTACCGACAGATCCCTGCTGGTTGTATTCACGAACATGGTAGGTTACGTTATTGGCGCCGGTAGTGACTACACGCAAATTTAGGGTAGTGTTGCCTTGGGCATCTTCTTTGGCGTTTTCCAACGCGTCAAGCCTACACTCCAACGCAAGCCGTTCAGAAGATGCCGGTGCGGCTGGAGCGGAGCTAGAAGCATCGCCGCTTGCAGTCTCGAAAGCACGGGATTGATCAGGGGCTTCACCACCACCGCCAAAAAGGGATCGCACGCCCATTACACCAGCCAGGCCAAGGGCAACGCCCCCAATAAGGGTACGGGTGCGCCATTTTCTAAACTGTGTCGATAGCTTGCGTTCGCCTTTGGTGTCGTCCGCATAAGCTTGCAAGGCCTCAATAGCCGATGTTTCTGATCGTGCCGCTGCATGGTTTGCCATAGGTGTCTATCCTACAATAATTAGTCTAAAAAGTCAATTACGAACACCATAGTTTGTCCGTATAATGCTTATGTAATGGATGACTCGCGGCAGCTACACTATTACCGTCTAGACTCCAAAGCGGTCCTCAAGGAGTTAAGGTCGGAACTTGGCGGCCTAACCCCGGAAGAAGCCAAAGCGCGTTTAGAAAAATATGGCCCCAACAGTCTGACAGTCAAACACAAAGACCCTCTCCCTCTCGTCTATTTGCGGCAATTCCGTGACCTAATGATAATCTTGTTGCTTGCGAGCAGCATAGTTTCGTTTGCCCTCAATGACGTACGAACGGCTATCGTGCTTTTTGTATTGGTTATATTCAATACCACGATCGGCTTCCTACAGGAGTTCAAGGCTGGCAAAGTCATGGATTCACTTGAGCGGCTGGTAGTAGCCACGGCAAGTGTAGTCAGAGCCCAAAAACGAACCGAAGCTGCTACGGCCGACCTGACACTTGGCGATGTCATTTATTTGGAGGAAGGCAATGCGGTTCCGGCTGATGTCCGAATAATCGAAGAAGACGAGTTCAGCACCAACGATTTTGCATTGACCGGCGAGAGCCAGCCGACACGCAAATTTGTTCACGCCATATCGAACGACGTCCCATTGGCGGAACGTCATAATCTTGCCTTTATGGGCACGACAGTCGCCACCGGTCACGGCTATGGGGTCGTCATTGGCGTCGGTATGCACACAGAATTAGGCCGAATCGCCAACTTGAGCCAAGGCATCAGCACCGAGGCCAGTCCGCTACAGAAAGAGATGAACCACATCGCCAAGCGAGTAACCCAAGGCACGATGATACTCTGCCTGGCGCTTTTGCCCGTTGCCATTCATACCGGCCTGCCGTTTAAGGACGCATTTTTGTTCGCCATCGGGATTGCCTGTTCGATTGTCCCGAACGGATTGCCGGCAGCCATTAGTACTTCCCTTGCCGGAGCAGCCGGTAAGCTCGCTCGCGCTCGCGCCCTGGTCAAAAAACTATCTGCCGTCGAGGGCTTGGGCGCAACTGGCGTCATTGCCACTGACAAGACCGGCACCCTCACCAAAAACCAAATGACCGTAGAGCAACTGCTGATCGGCAAAAAGACATATAACATCAGTGGTAAAGGATACGAACCGATCGGCGGCATACTTGACGATAACAATCTGCCGCTGCCCCCCGACGAAATCCAAAATCTGGGGCTCTTCTTTCAAACCTCGGTCATGGCCAGCAATGCACATGTCAACCCGCCCGACGACGAGCATGCCTCGTGGTACTGCATCGGCGACCCTACCGAAGGCGCTCTTGTTACCTTGGGCATGAAGGCCGGGTTTGAGCAAGACCATCTTGGCCACCACTACCCCGAAGCAAAAGAATATGCCTTTGACTCAGCCCGCAAGCGAATGAGTTCCGTCCGCAAATACGACGGGCGCCTGCATGCGTTCGTAAAGGGCGCACCAGAGAGTGTCCTGGAGCGCTGCGACCGGCTGTGGGAGAATGGCAAAATCCGCAAGCTTACAGCAAAAGACCGGGCGTTTATTTTGCAGCAAAACGAAAAGTTAGCCGAGAAGGCAATGCGAAACTTGGGGTTGGCTTACCGTGATTTCGAAACTGGCATCGGTATCAAAAAAATAAGCATGGAAACCGCCGAATCAAAACTTGTGTGGCTCGGTATGGCATCGATGATCGACCCTCTCCGTGAACAAGTCCCCAACGCTATGGAGGCCGCACGGCGGGCGCACGTCAAGGTGTCTATTATTACCGGAGACCACGCAACGACTGCCAAGGCCATTGCAACGCGCGCCAAGCTCACTGCCAGGGCCGAAGATATCGTTGTCGTTACCGGCGAAGAGCTCCAAAATCTCAGTGACAAAGAAGTCCTTCAACTGGCCAGCCGAGGCGGCGTCATATTCTCAAGAACCGCACCAGAAGACAAGTTAAGGATCGTCACACTGCTTCAGCATGACGGACAGGTCGTAGCCGTTACTGGCGATGGCATTAATGATGCACCAGCCCTGAAGCGCGCCGACATCGGCGTAGCAATGGGCGTTACCGGTACCGATGTCGCCAAGCAATCAGCCGACATCATCCTGATAGATGACAGCTTCAATACGCTGGTCGGCGCCATCCAAGAAGGCCGGGTCATATTCCAAAATATAAAGAAAGCCACCATATGTAGCTTTACCGGTAATGCCGCGGAACTAATGGTTAATCTCTTTAGCCTGGCGGCGGCTACCGCCCTCCACGTCCCGTTGGCCCTGACCATCATTCAAATTTTGGCCATAGACGTTATTGCCGAGCTGTTCCCCATTGCGGCCCTGGGCGGAGACAAGGCCGACAGCGACGTCATGCGCGAACGGCCCCGCGACCCGAAGCACCACATCCTCAACGCCCGCAGCATAGCCGACGTACTTTGGTGCGGCCTTTTGATCGGGAGTCTGGCCTTCTTGAATTACATGTGGTTCTTCGAACGGAACGGCATAGATCCGCAAAACCTGACCCCGAACACACCCATACACTTCCAGGCTACCGCCCTTACCTACCTTACGCTTATCCTCTGTCTGGTCGTCAATGTCATCCAGCGCCGAAGCAAAAACGGATTGTTTACCCGATACCAGCTGCATAACAAAAGCATGTGGGTCGCTATCGGCCTGTCGTTGTTCAGCATCATAAACATCATCTACAACCCCTGGATTTCGTCGTACTTTCACTCGGCTCCGCTGACTTTTGCAGATTGGCTCACCGCGATTGGCGCGACAGGCATATTCGTAGCCGTCCGCGAGTTCCAACGCTACAACAAAAAACACCATAGGCGATCGGTATTAGCCCTGCACAAGGCACGGGCTACAGGCCGTAGCAGCTAACTCCTCAACATATTTTGCACGCCGGCACGCAAGACGCGCCGCTTGGTTGGCTTGACCTTCTTTGTAAATACAATATGCGGATCGGCGGCAATCTGTAATGCCGTCCAGTTGTACATATCGGCCGCGGTTTTAACCGGCGCGAGCAATCGCTTGGGCAAATACCGGTACCCTTTCTCCGCTTCAGCCTGCCACTCGCAATAACGTCCGATTTGAACCCGTATAAATGCCTCAAAAGCAGCCATATGCTCCGGCGCCGGGCGCTCTAGCGACGGCAAGCCGAAGGCTCGCAGCTCTGATGCCGGAAAATAACATCTGCCGAGGGCAGCATCTTCGTCGATGTCGCGAATAAAGTTTATGTACTGCATCGCCCGCCCCAGCATGACGGCGCTGTCGTATCCGGCTGGATTTACGTTCATTATTTTACACATCATGAGTGCAATCACTTCGGCCGACCCGTATATGTACCCTAATGTGTCTTCCAGCATCTGGTAGCGCCTGCCTTCCAGGTCGGATTGCATGGCATCAAGAAACTCCTCAACCCATGCCGGGTCAAAGCCATACGTACGCGACACGTACACTATATTCTTTACGGCTCGCGTCTGTATGGTATCTTCTGCTGCGGGCCGGTCGTCAAAGCTAGGGTTAGCAGATGACAGCGCCCAAGCCCGACGTAGCGCATAAAAGGCCTCCGCGTCCGCCACGGCCGCATCGACATAATCGTCAGCTACCCTGACAAAGCTGTACAATTTAAACACATCCTGCCGGACATTCTTTGGAAAGAAGGCCGAACTCCAGAAGTATGTCGTACTCCCTTGTCTGAATATCGACCGTTCCACCCCTCTCATATTGGCTATGCGGCGCGTCCAAGCAGACCCGCTGTCAGGCCACGCAGGAATGCCACCGTCTCCGGTTTCCATCTTGACTGATACTGTTCCAGCGAACGAACCGCCTGCTCGGCGTGGCCGGCAGCCATCGCCCGGGCGGACTCAAGGGCGCCGCAGCTGGTCAATATATGACGGCAGGCGGCAAAACCTTCGTCGGTCAGCGCATCGTTACCGAGGCATGACAGCAACAACTTCTTATCTTTTGCCGAGGCATGCCGCAAAGCGTACGCGATCAAGAGCGTACGCTTGCCTTCGCGGATGTCGTCCTTGGCATTCTTGCCGGTCTTTAGGTCATCGCCAAAGACGCCGATAATATCATCTGTAATCTGAAATGCCCGGCCGGTGTGGAGCGCATACTCGCGGATGGCATTAGTGTCTTCGCAGCCAGCCCCTGCCAAGACCATCCCCACACAAAGCGGGTTCAGTACTGTGTAGTGTGCCGTTTTCCATTCCAGGGCATGCTTGATATCTTCTTCGCTTACCTCTGGTGCTACTTCGTTTATGATGTCCGTCGTCTGGCCATGTGCGGTCGTTATCATCGTGGCATTCACAATACCAATCGCCTTCATGCGCAGCTCCGCGTCTACGCTCAGGCCGGCCAAAAGCACCTGGGCAGCGTGGCCGCCGGTCAGCGCCGCATTCAGGGCCAGCGCGGCGCCCACGTGGCTGGAGTCGCCCTTGAGGTTATTATTCCGATGGTACGCAGCAAGCATTTCATGCACCGTCGGCTTGCCCCGACGAAGTTTGGACCTATCCTGGATGTCATCGATAATTAGGATATACGCATGGATCATCTCGATGGCGGTTGCTGCCCGCGTAATCATGTGCCGGTCCGTACCGCCGCACATCTCGTAGCCGGCCATAACCAGCGCGCCACGGATGCGCTTGCCTCCTCGTCCCAACATGTCCAAATAGGCATCAGTCACAGCCCGGGCATGTTCGCCGTACTGTCCACCGGTCGTTTGGTGGATATGCGTAGAGTACGCCTGGATGTCACTGTCTATGGCCTTTTTGTATGCAGCAAGCTGCTCGGTAAAAGGCAGGGAGTCCATAACTATAAGCCCAGCGTTTCTTCGATCTGGCCTTTAAAGACATCCAAATCCGCGCCGTTATTTTCCATCAGGATGTCCGCGCGGTCGCGGACGGCTGCCATGTTGAGGACGGCGGCATCAGCGCCTTGCGGCGGGGTCATTTCAGCCGCTTCTTCGGCCAAAAATTGTTCAAAGGTCTTATTGTCCTCTTCGTGCCGGCCTCGACCGCCCGAGGTAATCCGCTCATAGCGGACCTTGGGGTCGGCGTCGACCCAAATCATAGTGCCGCCCAGTTCGTGGATCCGGTCGGCTTCGTAAGGGTTCCTAAGACTGGCCACAACAACGCCCTGATATGTGGCGCCCGTTTCCTTCCAGGCTTGAACCGCACGGTCTACCAGTACGCCCAAGCCATGTTCACGCCGCCACTCCGCGCTTACGGTGCGCAGGTGCTCACGCTCGACAGGAAGGCCGCGGCGTCTGACTTCGTCACGAAGCAACTCGGTCACAGATACAAAAAGATAATTGTGGCGCTCTGCCAGCACTTCGCCCACCGTATCTTTGCCAGCACCGTTGGTGCCGGACAGACCAATAATTTGCAGCTTCTTATCCATACCGGCCTCTACTTAATGTAGTCGTGGAGCTTCTTGGCGTCCTTGTGTTTGCGCAGCTTAGCCAAAGCCTTGGCCTCGATTTGACGGATGCGTTCACGGGTAACACTAAATTCCTGCCCGACTTCTTCGAGTGTGTGCTGCTTGCCGTCTTCCAGGCCAAAACGGAGCTTCAAAATCTTCTGCTCACGTTCGGTCAAAGCACCAAGCATACCCTTAACTTGCTCCTTTAGGAGCTGGTTGGTGGCTGATTCTTCCGGCGAAATCGTGTCTTCGTCTTCGATGAAGTCAGCGAGCACCGATTCTTCTTCGTCGTCACGGATAGAGGCGTCAAGCGATGAGATATCTTGCTTGATCTTCATGATGTGCTCAACCTTGTCGACCTCGATTTCCATGGCCGCAGCGATTTCTTCGTTGGTCGGCTCGCGGTTAAGCTCTTGTGTCAGACGGCGCTGCGTGCGTAGCAGCTTGTTGATGGTCTCGACCATGTGGACCGGGATGCGGATGGTGCGGGCTTGGTCGGCGATGGCACGTGTAATAGCCTGACGGATCCACCAGGTGGCGTATGTCGAGAACTTAAAGCCCTTGCCAGGGTCAAACTTTTCGACAGCACGCAAAAGACCGGTGTTGCCCTCTTGGATCAAATCCAGCAGGTCAAGACCACGTCCGACATACCGCTTAGCGATAGATACCACGAGGCGCATGTTGGCTTCGGCCATCTTGTCCTTGGCGTCCTTGTCGCCGGCGACCACACGGTTGGCCAGCTCTAACTCTTCTTCGGCAGATAGCAGCGGAATCTTACCGATTTCGCGCAGGTATAGGCGGACTGAGTCGTCAGCGATGTCGTCCAGGTAATGCTGGTCTTCGGCAACGACTTCTTCGCCGTCTTCGAGCGCCCATTCGTCACTCAATACTTCGGCGGGAGCATCCTCTTCAACTGCGGCAGAAGCCGTCACTTCGATGCCAGCGTCAGCTAGTTCGGTATAAAGGCCATCCAGCACATCAGCATTATCGGCTGTGTCGGCAATAGCATCGTTAATGTCACGCTGGTCGATCTTGCCGGCTTTTTTGGCCTTGGCAACAAGCTCTTCTTTTGCGGCCAGAGTATCTACTGGTTTAATCGCGTCGTCAGCCGCTGGCTGGGCCGAAGTCTTTTTCTTTTCTCGTGGCATAGGCTATGCACCTCCCTTATGAGTTTTTAATAGATTATCGAGTTCCTTTACCTTATGTAAAAGGGTAAGTTGTTTTTCTTCGTCGGCCGTTTGCAGTTCGTGGGCGATACGCTGTTTTTGCATTTTGACATATTGGCCTATCAGCTTCCCCAGTACATGTGATGTCTCGTATTCGAGTTCGTGGGTCTCAACGTCTTGATAGAGCTCTTCGTAATGTAATGAAAGGATTTTAACATAATCTCCTATAGACAGCAATTCCTCCACCTTGGCGGCTTGCCCCGAAAAGTCCGGATTGGCCTGCAGGAAGGTCAGAAGTTGTCTGGCGTTGTCATCGTGCATCATGGCGGCTGTGACCGGCTCGATAAACCTTCGGAGCTTGGGCTGCATCAAGGCAATCGCCAATAGATGGTTCTGGGTCTTCATGTAGTCCAGGATTTCTTTGCTTGGGAGCTTAAACTCGCCCTTGGGCTGCTTGAGTTTAGGCTTGGCGGCAGCTTCCTTCTGATGGAGCTTGATGAGGAGGGCTTCACGGCTGACACCGATGCACTTCGAAATTTCATCAATGTAGTGTTCTTGTTCCACGCCGTCAGCCAGACCGCGGATGACCGTTAATAGGACGTCGCTGAATTCACGCTTTCCTTGCGCCGTTGTGATGTCCAACTGCTTTTGGTATTTGCCCATGAGCCAATCGAGGGCATACTTGGGCTTTTCGATGGTCTGACGCCAGGCATTTACATCTTGCTTGATGAGCTCGTCCGGGTCCTTTCCGCTGGGAATATTAATAATACTCAGCGACACATTTACCTTGCTGGCGATAGGAATGGCACGTTCGGTCGCGTTGACCCCTGCCTTGTCGGCGTCAAAGCTCAGCCGGATGTCACCGGTAAACCGGCCGAGCGCTTTCAGTTGGTATTCAGTGAGTGCGGTTCCCGCAGTAGCCACGACCTGACGAATGCCTGCCTGGTGGCTGCTAATAACGTCCAGATTGCCCTCGGCAATCACCACGAACTTACTCTTGCGAATACCTTCCTTAGCCAGATGCAACCCAAAGACATGCCTCGATTTGTCGTACAGTGGCGTCTGGGGCGTGTTGATATACTTTGGCGCATTCGGATCATCCTTAAGCAGACGGGCCGTAAAACCGATGACCCGCCCTTGCGGGTCGGCCAACGGGATCATGATGCGGCCACGGAACATATCCCGCAAGCTGCGGTATCGTTTGGTCGCCAACCCGGCGGCAATGATCTCGTGAGCTTTAAACCCTTTGAATACCAGATGCTTTACCAGAGCCTCGCCGCCACTCGGGCTGTATCCGATTCGCCACTCCAGCACGGTCTGCTCAGTAAATTGGCGCTTGGTGTGCACATAATCGTAGGCTTCTTTGTTTTGCGGCAATCTGAGCTGCCCGTAATAATAACGGGTCGCCTCAAGCATAGCGTCGTATAAACGCTCTTTTTCTTTGCTGCGCTGGCCCGATCCGCTCGAACGGTACTGAGTTAAATCCACGCCGGCTTTGCGGGCTAAAAGCTCCAAAGCCCCCTTAAAGTCCAAGCCCTCCATCTCCATGACAAAACTGAACATATTGCCGCCTTTGCCCGAACTAAAGTCATGCCAGATCTGCTTTTCGGGGCTGACCATAAAGCTCGGCGAGCGTTCGCTGCTAAACGGGCTCAGCCCTTTCCAGTTACGGCCGGCCCGCTTAAGTTCGACATAGTCACTAATGACCTCCTCGATGCTAAGCCTCTGCTTGATATCCTCAACCGCGTCCATTGCTTATATTGTACTCTATTGTACCTCTGTTTTACAGGTAGATGATTTTACCGACAGCAAGCTGAGTGATATTGACTTATTATCAAGTTTATGCTTAAATTATAAATAGAGAATCAAAATAACAAAAAGAAGGTCCAAATGCACAATCCAAATACCGGAACCGGATTCGAAGAATTCACCCCAGCCGAAGTGTATGAAGCACTCGTCCAGCATAGCGATCATGAAGTCGATGCTATCCTCGAACAAGAAGCCGCCGACCGGGAGGCAGAACGGCCTGTTAACGAAAAACATCTGGAGCGCCAAATTGCAGTATCAAACGACGTGGGGTCGCTTGCTCTGAATTTCTTGAACCGTGAAGGCGCGACCGGCGAAGACCTTATGTCGGAACTTTCCCGTCAGGGGATGGAATTACGAAAAGCAAACCAGGCAGATTTTCCTGCGAGCCATAAATGGCATGACCCGGCACGCCGACAGGCACTCGCCCACCGCTTGACGACTCTCAGCCGTATGGCCCCCGAGGATCTTTTCGGAAGCGCCAAGCCGAATGCCTCCGAAAGAAGTGAAGAGAACGTGCAAAAATTGCTCGCCGAGATTCTTGATACAGGCAAAAAAATTAACAGCATCGGCCTCTATGGCGACCAACCCGGCCGTGGTCTTTCCGTTCTAAAAGCTGGTGAGACACTTAGAGGTGCATCCCTGGAAAATATTCATCTAGCGCCAATTAATGTTTGGGCATCTAAAGTAGGTCAACAGGAAGCCAATGAGTTCCGCTCCACAGGAAAAACTGCCGACATCCTTGCCGAAGCAATTGCCTTCACCCCGACAATCGAAAGGACGCGCACGGTAACTAAGCCAGCTGTGCCGAAACGTCTTTTCAGGACGGCTGAAAGCGAAGAAGCAACCTACTCCTATGCACCAACGATGGTTGAGGGCCCGCAGGGCCAGGAACCAGGAGTTATCGTTTCGTACAAGTATCAACCTATTTGGTCTGGCCCTGAGGCCGAAAAAGCAATGGTGGCCAAGGGTGGTGACTTCTACCAGGAATCCAGTGGCGTCCGTCAGGGCAATATTCATGCCTACGCCGTAGTATTACCCTCGTCGCTCGCAGAAAAATTCCGGACTGCCGTCCAGGCCAACCCTGAGGTTGCACGCAAACTGGGAGATTCAATCGTCCAGGAATATGCCAATGACACCTATAAGGAACGCTGGAACACCGAGAAAGCCCGTGAACAAGGAGGCGAAAAATTCGGCCACCACGTCTACCCAACATACAACAGCTTGCCCGACGATGTCCCCGTCCACATTTATGACGCTACGATGTCTCCCCATGACAGGCAAGTCGGGAGAGAAGATTATAGCCATACAATCCTTGCGCGCTAGTTCAACACCCCTTTATTAACGTAAGCAATGTATGTTTAAATACACGCATGGATCCGTATCAGCAGTATCAAGCTCCTCAGCAAGGCAGCCCTTACGAATTTATTCTCAACCCATCCAAGCCACCCAAAAAAAAGTTCGGTTTGGGCGGCAATAACTTTGCCGTCACATTGGGCCTCATCATTGGCGGCGCGCTCATTTTTATGATCGTGCTGACACTGCTGCTGAATGCTGTCGGCGGTAAAACCCTCAGCAAAGCTGACCTCATTGCCCTGGCCCAGACCGAAAACGAACTGGTTCGCGTTTCGCAGACCGCAGCCGCTACAGCCACCCAACAAACAACCAAGAACCTAGCTGTTACCATCCAGTTCAGCATGCTGACCCAGCAAAAGAAAACGCTTAATTTTTTGGCCCAGAACGGAGTCGACGTCGACGAAAAAGAGTTGGGGCTCAAACAGAACGCCACGACCGACCAGCAGCTCGCCAGCGCCAAGACAACCAGCACCTTCGACCTGACATTCTCACAGATCATGCAAGACGAGCTGGAGGCTTACGCCCGCAACCTAAAGGCGCTTAATGCATCTGCCGCCAATAAAACAGAAAGTGATCTGACCAGCACATTCTATACGCAGACGCAGCTACTTATTAGTCAAATTCCTTACACCCAAGACCGGATTCAAGAGGGCGCACAGTAAAGACCAGCCTACTGGCCAGTTACAAGATTGTACGAATGACGGATGAGGTCCTGTACCTCTTCCCAGCTTAGCTGACCGCTGAGAACCATCGTGTTCCAGTGTTTTTTATTCAGATGGTAGCCTGGCATAACGGTTTCGTAGCGCTCACGGAGTGTTTGTGCCAGAAGCGGATCGCATTTGAGGCTGATCCGAACCGGATTGCTATCCTCCTGGACCAGTGCAAACATTTTATCGTCCTTAGTCTTATAGACGGCGACACCCTCGCCGAATGGGTAGTCCAAACGAGCGTTTGGCATGCTCATGAGATACTGTTCTATTTCTTTGTGTGTAATCATCAAAATTACTCTATCACATCCAAGATGGAAGGAACATTATGGACAACGTGGTCGGCACCAGCGGCAAAAAGCGCGTCGACATTGCCAAAGCCATGCGATATGCCGATAGTCTTGCCGACCCCGGCGTTTTTACCAACCAAAATGTCGACAGCCGTGTCGCCGACAACGACCACATCTTCTGGAGTAATGCCTAATTCATTAATGATGAGGTGCAGGCCTTCGGGGTGGGGCTTGGGGTTCTCTACCTTCTCGGCGGTTACAATACTGTCAAAATGGTGCCTGATATTAGTGCGGTCCAGGCAGCCGACAGTGAGGTTGTTGCCGGAAGTAAGGGCTGCCACCCGCATATCCATACGCTTTAGGATAGACAGCAGCTCGTCAACACCATCATATAGCCTCAAAAAACGGTCGTAAGATTGCAGGCGTATGTCTTGATGGGTGCGCAATATTTCATCAAACGGCACCTTTGTATTGCGAACCAGCGAACGGACAATCTGCTCGGTCGTGCCATGGGCTGACGCGTTGATCATCTCCCGGGCGATTGGCGCCCCGTCGTAAATACGGGTCAGTTCCTGGAACTGCCAGTAAAAGCCTTGGCGTACGTCCAAAAGCGTACCGTCTAAATCAAAAACTATTGCCTTCATGCCGAGTTCTTATCTTGAAAAGATACTTATTATAATATTTTTTAGAAAATATGTAAACATACTTCGGTAGTGTCTCAGATGTGCATGCAAAACTACCCTACAGCTCACTAAAGCCACGAAATTTATCTTGACATTAGGGAACTGCCGGACGGAATCAACAAAATGAGACGCTCGCGCGTATTCATAGTGTTGTCCGTCCGGACTTACGCTCTCTGTTGGCGGCTGGAACAATCAGATGAAGTCGCCTGGGTACAGCTGCCGCGCTTCCTGGGCGATTCCGTGGTTGTCACCAGCCCATCTTGCGGTGCCCTTGTCTGCGGTGGCAGCAAGGCCGTCATCTTCATCATCAATGAGTTCTTGGGGCTCTTCTTCCTCCATTCTGCTCTCGTAATCGCAGTCGAGATGGCTAGTGTCCTCAATAATAATGAGGTTGCACCAGGAGCAGACCCGGAAGCCGTATGCACTGACGAAGCCAATGAAAGCAAGTTCCCAAGCGTTGTCAGCTTCGGTGCGCGCACTGATCTCTTTCTGAGAGGCACGGACAACCATCTGGTTAGCGAGGTAGCAGGCGCTTTTTGAGTCAAGCAACCAAAGACCCTCAAGGATCTGAGACGGAGACAGCGCGTCGGATTGAGCGGACATGAACCCTCCTCAAAAGTGGTGGCATGACAGTACTCAACAGAGAACGTATAAGGTACTTCGGAAGTAGTTTTACCTCAGCGAAGAATATAACATTATAACAATTATCAGTCTAAGTCAATACCTAACCCTGGCTACGGAGCCATTCGATGTAGTACTGGAGTTCGGCTATTGACGCCTGTATATCGTCAAACGCGCGGTGGATCTCTTTCTTCTCGAACTCCACGCCGTACTTGCCTTGCATAAATACCTTGAGCGAACTCACGTCGAGCATACGGTAGTGTAGCTTCAGGTCAAACTCCGGCCACCAATACTTGATGAAGTTGCGGTCATTATGGATAGAATTACCGGCGAGGACGGCAGGTTCATTGCCAAAATGTTCTTTTAGCAAGGCGACGAGTTCTTGTTCGACCTGGTGGAGCGGCTTGCCTTCCTCCAGCTTTTGAACAAATTCGTCGCGGTTCTCCGGAAAATCCTTCCACCAAATATTCTTTTGCATCCGGTCAAGAACCAGCTCCTTAGGGTGGCTGACCCGGGCTTCGTAAGACGCCAGCGTCTTGAACTCGAAGTCAGTTATCTCGGCGGCAATCTCTAAAATTACATCTTCGGTCGGGGATAACCCCGTCATTTCCAAATCTACCCAGAGTAGTTTGGTTGGGATGGCATGCTTGTCAATCATATGAGGCATTATAGCCTACTTGTCCTTTTGGGGCTTATCGAGCTTGTCCAGACGAAGGCCCTTGAACACGTAATACACCACGGCCGCCACGATGATAAACGAAATAAAACTATTCACAAACGCACCCCAGCCAAACTGTGCAGTCTTGCCGTTAAGCGTTAGTTCGAAGGTCTTTTGCTTGAGCGTGCCTTCACCGGGGAGTAGCAGGCCGATTAACGGGTTCATGAAGCTTAAGACTAGCTGGTCGACCAGTACCTTGGCCTGTGTGCCGAGTACCAGACCGATAGCCAGGCCTACTACACTCTGCTCGCGCAAAAAATCGACGAAGCCGCGCACCTGCTTAGTCACGATCGACTCCTGTTTTTGCGTGATGCGCAGCAGCCGCGCTTCGGCGCGGGCGGCGCGGACCTCGGCGCTTTCGGCGCGTTCGGTGGCGGTTAGCTTCTTGGTTGTCGTTTTACTCTTGGTTGCCATGGCACATCCTTTAACAGCTACATTCGCTCCGGTGCGGCGATCCCCAGCATTTCCAGCCCGTCCTTAAGCACATCGGCGTAGAGCGCCACCAACTTAACGCGGATCGCCTCGCGGGCATCGCCAACGACGCGGTTGTGTTCATAAAAACGGTTGAATACCTGTGCGAGCTCGTACAGGTACGTACAAATATGGTGCGGCATAAGTTCGTCGACGGCCTGCTGGACGATTTCTGGATACTCGCTGATCTTGCGTGCCAAGGAGCGTTCTCCGGGCTGAAGGCTGGCTATAGCAGAAACCGGTGCACTGCTGCTTTTACTAAGTATGCTCCGGGCGCGGGCATGGGCATACTGCAGGTAGGGGCCAGAATTACCCTCAAGGCTGATCGATTCTTCCGGCGTATAAATAATATCGGGTCCGATGCGCTGCTTGAGGAATGCATACTTTACAGCACCGAGCACGGCCTGCTCGTCGTCGCGGCCGGTCGCCTGCCTATTGGCTTCGGCTGCGGCATCCAGGACGTCGCCGGCCCGCAGGATATTGCCCTTCCGCGAGCTCATCTTTACCCCGCCCTTCATTTTGACAATACCATGGGTCAGATGGGTCGTCGCGGCCGCCAACTCCGGAGCAAACTGCTCAATACTCTTGAGTACGACGGCCATGTACTGCTCTTGGCCGTTGTCGGTAATTATTACCGAGCGGTCAAAGTCATAATCCTGCTTCTTAAGCATAATAAGGCCGACATCCTTAGCCTCGTAGGTCGGGATCCCCTGCGAGTTAATAAAGACGCGGGTGTGCAGGCCGTATGGTTCGCCCTTGAACACAATTGCGCCATCACTTTCCTCGTATATGCCGGGCTTAATGTGGTCCTTGACTGTTTGGATGCCAATCGGCGCACAGATGCTTTCGGGGTAGTATTTCTCGAACGGCGTGCCGATGCGGGCATAAAATTCGTCGAATGCCTCGTAGCTCCATTCACGGCAGGTCCAATACATTTGCGCAAACGGTGTCTCACGTTCACCTGTTTCGTGCAGCTGATATACCTTTTTATTCAATTCGACAATAGCTTGTTTGGCGGCCTCGTCTTCGTCGTAGGCATTGTTGCCGGTCACATAGCATTGCGCCATCCAGGCCGACCGCTCATTAACCGGAATCTCGGCTAGATTTTCTGGGTGTTCGCCACCCAAATCCTTGAGCATCGCCCACATAGTCTTCCCTACGTGCAGTCCAACGTCCCCTCCAAAATTAACGCGGTGGATTTCGGCGCCGGCTGCGTGCAACAGACTGCCGATGGCATAGCCAACAACGCTGGTATACAGGTGACCGGCATGAAGGATTTTAAAGGGGTTGGGATCCGAATACTCAGTTACTACAATCTGCCCTTTATACGTATCAGGCTTTGCGCCGGGGGCGGCGGCAGCCATGTCGGCGAGCGCACTATCGCTCAGTTTGATATTGATAAAGCCGGGGCCGGCGATACTAATGTCAGATACCTGGTCACCCAGTTTTTCTTTGAGGGCGGCAACCACTTCGTCGGCTACTTCGCGCGGATTACGACGCAAACGGCCCGCAAGCTGCATGGCGACGTTAGTGGCGTAATCCCCGAACTGTTCGTCCGGGCGCGTAAGTTCGGGCTGTTGGTCGACAGCATACAAATCCCGAATTACGCTCTCGAGCGTTGAATAAAGTGCTTGCATAGTACCCCTATTATAACAGAGCTGACCGCTTGTAGTTCGTAACAGGTGCAGAAACCGCCAAGGGCACATGGCCTTGGTTTCCTCGCGGACTATAGCCGAGCCCTGTTACGAACTACAGGCGGTCAGCTTTCTTTTTGCTGGCGGGCTACTTTGGCGACATACCAAAGCACTATATACATAGAGGCAAGCAGCACAAAAAAGCTGGCTGTTGTCGTAAAGGCCTGGGGGTGTTCCCTGGGGTTCAAAACCCGATCCGAAACGTCAAACAACACCGACGAAGGGTTAGTAAGAATATCCCAGGTATTCCACCTAAGCTCCCGGCCTATATAGATGGCGAAACTGCAGAGCAAAAGAATGACCCCCATAAAAATAACGGCTGTACGGGCGGCAACCCGCTTGGCGAGTTCCCAGTGGACGATAAATAGGCTGACTAGCCCCAAAAATACGCCGTTAAAGATGAACGAAGCAAACATAACTACGTCATACAACAGATCAACCCGCCCTACTTCCTGGATGTGGACGAAATCGCTGACCATATAAAAGGTATTAGGCAAAAGAACCAGCCACAAGCCGGTTACCGCAAGGGCATACCAGCTTGACCATAAATTGTGATGGAGTGTCCGTTCCAGCCAAAGCGTCACTAGCAGTGAGATCCAGGCCAAAATCAAATTCCAGGGCAAATAACTAAAGGCATAGTCATGGTTGCTCCAGGCGCCAGCAACATACAGGCCCAGACTCGCCAGACTCGATACTCCCAACGCCAAGCCCAGCTTGACGCGAGCGGATATATAGGGCCGCTGCATGTGCCTATTATACTGCAATCTCTAGGCTAAGCTCAAAGCAGGCGCCGCCATCCTTGTTGTTCCTGGCGACCATCGTCGCTCCGTTTGCGCCGGCAATTTCGTTGGCAAGCGCCAAACCAAGCCCCAGGCCGGGTACCTGATTGGATCGCGCCTTGTCGCCGCGGTATAGCCTGTCAAAGATACGCGGCAAATCCTGCGCGGCTATGCCGGGTCCCTTATCTTTGACCGAGAGCATGTAGCGGGTCCCCTTCTTCCGCCCCTCGAAGAGCACTTCCCCACCCCGTGCCCCGTATTTGAGGGCGTTGTCCAGAAGAATATCGATGAGCTGCACAATACTGTCATGATGAGCCCAGACCCGGCCCGGAGCGATGTCCAAGTGAATGTTTACTGCCTTGGCGGCGGCAGTAGCCCTAAAAGGCATGGTAGCGGCATCAACCAGCTCCCTGACAGCAAGCTGTGAACGTGTCAACGCAACCTGGCCGTACTGGTGGAGCGCCAGCAGATTCCCGGACAACCGCTCCAGCCGCTGCACTTCTTCCAGATTGCTCTCAAGCTGCTCCCTTGCCTCCTTTTCGGTGAAGTGTCTTTGCCGCAGAAACACCTCGTTCTCCAGCCGCATATTAGCAAGTGGCGTACGGAGCTCGTGGCTGGCATCCGCCGTGAACCTGGCCTGAGCCCCATGCGCCTCCTCGATCGGCTTAAGGGTGCGGCCCGCGAACCAGTAGCTCAGAATGCCGCCAACAATAAAAGCGCCCAGATTAATAATAAGCAGACCGTCGTTCAAGTGCTGGCGAACAATCTGCGCCTGGCCCTCCTGGATATCGGCAATACCCCGGTCCGGTTCCTTGGGTGGCGCGTCAAAAAAACGGATGACCCACTCGCGGACTTCGCTGCGCTGAACAGTATTGGAGCGCAAAAATTCGTGTTCGGCAAATACCCGGACACTCAACGTGACTAACAAGTTGAATAAAACAATGATCCCCAAATAAAAAAACGTCAACTTAAGCCGCGCTGAACCGAACATGTTCAGCCGGTCAGTCCACCTTGTAGCCATAACCCCGGACAGTGTGAATTATGTCTTTGCTCGCGCCCAGCTTCTTGCGTACGTTTGCGATAAATGTCTCGACGGTATTGTGCTGTACACGTTCTTCGTCATCCCAAACGTGGTCGAGCAACTGGTCCTTGCTGATTACCTCACCCTTATGGCGCATCAGGTATTCGATCAGCTGGAATTCTTTTGCCGTCAGATGGATTGGTTTGCCCTGGCATTCGACGGCCTTGGCTACGACGTCAAGCAAAAGCCCTTCGGCGCGAAGGATGTTGCCGCCATGCGCCCGGGGACGCCGCAACAGGGCACGGACCCGCGCGAGCAACTCGTCAAACGAAAACGGCTTTGGCAGATAGTCATCGGCACCAGCGTCAAGCCCAATAACCCGGTCACCGATAGTCGTACGGGCCGTTAAGATCAGGATTGGCGCCTGCTCGCCCTCCTCACGCCATAATTTTACAAGACCCGGCCCGTCATACTTGCCCGGTATCATCCAGTCCAAAAGCATAAGATCGTATGTATTGGCAGCGGCCAGTGCCTCGGCGCTGTCGCTATCGAAGGCAACGTCCACGACATATCCTTCGGACGCCAAACCTTTTTCCAGGCTCTTAGCGATTTTAACTTCGTCCTCAACAACAAGAATTCTCATATCTGTATAATAGCACCTCTGTACTGCATGCTGGCTGGAGAGCCCTGGTTATCATCTTTTTACCAATTCTATAACATCGCAATCAGTCACGGCCTCCAGCTGATATTCTGTATCCTCTTGCGAGGTATACCCGACTCCCGGCTGAAGCGCGGTTTTGACCAGCCCTTCCCGCTCATCCTCATAGACAATAAATCCCTTGCCGCTCACGATAAACCAACTTCGCTGTTTGCCGGAATCGATCGTCAGCTGGGCTTGTTCGCCTTTTTCGACATGGATCAGACCGTTGATGCACGAACCGGAGGACGGATCCGGGTACAAACGGAAGCCCCAGGGGCGTTCAAGGCGTTTAATGTCTCCTGAAATACTAACCGAGGGATGAAATGCGGGAATTTGCTGATCTTCCATAATCGTTTCTTAGGCGTTTAGTTCTACTTTTAGCTTTTCTACCAAATCGACCGGCGTAGGGTTGACGCCGTTCAGGAGGGCCAGATATACACTGACGAAGTCTCCCATAGCAATGCTCCAGAGCAACTGCTTGAGCAGCGTGTCACCCTCCGGCTTAACCACGATCGGCGCAGGACGGTTACCGGAGAGCAGACGTTCCGAAACTTCGAACCGCTTAAGGATCCTGGGATGCTCAAGGTCCGACCGGATCTCGACGACGGCGAACGGTTTTTCGATCGGATGGCTCGACCAGCCAATGAACTCGTTATGGTTAAATTCCGGGTACTGGTTACACCAGGCGGTATTCTTGGCGTTTTCGTTCATGCAGATTTTCCACTTGTTGGCGGCCGGGAATAGCAAGGGGCCTCCGTACATGATGACCGTCTTGCCCATGAGTTCTTGGGCGATTTGCTTGGCACGGTTCTGCGCCGTCGGAATCGTCGGCGCCAGCTTGGCGAGCTCGGCCCGGAGCCATTCACTGGCCTCTGCCAGCTCGGAGCCGTCGCTTACCGTAAGCCCGAGCGGTGACAAAATTTTTACAAAAGCATTCAAAAAATAAAAAGTCGCCATCCGTGGCTGGATGCCGCTTGGGATTGCGTACAGCGGATAATTCTTTTCTTTGGCGATGTCGGCGAGCTTGCCGCCGGCGGCAATAATAACAATCTGGGCACCCCGTTCTTCGGCATGCATCAGCGCTTCTAGCGTCTCTTCGGTATTGCCGGAGTAACTCGACGAAATAAAAAGAGTATTCTCATGTACGTATGGCGGAAGGCTATAGCCGCGGACAATCTCGAACGGCACCCTTACCTGTGGCCACGAGGCCATAATGACGCCTGGGAGCGCCGAACCGCCCATCCCGGCAAGAACAACGTTCTGGATCGTACTGGAAGGTGTAAAATTTGCATCAAACTCCCTGCTCAAGTACTGCCACTGCTTTTCGCAGACACCCAAAGCATCCTGCGGGTCTTTCTCGTGGATCAGTTTGAGGTCGTCTAACATAGAATACTCCTTGTGCTATTATGTTAGTGTCATTAGTATAGTCTAAGTAAGCAAATTAGTGGGGGGAACATTATGTTCGGGCACGATGATCAATCTCAACACCACGATGTCGCCAATCAGCCGGCACCCGCTGGTGACGATAGCGGGTTAACACAGGATGACCAAGCACTTGCGGATGCAGCTACAACAACCGATACAGCCGGGGAATACATTGACTCGGATACGCCGACAGTCACCACGCCTACACCTGGTGCGCCAGTAGCGGCCACGGACGGCGTAGCTACTGTTGCACCATCAGCCACTCCGGCCACGGTCACTTCTGCAGCAGATAGCGACAGCCTACTGGGCATTAAGCAGCAGGCCTTGCAGCAACTTACGCCGCTTGTAGGGCATCTTGAGCAAAGCGCCGAAGAAAAGTTCCGTACTACCATGATGATGATCCAGGCTTCAGACAACCCCTCACTAATCAAGACTGCCTACGATGCAGCCCTGCAAATTACCGACGAAAAAATCCGCGCGCAGGCTCTGCTCGACATCGTTAACGAAATCAATTACTTCACACATAACAATAACGACGGCAGCGCCGGCGTTTAGTCCGCCAAAGGTAGTTTGATATGCTATCGCACGTGAAACTTGCACGTGTTAATACTTTATTGCTAGCCGCAATCTTAGCAATTAATGGCTATATCGTATTGGTTCCTGTCATACCCAAGATTATTTTCTGGACACAGCAACACGACACACGGCGCATCCAAAGACTGGAGGCGGCCATTACCCATCCCCCCATAAAGGAAGAACGACCCCGGGACAACCGGCTGGTCATACCCACTATGGTTTTTGACGAGTCCATCCACGAAGGCCATAGCGAGCGTACCCTCCGGCAAGGTCTTTGGCGCCGCCCCCAAACAAGCACGCCAGACCAAGGGGGCAACACCGTCCTCGCCGGGCACCGTTTAACCTACAGCAACCCGCGCGGAACGTTATACAATCTCGATAAAGTCCGCGTTGGCGACGATATAGCACTGTGGTGGGAGGGCAAGCGATACCACTACCAAGTAAGCGAATCCAGAGTAGTAGCCGCGAGCGAAACGAGCGTCGAAGAGCCTACCAAAAACAGCCGGCTGACAATTTACACCTGTACGCCCCTATGGATGCCAAAAGACAGGCTGGTCGTAATTGCAGAGCTAAAGGACATACAATGAGCGAAAAAATAAAATTCGTCATCTTGCTTGCTCTGCTTATAGCCAGCCTTGCCCTCCTCTGGCTGGCAAACAATTCGGCGAACGACGTTATCTTTAACTAATCGTCTTGTCGTGGACGTTCGGTGGCGGCGCCAGCCTCCTCGGTAGTCTGCAGCACTTCTTGCACGACCGGTTTCCTGCGCCAAATACGCACAATGAGGCTTACAAAGATGATAAAGCATGCCAGCGTGATGATCGCGGCTACGGCGATACCAGTGTCCGTTAGCCCGGAGCCCGAAGGACTACCGGTTACGCTGCCCGCACTACACGTTCCAGCTTGCTGTTGCTCGGTCGTACAGGAATAGTTGCCTTCGCCATAAGCTCCTTCGCTGTAGGCTTGGCCGAAATAGAAAGAATAGTATTTCATAAGTGGAAAGTCTTTACATTACTGATCACGCTTATGATATCATGAGGAAGGTTATTAGCGATAATATTAAGTGAGGGTCATATGTTTAGCCAATTTGGGTTCCTAAACCTCGGCGCACCAGAGCTTTTACTTATCTTTCTAATCGTGCTTTTGCTCTTCGGTGGCAAGAAAATCCCTGAGCTGGCACGTAGTGCAGGATCATCAGTCCGCGAACTCCGGAAAGGTTTGAGTGAAGGTGGCAATGAAAAGAACCAAAAGCAAACCAACGAGAAGGCACGCTCAGACTCAGCCTCATAAGCAAGAGCCGACTAAACTTCCCTTTATTGCACACGTGTACGAACTGCGTAAACGGCTATTTTATATAGCCGTTTCAGTTGGTTTATTCGGTATTAGCGCTGCAGGCGTTCAGACGCAGCTCACCGATCTCCTGTTAAAACCAGCAAATGGCCAGCAGTTCATCTACACGTCACCGGGTGGTGGGTTTGATTTTGTCTTTAAGCTGTGCCTTTACACTGGCATTGCAATGAGCATCCCGGTCATTGTGTATCAGCTTGTCCGCTATCTTGACCCCCTGGTCAAAAAGCAGACAATGCATTTTATCGGCTGGCTGAGCATCTGGTCGGGCATCATGGCGGGAGCAGGCATTATCTTTGCTTATTACGTTGGCCTGCCTGCAGCGCTCAACTTCTTATTGCATGGCTTTTCGAGCGAACAGATCAAGGCGCTCATAAACATCCAATCATACCTGTCGTTTGTTATGATCTATTTGCTTGGCTCTGCTCTGCTCTTCCAGATCCCGCTCATAATGATCTTCATTAACAAAATAAAACCATTGCAACCCAAAAAGCTCATGAAGCTCCAAAAATGGGTGTTTTTGATTGCCTTTATCCTGGGGGCAATAATCAGTCCTTCGCCGGATATCCGTAACCAGGCGCTCCTTAGCGGCCCGATTATCATTATGTACGAATTCAGCGTGGGCCTTATCTGGTCCATAAACCGCAGACAGCGGAAGCCCAAAAAAGTTGTCGCCCTGCTCCAAAAAGATGCCGAGATTCAAGCCGAACGGCTGGCAAAATTCCAGCAGGCACAACAAATCTGGCAACAGGCCCTGCAAACCCAACCGGCACACAACAAACCAGCAGCCGCGACGACCATTCGGCGTGCTCCACTATCTGTACGTCCCACCGGCCGCCCCAATAATTATTTACGCGACTTTAGCCGGCAGCCTCAACGACGATTCGTAAACCCCGCGTAACTAAGCAGGCTAATATTTGACAAGCCGCTTTTGCTTGTCTTACAATTCTCATAAGTTGCAAAAATAAAAATCTAAGTATAGAGGAAACAAAAGATGCAAAAAATTTCCGACATCATGCAAAAAGAGATGACTCGCAAAGAGTTCCTTGCAACACTTGGTTTTGGCGTTGCCACAATTTTTGGGTTCTCCTCCCTATTGCAGATGTTAGGCAAACAAAACCCGCTCCAGCAATCATCGCAGTATGGCTACGGCGGTGGCACTTATGGCGGCCACAAACCCCGTTCCTAACCCACTGGCAGAGCGGCGCGTAACAGTACACATTACGCACGACACAAACAAAAGACCGGGTTCCCCCGGTCTTTTGTTTTAGCCAAAGATGGGCTACATCATGCCCATGCCCCCCATGTCTGGGGCAGCAGAAGCTGACTTCTCTTCTGGGACCTCGACTACCAAGGCGCCCATCGTCATGCTGGTGCCGGCAATCGATACCGCATTAAGCAAGGCTTCCTTGGTTACACGGGCCGGGTCGACTACGCCACTCGCCTTCATGTCTACGAGCTTAGTTGGGTCGTTGACATTGATACCGTGGCCAGGCTTGCCAGCCTTAACCTGCGGCAGCCACTCATCAGCGTTCAGGCCGGCGTTGGTTAACAGAATGCGGAATGGTTGCTCAAGCGCGTTCTTGAGGAGCATCTTACCGGCGGCAATTGCGGCGTCATCGTCATTCGAGGTAGCGATGGTCGACGACAGGTTGACCAGGGTTACGCCACCACCGGGCACAATACCTTCCGCCAAGGCAGCCTTGACGGCGGCGACAGCGTCATCGACGCGGAATTTCTTCTCTTCGATTTCGGTTTCGGTAGCGCCACCAACCTTGATAACGGCAACCTTGCCGCTAAGGGCGGCGCGTCGCTTTTCGAACTGCTCACGGTCGTATTCGCTGCTAGCAGCCTCGACTTGAGCGCTGATTTGCTTGATGCGGGCCTGTACGTCGGCAGCAGAGCCGGAGCCTTCGATAATGGTTGTCTCGTCCTTGCCGACGATTACCTTGCGGGCAGTACCAACCATACTCAGGTCAGCATTTTCAAAATCAAAACCTTTGTCTTCGGTAATGACAGTCGCCCCTGTTAGAGTGGCGATGTCCTCAAGGATTTCCTTGCGACGGTCACCAAAAGCCGGAGCCTTGACGGCGACAGTGTTAAATACACCTTTCAGGCGGTTCAATACCAAGGTAGCCAACGCTTCACCTTCGAGATCTTCAGCGACAATCACCAGGTCTTTCTTGCCGGCTTGAGCAAGTTTCTCGAGGAGTGGCAGGAATTCCTGGACTGAGCTGATCTTCTTGTCGGTCACTACAATCGCCGGCTTGTCATATACGGCTTCCATGCGGGCAGTGTCGGTAACCATCAGGGCGCTTACGAAACCGCGGTCAAAGGTAAAGCCCTCAACGACTTCGCTTTCCAGGGCCAGGGCCTGACCCTCTTCGACAGTAACAACGCCGTCGCGGCCGACCTTGTCCATAATATCAGCAATCAGCTGGCCAATCTCGGCGTCGCCGGCAGAGATAGTAGCTACCTCAGCGATACGCTTCTTGTTGGCAGCAATATCCTCACGCATGCCATCGAGTTTTTCCATAACATCGTGGGCGGCAGCCTCAAGGCCTTTGCGAAGGAGCATCGGATTGTGGCCGGCGGCAATCAGCTTATTGGCTTCGCTTAGGATGTTGTAGGTTAGGACGGTTACGGTCGTCGTACCGTCACCGGCGACGTCGTTCATCTTGGAGGCGGCTTGCTTAATCAGCTCGGCACCGACCTTGTAGCCCAAGGTCTCGTCGTCAACATCACCAATTTCAACGCCCTTCGCGACTGTTACGCCATCATGGGTGACAGTCGGAGCGCCGTAGCTCTTACTAATGACTACATTGCGGCCCTTAGGTCCCATGGTAGTCTTTACTGCGTCATACAGAATCTGAGCCCCGGCCAGCACACGGCGGCGGGCGTCATCATCATAAAATACTTTCTTTGCCATACTGATCTGCTCCCTTTCTACTTAACAATCGCAACAATATTTTTCTTGTATACAATTGTGTACTCGTCGCCGTCTACCTTGACGGTCGTGGCTTCGTACTCATTCTTGTATAGGATACGGTCGCCGACTTTGACGCCCTCAACTTCTTTGCCAACAGCCACAACCTTAGCCACCTTTGGCTTTTCGGCTGCACCCCCTGGCAAATAAATACCGCTGGCGGTCTTGGTTTGTGGCTCTTCGGCCTGCGTGACCACATAGTCTGCGAGAGGTTGTACTTTGACACTCATAGTTGTTAACTCCTCTTTTTATAACTGTTTTGAATGTAAGAGAGTTAGCACTCAACGATTGAAAGTGCCAACTCGTCAGCACTCACTATAGTCAAGCGCTAATTGCTCGTCAAGACACAAGTGTTAACTCCGAAGTGCGGTCGCATCCTCTAGCTGTTTTTGCGTAAACGTTCCTTAAGCGCCTTACGGGCGGTGCCGAGTTCGTCCCATTTGTGTTCGACGACACGGTCTGGATTGTGGTCGTCTTGTTGTAAATGGCGCAACGCAGCCGCCTTGGGGCCGTTGCGGAGAATGTCCTTTTCGTGGCCCTTCCCGAGCAGTAGCAGCGTATCGCCTTTTTTGGCGCGCCCGACAGCGAACTTAATCGCCTCGGTACGGTCGTGTACCAAAAACAAATCTTTGTTGCGCTTTTTGCCCACAGCCTCGGCGCCGGCCGCAATCTCGCCCATAATGGCCGGGCCGTCCATATCACGGTCGTCTTCTTCGGTAACGACCACTTCGTCGGCATACTCTCCGGCAAGCCTGCCCTGCACCGCCCGCTTGGCTTCATCGCGGCGGCCCGCCGAGCCGAACAATACAATTAGCTTGCCTTTAACCACCGGTCTTAAATCCTCAAACAACTTTTCGAAGCTGTCGGGCGTATGGGCGTAGTCAACCAGCACGCTAAAATCCTGGCCTTCGTCGATGCGGGTCATACGGCCCTCAACACCTTCGAGCGCGGCAATCCCTCGCTCTATCTGCTTGGGCGTCAGGCCAATCGCTTCGCCCACCCCAACAGCAGCCAAGGAGTTGTATACATTAAAGCTCCCCGGCAGATGACAGGTGATGTTGTATCGTTTACTGCCGTGCTTGGCAACATACGATACACCGTCAGGCGTCAGCTTAATATTGGTCGCTTTGAGTCCGGCATCGCCCGTTCCGTACAGCACCGGATTTTCGATGGCATCCGCGAATAGCTGGGCGCTCGGGTCATCGCCATTAATGATGCCCACGCGAAGCCCCTTGCGATTCTTGTTGGTCTGCACAAACAATTGGCGCTTGGCATCCACATAGCGTTCGAACGTGCCATGGTAATCCAAGTGTTCATGGGTAATATTCGTCATCACGGCAATACTATACGGTACACCCCATACGCGGTGCTGCGCCAAGGCGTGACTAGTGGTCTCAAGAACCAGCCATTCAATCCCCTGTGACTTTAATTCTTCTATCCGTCTGACCAGCGTCGGCACCGACACCGTGGTCATGTGGGCAATCTGCGGCTTAATATCCAGCCCTGCACCGTAGGCGACCGTTGTCATCAGCCCGACCTTGTAGCCGGCATCGTGAAGCATCCGGTGTATTAGGAACGCTGTGCTCGTCTTGCCATTGGTGCCGGTGACGCCAATTACCTTCAGGCCCCTGGCAGGAAAGCCATGGAGCGCATTTACGACAATCGCCTCCCCCAAATGACCGCACGGTTCAATCTTACTAAACATATGTCGGGGGATGAGCTTCTTGACTAACGTACGCATTACACAAAGTATACGGCCTCTTGCCGATGAGGGCTAGGGGCCGTAGTCGTAAGCCTATCGCATTAGCAGGCTATAGGTCGTCGAGGACATTGGGCCTCGGGGCTGCAGCAGGACGCCGGGGGCGCCCACCAGCGGCACGGTGTACGACCGGCAATACTGGAGGCTGCGGGCGGTTAGCCTCTTCGGCGGCCCGGCGATCCGCCTCGCGGATATACGCATCGTCGTCGGGTGCGACCTCGGCCCGAGGACCAGCCGCAAGGTTCTGGGCCACCCACTTGGCGCCCTTGTTAAGCCCCCTGCCGATACCACGCAAGACACTCGGACGTGTTTGTGGTTGGTGCGATACCTTGCTTCGGCCCGGCCAGTAGTCGGCCAGAAGCTGTCCAAAAGTACGCTTGCCATTATCTATAACGGGAGGTTGGGGCACTATGTCCGAAGGGTCAATAGACATTACGGCGGCCGGAGCCCGGTCTGGAAGCGGAGCGTTGGGGTCGATCCCACCAAATGGGCGACGCGGACGCAAACGCCGAGCGGGAGGAGCCACAGCAGGCAAAGGCACTACCGGTGTCGGACCATTCCAGTTGGGGTCACCATGGGGCCTTATAGCAGCAAAGCGGTCAGCGCCATAGGCATAGTAGGCTTCGCGGTCTTCGTTGGAAAGGCCATCGAACTGACGGTGCCACTCTTCCGGATCTTGCTCTTCTAGCTCAAAGAGATCACTAAACCGGCGTTCGGGTTCGTCTGGCGCGGCAGGTGCTTCCGGCGCAGATGTTTGGCTTAAGAGATTATCGCGAAGTTCATCGGTGCTGCCACTGAATGAGTAGGCGCCCCGAAGCTCACGGTTACCCCATTCACGGGGCTGTCCGCCCACAATCCGGTGCAGACGCGCAAAGTAAGCGTCACGGGCATGATCGTTCATACCCTCCATCACCTCGGCGGGAAGATTGGCAATCTCTTCGTCCGAAAGACCGCTCACACCTTCGGTGCTGATGTGATCAGCACGCTGGTCGCTGTCGTTATTGGGCCGCGTCTCGGGCCGCCCTGAATGGCGCTGGCTATTGTATTCCACAATAGCTTCGCGGTTGCCGCCACGGTTGTGGAGACGATCCAGAAACGCTTGGCGCTTTGCTTCTTCGGCAGCTTGAGCCTCGGCGGCGGCTTCTTGAGCGCGGATAGATTCTAGGGAGTCGGCACCGCCATTGGCATTAATATATGCCTTGCGCCTTTCGGCGGCTTTGTCGGCCGCATCCTCAATGTGAGCGTTTGCCTCCTGGGTATAGCGTTCATGTAAACCCTGGCGCAACATATCCCTAGCTGCCCCTTTTACGTGGGCATGCTTAGTAGCGAGGTCATGCTCTACCTGTTGCTGAATAATCTCCAGTTTTTTGTCTTCCGGGTAAGTGCTACGTACCTTACCCCGGATGCGATCAGCTTCGGCTTCGAGCTTGGCCTTGCGGGCGGACTCTTCAGCCTCACGCTGAGCCTCCTCGGCTTCGCGTTGGTGCCGTTCTTCGGCTTCTTGCGCGGCCTTTTCTTGAGCTTCTCGCTGGGTGCGCTGGCGATCTTCCTGGCGGCGGTCACGGCGGTCGGCGCGCAGCTTCTCACGAGCCTCTTCCCGGATGCGTGCAAAGTTTTCGGCGGCGGTTACCTGATTGGTAAATAACGGGATGGCGGCACGACGGTCTTCGGCGGGCGTACCTTCGGGGAGTTCGGCCACACTGGCAGCGCGGGCAATACCACGGTAAAGCCTGCGCTCCTGTTCGCTTAGACGCGGCGATCGCAGTGCTTCGTCGTATGCAGCAGCAATCTCGGCGTCATGCCGCGCCCGTACGTCGGCTTCTGCGGCCTGTGCTTCATGTGCAGCCTGCAGCTGTTCATAAAGAGAGCCGCGCATAATCTCATCGTCTGCGCCGGCTGGTAGCTCGTGGCTGGGGTCTAAGGGGTTGGGCTGGTTTTCCATGTGGTTGCTCTTGTTCCTAGTTGCTGGTTTTTGTTTTTGTGTTTTACTATCTACATTCAAGCATAAACGCTTCTTTTTGTCAACTATTAGTTACTATTTTTGCATTTTATGCTAATTACAGAAGTTTTATTAGCCTTCCCTGTCATGCTATCATTGCTGTAATGAAAGTTTTGGGCATTGAGTCTAGTTGCGACGAGACGGCGGCCTCTGTAGTCGAGGATGGCCGGCGGATGTTAAGCAATGTCGTTGCCAGCAGCATGGATCTACATGCTCAGTACGGCGGCGTAATCCCCGAAATTGCAGCCCGCAGCCATATCGAAGCGATATTACCCGTCATAGCCCAAGCACTAGCTGACGCTGGTTGCGACTGGGACGATATCGACGCTATCGCGGTTACTTACGGGGCTGGCCTGCTGGGCAGCCTGCTGATCGGCGTCCTCACCGCACGGACACTGGCCATTACCCATAACAAGCCTCTGTTCGCGGTCAACCATGTTGAGGGACACATCTACGCTAATTTCCTTACAGAGAGCAACATCAACACCTATGCCCTGCCCTCCAGACAACCCGTGTTCCCTATGCTTGGGGTTATTGTGAGCGGCGGCCACAGCCAGCTGGTGCTGTGGCGCGGCCATTTTGACTACACCCTCCTGGGCCAAACGCAAGACGACGCAGTCGGCGAAGCCTTTGACAAGGTCGCCAAAATTATCGGCCTTCCCTACCCTGGTGGCATTAACGTGTCACGCAAGGCAGCGGAGGGTGACCCCCTCGCGTTCCAGCTGCCAAAGGCCCGGCTTACCGGGAAATATGACTTTAGCTTCTCTGGCCTCAAAACAGCCGTTCTGAGGCGGGCACAGGAGATTGTCGGCAAAGATTACTCCCTGCCGTCTTACGAGCTTCCTGGGCTGCTCAGCGAGGCCCAAAAGGCGGATATAGCTGCCAGCTTCCAACGTACAGCCTGCGAAACCATCGTCGATAAAGTAGTACTGGCATACGATGAGTTCCGCCCTAAAAGCGTCGTCATCGGCGGCGGTGTCGCCGCCAACACCGAACTGCGCAGACAACTGGCCGAAAGGCTTCCCTGCCCCATCGAATACACCGACCTCAAGTTATGCGGCGACAACGGCGCTATGATCGCTACGCTTGGCTGCTTTTATGCCATGCTGGGACACAAACCGGCAGACCCGCTCACACTTGAAGTCCGGCCTAACCTGTCAATGTAAAAGCTTCGATCAGAATCAGCTTGCAAAGCAAGGCAACCTGGTCTACCCTTCTGACTGCAAAAACAAAAATGTCGTACAAAAAGCAAACTTATTTGATGTCGTTCTATACGGTTTTCACGCGAAAGCCTTGTTTGCATTGGCTGTCTTTTCACGTGAATCGAAAACAGAGGTGGAAAAACTACAACAACAGTGGTATGCTGGTATCTGATAATTAATCTAATGTAGGGACGACATATGAAGTTACCGAAAGTATACGAGCCGGCAGCTTACGAAGCCGACATATACGCACTTTGGGAGAAATCCCAAGCCTTCCAGCCACGTAAAGCAGGGAAGAGTTATGCGGTCGTCGTCCCACCCCCAAACGCTAACGGCAACCTGCACCTGGGTCACGCTATCACCTTGGGCCTGCAGGACATTGCCGTCCGGTATCACCGCATGATAGGAGACAGTGCGCTCCTGTTGCCCGGTGCCGACCATGCCGGTTTCGAAACCCAAGCCGTCTACGAAAAACATCTTGCCAAAGAAGGGAAGAGCCGCTTCGACTTTGGCCGTGAGGAACTTTATCGTAATGTATGGGATTTTGTGGCCCAAAACCGGGCCAACTTTGAGGGGCAATTCCGCCGCCTTGGCGCTGGCGTCGACTGGTCACGCTACACCTTTACCCTCGACGAAAAAATCGTCAAGCGGGCCTACGCCACCTTTAAGAAGATGTGGGACGAAAAGCTTATTTACAGAGGTGAACGTCTGGTTAACTACTGTACCTTCCACGGCACCGCCTTCGCCGACATCGAGGTGGACTACAAAGAAGAAAAGAGCCACTTATGGTACATCCGCTACCCGTCAGTCGACGGGGCAGGGGAACTGGTCATCGCTACGACCCGCCCCGAGACCATGCTCGGCGACACAGCCGTTGCCGTACACCCGGATGACGAACGTTATAAGTCATACATTGGCACTACCGTCCGGCTGCCATTGGTCGGCCGCGAGATTCCGGTTATCGGCGATGACTTCGTCGAAACCGAATTCGGCACGGGGGCAGTAAAGATCACCCCGGCGCACGACCCTAACGACTTCGAAGCCGGACAGCGCCACAACCTGCCGATGATCACAGTGATCGATCACGAGGGCAACATTACTACCGAGGCATCAGACACCTACCGCGGCCTCAAAAACACCGAAGCCCGCAAGCAGATCGTGAAGGATCTTGAGGAGCAGGGGTACCTGGTCAAGGTCGAAGAATTGGTCCACAACGTCGGGCACTGCTACAAATGCGGCACTATCATCGAGCCTTTGCTGCGCGAGCAATGGTTTGTCGACATGAAGCCCCTTACTGCTCCGGCAATCAAGGCCCTGGGCGACAACAAAATCGCTTTTTACCCAGAGGTAAAAAAGGTGCAGCTTATTACATATCTTGAAAACCTTAAAGACTGGAACATCTCACGCCAGATTGCCTGGGGGATCCCGATTCCAGCCTTCCAAAATGTCGACGACACCGACGACTGGATCTATGACGAACGCGTAGACCAAGAGATCATCGAAGTAGACGGCAAGACTTACCGCCGCGATCCAGACGTGTTCGACACCTGGTTCAGCAGCAGCTCATGGCCGTACGCTACCCTTGATTACCCGGACGGGCCGGACTTTAATCAGCACTACCCCTTAAGCCTCATGGAAACGGGCTTCGACATCTTATATCCGTGGGTGTCGCGGATGCTTATGCTCGGCCTGTATGTCACGGGAGAAGTGCCATTCAAGGCAGTTTACCTGCACGGCCTCATCCTGGACGAACATGGCCAAAAAATGAGTAAATCCAAAGGTAACGTGGTCAACCCGATGGATATCGTTGACGAGTATGGGTCAGATGCCATGCGCATGGGTATTATTACCGGCCAGACGGCTGGCAATAACCAGCCGTTCGGGATCTCTAAGGTTGTTGCTGCCCGCAACTTCTGCAACAAGCTTTGGAACATCGCACGCTACATTGAAGACAAGGTAGGGAAGTACGACAGCCTTGGCGCCGTAGAAGCCAAGACAGATGCCGACCACTGGATGTTGAGTAAGTTACAACAAACAACGGACCTTATTGCTGCCGACCTGGATGGCTACCGCTTCGCCGAAGCATATGACAAGTTGTACCACTTTGTTTGGGACGATTTTGCCGACTGGTATATCGAAGCCTCGAAGGCCGAAGAAAATCTGTCGTTGCTCGCTTATGCCCTAGAGGTAGTGCTCAAAATTGCCCATCCGTTCGCGCCGTTTGTCACTGAAACGATTTGGCAGGTCCTGAGCTGGAAGGAAGACCTGTTGGCAGCAAGCGAATGGCCGGCTGTCGAGTCCGGAGACAGCCGGCGCAGCAAAAACTTCGAGATGGTAAAGCAGGTCATTACTGAAGTACGCAGCATACTCAAAAATCTTGGCCTGCGCGAGAGCGCCCTAGACTACCGAGAAGCGCCGGCACTGCAGGCAAACGCCGAAGTCCTCAAGCGAATGGGCCGCCTTAGCCGCATGGACGTTGTCGCCGATTCTAACGGCCTTCGGCTTACCCAAAGCCAGATTGACGCCTGGCTGGCCATTGAGTCCGACGTCGCCAAAAAGTACACCGATAAACTGGAAGAGAACCGCAAGCAAGAAGCCGAAACAATTGCCCGGCTGGCGGCCCGTCTTTCGAATAAGAGTTATGTCGATAACGCCCCGGAAAAGGTTGTCGCTCAGACCAAACAGCAATTAGCCGACGCCAAGACGCGCATGAAGGCGATCCAAGAAGAGATCCGGCGCTACACGACACAATAATTGCAAAAACATCGCAATTTGTATATACTGAAAGCATGTCTTCGCCACACGACGCCTTCAGGTCAATCCTAAAAAAACACCGCCAGAGCGTCACACAAGCCCGCCTGGCGGTGTTTGAGGCACTCCTGGGGCAGGAACCCGTACGAATGCACGAATTGGTCGAAAGGGTAGGGAATATTGACCGTTCAAGCGTCTATCGGGCGGTTGAACTGTTCGAAAAGCTCGGTATTGTGCAGCGTCTCAACACCGGCTGGAAGTACCGGGTAGAGCTCACCGACATTTTTACCGGCCATCACCACCACCTGACCTGCAACGATTGCGGTAAAACCATCGCCCTCAACGAAATACACCTCGAATCAGTCATCGACCAGCTGTCCAAACAGCACGGCTTTGAGCCGACCGCCCACCAGATTGAAATTCAGGGTATCTGCCAAGTCTGCCTTACGAAGCGGCGGGCTCAAGCGAGTCTTTGATACGCTTAATCGACTCGCCGGCACGATAGTCATCGAACCATAGTACGTGCCAGCCGTGCTTTTCGGCAGCCATAAGGTTAGTCCGGGCGTCATCCACCAGTAAGATTTCGGACGGGGCGCTGCCAGCCTTCTGGGTGGCCACTTCGTACATGCGGGCCTCGGGTTTAATCGCCCCGACCACCGAAGAGTCAACAATGGCATCATAGGCGACATTCGGGAGGATGCCTTGCTTGATCATAACGTCCACAAAGCCGGGCATGATGTTAGTGAGCAGCCCGACCTTATAATTCTCGGCAGCCCAGCGCACGACCTCGTGCATCTCCTGGATCGGCTCGATTGCTTCCAGGTAGTACTGGATCCAATCGACCCTCTCCATGCCCAAAGCGCGGGCAAATGCCGCATTAAACTCGTCCATAGTCATATCGCCGCGGCAGACATCGTCGTTGTAGTGCCAAAAGGTTGTTTCGATGACATCCGCCGGAGCACCGCTAACTTCCGCAAGCTGGGTGAATGCCCGATGGTAAAAACGGACCAAACAGCCATTAATATCGAAGTACACGAAGCGGACTCCGCTTTTGGAACGGCGCTTGCGCACAGGGGCAGCCACCGAAGTACCCATGAGTTCGTCCAGCCCAATTCCCAAAGCAGAGGCTATACTCTGAATCGTAAAGATAGATGGCGCCTTGATAGCGCCCCGCTCAATTTTGGTGAGCGTCGAATAGCTAAGGTTTGCCTGGTGGCAAAGCGTCTGCTGTGTTAAACCTGCCTGAACCCGCACTGCCTGTAAGCGGCGGCCCAACCCCTTCTCGTCCATAGCCATATGATACTAGCTCATGTCCGCAATGGCAACAAACTAGCAGCAAACGGCCAGACAATTCCTGTACAATAGAAATATGCATATTCTAAGAAAAGCCGTCGTGGTAATTGTATGCTCGTTACTGCCGATGGTACTACTCGGTTTTGGCATACTATTCAGTCTATTCCAGGTGCTGGGATCGGCCTCACATATTAAAGGGGCGCTGGACAGCAGTGGCGTGTATGATTCCGCCATCGCTTCCGTTGTCAAACAGACCACCAATACACAAAACAGCAGCGAAACCCAATCTTCCGACGGCGAAGCTGCCGTACGGCAGGCTGTCAAGGATGCTATCCCGGCGTCATACATCAAAGAACAGACCGATGGCGTCCTCGATGGTATCTATGATTGGATGAGCGGCAAAACCGCCAGTCTGGATTTTACCATCGACCTAACTCCCGTAAAGACTGCGTTGGTAGATAATCTTACCGAGCAGGCGAGGGAGCGAGCCCGGACACTGCCAGCCTGCGGGCCAGCCGACCTGACCACGACAAGCACCGACCCTTTCTCGGCCTCCTGTCTACCGGCGGGCACCAATCCCGACCAGATAGCGGAACAGACCAGACAGACGGTGCTGGATAGCGACATATTCAAACAGTCAAGCATTACTCCGCAAAACATGCAGCAGGGCGACAGCAAGCCCATCGAGGAGGAGCTGGCGGCCGCCAAAGACGGCTACCAGGCAGTAAAGAAAGCCCTGTACCTAACAGGGCTACTCGCAATGATCTTTATCGCGGCAGCTATCTTCCTGAGTCAGCCCCGGGTTGCTGGCGTCAAACGGGTTGCATATATTTTATTATCCGTTGGTGCGATAGGCATTATCACGGCTGTCATTGGCGGAGCAATCAGCCACACGCTGGTCGACAATATTGCCAAGGATTCCTCAGGTGAGCTGCCAATCCGAATAGCCCAGGTCGTTCGAATACTGGTAGACGACATTCGCAACTGGTGGATTACACTCGGCAGCCTCTCGGTCGGTATCTCGGTAGGCGCACTGGTTGCCGAAAAAGTATGGCAGAAAAAACACGCTGCTCCGAGCACCCAAGAAAACACACCGATTGGCAACCAACCACCCGGTTCCGGTCTGCCGCCGCTTGCGCCATAAAACAAAAAAGACCGGAAGGATGCTTCCTGGGCCTTTTTGGCGGAGAGAGAGGGATTCGAACCCTCGATAGAGTTGCCCCTATACCGCATTTCGAGTGCGGCGCACTAGACCAACTATGCGACCTCTCCAGACAAGCGTATTGTAACAGATTGAGGAGAATTAATTAAGTAGCTGAAGAGGACTAGCAAAGACTGGCGATATGTGATAGAATGACCTCTGTTGCCAGTAAACATGTATGCACCCGTAGCTCAGCTGGATAGAGCGTTGGCTTGCGGAGCCAAAGGTCGTAGGTTCGAATCCTGCCGGGTGTACCAGTAGATTTCAGTTAAAGAGGCCGGGTGGTCTCTTTTTTGTTCACTAAAGGTAGTATTAGATATATGGACGATAATAACGAACTTATAATCTATGTGCTCCGCCAGCTCCGTTATGGCGTGCCGGAGCAGACTATTCGCGATACCCTCGTTCAGAACGGCTGGCCATTGCCGCTGATCGACCGGGCCTTTAGCCTGGTCCAACAATCTGCGCCCCATTCGGTCCCGCCGTCGTCTTACGACCCACAGTCACAGCCAGCGAGCCAAGAGATGAGCTTGCCTGCGGCCCAGTCCGCAGACCAAGGCGCCGAACAGCAGGTTGCACTGCGGCCAGTCATGCCCACCCGCGAAAGCCAGCCCAAAGAGCCGACCAAAACCGGAAAACGTTTTTTGGTCATTGCCCTTGTATGTATCCTGCTCGCCGGAATAGGAGCAGGGGCCTACTTTGCATACCAGGCCTACAGCAGCGATACATCCACAGGCAAACCAAAACAACCGACGACTACGCAAATCTCCCGGGACAAAGACGATGCCCGCAAGAAAAACATCCGGCAGGTGGCCGGTAAGCTCACCGAATACTACAACGCCAAACAGACATACCCGACGTTAGCACAGCTCAACGACGGCGGCTTTGCTTCTTCCACCAAGGGTTTCGATATCTCGAAATATAAGGATCCGGCTTGGGACGCCACACGATCAGACTGCGTTAACGAACAGGGCAATGTCATCTTCGCCGAAGCGCGCTCCGAGGGGTGTTACAGCTACCGCGCAACTGCCTCTAACGGCGCAGAGTGTGGCGCGGAGGGCACCCCTTGCACCCGGGCCGTCCTTACGGCGAACCTCGAAAAGAACAAGCCCTACATCGTGGCGCTTGACCGTAATCGTCAAGAGTAGTTAAAACCGTATTCTGCGGATGATGCTGTCGACAAAGTCGTGCGTACGCATTTCCATTGGCAAATAATACGAAAGTACTTCGATGATGCGGTCCTCGTCTTGGGGGTCATAATAAATGCTGATTGAGGGCATAAATCGCCGCAGCGGCAAAAACATAATGCTTGAGAAGGCTCCTTCTTGCATGACCGCAAACGACTTAAACTCGGCATATGGGTAAAACTTGTCGCCGATGGCCAGCCCGGCGGCATTGACCTGATAGTGCAGGACTCGGGGCTTACGAACGGCCGAAACACCCAAAAGTACGGCCACAAAAATAATGATGCCAGCAGAAATAACATCTCTGGTGACAAAATAGATGACGGCTGCCAGTACGGCTGCGCCGCCGGCTAGCAGGGAATACCAGCCCATACCCTTGTTGTGCGAGACAAATTCAGAGGCTGTCCACGCTACTTCTTCCGGAATATGCACCGGGGCGGCATAGCTCTGGAGATGCTCAGCGGGAGCTGGCTGCTGGTTCGGCTGATACTGCCAGTTGGCGTCAGCCTGACTGGCGGCAGGATGTTGTTGATCCCCCTTCATAAGCGTTATTGTACACTAACTACATTGGGGAGGGTAGGGTATTTGGGACAAACTAAAAGACCGGCTTTTGACCGGTCCTTTAGTCTGGCGGAGAGAGAGGGATTCGAACCCTCGCGGGAGCTTGCGCCCCCCTACAGCTTTAGCAAAGCCGCCCCTTCAGCCACTTGGGTATCTCTCCAGGTTGAGTTGTATTGTAACGCGAATGTCCGCCTGGCGGAAGGGGTGGGATTCGAACCCACGGTACCGTTGCCGGCACGACGGTTTTCAAGACCGTTTCCTTAAACCGCTCGGACACCCTTCCGTAACAGAGGTGATTATAACAGAGGGACTCTGATTTTCCAAGCTTTTCACGCCGCAGCAAAGGAGATGCCCATAAGCTTGGTGGCGCCAGCTTTTTGCAGGGCAGTGGCTGCCGCCACGAACGTCGAGCCCGTTGTAATTACATCATCAACCAGTATATACGTAATATTTGGCGACACGGCATAATCACTTACCCAGAAGGCACCGGACAATTGACGGGAACGTTCAGCCCGGTGCCGCCCGACTTGCCTTAGTTGTCCTTGGCGGTGAAGCAGGGAAAGGCACGGCAGCCCGGTAATTTGGGCGATACGCTTGGCCAAAAGCTGAGATTGGTCATACCCGCGCATCCGGGCGCGAGAGCTGGCGGTCGGAATATGCACCAGGCCGATTTCTTTGGGATGGCCGGCAATTAAACCCGCCATGGCACGTGCCATGGGAGTACCTGCAGCCCTGCAGCGTTCAAACTTTAATTTGGCGACCAGTTCTTTCGCCAAACCGTCATAAGAACAACAGGCAGTAACGCTTTTGAGTACAGAATGGTCGAGGGCCCGAACACTACGCCCACAGAGAGAGGGTAGGCATTCCGAACACACAACCGCACCTTCTGAGCCGCAGCTTAGGCATTCGGTGGGGGCAATAAGACCAATGATTTGTTCAAACATGCGTTCGTTGTGTTTATTGTGTTGTAAATATGGGGAATTCGGTTGCACGCTAGAAAACATCTAAGCTATACTGCTATTAACACAAAAACGCAAGACTAATCCGAATAACAGTGGAGGGTAACAACTATGGCGCGACGCAATCGCGACGACGATCTGCTGATGGAAGAGGATGAGTTGACCGCCGCCTTTTTGGGCGACGACGATGCACCTGTTGCTGCAGATCCTGCAGCTGCCTCTGAACCAGCGGTTACTAACGATGAGTGGGATGAAAGCGAAGACCTGCCAGGTCAGCTCGCTGTTGATGTTTATGAGACCAAGGAAAAGTTGGTCGTAAAGGCGCGTACGGCTGGGGTCAACAAAAATGACCTCGACGTCAGCATTTCCGACAATACCTTGAGCATCCGCGGAACGCTTTCCGCCGGTAACGAGGATGACGTAGTCAACTACTTCGTCCAAGAATGTTACTGGGGGGAGTTCTCGCGCAGCATCGCCTTGCCGGTACCGGTCAAGGAAGAAGAGATCGAGGCCATGCTTAAGGATGGCGTCCTGACGATCAGCTTCACAAAGGTCAAGCAAGACACGGTCAAAAAGATCCAGGTTCTTTAAGCCTTATCGGCCAGACAAAACACACCCGCAACAAGCGGGTGTGTTTTTATATAGGAGAGACAAAAAAGGAGCAGGGAAGCCGCTTAACTAAATAAAAAACTGCCTCGGGGAGGCAGTTTTTTGGCTTTTTCGAGCTGGTACTTACTATTGGCCGATAGTAGTGACCTTGTCCAGCACAAACTGTACGATAAACTGGGCAAGAGCTACGACTACCAAACCGATGACGGCGTAGATAATAGTATTCTTGGCGCTGCTAACGTTACCTGAATCACCACCGGAAGTTACGTAACGGAAACCACCGTAGATGATCATGATGACCGACACAATACCAACGATTACAGAGAAAATGTTGACGATATCGGTAATCACATTATTAAGGTTAGAGCTACCCGACGTAACATTACTGTCACACCCTGTACCACTTGCGTCCAGATTCGAACCACACTTTAGGTTACCACCGATGTCGGCAGCCGATACGGCTACTGGGGCCAATACTGGTACGATTGCGAGTGCCAGGCCGGCAACAAGTGCAGCGAACGATTTACGAAAGTTTTTTAACATTCTGCTTCCTTTCTTAAGCGCTTTTGTCTATTTTATAGCACATCTGGTTGTCCATTTACAATAACCACCCTTGTTCTTATATGCGCTCCTTATAAGACTCGCGAAACAACGAATCGTACAATTACTTGCGCAAGGGCAGCGACCACCAGACCAACCACGGCATAAATAAGCGCATTTTTTGCCGAGCTGATCTTACTTGAATCACCACCAGATGTTACGTATTTAAAACCGGCGAAGATAATCATAATTACAGCCACAATACCAACGAACACACTCAATGTATTGATGACGGTATTTATAACACCGTTTACCGTCGGGCTGTTTTTGGGTGGTGTGCAGCCGCTTCCGCCGCTGGCAGCACCAACGCCAGCACATATCTCATCTTTAGCTGAGGCCGCCAGGGCAGGCTCTGTATGGGCTAGAGCGACAACACCGATCAAGAGCGACAAGACGGCCAATCCTACAAATAGAAGTTTTTTCATTATTATGTCCTTATAACATGTTAAGTACTAATATGATAATTCCTTGCGCCACGCCCACAATCACCAGCCCTACTACGGCATAGACAAGCGTTGTTTTGGCTGAATGCACCTTGGACGAATCACCATCAGACATTACATACATAAGGCCGGCAGTGACTATAAGAATAACTGAGCATACGCCCGCCAAAAAACTGATAATACGCGTAACCTTAATAAGCAACCCATTTTCGCCGGTAAGCGGATCCGACCCGTTTGCCTGGCAAGCGGCGGATGAACTTGACCCCTTGGATTCACACGCGCCTTTGAACGGATCAGTACCAGCCGCCATGACGTGTGAAGCCGGTGCAAGCACCACCAAGGCCAGCCCAAGGGAGGCAAGGATCAATCTGAGTCGTTTCATGGCTAAATCCTTCCTGCGACGAAGTTAACAATCGCGAACGCCGAAATAGACACCACCAGACCGATGACCGCATACAGAATAGCGTTTTTTGCTTGCTCGATAATCTTGGGGTCACCGTGCGAAATGGTGTACATAAAACCGGCGATAGTAATAACCAGCAGGGCGATGGCGCCTAAAACCAAAAAAACCGTCGATAACGCCGTCTGCAACTTGCTTGCATCATCTACACCAGTCGGCTTGGGCAGCGGACCGGTATCTATTACGGCGGCAATAAATTTTTGCTTTAAAAAGTCCATCCGCTTATCCTAACCTTTTACCAATGAATGAGACTATGGCAGTCGCCGTCAATGCAATAGCCAAACCGACCAGGGCATTGATAATCGTCTGCTGGGCATCTTTTGTTTTGCTCGGATCGCCTTGGCTGATGACATACTGAATACCACCCCAAATAATAAAGACGGCTGCTACCAGACCAGCGATACGGAACGCCATGTCCAATATCGCCAAACCGATAAGCGAAACAACCTGGACCCAGTCGGCAGGCTTGAGTGACCCCACGAGCTCGCACGCTTTGGTACCCTTAGTTGGAGCCATAAGGCCGGAACTGACCAAGTACTTATACCAAGGCGGTATGCCAAAAAACGTTTTTACAGAACACGTTTCGGCAAAATGGAGAAGAAGCGTTGTCCACATATATACATACCTCCTTAAATTATGCCCCCTGGCAGCAGCCATTGCAGGAAGGCGAACATAAATAAGTACGCCAGAAAAGCAACAATAGCATTCATGATCCGCTTTCGTGCCGCAACAACCTTAGAGGGATCGCCTCCGGCCGAAGAATACTGAATACCGGCCACAACAATCGACACGACCACAATGATACCAACCAAAGCGGACAGCAATTTGATGAATGGGTTCACATACTTAGTGATCAGGCCGCTGCAGTCTCCGCCGCTACATGTTTTGGCAGCTGAATCCGGCGTTGATTTGAGGGCATTAGGGTCGGGTATACACGGCTTGGAGGGGTCCGGGTTTACCTGCACGCCATTCTTGGTCTCGCAGATATTGTTCTTAGCATTCGTATCATCCGCAGGCGCAGCATGTGACACCGGCGAGAAAATGAGCAAGGCAACCACCGAAGAAAGGCCAAACACAAATGATGTAAGTAATGTGCAAAGTTTTTTATTTTTTGACATATATGTGCATCTCTTAAACTCGAGTATAAATTATGACGACTTCCTCACGCAAGTATACCACTTCGGGGTTGGAGCGCGGAACATCTCCCCAGAATAAACGCAGCTATTTTTGTTTACGCTTTTTTGGTACTATTAAGGGCAGTAAGGTTCGGTCAATGATAGCAATAAAAGACTTTGGGCGAAGTGTTCTGCGGGCAAAATTGCCCGGTGTGCGCACTATCGGGAAGCGGGCTGTTTTATCAACGGTTCCTCTGTCTCTGTTTTTGGGTCTTGTCATGGCCTCTATCCCGGCCGAACTAGCCCGGGCGGCCGTACCGAACATGCGGTGGAACGACAGCACCACAATCGAAGTTTACGGAGGCGACCTGAGCGGCACCAACTCCTATAAACTGATCAATCAGGCCAATCGCAACGCCGGGATAGCTTTTTACGGCGAAACAATCGTTACCCACAAAGATAATTGTCAGTTGAAGCTTGCCGCCCAGGTAACCGAAGGGAAGAATGGCGCGGAGACAGATTGGTCCAAAGCTATGTTATGGGTAATGGCGCCCGGCAGTGGCAAAAACTGCTTCACCGAGGGCTCTCACACCGAAAACCGCGCCACCTATTACGACATGGGTATCGAGAGCGGCAGCAAGCTGTACACGATTACCGATGTTAACAATCGCGGCAAGCAGGGTGAAGAACAAACTCCGGCCGTTGTTGACGACCCCGAAGACAAGCAAATCATTAAGGTAGCCCTTTACCCGGGGTGGACCAACATATACACCACGCCTAACCCCAGCAGTCCGCCGAAGGCCGACGAACTCGTGCCCCAAGAAGACCTCTGGACACTCTGTGGCAACTCCAACGACCCAACAAAGAGCTGGGACCCTTACCGCAGCAGCCTGGGGACGCCAAACTACGACCAAATGGAAAAGGATTGTTTGGCACGCAAGAACGGTTGGGTCATATCGAGCACCCGCGGACCGATCAAGACCCAAAGCAGCGAGCCCAGAATCAGCTACTCGGGCCAGTTTACCGGCGTAAAGTTTGGCGACTATACGATCTGCGACTTTATTACCAATAGTTGTCGGCATGAGCACAAACAGCCAAACAAAATTCTGACTGTCGACAGCTGGAAGACCCCCGCCAACCCTCTGGCCAAGGTGCCCGGTGCAGCAACCGACACAGAAGGGACGGTCAATGAGCCCGAACTGGCTTGTGACATTACATGGGATTTGAGCACCGTTTTCAGCCTTAAATGGCTGGTATGCCCGGTCGTTAACGCAGCCACCGCGGCGGTTGGCGCCATGGAGGATGTGATTAACAATCTCCTGACAGTGGACACTAAGGACATATTCAACGACTCCGACACCAACAACGCCTACCACACCGCCTGGAACTCATTCCGGGCCTTTGCCTTAGGGCTTATTGTTATTGCTGCTTTAATCATGGTAGTAAGCCAGGCTGCAGGCATAGAGATACTTGATGCCTATA
>DASTWA010000002.1:0-293146 GCA_035758825.1 Saccharimonadales bacterium (SeqCode)
CAGCAAGTTCGATGACGACCCGAGGGTGCATATCATCTACACCCCCATCAACGTCGGCAAACGGCATGCCCAAAAATTTGGATTTAACCGGTCGACCGGAAAAATCATCGTAACCGTCGATTCCGATACCATCGTGCCGAATGGAGCACTCCGCCAGCTCATGCAGCGCTTCAAGGACCCCGAAGTAGGGGCAGTTACCGGCGACGTCCAGGTCGAAAACAAAGACTACAATATCCTTACCAAACTCATTGGCTACCGCTATTGGTCGGCGTTCCACCAGGAGCGCGCCGCCCAAAGTTACTTTTTTGTCCTGATGTGCTGCAGCGGTCCTTTCTCGGCCTACCGCAAGGAAGTCATAGACCACGTAAAAGACCGCTACACCAGCCAGCGTTTCTTAGGAAAACGCTGCACTTTTGGCGACGACCGCCACTTGACCAACCTCATTCTCGAAGAAGGATACAAGGTCGTCTTCGACAACAAAGCCATATCCTACACCCATGTGCCGCAAAATATCCGCACTTACCTAAAACAGCAGGTACGCTGGAACAAGAGTTTCTACCGCGAAATGCTCTGGACGGTCCGCTCGTACAAAAGGCACCACACCTATATGATCTATGACCTTGTCATGCAGCTGGTGCTACCGTTTTTGCTGGTCATTGCCCTCATGGGCATGGTATGGCAGGCGTTCACGTATGGGCCGCACGTTATCGTGCACTACATCCTTACCCTCGTACTAATCGCCGTGCTGCGCGCCGGGTACGGCCTGTACCGCACCCGGGATATGGGCTTTATGTTGTTCATCCTGTATGGCTTTATCCACCTGTTCCTGCTAATGCCCACCAGGCTATATGCGCTCTGCACCATGCGCGAGACCGGGTGGGGGACCCGGTAACCGGAAGTATCATGATCGAGGTTAAACTGGATCACCCGGAGCGCAACACCTGGCCAAGACGAACGTACTACTTGAGGCGGTTATTTTTCGCCTTGACGGCTTGAGCTGCAAGGCGGCGGCTCGCTAGCAACAATACTGTACTTACAAATCCGATGTACAAAATCCCGCTTAGGCAGGTCTGCAAGATGTGCACCGGCTGCGTGACGATCATGTACATGCCGGTGGCGGCCGTAGCCATTACCAGCCCATAGTTAAAAAGGAGACTCTTACGGGAGGGGTCAAAAAACACGTACGCGGCAGAACCGATGCTCGCCAATGCAGCTGTGATGTGGATCACTAATATCATGCTTACGATTATACACCAGACGGAGCATTTGCTTCCAGGCGGTCCAGCCGCACACCATAACCCCGCAACCTGGACTCGGTGGCCTCGTTTACCGAGTCCAGGGCCTCAGCTACCGACCTCGATAGATCGTCGATCTTCTCATCCACTGCATCGAGGCGCCGGTCTATTTTGCAAAGATGCCGGTCCATCTCATCAAAGCGTTGGTCCATCCCATCGAGGCGCCGGTCTACTGTCTCGAAACGTGTATCTATTTTGTGCAACAACCGCGCGACGGTGACGCCTATAAATTGCTTTAGGTCCGCCGATGCTGCCTTATCCATATAATTATCCTACCATTCCCGTCTTATTAAGCCGGAACGATTTTTATACATGCTGCCGCAAATTGCAAGCCTATGGGAGCCATGCGCCCAGAGGGAGCAGGAGACTCACGGCAAGCGTAATTACCAACGAAAATCCGAACATACCGCGCGCCCACTGCACGTCATCGGCAGCTACAAAACCTGTAAAGGCCTTGTAGAGCCAGACCAAGCCGACGGCAGCCATAATCAGCAGGTAGACGATGCCGGTATAACCAAAGGCAGTCATGAGTAAAGCCGTTGCCGTAAAGACAATGACGTAGGCGGCTATTTCGATCTTGGTACGGCGCACGCCTTTGACGACTGGCAGCACCGGTATGCCCGCAGCAGCATAATCATTGCGGCGGTACATTGCGATTGCGTAAAAATGCGGCATCTGCCAAGCTACGAGCAGCAAAAACAAAAGCAGGGCGCCCAAGTCGAACTCGCCGGTGACCGCACAATAGCCGGCGACAGGCGGCATGGCGCCCGATATACTGCCAACCAGCGTGCCGTGCACCGATGTACGCTTACAATAAGCATACAGGAATACATAGTCTACGATGCCGACAATACCGATACATACCACCAGCCAATTCGTAAAGGCCGCCAGCACGACAAAACCCACCGCCCCAAGCGCGGCGCCATACGCCAATGCATACGCCGCCGGGATAGACCCTTTGGCCAGAGCTCGCTTTTTGGTCCGGGCCATCTTTTTGTCGACGCCCCGGTCCGTGTAGTTATTAAAAACGCATCCCGAAGCAATAACCAGCGATGTGCCTATCGCCGTGGACGCCAGCAGCCAGCCGTCAAAGCCCTGTGTCATCACGCTGGCAAAAAAGAAGCCCGCCAGCAAATACATCAGGTTGCCGTAGATAATCCCCGGCTTGGTAAGCCAGTAATATTGCTTAAGCATCACTAAAAGCCGCTCTGCTTATTCATGTACTCGTTAATTTGCTCCTCAGATTTTGGCATCATGTGGTAGTCAAGGTTGTACATAATCCACAACGAGCCGATCACTATGATCAAAATGACGATCACGGCAAATAGGAACATCACGAGCTTCCATCGCGGCTTGGTTTCGCGGCCCAGGTGTAAAAAGAACACCAATTGTACCAGGAACTGGGCAAACGCCAGCCCGGCTACACCGCCAATGACCGCCTGCCGGCCAAGCCCTGAACCGTCGATGTGCATCTGCACCATCACAAAGGCTGCCAGCGTCAACATAACCGACAGCACAAATCCGGTGACATATGACGTCATATTTGCGCCGTGCTTGTCGTCTGTTAGTGTTTTGGCTGCCATCCTAGAATGCCCCCAACATGTAGACTATCGTAAAAATGAATATCCAAATAACGTCCAGAAAATGCCAGAACATGCCGAGCAGTGTCATGCGCCGCAAGGTATGCGGCGTCAGGCCGCGGGTATGGATTTGGTGCATGAGTACGCCCATCCAGAGCAGGCCGACGGTGATGTGCAGCCCATGGGTGCCCACCAGCGTAAAGAATGCCGACAAGAACGCGCTGCGCGTAAAGCTGTTGCCCTCAGCAACAAGCCCTTGGAACTCGCTCAGCTCCAGAGCCAGGAACGAAAGCCCCAGCATACAAGTAATTGCGAACCACGTTAGCACGAGTTGTTTGTCTTTGCGCTGGGCAGCCAGGATGGCCATCCCGGCAGTAAAGCTGCTGGTGAGCAGCACCAGCGTTTCGGCCAGGACGTAGGGCAGGCTGAACAATTCTGCTCCGCCCGGGCCGCCATCGGTGTTACTGCGCAGCACGGCAAAGGTGGCAAAAAGCGACGCGAACAGCACACAGTCGGTCATCAGGTAGAGCCAAAAACCAATCGTTGTTTTGGAAGCCATTTCTTGGTGCCGCCGGTCCAGGGTCATGCGTACCTCCTTTTGGCAGCGGCCTCCATCTGCGCGACCTTGGCAGCCGGAATCGTATACTCAGTCTCATCTTGCGACAAACGGAGGATCAGCGTGGTTATAACCCCCAGGACACCGAAGCCTGCCAGCCAATAGATGTGCCACACAAAACCAAACGATGCCACAAAGCCGAATGCGGCAACATACATGCCCATCGGCGTATTCTTGGGCAGATGGATGGCCTCGTAAACCGGCTCGGGACGGGACTTTGAGTGCGCGGCAGTCTTTTTTTGCTCCCAGAACGCATCACGCTCCGAGACGGCCGGCAAGATTGCAAAGTTATACACCGGCGGCGGCGAAGCCGTAGACCATTCCAGCGTGCGGCCATCCCATGGGTCGCCGGTCGTATCGGGGTTTTCGTGGCGTTTCCAGATGCTATAAAACACCTGGACCAATTGCAATAGGGCACCAAGTCCGATAAACAGCACACCGACACCGGCAACCACGAACAAACCTTGCCAGCCCAGCGAGGCGTCGTAGTGGTCCAAACGACGGGTCGCACCCATAAAGCCCAGGACATATAACGGCACGAATGCCAGCAAAAATCCGACTAGCCAGCACCAAAAAGCATAGGTCCCTATCCGTTCGTTTAGCTTGAACCCAAAAATCTTTGGCCACCAATACGTGATGCCGGCAAAGAACCCGAACACCACGCCGCCGATGATCATGTTGTGGAAATGCGCCACCAAGAACAGGCTGTTGTGTAGCTGGAAGTCAGCCGCCGGAATAGACATGACCACACCAGTCACGCCGCCCAGCGTAAAAGTAACCAGGAAACCCATAAACCACAGCATCGGCGTCGCAAAACGGATGCGGCCTCGGTACATGGTAAACAGCCAGTTAAAGACCTTCACTCCTGTCGGCACCGCAATGATCATCGTCATGATGCCAAAGAAGGCGTTGACGTTCGCACCTGCGCCCATGGTAAAGAAATGGTGCAGCCACACGATGAACGACAAAAAGACAATAACGCCGATGGCCACCACCATCGAGGTATAGCCAAACAGCCTCTTGCGCGAAAACGTTGCGACGACTTCCGAAAAAACACCGAAGGCTGGCAATATCAGGATGTACACTTCGGGATGTCCCCAGGCCCAAATGAGGTTGACGTACATCATGGCGTTTCCGCCGCCGTCAGTGGTAAAGAAATGCATGCCAAAGGACCGGTCCAAAAACAGCATGGCCAACGTAGCGGTCAGGATGGGGAAGGCAAAGACTACCAAAATCATCGATCCGACCACGCTCCACAGGAACATCGGCATCTTCATGAGCGTCATGCCAGGACGGCGCATCTTGAAGATAGTAATCAAAAAGTTAATGCCGGATAGCAGGCTGCCGACCCCGGCAATCTGCAGGCTCCACAGCCAATAATCGACACCGACCCCTGGACTAAACTGCATTTCGGACAGCGGTGGGTAAGCCAGCCATCCGGCGGCGGCAAACTCACCGATCGGCAGGGAGGTATTGACCAGCACTACACCGGCCACATATAGCCAAAAACTGGTGGCGTTCATAAACGGAAAGGCTACGTCCCTGGCGCCCAGCATCAGCGGCACTACCAGGTTTAGCAGCCCAAAGAGCAGACCCATCGCCACAAAGAAAATCATGATCGTCCCGTGCGCCGAAGCCACTTGCTGAAAATGGTCGGCGTCCAAATAGCCGTTATTGCCACTAGCCAAAGCCTGCTGGATGCGCATCATCAGGGCGTCAGAAAGCCCGCGGAGCAACATAACGGTCGCAACCAGCAAGTACATAACGCCAATCTTTTTTGGATCCAAGGTCGTAATCCATTCGCGCCAGAGCCACTTCCACTTCTTAAAGTAAGTCAATCCGGCGACAATCGTAAAAAGTCCGCCGGCCATACCGAGTATGCCGCCCCAAACCACAATGTCATGATGCAATGCATCAAGCGTAAGTCTGCCTAACATCAGTAACTGCCCTCCGTCTTTTGTGGCATCGACATGTAAGCTCCTTCAATCGTATCATAGAGGTCTTTGTCGCCCAGTACAAAGTACTGGACCGGGTGGTTTTTTGTTTGCTTGGCCAGTTCGGCAAAACCGCTGACCGTGAGCATATCGTCGGAGGCCTGGATCTTTGTGACCCAGGAATCAAATTCGGCCTGGGATGTAACCTTTGTGTCGAACCGCATGTCAGCAAAACCGCGTCCGCTGATGTTGGCCGAGGAACCTTCGTAAGTACCGGGCTTGTCGGCGATCAGGTGGAGCTTGCTGGACATACCAGACATGGCATAAATCTGGCCGCCCAACTTGGGAACCCAAAATGAGTTCATCGGCCCGTCCGAGGTAATCGTAAAGTTCAGCGGCGTTTTTTCGGGCACCTGCAAATAATTGACCGTAGCAATGCCTTGTTCGGGGTAAATAAATAGCCATTTCCATTGCATGGCCACCACTTGGATCTCGAGGGCTTTTTTGTCGGAAACTAGTGGCTTGTAAGGGTCAAGTTCGTGCGAACTGCGCCAGGTCACGACCGACAAAATCAGGATGAGGATGGCTGGGACCAGCCACCACACCGTTTCGTACAATTTGTTGCCGGCCATATTTGGAGCGTATTTGGCGTGGCCATTTTTGTTGCCCTCGCGATACCGCCAGGCGAACCAAAACGTCATCATAAACACCGGCACAACCACCACCAGCGACAACCCGAAAGCAAAAAGTATCAACTGCTTTTCGCGCTCGGCAACCGATCCTTCGGGCTGCAAGACGGCAATATCTGCTGTCGACAAATACCATATGCCTGCGGCCAATACCCCGAGCGTGAGTACTGCAAATATGATGATATTTCGTTTTAAGCTCGTCTTCATTTGTGTACCCGGATCATACCATAAGCGCTAAAAGTGGTCGCGTATGTGGTTATAGCTATAATCCCAATCGGCATCGGACTTCTTGTGCGGGTTGAACATATTGCTTGGGTCAAAAATGACCTTGGTCTGACGGAACAGGCCCACCACTTCCTTGCCGAATTGTTCCTCCAGCCACGGACCGCGGACCAGGCCATCGTTGTGTTCGCCAGACAGTGAACCTTTGTAGTGCAGCACCAGGTCGTCGACTTCTTCCATGGCCGGCAAAAGCTTGGCCTTTTCTTTGGGGTCTTCGATCTTCATGAGCGGGATGATGTGGAAATTGCCGTCGCCCATATGCCCGGCAATGGTCGCCTGCAGCTTGTACTTCTTAATAATCTTGCGCAGACGCGGCAAAAATTCCGGCAGGTACGGCGGGCTGACGACCAGGTCGTCGATGAACGGAGCGGTGTGCTTGTCTTTGACTTTGCTGCGGAGCAGGTTAAAGCTCTGGCGGCGCATAATCCAAAACTTCTGGCTTTTGGCGGCTGTTTCGTCGCGTTCCATGGCCATGCGGAAGGGCCTAAGGTCGCGGCGCAGGTCGCTGATCTGATGCTCGACTTCTTCTTGGCTGTGGCCGTTAAATTCGACCATCAGGATGAGCTTGGGGATGCCGCGCAGCAGCATGAACCCGTCAGGGATCAGGCTGACCAGTAATTTGGCCAACCCCCACCAGCCCAAGTATCTGCGGAACGACGGCAGAAAACGGATAGACAGGTACAGCGTATTGTCGTCGAATGATTCAAAGGTGGCCGGCTTGTGCTCCATCACCTTATTAATGACTTCACCCAGCGGCCGGATGTCCTTCATAAAACAAACCAGCAGCCCGGTGTAGTCGCGCTTTTGCACCAGACGGAATTTGATATCGGTAACAAATCCCAGCGTACCCTGTGATCCGACGATGAGCTTGGTCAAATCAAAGACACCGGTTTCGCGGTCCCAGACATCCCACAAGTTGTAGCCCATGGAGTTCTTGCTGACCTGCGGCTTGGCAGCCTTGATGACGTCATAATTTTTTTCGATCAGGTTAAAGAGCTTCTTATATACATTGCCCTCAAAGTCGCCCTGGGCCATTTTGGCGACCAATTGTTTTTTGGTCAGCGGCTTAACAGTATATTCTTTGCCGTCGGCAAGCACAACCTTTAATTCGTTTACAAAATTCTCGGTCTTGCCGTATTCCAGGGATTTTTCGCCCCCGGCATTGTTGGCGACCATGCCGCCGATAGTACACAGGTCACGCGAGGCAGGGTAGCTCGGCATCAGGGCTTTGTGCTTGAGCGTGGTGACCTCAAAATCGCGGTAGAACACGCCCGGTTCGGCATGGGCTTCGGTAGCCGTGACGCCCTTTACCTTAGTAAAGTGTTTATTAAAATCAACAATCACCGATTCGTTAATGGCACCGCCGGACATATCGGTGCCCGCCGAACGGGCTGTAACCGACAGGTGAGGGATAACTTGTTGGAATGCGGCGACGGTGCGGACCAAAATCTGCACATCCTTGCTGTTTTTGGGGAAGACCACCAGCTGCGGCTTGACCTCAAACAAACTGGCGTCGTGGCTATAGAGTTCCTTGGTCGTCGCGTCATCCTTAAGTTCGCCGGCAAAACCGGCCCCCTGGAGTTTTTGTTTGAACTCGTCCATATATATTAGCTTAAGCGGTTACTGTCCCAAAGACAAGAAATGCCGATATTTTTTGTGATCTGCATCACGCAAGGACTATTTTTGTAAAAAGTGTGGGATAATAAAGTATATGGGCAAATTCGAATCCGGCCACGACTTGGCGCGCAGTAAGTACTTGATTGTTGGCTCTGTGGCTGCTATTGCCATGGTACTGGGGGCCATGAGCGTCGGGGCCAGATTCCGCCAAGACAGCTACCGTGCAGCCAGACCGGTTCTGGGCCAAATCTATCCCATTCCAGCCAACCGGGATGACAACGGCAGCCGCAGCGCTCCGGACGTCATCACCAAACCGTCCGGATTCACCAACCGACAGACCATACCCCTGGTGCCTACTCAGGATTGGAGCAAAAAAATCCTGCAAACCGACCCGGTCAACATCCAGGTCCGCGTCGGCCTGACCAAAGCGGCCACCATCCAGATAAACACCACGCTTGGTGCAAATGTCAGCGTCCCGACCGTTGTCAATGATCCGGTCAGTACCGTTGCGGACATCGACGAGGATACCACTGGCAACCCCGAGCCATCGCCTGGCGCAGCCACTGCCGGCAGTACGGATACCCAAACCCCTGCGGACGGCCAGCAGACACCGCTGCCAACCGGCCAAATACCGTCCGCGTCGCAAGCCGGCGAACAGGCTGCCGCACTCAATGCCAGCCTCGAAATCGAACCCGCTCTGGCCCCTTAACTTTTTGCTGTATTATTAGGACATGAAGAATCTCAAACAACGGACGCTGATTGTCATCGCGTCAACGTACCCCCGGTGGGCCAACGACAAAGTGCCCAACTTCGTCGAAAACTTCGTTAACCGGATGTCGGGCACGTTCCGCAATATCCGCGTTATCGTGCCGCATTACAAAGGTGCCAAGCGCAAAGAACGTCCCCAAAGTCCGGGCGGCAACGTCAGGATTGCCCGGTTCAGATATTTTGTGCCGTTCAGCCAAGAAAACATCGCCTACGGCGAATTCAAAAAAGACAAACTATATCCCCTCAAGACACTCTTATATATATGGAGCGAGCTCTGCACGACGTTGTGGGCCTGTATCAGGGGCAGACAGCCGGTCATTAATGCCCATTGGCTGATCCCGCAAGGCTTTGTGGCTGTACTGCTCAAGCCAGTGTTTAAGTGCAAGGTGGTCATATCGATCCATGGCGCCGATGTCTTCACGCTCAACGGCGGTACCATGCGCAAAGTAAAGCGCTTTACCCTCAAGCGCGCCGATGCCGTCATTGTAAACAGCTCGGCCACCAAGGCGGTGTGCGAAGGGCTGTATGACCGCGAATATCCGATCATCCCCATGGGCGTCGATACCACCCGGTTCTCACGGCCGGCCAAACGGACGGCAAACGAGCGCTTTGAGCTGCTATTTGTCGGCCGGGTCGTCGAAGAAAAGGGGCTGGACTACTTGTGTGAAGCCGTCAACATCCTAAAAAAGCAAGCCGTGCCAGTACACCTGAACATCGTCGGCGACGGCGCGGCGCGGGCGGACGTTGCCAAATTCGTCAAGAAGCATAAACTCGAAGATGCCATTACTCTGGTCGGCTGGGTCCAGCAAGAGGATCTGGCCGAATACTATGGCAAAGCCGACGCCTTTGTCGGCCCGTCGATCGAGATAGAGAACGGTTGGAAGGAAGCCTTCGGCGTGGTCTTTGCCGAAGCGTCGGCCTGCGGCCTGCCAGTCATTACTACCAGCACCGGCGGTATCAAGGACATCATCAAGCACGAAGTGAACGGTCTGGTCGTACCTCAACGGAATGCCGAAGCCATCGCCGAGGCAGTCCAGCGGCTCCAAAAAGACCCCAAGCTTTGCCAAAAGTTGGGTGACCGCGGCGTCAGCTACATCGCCGAAAACTTTTCGTGGGACGTCATCGCCGCCAAGTACGAACAAATCTTCAAAAACCTATAGGAGGCGACGTCGGGAGCAGACTTATCCCCACAAATCCTCAGATACCAACACTGTTTGTAAGTGTAAGATTTTTTACAGCAATATATAAGGCTTTCGTTCTTGTTTTGTTGGGCAACTCCCTGTATGCTGCGGCCAGAACCAACTGCGAGGGAGGAAAAAGCAAATGGGGTCCTTATTCAGTACGGCCAAAATTCTAACTTCTTTAGAAAAATTAAAGAGTGCTAACGGAGGTATGGGGCCGCGTTATGCCGCACTGTTCCTTTTGACGGTATTTTGGACGAGCATACTGGTGCCTAGCGCTTCAGCAATCGGAGCAGTCTACCAGGACACTCAAAACGCACGAACGATCGCCCCAACCAGCCATCAAGCGGGGCAGACCAGCAAGCCTGACAGCCTCAACTTTGCCGGACCCCTTAATAATGCACAAAAAGCGTCGGGTGCAGCCGAAAATACAGCAGGAATTGGCATACTCTCACAGCTCACCAAGGACGCCCGGCCGGCCAACGAACCCCTGGCCGAAACTGAGCGCAAGATTGATATAGCGCAGCGCGAAATCATAGAAAAAAGGACCGAAACATCCGATACCTTCCTGGAAAAAGACGGCACACTCACCCAAAAGACCTATTTCATGCCCCGCTACTTTAAAGACGAGGGCCGATGGGAGAAGATCGACACATCTCTTATAGAGGACAAAAATGCCGGCGATTCGGGCAATTTCCTAGGCAGAGCCCTTGGCAACGTGCAGTCATGGTTTAAGAATGAGACGACCTTCGTCGTCAAGGACAATGGTTGGAAGGCCAGGTTTGCGCCAAGCGACGCCAAAGAGGGTATGGTACGTATAAAAAAGAACGGCGAACAAATCGGTTTCAGTCCCCACGGCGCCAACACAGTCGTTCCAGAGGTATTTAAAAATAAGAACGGTGATCAAGTTGTCCGTTACGTTAATCTCTGGGACGGTGTGGATGTGGACTACTTGATCGGTACCGCTTCCGTAAAAGAAAGCATAATCTTTAAAAACAAAAAATCAGTAAACAAAGTTTCATTTAAACTACTTGGCGCAACTCTCGAAAGGCAAGGCAACACAACCAAGGGAGTATCCTTTAAAATTAAAGGCGCGCTTGGCGACCAATTCGAACTTAGCCCCGTAAATCTCACGCTAAATGAATTTGGTATGGAAACCGACACGTCGGTTTTCCGTCAAGAGCACAAGAATGGCAGTATTGTAGTATCGATAGATAAGGCGTACTTAAACAGGCTGCCAGACAAGGCGTTTCCTGCGGTTATCGATCCGGGCGTATTCGACAGCCGATTCGGCACGCGGGCTGGCGGCAACTACCGGTCATTCCGCAATGATAATTACGTATGCACCGACCAATACTGCAATGTATATGCGGGCTGGCGCTATGACGCCCAAGGCTACGCCCGTCTGTGGCGTGGCGCACTATATGTCAACTACGACCACTTTCGCGACGCAAACAACGTCCTAACAAACGCTACCTTACATCTAACCCAACGCAGCGATGAAAGCTTTTATACCGGTGACTGGGGAGCAAAGCCATTCCACACCTACTACCAGGGGTGTCTGAACGGCTTCGAGTGTGTAAACTGGACAGTCTCTGGTGGCAGTGCGAGTATTGCAGCCTCGGGTGACATTAATGTAACAAACATTTATCAGAACCGGATCGCTGCGGGCGACTTTGGAGCCTGGTTGGGTGTGGTCGGTGATGAAGGCAATATGTACTCATACAAAAACTTCGACCCCGACAATAGTTATGTCCGTTTTACCTACACTGGCAAAGTGCCGACACCGACCTTTATTACTCCTTCGATTGACAACCAAGTATTCGTCGACCAGCAACCTTCATTCAAGATTACGCCTGCCGCAAACCCGAATAGCAACACTGTGCCGCTAAAATACGAGATTCTGATTAGCAGCGCGCCGGGCGGGACGGGTGCGGTCATTACGTCAGGCCGCATGACAGCATCCCAATGGACAGTGCCGGATGGCATCTTGCAGGACGGCTCCACCTATTATGTACAGACAAGAAGCTACGATGACAGCAACGGGCCAATATATAGTGCATGGAGCGCCTCGCGGCCGTTCCGGATTGATCTGCGCACTGGCAAAGACAAGACCCAAACGTTTGATACCCTCGGGCCAATTGACGTCGACCTCGCCACGGGTAATGTCGCCACCAACGCCGCCAGTCATAGCGCATCGGCGTTAGGCGGTAATATGGGCATTAGTCTTGACTACAACTCACCACTCCGTTCACGGAATGGCCTGGTAGGCAGATACTGGAACGTTGCGGCAGGCTACGCGGGCAATGCCCCAACTTCTGCTCCCGTTGCAGAGCGTGTCGACCAGAGTATAGACTTCAGCTGGGAAAACGGGTCACCGTCGGACAGCATAAGCAGTGAATGGTTTTATGCACAATGGAAGGGCTACTTTGTTGCCCCAGAGACTGACACTTACTACTTTGGCGGCATACATGACGATAAGATGGCCGTAAGGGTTGGCGGTCAAATGGTCTACGACAACAGCTACTGTTGGACTGGGCCTTGTTTCGGTTCAAATGCCGTTACGCTCACAGCCGGTCAGGTCATCAGTATCGAAATCGAATATCAAGACAATACTGCAAATGCCACCGCTAAGCTCTTTGCAAAACGAGGTACTGTTGGACAGGCGGTCCCAACGGAGTGGCTACAAACAGGCGTCCGGCCCATTGGACAGCAAAAGGGCCTAGTCGGCCGCTACTACAACGAAGATGGGGCACACGACTTTGGCGCTGCGAGTAATGTGAAATTCATGGAGCGTACCGATCCCATCGTTAACTTCTATTGGGGTTCGGGAGCGCCTGTTCCTGGCGCGAATGCCGATAACTTTATGGTGCGCTGGACGGGCTTCTTTACACCGCCGGCCACAGGCAATTACCAATTTGGAGCATCAGCCGATGATGGCGTACGCATTACCATCAACAACGCCGCAGCACCTCAGCTGAATCATTGGCAAGACGACGGGGGAGCGGCCTATTGGAGCAGCACAGTCAGCCTGACCGCTGGCGTCTCGGTGCCAATTACCGTTGACTACTACGAACATGGAGGTGGCGCGACTATGGCCCTCCGTCTGAAGGAACTTGGCAATGCGGTGCCCGAACAAATCATCCCAGCTGACTGGCTGTCACCCAAGGCGCAGGTGCTTCCCGAGGGCTGGAATCTTGGGCTGGACCCAGATGGGAGCCTAAGCTACGACCGGTTACGAACCAACCAAAACAGCGTCGTGCTTACGGATTCTACTGGCGATACACACGAATACACATGGGTGGCGGGCGTTGGTTCCGCCGGAAGTTACAAGCCGCCAGCCAACGAAGATGGCAACTTGGTCCGCAACAACAATGGCACATTCACCTTCCAGGACACCGATGGCAAGACCTACGTGTTTGCCGCCGATGGCACGCTTGCGTCAGCGACCAACCCGTTGGATGACCGCAAACCTGCAGCCCTGCAATACGAGTACCAAAGCCCCAGTGGCGGCCCGGCCCGGCTTTACAGGATCAAAGATGCGGTCGACCCCACCAGGATGGCTACTATCTACTACAGCGGACAGCCCGATTGCGGAGCCGCACCGGCAGGTTTCGATGCTAACGCGCCGGCTAATATGATTTGTGCCGTCAAGACGAATGACGGACGTGCGACATACCTCTACTACTACCAAGGGCAGCTAGCGCGCATCGCGGAGCCAGGAGACGAAATAACCGACTACCAGTACCAGCCCGTAACGAACTCCGCCAACCAGATCATCGGGTACCGGCTGGCTGGCATGCGTGACGTGCTGGCGAACGATGCCATCGGGGCTGGCGTTCGGGCAAACGATGCATCTGCACTAACAGAAATTTCCTATGACGTCCTGGGCCGCGCAACGTCTGTAAAACAACCAGCAGCAACTGCCGGAGCGGTACGTACCGAACACACTATCGAATACCTGCCCGGCGCCACCAACAAGAGCTACTATGGCGCAGCCAAACAGCATATCATTAATGCAACAGAGCCCAATGGCTTTACCCGGCGCATCGAGTATGACAGTTTGTTCCGCACCACCAAGGACACGGACCTGGCCAACTTGTCAGATATTACCGAGTGGGATTCGGCAAAAGACCTCGTCTACAGCACCACCGACGAAACAGGCCTTAAAAGCACGACCATATACGATGATGAGGACCGTCCAGTCAGCAGCTACGGACCGGCTCCGGCCGCCTGGTATGATACGACCAATCCGAAATCCCAGGTACCGTTGAGCGGTTACGTATCGCAGGTGCCGCGCACCGACACCGCATACGACGAAGGCATGAACGGTCTAGCCGTCGCCTACATGAATGCCAATACCAAAACATGGAAAGATTCGCTAGCCACCGGCGAAAGCATGGCTAAGGGGCAGGAATTCTGGTCTCAGGACCGACGCTTCAACTTTGTTTACCAGACTGACGGAAACGTCGTGCTTTACGGCCCGAACGGTGCAATGTGGGCTTCCAACACGGGTGGCGTAGCCTCCACCTTACTAGTGATGCAAGGTGACGGCAACCTTGTGCTCTACAACGGCGGCAGCGCGGTATGGGCAAGCGGTACTGGCGGCCAAGGGGCGTCGTGCCTGTACCTGCAAAATGACGGGAATGCCGTAATCTACCGCAACGCCGGCGGTGCGACGTGGGCAACGGGCACTGGCGGCTGGGCTGCGTGGACCAACTACCGTGTCAGCTTAACGGGATCACCGTTACTGCATGCAACCAATATCGCCAACGACGGCACTATAGCCAAAAACTTTGGCACGGCGCCACCAGTCAGCGGGCGTACCGGCCTATGGGGTATGAGCCTTACGGGTAAAATGCGCTTACCGCAAACCGGCAGCTACACCTTCCGCATGAATTCGGACGGTGGCGCCCGCCTGTGGATTGACGACAGGCCAGTAATAGACGACTGGAACGAAGGCGATACCCGCAACCACCCGGTTGGCACCTTTACGGAGACATCCGCCAATGCACCTCATCGCATCCGGATCGATTACTTCCGCAGCGGCAAGGCCAGCACGAATGCCACATTCGGGCTGTACATGACGCCTCCCGGCGGAGGCGAAACCGCCAACACCGCGCAGTACTTCTCGCCAGACTACAGCCTGGTAACCAAAACTAAAACCTACGACAGCACGCTTGGCGACAGCGTCACTACCACTAATTACGGGCCCAACCCCGAGCTAGGCTTGGCCCAGGGCACCAGCGTGGACCCGAGCGGCCTCAACCTGACTACCAGCAGCACCTACGAACAGCAGGGCGCCACCGGCAGCTTCCTGCGCCAAACCGCCAAATATCTGCCGGGAGCCAACACATCAGTCGCATCCACGGCTACCCAGTACGGTTACTACGGCGCCACCGAAACCCGCGACAACCCCTGCACGAACGACACGACCGAAGCCTACAAACAAGCCGGTATGCTCAAGTCCAAAACCGAACCGGACCCCGACGGCACCGGCAGCCAGACCGGACGTGTCACCGAAACCATCTATGACGACGCCGGCAGGATCGTGGCCACCCGCTACAATAGCGATAACTGGACGTGCAGCACATATGACGATCGGGGACGGGTAACTAAGACGGCCGTATCGTACTCACTCAGCACGCTCACTGCCGCGCGGACAATCACCAACAATTACGCGGCAAACGGCAATCCGCTAGTTACTAGCACGAGCGACAACTATGGCACCATGGCCGTAACCATTGACCTACTGGGCCGCACCGCCAAGTACGTGGACGCACGGAACAATGCCACGACCACTACCTACGACAGTCAAGGCAAACTGCTATCCCGTGTCAGCCCGCTGGGCACCGAACGTTTTACCTACGACAGCTACGACCGTCTGGTAAATCAGTCCCTGGATGGTACGGTGTATGCTACCGTCTACTACGATGCCTACGGCCGCATTGACCACGTCAGCTACCCGACAGCAGGCACCAACCTGGCCTACAGCCGTGACGACTTTGGCCGCACCAGCGTCATGACCTTTGCCAATAACGGCGGCGTGGTAGCCAGTGACCAAGTCAACTACACCCAATCCGGCCAGATATCCGGCGGGACACAGAACGGACTGGCCAAAGCCTACACCTACGATTCCGCCGACCGCCTGACGAGCGCCACCCTTGGAAGCAACAGCTTTACCTACGGCTTTGGCGCGCAAAATGCCGCTACCTGCGGCACTGGTGCGGGCACCAACCCTAACTCGGGCAAGAATGGCAACCGCACCACTCAGACCATTAATGGTGTAACTACCTACTTCTGCTACGACTACGCCGACCGCCTGACCACCAGCAGCGACGCATTGTACAAATCGGTTACCTATGACGCCCATGGCAATATGACCAGTATTGGCGCCGGCACGGTAGTCACCAAGTTCGGCTATGACGCCTCTGACCGTAACACCAGCATCACCGAGACCAACGGCAGCAATGTGACCCGCACCGCCTACTCCCGTGATGCCCAAAACCGCCTCCTGGCCCGCACCGTAACGGTCAATGGCACCACACAATCCGACCTCCGCTACGGCTACACCGCCTCCGGCGACACTCCCGACTTCATCAAGCAGACAGATGGCACCGTGGTAGAGAAGTATCTGTCTTTGCCTGGCGGCGTGACGGTGACCATCCGTCCCAGTGCTTCCGGGGGGGGACAAAAAACCTACTCCCTTCCCAACATCCACGGTGACAACATGGCAACACTGGATGGCAGTGGCACACGCACTGCTACAAGCATTGTTGGACCTTTTGGAGAACCAATCCCAGGACAACAGTCTTTGGACAACTCATTGAGTGGTACTACCTTCTCCTACGTAGGCCAACACCAAAAGCTCACTGAATCTTCATATGCCCTCACTCCCATCCAGATGGGAGCTCGGGTGTACCTGACGGTACTGGGGAGGTTTGCGAGTGTGGATCCGGTGGAGGGAGGGGTGGACAATAGCTATGTGTATCCTACGGATCCGGTGGGAGAATGCGACCTAGATGGCAACTTCGCTATCTTGGTTGCCGGGGCGATACTAGCAGCCGTCGCAATTGCAAGCGCATCCAAGAATTATCAGGACAATCCTACAAATGCTAACTTGGCGTGGGCTGGTCTATCTATGGTTCCAGGTGGTATTGGCGGTACAGCCAAGGGGGCTGCAAGCTGGGGAAAGAATGCTGCGATGAAAATTAGTGGTAATATTAAATGGAAGGGCGGGGAATTCGTTCTTAATGGCGGAAAGGTTAGGGTGTCATTGTGGGGCAACTGGGGAGCAAAGTCTAAGGGCGGTAAGCCAAACTGGCCAGCAAGGCTACCGCATGTTCATTTCAAAAGCCCAAGCTGGGGGAAAAACAGGCACCGACCCTGGGAAACCTCTTTTAGGCAAATTAAAAACTTATTTAGAAGATGATGATGTATATATTAGCCGAGAAGACAACTAAAGACTTTAAGCCCACAGAGTATGGCTCTGATCTATATAAACTTTGTAGTAGTTTAGAGTATGGAGACGTTCTTGAAGGGGAAGTACAGATATGGGAATACCCGAGCGGCATTATATCTACTGTCAAGCCTGATAGAGAAGTAGGTCAAAAGGACTACTACTCAATCCCTGACAAAGATAGGTGGTTGCCTGTTCTTGAAAGGTTGGACGAAGATAAGAAGAGGGTAAGTAGCGCTTATTTGCTACTCTCGAGTAAGCAAAAAGGGCATCATAGCATACTTGGTCATATAATAAGTAAACTAAAAACATTCATACGATAGGAAATTCCAGGCCATCTCTTGACTTTCCCTGAATGGGCAAATGACGACGCATTTTACTAGTAGGTCGTAGATAGCAGAAAAAGAGCTAGAAATTTTTGCCAAGGTCTACGATCTCTATACTTCCTAGCTCGACCCAGACCGGCAAAGAATACAACCTGCCAAACATCCATGGGGATGTGCTACTGACTGCTAAGGCTGCTGGCGCCAAGTATGTAACCAGGTATTTTGGCACCGTTAAAGGCACCACGCGCTACTATCAATCCCTTAGAACCGCTTTTAGCAAAAAAGCAGGATTAGATAGGGCCTCTAGGCAGGTTAAGGCTGGAATATATGGAACAGGATACGATGCTATGCAGAAAAGGAGGCAAAGATGAGTGACATACAGAATCCCGTTTGTGTTTGTGGCAGGATTGAAAAAGCGAAATCCTCAGAATGGAATCTGATTTCTATTATGTTCGCGATTGTCTACCCCATAAGTGCACTGTTCACCCTCGTGGGAGCTCTCACAGGGGGCTTAGGCTCTAACGGTTTGTTTTTAATATTCTTCATTGCCCTTACGGGTTTCATCGCATATTCAACTATGCGATCGCTCAGTGAAGGCCACTCACTGAAATGTTCGTTATGGCGCAGTTTTTTTAAAGCTGCATTGTAGGAGGACTATGAAATCAAACGTTACGAAGTTGACAGATAATAAAGCACAAAAAGAACTAAAGCAATTTCTTATCCTAGGCTATGCAGCCGCGATCATTGCGCTATTTACGCTCGGGTTCTTAGCTATAGCTGGCTTGGCTTTTGGTGCGAGATGTTTAGCGCTCTGTGGGCACAAGGGTAATAAAGCCATGCCCAGGGCAAGAATAAGACAAGTAGCAAGCGGCATTCTCGTCATTTTTTCGGCTATCGAATTTACTTTTTACCTCTCAGCTTAAACCCAGACCGGCAACGCCCAAAAAGAATACAGCCTGCCAAACATCCATGGTGACGTACTACTGACAGCAAACGCTGCTGGCACAAATACGAGCAACGGCAATGGACCACTAAATAGCTTTACCTATGACCCATTCGGCAGTGTCCTGCCCGGCAGTGTCCTGCCAGCCAACAGTAGTAATGGCGCCAGCTACGGCTACGTAGGCCAGTACGAAAAACTGAGTGAAGGCAACTTGATTGGCGCCCCGATACAAATGGGAGCAAGAGTCTACTTGCCGACACTTGGTAGGTTTGCACAGGTAGATCCGGTAGAGGGGAGAGTGGATAACAACTATGTGTATCCTACGGATCCGGTGGGGGAGACAGATCTGACGGGCATGTGCCCCATGTGTATCATCATAGGTGGCGTCGCACTTCGTGCGGGCGTGGCGTACGCCAGGAAAAGCTTGTGCAAGAGGCAGCCAAAAAAGCAAAAATGAAGCGGCGAAGAGAGTCGCCCGCAAGGCAACAAAAAACCTCCCAGTTGGGAGGCATTGGTATTCTTGCATATCTTGGAGGGGTGGGGTCTGGACGCGATGTCATGTGGTTCGCACAAAGTGCGGGTACAGACAGGCTTCCAGACCCCATGTTCAGCCCCTCATGGGTGGCGGGTCAGGACTGCGGAGAGAACCGCTCGAAGGTCAATTGTTGCCGCGCAACTTGGACAGGAGGCCCCAGATGCGGAGCAGGAGGTTCAGGTTGCTGAGGTAGATGAGCATCGAGCTGTCGACGGCGTTGTCGAGCGTCTTGGGCATGAACTTGGCCCGGTTGAAGTCGAGCACAGTCACGCACGAGAACAGCAGGATGCCGACACCGGTGATGACGATGTAGAAGGTGTCGCTGTGGATCTGCGCCTGGATGGTCACAAAAGACAGGATCACGAAAACCCAGAGCAGGACGTTGATCGCCTTGGCGAAACCGCTGCACGACAGGTCGGTGCGGATGCGCAGGCCGATCGTGCCGAGGATCACCGTCAGGGCGGCCAGAATGACCACCGCGGGGAGTAGGTCCTGCATACCGATCTCGGAAGCGATCATGCCCGCCAGGACACCGAACGGCGCCGCGATGAGGCCCAGGTAAGCCAGAACCGACGGCAGCCAGCCGGTGTTGAGGACGATGACACCTCCGCCAAACATGCAGGCGAAGACGCCGACGAGCAGTGCAATCACACCAAGCGTGGATGTTGGGACCCAACCATTGGACGCGGACACGACCGCCACACCAGCCATCACCCCGTACGCGACGAGGATGCCGACGATCATGACCGAGTAGTATTCGGCGATCGACAACATGATGTCGCGGGAGGTGGGCTGCTGGCGGCGACGATCCTCAAACGTCTTGTCGGCGAAGCTCCCACTGAGATCGCTCATGGCAAACCTCGTTTCTCTCAAGTGTGCCCAGAGTTGGACAGCAGGCAGGACAGTCTTAAGCGGCTGTGCTATCTGCTACCCAACTACGCCATTGTAAAGGAACTGAACTGCGAGATTATATCATAAACTTTTATTTTATTCAATTATTGACGTCTCGTCAGCTGTCGGTTACTATCGAGACTGCTTTACCAGTCAGGCGCATATGCGCACAATCAGTACGGAAGGCAAACCGATGTATCCTACCCAGGACAGCCCCAAGACCTGCCCCAACACGCAGTGTCCGTCCTACGGTCAACCTGTGCAGAAGTACCGCGACCCGTCCGGCGTTGAGCTGGACCGCTGCGGCACCTGCCGGACTGACATCCTGGACGCCGGGGAGCTGCAAGCGATCATTAAGTTCGCGGTCGACAGCGTCCGGGCCCATTCCGGCGGCGGCCATGTCCAGCCCTACCAGCGTCCGGTAGCCCACCACGGTTTCGGACACGGCAGCAGCAGCGATCACCACGGACACCGCGGCTACAGGCATCACAGCAGCAGCGACCGCGGCGGCCTGTTCGGGGGGTTCGACATTTTCTGATAGGCTTCATCGGGGGTAGCACCAGGCTTCGTTTGAGGCGTCCGGCCCACAAGGCTGTCTGACGGCCACTCCGAAAACCTGGGCTGCCGTGGGGCGGTGTCGGTTTCTGCTACCGCAGAGAACAACCAACGACACCGCCCCACACTCCCATCCCCAAGATTTGTATATGTCTTCACTAGAAATTATTTCGACACTAGCAGGCGATGAGCTACTGGCCAGCAACAACCCTCAAGTGCTGGCCGTTATTGATGCCTTCGAACACGCCAGCCACAAACCGGAGTCGGCCGTCATAGAGACCGTTTATAATCTGGGCGGTTTCTACACCGCGGCCGGACGGTTTTCGCATGTCATGCGCCTGGGCGAGTATGCCTTTAAGGTGAGTTCACCCAGCTCCACGGCCAGCGAAGAGTACCCCGACGACGAACCCTACACCGAAAACACAGCCCACCAAGTCAGCTTTTTGGACTCGCTGTATTCGCACCTTTCTGCCATTCCGGAGTCTGGCATTACGACGCCGCGGCAATACTTTGCCATGCGCTCGGCAAGGCACAGCGGGTGTTTGGCCGTACAGCAGTTTATGGACGGGTGGGTAATACTGGGGAATTGGACCGATCGCGCGTACCGGTTTATTGGCGACGAGGAGGCCGAAGCAGAGGCCGTAAGCCTCAGTACGGTTATCAAACAACGTGTCGGCCGGGCAATCGGCGGCACAGACTTAGCAAAAGGCCTTAACGACCTCCGGCTGGACGAGCCTACTGTCCATGCCCGCAACTTTTTGGTGCCTCGCTACCATCCCTACGAGCCGCAAACCGTGCCGCTGTGCATCATTGACCAGCCCAAAAGCTTTGTCCTAGGATGAAATAGCAACAGTAAATAAACGCCGATCGCAAATTTCTGCCTTTTCGTCGCCGGTAGCGCCACCACCATAGCGCCGATCGTCACAGCGGGCGCGCCACAAAACCGCAGTGCCTACTAGCACATTCTGCGTATTTCCTTCTTGCGGCAACCACCCCTCGGGACCGAGCAGCAATAATTTAGTTCCGTCCAATACGGCCGGCGCATCGAATTCACAGCCCACAATCGGCATACTTGGGTTCAACTCGGCCACACGGAACGGACCAGTCGTAACACATGGCTGGCATTTGCCTCGGCCGGCAAGGGCCTTAGCAATATCCGTAGTAAATGGGTTGCCAAAGAACAGACTTAAATAGAGTGGCTTAGCGCTTGATTCTTCGCCGTTGGATATTGTGGCCAGATAATAAACGCGCTTTTTGGTCTGTGGGTCGGCATATCCCACGTAAACAGTCGAAATGCTTGGTTTTGTGTGCTTCGCACCGATGGGAGCAATCGCTTTAATCTCCTCGGGCTTAAGAATAATCTTCTTGTCGGCAAGGATATTACTCATTCGCACAGCAATAGGGTCATTGGCCATGGGTTCTCCTTTTATTGTTAACTAAATGTAACTATAAAGAAGGTAGGCCACGGCGTCAGTGAGCTGCGTCAGCGTTCAAAAAGCGAAAGCCGCTACTTAATAAAGTAGGTTACAGTAACGCTGTACGAAAGTTCGTTTTCGCCAGGCTGGAGGGCAAAACTCGAGCTGACATCTTCGGCAGTTGGCATGCTGCGCGACATCGGGTAGGCTTTGCCAAAGCCGTTACTATCTTGGACACTCTTAACTTTACCGAGTGAGAAGCCAAGGTTTTCGGCCATTTGCTCGCCTTTTTTGCGGGCATCCTTGGTTGCTTCGTCGCGAGCCTTGGCGTCCAGCTCTTTTTCTTTTCTGTCGCTAAAAGCGGTTTGCGGCGATACTGATCCGTCCGGGGTAGTTGCCACCAAGTAGTCCTGGACTTTTTGAGCCAGCTCCAGATTACCGACGGTTACGGTCAGCTGTAAATTGTAGCTGGCTTCTTTATTGCCGTCGTCGTAGTACATGGGCATGCCGTAACCATTTGAATTGGTCTTGATCTTGCTGTCAGCGACTCCAAGGCCTTTTAGCCGGGCGACGACTTCGTCGCTCTTTTTGGTGAGTTCGTCCAGGGCAGCAGCTTTATCGGCGTTCGAAAACTGATAACTCGGATAAAAGACATACTCGTCCGGGGTGGCAGTAATAGTGGATTGGCCGGTGACTTCGACTGTCCGGCCGCTAGCGCCGCCCGATGACCACGGTTTCCAGATGAGTATCATGGCAACGATAATTACAAGCAGGGCAGCACTAACGATCCGAAGATCGAACGTCAGCTGTAGCTTGCGGGATAAGCTAATGTTGTCTGGCATAATTTGCACCTTAACTTTAACAAGCATAAGTGTACAGCAAATCCATTAGACATTACAGCCATCAGTCAAGGGGCCGCATATACTTGCATTATTTACATAATTATGATACAATAGCCGAGTTCGTCACTTTCCAGTGGCGAATGCACTTTCGTGGTGACCCCTATAGGTGAGATGCCAGCAGTAAACGTGTTTTACTGCCGCCGCCTCACCTCTACGGAGGAATCCACGGCCAATTTGGTTCGAGGATAGTACCCTTGTGTACGTCTGCGGCAACCGTCGCATACACAAGGTACTTGAGGACAACTGAAAGGATCCCATCATGGGTCTTCTCGCTTTGATTCTGGGCCTGCTGCTCATCGGCACTGCCGCCGCTCTTGGCGTCGTCGTCTACCGCAACAAGACCAGGCAGCCCGAGCCCGTCGGCACTTGGCCGGTCAAGCAGGTCCAGCAGGACAACAGCGTCCTGTACGCCGGTGTGCTTCACGCCGTAACAGGCCTGCCGGGTGTCATCCGCAACCTGCTCCAGGCGAACCCCGCCGACCTCGTGACCGGCGGAACCGTCGTCGATGACCACACCATGGTCTTCCAGGTTGACGGGAACATCATCCTCACGATCCGGCCGTTCGACCGCAGGATGACGCTGACCGCGCCCCAGTTGACCGACAACTACTGCAGCATCTCGTACGCCGGCGGCTTCAAGCCCGAGGACATCGAGAGGCTCGTCGGCTTCCACCAGCTCGCGTCGCGCGGATCCGTCAACCAGACGCCTGCCCACTGGACGTCCATCCTGGCCGGAAGCCTCACTGGCGACCGCACCAACTGACCTCATCCACGAACCAAACCGCACACAACTCGAACCTGCAAGAAATCCAACCACCAGACGTACACCACCACTAGTACGCTAACATCCGCAAACCAAGGCTTACTACAGGTTCGAACGTGCAAACGGGAGGGGCGTGCTGCGTGCATGGTTTTGACGATATCGTCATACTACAAACCAGCACCATCAGCACCCCCCCTCCCGTCGAACCCAGCCATGTAGTTTTGATACATTCGATATATAAAAGACACCCGCCTAAAGCGAGTGTCTTTTTTGTTGCCAAGTAGTGGATCGGGGAGGGTGCTGGTGGGTTGGTCTAAGGTTTGGTATTATCGCGATCGCGACGTCCTTAAACTGTTACCAGCACAGCACCCTCCCGGGGATGTTTCAGCTGTTATGCCGAGCTGCGGTATGCCTTACCATAAAACACTACCTCCCTAGTGCGAAACGGATGACTCGGACGTGGGGCGAATGTCCACCGTGATGATAGGGCCGTCAGTTGCCTCAAGCAAAGCGTTGTAACGCTGAGCGAGTTGGACAAGCTGCTTGTAGACGGAGGTGTAGGCCTCGCGCTGGGTCTTCATCACCAGGGCAGTTGCACTGTCAGTCCCCACCGGCGGTGCTGGAAAGAGCGTCTCCGGGTCGTACAGGCCACGCAGGATTACCGGCTGGTGTACGAGCGGGCTGACGACGGGGAACTGAGGGTCTTGCTGCAAGGATCGCTCCTCTGTGAGAGGGTGTAATTTGGATGTTGTCCGTATAGACAAACATAAATATTTTACCATGATATTGCAAAGATTGCAATATTTGCAGATACAAAAGAATAAATCAACGCAAGCGTCAATGACTGTAAAAAATCTTACAAAATGATATATTGTAACCATAAGCATAAATTCCTGGAGGAACCATGAGTAAATCTAAATTCGAATTCCGCGGTAAAGCCGGCGGCTACTTTGTTGTTTTTCTGGTAACCGCAATTACGGCTTACATCCCCATCTTCGGCTGGCCCGTCTCTATGAACTACGCTATCTCATGGATTGCCGACAACAGCCTCATCGAAGGCCGCAAAATCCGCTACACCGCAAAATACGGCGAAACGCTAAAATTCCTGCTTATCAATTTGTTGCTGCTCATCGTCACACTTGGCATCTACACCTTCTGGTTTGTGCCCAAGCAGTACCGCTTTATTGCCAACCGTATTCAGTTTGTTGACTAAACAAACATTTTGTTTTTTTGCATAAAATATTCTATTGTGAAAACATGACGCCAGAAAGCTCAATTTTTTCGCAATACGACACACCGCTGCATCCAAGAGGCCATATTACTCCGGAACATCAGTCACAGCCGAGAGGCAGACGCGTAGGAATCCTGGGAGGCGCGCTGGTTGTGCTGGCAGGCATAACGGCATATGCGTCCTTGGCTATGGGTGGCGAAGACACCCCCGAACACACATCTGGCGGCGGGTCCGGCAGCCGGCCAAGCGCAACGGCTTCGCCTCATCAGGTACAAGCCGAAAACCTTCAGCCGCGCCCCACACCCGAATTGCCGGACATCGAGGCATCTGCCACGCCGCAAGACATCCATTATGCCGTCCGGCGGGCAATTGCTGAGCGCTATGACCGCTGCGACGTGTCCGGCTTTACCAATGCCGGGGTCGTCAAGACAAAACGGGGGCCACGAGTCCGCCTGGACATGAGCATTACCTACGAACAGGATCCCGCCAGTGTTAGGGAGCGCAAACACGGCGAGAGCCGCACCTTGCACTGGGACAACCCGACCGTTGTCGCCGTACCCTTGCGCCAGAATGGCAAGCTGGACACCGACGAAGCGCTAAGCTTCCCATCTTCAACGGACCGGCTCAAACAAAATTCATCGGTGTATCTGCCGGTTAAGGCCAAAAAAGGCACCGACTATGCCATCGGCATCCTGACCAATGCCGTATCACCATATGACGACGGCCACATGGAAACTGTAACCATGACCTATTGCAATACCATAGAAAACCAAGGCGGCAACGACTGGCGGCAATCCGCGTATGACGAAACCGTCCCCGAAATAACCTCTATTGACGTATATCGTCCATAAAATATGTCTTAGCAATAAAAAGAAACGCAGGCCGTACATGGGCCTGCGTGTTGATAATTCTTGGGTGTGTGCGGGGTGGTGTTCAGGGATTCAGTAATTGCTGGCGGGATGCCGGCGAATCATGAATTTGAACACCACCCCGGTGAAGGTTCACGCTCTGAGAGCGATCACTTCACACACCATCGTGCGGTCCGCAGCCGGATGGCAGCGGGGGAGGAGCGGAGGAACGGGGTCAGGCGGTGGCGCCGACGACCGTCTTCGCCCACTTGGCGACCTCGGTGCCCGGGAGCTGGTCCAGGGTCAGCAGGTCGACCGAGCCGGCGTAGGGGGACTTGTCGTCCGCCCAGGTGAGGAACGCGGCGTTGTCGCCGGTGAGGGCGTTGCGGGACACGACGACGACGAAGTTGCCGTCGGCGGCCAGGGCCTCGAAGGAGCGCTTCGCGCTCTCCCGGTCGTCGTGGGACCCGTCCTGGGTCAGGATGACGATGAGGTCCTTGCCCTCGGTGTCCGCGGCCTTGGCCTCGGCCTCGCGCAGGGAGTCGTCCAGGTCGCCGTTGGTGGTCACGTAGTCGACGCCGTTGGTGTCGTAGTGGCCGAACGCCTTGGTGACCTGGTCGAGACCGTCCTGGTCGGAGCCGTCGCTGTAGACGGTGACCTCGATCGCGCTGTTGCTCATGCTCGTACTCGCTTCCGTACGGGGGCTCGCTAGGCGATGCCCAATGGTGTGTTCTGTCGCGGGATGCGACGGGTGTTGCTGGTGTTGCAACTGCTGCCACAGGTTGTGACCGGGCAATTGTACTAATCCGTCTAATGTATGTCAACACTTTTTTGGACAAAATAGCAATTTTCATTAATAAACATTGTTAATTCGTCCAAAATAGCGGCCAATATGCCATGTTTTGGTTGTACAGTGTGAGTCGGAGGAGCAGGTGAAGGAGGGTTTGGTGGTCTCCGCGGCCGGAGCGTTGGAGACCACCGTCACCGTTACTTCACATGCATTTGTTGCAGTCAGACGGCCGTGAGGGCCATCCAGTAGCCGACCTCGCGACCGATGACGTCCGCGATCCGCTCCTGGGGCTGGCCCTTGTCGTCCGTGGCGTGGATGGTGTCACAGCGATCGGCGGTGCCGACGTTGTAGTCATCCAACCCTTGAAGGAATTCGGCGCCGCCCGGCTCGTCGGAGACGCGGATGAACAGCACGAACGCGTTGCTCGGCATGGTCACGAAGACCTCCCGCGCTGCGCGCTCGTCCAGAACACGGCCGTCGGTCAGGAACGCGAAGATGAACCTCCCGGTCGTGGACTTGGCGGTCTTCTCGGCGTGCCGGAGCGCGGCGGCCAGGTCAGAGAAGTGCCCCAGGTGGCTGGGACGGTGGAGCGTGTTCGCATCGTCGGTAGGAATGGTGCCCAGGGGCTCCAGGTCCTCCGCGAACGCGAACACCGGGATCTGACGATCTGTGTCGTACCGACCCGCGGCGCGGACCAGTTCGTTGGTGTAACGCTCGACCAGGCCGGCCGTCCACTCACCGTCCATGGTGTGGCCGGCGTCGACGTACAGTTCGACCATAGTCTCGTCCGACTCCTCGGGCGTCACGACATCCAACTTGATCTCGCCGGTCTTCGGCCAGATGAGACTGGCGATGACGACGAGCAGCAGGACGCCAAAGATGACACCGAGGCTGACCCAGGTCTGGAAGTGGTACTCACGCACCTGCCAGCCAACCGCCGAAGTGGCGTAGTTGACGATGTGCATGATGTCACCGTTGGCGATGATCAGCTTGACGCCCACGAACGCCAGGATCACGGCCAGCCCCTCGTTGAGGCGCGTCACGTGCTTCTGGATGTGGCCGAACAGGAAGAACACCGCCCGCAGCCCCATGATCGCCATGACGTTCGAGCTGAACGCGACGAAGGTGTTGCTGGTGATGCCCAGGACGGCCGGGATGGAGTCGAGGGCGAAGACCAGGTCAGTGGCCTCGACGACGAGCACACAGATGAACAGCGGCGTGGCCTTGCGCCTGCCGTCCTCCATCTTGGTGAAGAACCGGTCGCCGTAGAACCGCTTGGTCGTGGGGATGAGACGGGTGAAGAGCCGGTAGCTCCTGCTCTTGCTGATGTCCGTTTCCTCGTCGTCGCTCGTCGCGACCTTCCAGGCCGTGTAGAGCAGGAAGCCGCCCATGACCGCGACCACGATGGCCAGGCGCTGCACGAGCGAGATGCCGAGGATAAACGTCAGCCTCATGACGAGCGCGCCGAGGATCCCGTAGAACAGCACCTTGTGCTGGTATTCCCGCGGGACGGCGAAGAACGTCATGATGACCATGATCACGAAGATGTTGTCGACACTGAGCGACCACTCCGTGGCATAGGCAGCGAGATACTGGCCGAAGCCGTTCGCCCCCAGGTCGGTGAACAGGAACAGGGCCGCGCCCACGCCGAGGCCGTTGGCCACGAAGAAGGCGGTCTGCAGCGCGCTGTGCTTGAGGGTCGGCTCCTCGTGTTTTCGGTTGAGGACAACCAGATCGAGCACCAGCAGCGCTATGACATAGCCGATAAACACCATCCAAACGATGGGGCTCACGGCAGGCAACTCCGCATGCGGAGATGCCGGTGAAACGAGAACGGTGGTCATGGGGTTTCTCTCCCATCGGGACCGAGAATGACCGGAGATTTCTCTCCACTGACTGCAATACTCTTGGAAAGAGCAAGCCTCCGACGTACTAAATGGGTTAGTACTCCGAAGGCTTGCTCCTTAACAACAAAAGTAATTGACTCACACTGTTAAGGTACGCACGCATTAGGGCGCGCGACTCGGGGATTATATAACAATCACCTTATTTTGACAATAAAAACACCGCTGATTGGGGTGCTGGATAATACTTATGCGAAGAAGCAGATTGTAGTTGGGGCGGCGGGCCGGCTGGAAGTCCGAAGACATCCGTGCATGCCGCCCCAACTACAATCTGCTTGTAAAAAACAATCGCACCCCATATATGGCGTACGAACAAGATAACTGTAGCATAAAAACAAAAAGACACAAGTTGCCTTGTGCCTTCAATCAAAAGATCATGGGGGAGGAGGTGGGTCAGAATAACAGGGTAAAACAAGTATTACGACCCACCGGTCAAGGGAGCGTTAGCTCGAAACCTTGCGGTGAGTGAATTAGAGATATGCACTACTGCCGCCGACCGTGAGGTGGTCCCGCGCTGTCGATGTCGTTGCCGACGTCGAAGGTTGGGACCACCCACGGTGGTGGAGCAGACTTCAGCGGTCGCGGATCAGATCCGCGGGGTTGGACTCAGGCTGGCGCCCGGGTCACTCGTCGAAGTTGACCTTCAGCTTCTGGCCGACCGCGATGAGGTCGTCCGTGGTGCCGCCGCCCTCGACGTTGGTGATCGTCCAGGATCCGTCGGCCTGCCGGTCGATGGTGGCCAGGACGGCCGAGACGTCGAAGGGGTGGGTGTCGCCCAGGTTGACCACGTACTCGTTGGCCGTGCCCTTCTGCTTGAGGCCGAACTTGATGTTCGCGGCGTTCGCCAGGATGGGCGGGTTGTTCGGGTCGCGGTCCGCGGGGTTCACCCAGTTGGTCACGACGATCGTGTAGCGGGTCACGTCGGCCGGGGCCTTCGTCGGCTCGATCCACGCGGTCTCGTCGTATCCCTTCTTGGACTCGTCACCCGTACGGGCGTCGCCGGTGTGGGTCACGTCGGCCTCGGGCGTCTGGATCCAGGGGAGACCCTTGGAGGTGGTACCCAGGTCCGGACGGAACCACGCCTTCTTGCCCCAGAAGATGGCCTCGGACCGGGTGCCGCCGTAGTGGCGGACGACCATCAGGTCGAGGTCCTGGTCGGGCTGGCCCGGGACGCTGTCGTAGGCGATGCCGCACTCGAACTTGACGCCGGAGGCGACAGGAAGCTTGCGGACCTCGCCGGGCTTGACGATGAGCTGAGGCATGACTGCACTCCGTTTCACTCGGGTTGTATCGCACCAGTTGGTGGATAACGGTGCGATTATATACCAATTTGTTGAAATTGCAAATAGTTTGTGGTAGTATGCGCGAGTTGCTGGTATCACCAGTTCAACAAGGACAGTCCGCATTCGCGGAATCGCACTCACGAGGAAGGCATTCACATGCCGAATCTCCAACTCGTCAAGCAGAAGGTCCAGGAAGCCGACAAGCGCACGGGAGGAAGTCTCCTCACCAAGGTGACGGCCGCTCAGACCGTGATGGTCAAGAAGCGGGTCAACCCGAACCAGCAGTGGGAGGTCATCCTTCTCGTCGACGCCTCGGGTTCCATGGACCCCTGGTACCGGAACGGCTCCGTCCAGCAGACGGTCGAGCGCGCCCTCGGATTCGCAGTGATCGTCGACGACGACGGCAAGGTGCCAGTCGTGACCTTCGGTCAGCGCAAGCCGGGCGTCCGGGGCAACCCCCGTTCCGAGGAGGACCTGATCAACCGGTACGTCGTCGACCTCGGCAACTACCACGGGTTCATCCAGAACAACGGCATCTACGCCGACTGGGGCACCCCCATGACGGAGGCCGTGATCCACGCCGCCGACATCGCCGGCCACGGTGACCTGTTCCCCGGTGGGGTCGTGAACACGCGCAACGAGCCGGTCATCCGGGCGTCCAACAAGACCACCCTGGTGGTCGTCGCCTGCGACGGTCGGCCCAACAGCCCCCGGAGCATGTCGGACGCCATCCGCGTCTTCTCCCACCGTTCTGCGGAATTCAAGTTCCTGTTCGTCGGCAACGACGAGCGCGGCTGGGACTACCTGGAGAGCCTCGACGACGACATCCCCGTGGGGAGGCCGTTCAACCGCGGTGGCCGTCTGTTCGACAACGTCGACAGCAAGAGGGTCGACCTGCGCGCCAGCGACGAGAAGTTCTACGAGGACATGCTGGACGAACTGCCCAGTGCCCGCGCCGCCATGGTGCAGCACGGCCTGCTCGTCTGACGAGTCCGCGCTGAGCGCAACTCGCTGATCGCAGCGCACCCCTGTCCCTACAACCGATGATCCGCTCCCGCGGATCCCAGCAACACCCCGGTCGGTCCGGAAGCCCACTCCTCAGCCAGAGGAACCCTTCCGGACCGACCATGCACCACCCCTAACGAACCAAACACAGGCACTTGGCCTTTTTTGTACAAAAATACGCAGCCGGAATGACTGCGTATTTTTTGATATTACTCTTCGGGAGATTCTTTCGGCCGGTCCAAGATACTTGGATCAAACGGACGTTCATTGCGCTTTGGACAGTCCAAGACAGACGGGTCGAAGGGGCGTTCCTCAAGGCGCGAAGGCGGAACTGACGGCGCTGGCACCAGGACCTGCGGATCAAACGGACGCTCCGCGGGGGGCCGTGGAGTGGTCGGCGGCTGGCCTAAAACATTGGGGTCAAAAGGCCGAGGCGCTTGCCAGGGCGCAACCCTGCGGGGCGAAGGAACGGCCGGAGTCGGACCCAAAATGCTTGGGTCAAACTTGTGCTCACCGGGCCGGGCCTCTTCGAGAGGCTGGCGGACGCGAAGCGAGGAGTCATAGGCCTGCGGGTAGGTAAGCCACACCGACAAGCGGTTCAAGCCTCCAATTGCTACGGTAGTATCTTCGTAAACTTCGGCCATTACCGCCTCCGGCGAAGACCGCAGCAAACCAGCATTAACTACTTGCTCCACTGACTTGCGGCGGGCGGCCGTATCAACGAGCAATGGATGCATGCGGCCTTCGAGATGGCGCTTGTGACTTGGCGCCAATACAGACGAGGCCTGGATGGCATCCTGCTGCGAACCGACATAACCCATGATCTTGTCCGACGCTTCGACCGCACCTTGGACAAACCGACTTGAAACCGCCCTCACAAGCGGCCAGCGGCGCGCACCAAGGCTGTGAAGCGGCGCCAAATGTTCTTCGTCCGCCTGGTAGCCCTTGCGACTGGCGACCAGGTCGGCGGTTTCGAGATGTTGGCGCGCAGATTGATATGTCTGTCGCAAAAAATCAACCACGCCGTGGTTGTCAAAGCCCTGCGGCCGGTAATCGCCATTCGCAGGCCTGGTCAGTTCGGAGGTGATAGTGTTTGCCAGGAGATACTGGTTCCTTGCCAGCGACAAATGGGCCGCGCTTACTTGATAGCGGTCATTTGACGTCAACAGATGGCGGCCGGCCATCATTACGTCCATATCGAGACTACGAAGCCTTTCTTCGGCTTCGTAGTCAATGACAATACTCTGATAAGGCTCCAGTTCGGTGGCTATTTCTTCCGCGAACCGCTCATCACGACCCCTAAAAATCATATCTACTATTATAACATAAGTATGCAATAAACGCCAGGAGAACCTAGGCAAGACCAAAAGCTTTCCGGGCTATGCAAACGGATTTACGAGCGGACTGGCAAATAACCAAGATTGTTATGACTGACCGTACCGACGGGAGAGAACCCGCACTTTAGCAAACATTGCCGCATGGAACAAAAGAACGCCCAGCGCCGCTAAAGCTGGCAGCCAGAGCCAAACCAACGGCTCGCTATCACTGCTAAAGTAAACGCCTGAGGGTATAAGCACAGCTACCAATAGTCCGGCCGTACTGTAAGCTATACGCCAGCGAAGCTGTCTGATTACCTCCCTTAGGGGGTCGGCTTCTTCTTTATTTGTATACAATGCCCAAGCAAAGATGCCGCAGGTAAACGCGAACAAAAGCGCCGGTATGCCGGCATAGCCGGCAATATCGTTGATGGTCCGGCCGCCATACTTAGCTGCCGTGTAGGCATCGATATCACTATTATATAGATTGACCAGCTGTTCGAGGTCACTATTGGCCACTTCAAATTCGTATTCATCTTTGGCAATGGCGGCTTGCCGCAAAACGCTCAGCTGGTCTCGGATAAATCCCACGTCATCACGGATAGTCATCATGGCCTCGGCAACCGTGTCGGATTCGTTAGTTGTAGTGCCCAAATATTCATACACCTCATGGACTTTTTGCCGGGCGGCGTCAGCCCGCTTGGCGAATTCCGGGTAAAACGTTTCGCTGGGCAGCTCCGCATTTTCCTCGGCATAGCCCCAGAGCCCGTCAATCGTCTCACCAACGCCGGCAATCTGCTTGTCTTGGTCCGTAGAAGCGCTGACCGGCCTGGCCGGAAGCAACAGACCGACCGCCAATAGGGCAGTTATTACGACGACCGGAAGAATGTGGCGTAGCTTCATATACCTTTCAGGATAACATGTTCATGACAGCTGCATAAGGGGTAGCGCGCGGGCTGCCAGCTTGCCCAAGCATTAGCAAATATGATATACTCGCAAGAGTAGAGATGTTTATCCTATGCTTGTAAAGTTTTTGAGTTTTGTTGCCTCCGTATTTGGCACTGCCCGCTACAAAGCGATATTTTTATCTTGCTTGGCTGTTGCTTTGTCGATAACCGGCGTTACGGCCGTCGCCTTATTCAAGAATAACGGCGATTCCCATACCGCCGCCAGCAATGTCGGCAAATCAGAGAAGGACGCCAAAAAAGAAGACACCAGCCCTCAGCTTGGCGCAAGCAGCCAATCCGCCAAAAACGCCGACCAAAACCAGGCTCCAGCGCCCGGCGTAGCCGAAGAAAGGCCAAGCCAGCCATCAAATTCGGTTACGATGTCTTCTCCCAAGGAGTCCGACCCCGAAAACGTATCTATCGCTGTAAGCGCCGACAAAGTCACTGTGGCCCCCGGTGCTACATCTGATTTCTTAACGGCCACAGTCAGTGATAAAAGCAACGTTACCTGGACCGTCAAACCGGTAAACGAAGGCGACGAAGGCATCCATGCCATAATCAACCAAAACAACACCGCCCCATCGGTAACCTTTCAGATCCAGGCCAGCCAAGACCTCAAATCGGGAACCATCATCCACCTGTTAGCGACCGCCCGTGACGCTGCCCGCAGTATTAACCTCTCCAAGCAAATTACCGTAACCATCCAATAGCCATGGATAAGCAAACTGCGTGCACCAAGGCTATTATCCCCGTCGCCGGCTTTGGCACGCGAAGGCTGCCGATTACGAAAGCCGTCGAAAAGTGCATGCTGCCGATTGGCGACCGGCCCATCATTGACTATGTCGTCGAGGATTGCCTCAAGGCCGGCGTAAAAGATTTTTATTTTGTCGTTGGCGAGGAATTCGCACAGCTCAAACGCTATTATGGGCATCACCAACTCCTAGAGGAACACCTTCGGGACCACAACAAACAAACTGAACTTGATCAAATTCTTGGCCTTACTCAAAAGGCACGCTTCCACTACGTCATCCAAGATCAGCACCAGCCATACGGCACAGCAGTCCCGGTAGCCTTATGCGCACGCATGATCAACGAGGGAGAACAAGTGCTGGTTGCTGGCGGCGATGACTTTGTCTACAGGCCGGACGGCTCCTCCCAAATGGCCCGGTTACTCAATGCCGTCCACGGCGCCGGTGTTACTGCCGGTATGTTAGCCGCCGAAGTTCCCCAAAAAGACGTCGGCCGGTACGGTGTGCTCCAAGCGCATCCCGACACAGCCGGTAATCTCATATTCGAGAAAGTTGTCGAGCATCCCGACCCCCAAACCACCCCCAGCACCCTGATTAACATCACTAAATTTGTTTTTGACAGTACCATGCTGGACTGCGCCAAAAAAGTCCTTGATTTGCCGCCCGCTGCCAACGGCGAATATCAGCTGACCGACGCACTCAACCTGTATTCCAAACAAAAACACCTCCTTGTACTGCCGGTCGATGGCGAATACCTGGACGGGGGCACCACTGAGGGCTGGTTGTACGCCAACAACCGTATCTTGGGCAATACCGCTGCCAGATAAACCGCCCGTCTTGTATAATCATAAGCATGAATAAGACAAAAATGCTGGTGGTTGGGGGTGGTTTTGGAGGCGTTAAGATCGCCTTAGAACTGGCTGGCAGCGAGCACTTTGACGTTACGCTGCTATCTGACCAGCCCGACTTTCACTACTTTCCGACGCTTTACCATACGGCAACCGGCGGACGGATGGCCGAGTCCAACATTCCACTCAGCACACTCTTTGCCGGCAAAAATGTCCGGTTAGCACAGGGCAAGGCGGCTCGGATTGACCGCCGTAACCATCGGATTATTACGACAGACGGCAAGCAATATAGCTACGACACCGTCGTTTTTGCGCTTGGCTCCGTGCCTAATTATTTTGGCATCCGGGGCATCGAAGAGTACGCCTATGGCATTAACTCGCCGCAGCGCGCCAAAGCCTTCAAAAACCATCTGCACCAACAACTAAGCGACCAGCGCGCGCCTGATCTTAACTACGTGATTGTCGGCGGGGGGCCCACCGGTATCGAGCTGGCTGGGTCATTAACCGCATATTTAAAAGAGATAATGAAGGCCCATGACATCCGGCATCGGGCCGTCCATGTGGACCTTATAGAAGCCGCGCCCAAACTGCTGCCGCGCATGCCCAAGGGGATTTCGCGCGCAGTAGCCCGTCGTCTGCGGCGGCTGGGCGTAAAACTCTACCTCGGCAAAACGGTCGAAGGCGAGACGGCCGACGCCCTTATGGTGGACGGCAAGCCAGTCCAAAGCCACACTGTGGTCTGGACGGCCGGGACGGCCAACAACCCATTCTTTAAGGAGAACGGATTTTCGCTCAGCGAACGTGGCAAAGTCAAGGTTGACGAATACCTCCAGGCGGAGCCCGATGTTTACGTCATAGGCGACAATGCCGACACCAAATTTTCGGGTATGGCACAAACTGCCTTACACGACGCAAACTTTGTCAGCCGGAACCTTGCCCGAAACGCCGAGGGCCGGCTGATGCACCGGTATCAACCAAAAGAACCGATTTATGTCATTCCCGTCGGACACCGTTGGTCGGCGGTCCTTTGGGGCAAGACGCAAATTTTTGGCATACTGGGATGGGTCTTGCGCAGTCTGGCCGACCTGCGGGCTTTTAGCGACTACGAACCGTGGTGGCATGCCGGTGGCCAATGGATGAACAGCTTCGAAGGCGAAGAAGAGTGCCCGGACTGCGCCAAGCACGGCCTCCGCAACATCCAGATCTAGGTATTACCCCAGCTTGGCTTCGAGGCGCTCGAATCGTGCGTCGCGTTCTTAAGGACATTTTTACTACGCTTATCCTCCGCCAGGCTATGCCCTGCCGCACACGAATCACTTCAGCCGCCAAAATAGCGGCTTCGTTTTGCAACCTACGGTGTAAGCAAACTCGTGTGCGGCAGGGCATAGCCTGGCGGAGGTGATACGCTGTACAATAAGAGGCATATGGGAATGTACAAAGAGGCCCTTGCGGGCCTAAATAGCGCGCAGAGCGAAGCCGTAACTACTATTGAGGGGCCGGTACTGGTTATTGCTGGGCCGGGAACAGGCAAGACCCAGCTTCTGAGCGTGCGCGTCGCACGCATTTTGGCCGAGACCGACACCCTTCCGCAGAACGTTCTGTGTCTAACCTTTACCGAAAGCGGCGCCCAAAACATGCGGGAACGCCTGACTAGATTCATTGGACAGAGCGCCTACGACGTCAACATCAGCACTTACCACGCCTTTGGCGGCGACCTGATCCGTCGGTTCCCGGAAGTTTTTGCCGACACACGCCTTCAAACTCCTGCCGACGAACTCACCAAACGGCAAATCCTGCGCGGGATTGTCGAAAACCTAAGTTACACTAACCCGCTCAAGCAAGTCCGGCACCACATGGGCGACCTGATCAGCACTATCAGCGAAATAAAGCGGGCGCTCCTGGATGCCGAAGGCCTGCGGGCAATCGCCCGCGAGAACGCAGCGTTTCTGGGGGCAGCGAACAGCGAAGTCGAGACCGTCTTTGCGGGTATGGGGCGGCTGCCCGGAACGGCTGCCAAGGCCCTGCCAATTTTTGAACGGTTGCTCGCGGCGATTCAGCCCCTTGTGCCGTCCCAACCTACACACCACCGCTTTGGCAGCCTGGGCGATATTGCAGTCACCGAACTGACATCCGCCATCCAGGAGGCAGCCGCCAGCAACAAATCAACCCCTCTGACCGCCTGGAAGAATAAGTGGCTCGCCAAAGACGACGACAATGCCTTTGTGTTTGGCGGGCTACTCGAAAACCAGCGTATCCAATCGCTGACGGATGTCTTTGAGCAATACCAAGAGGCCCTTTCTGGCCACGGCTGGTACGATTTTGACGATATGATCATCCGGGCTATCGAGGCGCTAGAGAAAAACCCGGACCTCCGGTACAGCCTGCACGAACAATACCTGTACATCTTGCTCGACGAGTTTCAGGATACTAACGCCGCCCAGCTGAGGCTTGTCCAACTATTGAGCGACAACCCGGTCAACGAAGGCCGGCCAAATATCTTGGCCGTCGGCGACGACGACCAGGCGATCTACGCTTTCCAAGGAGCACAATACTCGAATATGCTCGACTTTTTTACCATGTACCGGGATGTCAAAGTGGTCAATCTTACCCAGAACTACCGCAGCCACCGGGACATATTATCGACAGCGCGGAATATCTCGGCGCAAATCAGCACCCGCCTGGAAAAACATTTCCAAGGAATGAGCAAAGACCTGGCTGCGTCCAACCCCAAGTACACCGGCAACGCCCACCTGCAGCGCAACGAATTCCAGAGCGACGTCGCCCAATACGACTGGATTGCCAAACAGATCAAAAAACTCATAGAACAGGGAACCAGCCCAAGCGAAATTGCCGTTCTGGCTCCCAAACACCGGCAGCTTGCGCCCCTGGTCCCGTATCTGGCCGAACTTGAGGTACCCATGCGTTACGAAAAACGCGAAAATGTCCTCGAAGCGCCAGTCATCCGCCAATTATTATCTATGAGCAAACTTGTGCTGGCGCTAGCCGACCAGCAGGAACCAACCGCCGATGCCCTCTGGCCCGAAGTATTGAGTTTTGATTTTTGGCATATTCCAGTGCGTGAAATCTGGGAACTTTCGTGGCGGATACAAGACGCGCCGCGCGATGACCACCTGTCATGGACGCGCGCGCTGCTCGCATCGGACAAGCCCCATCTGGTTATTCCAGCGCTTTTAGTATTGGCGCTGGCCGGACGGACGCAGGTCGAAACCTGCGAACAAATGCTCGACTACCTGATCGGCACCGACGCGGTCGCCACCAACGAAACGGGAGGCCATGCGACTGTCCGGTCGCCGCTGCGCGAATTTTATACCGGTACCGAAGTCCGGCACACAAATCCGGAGCTATTCTATGACACGATCTCGCACCTCACGGTCCTTCGGGCCAAGTTGCGGGAGTACGAAGCCACACGCGAAGGCGCGTTAACGCTGCGCGACCTTCTGACGTTTGTCGAAATGTACGAATCAGCCGAGGAGCAGATGCTCAATACCAGCCCCTACAACCAGCAGGCCGAGGCCGTACAGCTTATGACAGTCTTTAAGGCCAAGGGGCTTGAGTTTGAACACGTCTTTTTGCCGAGTTTGCAGGACGATGTATGGGGGTCGGTGTCCCGCGGCAATAACAACAAATTGACGCTGCCACCAAACCTGACGCCCATCCGCCACGCCGGCGCGACTGACGACGAACGCCTGCGCATCCTGTTCGTGGCCATCACCCGCGCCAAGGCCGGCCTCCACCTCACCAGCTTCGCCAAGACCTACGCTGGCAAAGGGACGCGCCGCCTTAAGTACCTGGACGAACAGGAACAAGAAGACGGCACCTTCCGAAGCCTTGTATTGCCTGTTCATGCTCAAACCGTTGTCGCCAATGACCACAGCGCCCCAACCCTTGGGTCTCTCGAACTCAACTGGCACCAGCGTCATATAGATGCCAGAGGTACGGTCGATCTGCGGCAATTGCTGAGCGACCGGCTGGCCGGTTACCAGCTCAGTCCGACGCACCTAACCAAGTTTATTGACCTCGAATACGGTGGGCCAGACGCCTTCTTCTTTGATGTCTTGCTGCGCTTTCCGCAAGCGCCGACCGCTAACAGTATTTTTGGCAACGCCATCCACGAGACGCTGGAGTGGGTCCAGCACTATGTCACCCGGACTGGCAAATTGCCAGCTATGGAAGGAACGCTCAAATACTTTGAAGACCACATGCTGACCTGCAAACTGGCCGGAACGCAGCGCGACCTGGAAACCGAACGGGGCAAACGGGCGCTGGGCGCCTACATGGCAGCCCGGGGCCACATATTTGGGCCGGCCGACAAAGCCGAACACAACTTTAAGCGTGAAGGGGTGTTCGTAGGAGATGCGCACATGGCAGGCAAGGTAGACCGCATGGAAATTGACCCCGCAAACAAGACAATTACCGTCGTGGACTACAAGACCGGGCGGCCACACGCCAAGTGGAGCAGTGAACCGCGCCTCCATCGGTATCAGTTGCAATTATACAGCTATAAATTACTGATTGAAGGCTCCCACAGTTACCGGGGGTACAAGGTTGCAGCCGGACGCATCGAATTCGTGGAGCCGGACACCAATGGACGGATTCGCAACCTTGAGCTGACATTCCAGGACGATGAACTCAAACGGACCCAAGCCCTGATTGCAGCCCTCTGGAAGCGGGTACAGAGCCTCGACTTTCCTGATGTTGGCGGGTACGAGGCGACCCTGAAGGGCATCCAGCAGTTTGAAGATGATTTATTAACGTGATAGTAGTCACACTCATAATGCTAGTGCTATACTATAATCACAAACAGTCATAAAAGGGCCTCACGTGAGAAATATTATTTCCGACAAATCCTTGGCACTCGGTGCTTCGAGCCTGGTGGCAGTATTTTTCGTGCTGGCAGCGCCGGCAATCGCTGGGGCAGCCACTGCTTCGACGACCATCAGTTCGGCTATCGGCTCCGTAATTAGTGTCTTTACCAGCAATGGTACGGTCAATGTAAACGTTACCCCCTCGGGAGCGGGCGCTCAGACAATTGCCAGCGACACGCTTACCGTTAGCACCAACGACCCGCTCGGCTATACACTCCAAATTGCCGATTCCGACGCCAACACAAACATGGTTTCGGGCAGCAATAACCTTGCAGCCTCGGCCGGCACTCAAGCCAGCCCTATAGCACAAGCCGTTAACACCTGGGGGTACCGCGTCGACGGAGCGGGCGGATTTGGCGCCGGGCCGACTTCTGGTCAAAACAGCACAGCAATCGGTGCCCTGACATTTGCTGGTGTACCGGCAAATTCGTCTCCGAACACCCTCAAAACAACAGCCACGACCGCAAGCGAAGACACGACAACGGTGTGGTATGCGGTCGCCGCAGACACCTCACAGCCAAGCGGCACGTACACCGATACCGTCACATACACCGCCACAGCAAATTAGCATGAAACAATACGCCCTTACAACCAAGCTCAAGCTCATGGCTGTAGCAATAGCTATAGCCATTGTTGGTATTGCGGCTCACACGCCTGGCACTGTACGGGCCGCATCCGGCGGACTTACCATCTCGCCTACGGCAATCGACAAAGAGATTGCTCCAGGTGCCAGCTATACTGGCGAAATTGTGGTTATCAATCAGGGTGAATTAGATTATTCATACAAAGTATACGCGTCACCGTACAGCGTTGACGGCGAAGAATACAAGCCGTACTTTACCCCAGTCAAAGGAGCCGTAGATGTTACGTCGTGGTTCGCATTTACCAAAACCGGCGGCGACCTTCAGATTGGCAATCAAGATGCCATACCGTTTACGGTTGCCGTACCTCAGGGGACGCCAGCGGGGAGTTACTACGCGACGGTATTTGCCGAGACCGAAGACAAAGGAGCTAGCGGCGTAGTTACCCGCAAGCGGGTCGGTACGGTCATGTACCTCAGAGTGTCAGGCAAAGTAAGCGAAAGGGGCCACGTCGATAGCTGGAGCGTGCCATGGCTGCAAAAAGACCCATTGACGGCTACGCTCAAACAGGCCAATACCGGGTCGGTCCACTATCCGGCCCAAGTCAAAGTGACGGTTAGCGACATTTTTGGCGGGCCAAAATTTACCTTTGAACGAAAGCCCCAAATTTTGCCGCAAAAGCTGCGCCGGATTGAAGTTACCTGGACTAATGGCGCAACCTTCGGCCTGTTCAAAGTAGGCGGTGAGGTCAAATACCTCGGCAAAACCGAAAAACTGCCGACAAAATACGTATTTGTCGCCGATACGCCGATGCGCGTCCTGACTATTGGCATTGTCATCCTCTTTGCAGCTTCCATGACCTTTTTGGGCATGAGACGTGTGGTACGCAAAAAATAAACGCACACGCCTCGTCGCTATAGCGGTGGGAATAGGGCTGCTTTTTGCGCCAGGTCCGGTGCTGGCGGCAAGCGGGACTATCCAGAGTCAAATATGCGAACCTTTTGGCGAGACCCAAATAACCGCGCCGGCAAACGATAGCCAGACTACCGAAAGCACAGTCCACATTACCGGCACAGCCGAACCCGGAATAACGGTCAGCATATTGCGCAATGGGTCAGGCGTGGGCGCTACAACAGCCAGCAGCGACGGCACGTTCGGCATCGAGGTTCCAATCGTAGGAGGCAACAACGGTTTAGTTGCGCGCGGAACCAACAGCTGCGGCACGAATCATGACTCTGCCGCCATACTCGTCTTTCGGATAGTCCCCAAAGACGAACCTGCACCAGCCACACAAGCAAGCCCGGAAGTCACCGGCCTGCCAGCCGAAACTCCGGATATCATACCCCAACCTTCGGGGCAGGCAGGCGAAGGCCAAGGTTTTGTCATTGCGACGCCGGTTATTACCAAGCCAACGCCAGGGACCAAAACCGGCTCCCGACGTCTTTGGATAAAAGGAAGTGCCGACCCCGGCAGCGTAGTGTCCATTATTGTCAATGGCGCCGTGACCGCCCAGGTCATTGTATCCGAAAAAGGCACATTTGCGGCACTGGCAACGCTAAAAGAGGGGGCCAATACAATCAAGGTAATCGCCAGCCTGAGCGGGCAATCCGCGGCCAGCGAAGAAATTTCTGTGATCTATTCCCCAAACAACCCTCCGCAACCGCAGGCCGAGCCAAAAAGCACAACCATACCACCGATACTAATCATAGCTAGCGGAGCGGTGCTATTAGGGGTATCGTTATATGGGACGGCCGCAGCACTCCATTGGCTAAGGCTGCGATTATTACATAGGCGGCTCAAATAATGAAAAGATTCATCCGATATATTGTTGTAGCACTTACCGCAGCCAGCTTAGCGGCCGGAGGCGGGCGGGTCATGGCTGACACGACCGATTCAACCACCTATGGGAGTGGCAGTTTTGGCAACTGTAACTACGGGTCATGTACGATCACATTGACCAGTGGGGGCACGACCGCGGTTGATGTCGCTCCGACGCCAACGGGACGATGCACGGTTCAAAGCGACACTGTCTCGGTGCTGACCGACAGCACAAGCGGCTACACACTCACCATGACGACCAGCACCGCCAACAACGACATGACCGGAGCGGGTGGCAATATAAACGCGGCAGCCTCGACCGCTGCCTCACCGGCTATCTTGAGCATGAATACCTGGGGCTACCGCGTCGACGGTCTGAGTGGCTTTGGCGCCGGACCTACGACAGCCCGGTCAAACGGAAGCATACCCAGTGACACGTTTGCCGGCGTACCGGCAAACAATGGGACGCCAACAGCCGTAGCGTCATCGGTTGGGCCTGCCAACCCGGCCGATGAAACCACGGTATGGTACGGGTTATGTGCCGACGATACGGTTACGTCGGGCAGCTATAGTGTTTCGGTGCTATACACCGCAGTCACAAACTGATGTTGTTTAGTTATCGTTGATTGTCATCACATTGACCGATACAAAGTCTGGGGTATACTATATTGACATAAGGGGTTTAGGGGGAGGATGTGGCCGATCTAAAGCAGCTCTTGTCAGAGCTTTCAAAGAAAGAAGTCACCCGTAAGCAATTCCTGTTTATTTTGGGTGGTAGTTTTTTGGGTGTAGCAAGTTTTTTCCGCATACTTCAATCGGTCAGTACGCCGGATCTCGCCACAAGCGACAAAGGTGTATTTGGCGAAAAAGAATACGGCCACACTGGGGGCAAACAGCCTCACAAGGGCTATAACAGCGAGGACGTCTTTGGATAATGGCCCGTTTGCCGATCGTTGGTGGTGACGCTGGTAACTGGGGTACGATCCTCAATGAGTACCTCCAGGTCTCGCATGCAAGTGACGGCACTCTTAAGAGTGGAGTCGTAGGCGCCACACAGACAGACCTGCCATCAGTGGCAGGCGGGCTGTTATTGCGCGGCACCTTCGCTTCTCGGCCCGCCGCTTCCAGCACCAACAGCGGCCTGTACTATCTGGCGACCGACAATAATGGCGGGACACTCTGGCAATCTACCGGCTCGGCATGGGTACAGGTGAGTGCCGGGGTTACCCATGGCGTGACGCACAGTAGCGGCGGGGCCGACGCCCTGACAGGCAGTCTGGATGCGACCGCCCGGGTCAACATCGCCAAAGGTGGCTCGGCCGCTGGATCACGCAGGCAAATCAACTTTATCGAGGGTAGCAACACGACTATTACGACGTCCGACGATGCTGCCAACGAAAAAGTAGATGTAACTATTACAGCCGGTACACCGCAAGACCTATCGACGACCGCCTCGCCAACTTTTGCTGGCTTGACAGCAAACGGTGTCATTTATTCGGCGTTCCAAAACCAAGCTAACTGGGGCGGCGGGCTGGTAGTCCGCAAACGCGGCAATACCACAGCCGCTACGGATGCGGTAGTCAATGGCGCCGAGCTTGGATACCACCAGTTCGAAGGCTGGGACGGCACGGTATACGGGCGGGGGGCCTACGTCATAACAAACGCCACCCAGGACTTCTCGACCGGCAACCACGGCGCCCGCTATGCCATCTTTACCACCGCCAATGGGCAGGCCGACGCCGTCGAACGCGTCCGTATCAATGACACCGGCGTACTCATCGGCGGTGCAGACCCGACCCACACCTTAACCTTGCCGTATAGCAGCACGGGGATAGCGCTCTACAATACAGCCGACCAAACTACCAACTACGAGCGTGGGCTATTTTACTGGGCGTCCAATGTCCTGTCGCTCGTAACCCAAAAAGGCGGGGCTGGGGTTGCCCGGGCGATCTCGTTCGCCACGGGCGACGGGACAAACCTGCAGCTCAATAACGGCGGATCGGCCAGCGGCTACATCCAGGAGCTAAGCGGCAAGACCAGCACCACAGCCGGGGCTGCCGGTGTCGTCGTAGCGCCAACCTGGCAGGCGGCCAGCGGCACTAACATAACCCACAGCATAGCACCGACCGTTAGCCAGTCAGGGACGGCGGGCTACACTGCCTTGCATATCAATCCGACCGAGGGCACCACCGGCTCGGGCAGTAAACGGCTTATTCACGCCCAGGTTGGAGGCTCGGACAGATTCGTACTCGATAATGCCGGCGATATAACCCTGGCCGATGGCGGGGACATTAGTGCAGGCTCAACGACTGGAACCAAAATTGGCACGGCTACCACCCAAAAGCTCGGCTTTTACAATGCTACCCCTATAGTGCAGCCGACCGGCGCAGCACTTACAGCCCTCAGTAACCTCGGCCTGGTAGCTAGCCCGACGCTTGCCGCCAGCGACATAAGCAGCGGCACGCTGCCGGTTGACCGCGGCGGCACCAATGCCTCGACAGCAGCCGGGGCTCGGACCAACCTGGCGGTTGCCGAAGCATCAGGCTTTGCAAAAATGAGCGTCGGCACCGTGGCGCCAACATCGCCCACGGTCGGCGACTTATGGGTAGATACTAACTAGGAAACATATGGCAACACGACTCAAAACAGTACAATACGCATTCCCGACGCTGGCCTCACTGACCAACAATACATTGACAACGCTGACCCAGATAACCGTCTACCTGCCGGAAGCAACCAAAACCTTCCGCAAGGTAATTGCCCGGGTGTCCTGCGATGACATCGTGACCGCCACCGGCGGTTCGCTCAACAACCGCACGACCAACCTGCGGCTTGGGGCGGCCGCATATACATCAGTGGCTAACGCCAACGCCGTGACCCATTCCGGCCTCAACACCAGTCACTTTTTTACCTCCGACTTTACATCGCATTTTACTACCAACTGGACGGGCACTTCCATGACCTGCGACGTGCAAGTGCTCATCAACCAAAACACCGGCACGACGCTCGGTATGGTCAACGTCTGTGTAACATTGGACATAACCTACGAATACGACGACAGTGCCGCAACGCAGCTCAAGACGGTATGGATACCTCTCGACGCGCCGACGGGCGCGCTGGGTACCGCCAAGCCTGGCGGGGCTAATGCTACGATTCCGGCGCTCGACACCTATTTGCCAGAGGCTAGCAAGACCTACCGCGATATTCATATTGTAGTCCAAGGCAACGAAGCCCGGAATGCCCTAACCACCGACCATACGCTTTCGATGCAAATCGATGCGCTCACGGCCCTGACATCCGGCAACTACGAAGGGGCGCTGGCCAGTGACCGCTTCTTTAGGTATGTATGGGACATTAACTCACTGGGAATGACTACCAACGCCACTCATGATTTTTTTATCTGGGCTTCCGTAGGCCGTGTCAACCACCCTCAGGTATGGATGCTCGTCACCTACGAATTCGATGCCAGCACCACCACAACCGCCATACAATCACTGATGCTCCCCATGGAATTCGCCTCGCCGATGGGCGGTACGACATCGGCCGACTACCAACGCGCAACACGCGAATTATGGGTCGAGGAGCCAGGTACCATCACTCTGCAGAGCCTGGCGTTCTTTATGCACTGGGACCAGCTGGGTAACGTCGCCGGATTAAGCATGCGTATCGGCACGGGCTCGTTCGTAGCCTATACCGATACCGCCTCGGTCTTGGCGGGTGGCAACTGCTGCATGATCCGCAACGACGCTGGCGCCAGCCTGGCACGCGGCCGTAATTCGCTGAGCGTCGACGTCTACCGGACGGATGCCGCCGACGTTGGCACCAATGTCTGCGGCTTTTGGATTGTCAACTACACGTCAAGCGTGCATTCGTCCGGCATTGGCGCGCACAACAAAACAATACTCTGGAATATTAACGCCGTAGGAACGGCAGCAGCCAACAACCTGATCACGATCGCTGCGACCGCCCCGATCATACCCGAAGCTAATTATTTCTTGACCGCCAACGGCACCAAACTGGAATACTCCAGCCACTCGACTGTAGCGCCGGCGGGCGTCAATGTCCTGGCTGAACGCACGGCAGCCGAGGGCGGCGTCCGCTGGGAGCCTGCTTATGTAGACATTGGCGAGACTGATCCTGAGGCTGGCATGCGCACCTGCTACTCCCAAACCCGCGAGCTTTTTAAACGCTGGACCGGCGACGTCGGTGCTGACCGCATGGACTTCGAGACCTCCCGGCGCTGGGTATCGATGATGTCCAACAACAGTGCCGGATACCACACGCTTGATTTGTTGTTTACGTACCACACTATTACCTTTAGTGTAGCTGATTCGATTAGCGGCGGCTTTTCGGGGACAGTAACACTGACGCTCTGCCGCAGCAGTACCGGCGAAGCAGTCCTGACCACTACGCGCTCGGGCGATGGCAGTTTTTCGTTTACCTGGTACGACAATACTGAGGAGCTTTTTGTGTCGGCTAATGACGGGACTAATGTAGGGCGTTCGGCGGATAGCCTCGCGAGTTAGCACATGGCGTTTACAGTTACCGCCAACCGCAGCACCGGTTTTAGCATTACCCTGGGGGCGGGGCTGGAGGGCACTGCCCGGGGGCAATACCGCAACGACCAGCGCACACCGATTGCGGTCGGCGGCAGCACTGTCGGCGACGGCATCGCCAACAGCGTCTGGCTGGACGCCGGCATCTACAACGATACGCCCGCCAACGCCACCACCCTGCACGCTGAAGTACGTCAAACCGGCACAGGCTTTACCGGCACGGCAACTGTCTCGGCAACGGCACGCATCTTAAAAGAGGCGGCACTCATTACTAACCGCCGCGGGGCGGCCATGGTTTATGACGCCAAAAACAAGCGTTTCATCCTGTTTGGCGGCTACGACGGCACTACCCGGTATAACGAGGTCTGGCAGCTCACCGCCGACAGTGGCTACCATCGCTGGAGCAAACTCAATCCCAGCGGAACGCCGCCGACAGCCAAAAACCTGGCAGCGGCAACCTATGCGCGCGGAACGACTTCCGGTGCGGTAGACAAAGCCTACATGGTCATCTGGGGCGGATCTTCTCCTTCGGACCTAAACGAAATGCACTGTCTGGATGTCTCGACGCCCGGTTCCGAAGCCTGGTCGGCCATCACCCAGACCAATACGCCCCTGATACGCTCCTACCTGACCCACCATATGGCAGGCAAGCCGACGGCCGCCAACACGACCGACCTCTATCTCTTTGGCGGATGGGGTGCAGCCCGCTATAACGACCTATTGCGCTGCACATTCAACGTCAACACGCCGACAGCCGTTACGTGGACAACTGTCAAGGCCAACGGCGCGGTTGGCAGCCCTGGCATCCGTTCTGGATGTGGCATGATCTACGATAGCGCGAATGACCGGCTGATCATCACCAGCGGATATAACGGCACATCCTACCTAAACGACGTCTGGCAGTTCAACATAGGGACCAGCGCCTTTTCGCAGATTACTCCGGGCGGCACCGCTCCCGGTGGCCGCGAACTGTCGACCATTGCCTACGACAGCGTCAACCAGCGGGCTATCCTCATGGCCGGCTGGCAGGGAAACGTCAGCAACAGCCGCAACGACATCCAGGAGCTTAATCTGACGTCAGGCAGCGAGGCCTGGACGCAGCTTCAGGCCAATGACCTAAGCAACCAAAGCATGCTGGCGTATTCGAGCGGGGCCGCCGCCGTAGACACCAATCGTCAGATGTTGGTAGTGGCCACCATGAACGGGTACGACAGTACTGTCAAATACACCTACGCCCTGGACTTAACCGACACATCAAACTCCATCACGGTGTATGGCCTGAATGTCATCGACCACTTTAGGGCCAGAGATGCCCCTGCGACGGCATACAATTCAACGCGCAGTGAGGTGCTGCTCATAAATGGCTATGGGACCATGGACGACGACGCGACAATCTCGCGCGGGGACCACATCGCCGAACTGTGGGCATACAACCCCACCGCCAATACCTGGCGCTATGCGGCAAAAGGGCCTTTTACCATGCCCCAAAACGAAGGCGGCCTTGTAGTATATGACAGCCTGAATGACCGCATTATCCACTTTGGCGGCCTTTGCGGCGGCAGCAGCCGTACCAGTGACGTCTGGCAATTTAAGGCCGACGCCCATGGCATGTACAAAGCGACTCGCCTGAGCGTATCCGGCACTCCCCCCAACCCGCGGTGGTTAATGGCAGGCTGCTACGACGACGCCAACCAACGCATGGTCTTGTGGGGCGGGCAAGGGGTCGGCGCCACGGTTCTGAGCGACACGTGGGCGCTCAGCCTTACCGAAGGCAGCGAGGCCTGGACGCAGCTAACCCCCACCGGCAGCGGCCCTACGGCAGCCTGGCAGTCAGCCTACGACTACGACACAGCCAATAAGCGCCTGTACATCCACGGCGGGGCCACCAACTCGGCCGGCACCACGTTTACGTCGCAGTTATTCTATCTGGACCTGACCACGACCAATGGCGCCTGGACCAATACCGGCGTCACCGGCGGCATTGCCGCAAGGGGTGCCTCCCTGGCCTACGACAGCGCCAACCAACGGCTTGTCTGCTTTGGCGGCTACGACGGCACGGCCGTAAACAATACGGTCCGCTATACCAGCACCGCAGCTTTTACCTCGTGGACGACGCAGGCAACGGCCAATACTCCGGCAGCCAGACGCAGCGCAGGACGGTTCGTAGTTGGCAATACCTTTGTGATAGTTGCCGGACGACCGGTATCCGGTACCTGGCATAGCGACACCCAGGCGCTTAATTATACCGACGCACCGGCCTCGTGGAGCTGGACAAACAAAGCCCCGGCCATTTACCAGGTCATGTCGGTGGCCGCAACCGGCCTGACCATCGGCACCGATTATCACTGGCAGACATGGGCCACCAGCGACACCCGCACCAGCGAGCTGGTATCATTCGGCGGGAACGCCGAAAGCGCCGCAGACTTTACGGTCAGCAGCGGCGCAGGCGGCAACATCAAGGTTTGGAATGGCAGTGCTTGGGTAGCAAAACCCATGAAGGTCTGGAACGGTTCGGCCTGGGTCGTAAAGCCGGTCAAGCGTTGGAACGGCAGCGCTTGGGTGGAGACGAGTTACTAAACAGTCATATTATTGAAAAAACAACAACTTTATAGTAAAATACATCTATTAAGAGTCTGCCGTTATGCTCCTGGGCGTTGTATTTGATAATCCCGAAACACTGCAAAAAATAGTCCTCATCCTCAATACCATATTGCTCATCGGCGCACTGCTGGTATATGAGTTTGCTTTTGCGCATGCTTCCAAAACCAAAAAGAAGCGCTTCAAACTACTGTATCCCATACTGTTCGTTATGGTCGGAATCCTGGGTTACGCCGCTTATAAACAGGGGGGCGCATAATGCACCGGCGAGCACGCGGAGCGGCTATTCCGGCTGGCACAACCGGCCGGTTCTTTACTGGATTTTTGAGCAATCCATTCGCGGCTGATCGCTGGATACACCTCAAAGCAGAAGCCATAGAGCACAAACAGTGCATAGCAGCCGCGCTGACGATTATCGGCTCACTACTGGGGGCACAGATGTTGCTCCTGAGCCTGCCTGCCGTGGGCGCAGCCGCCAATGCCCTTAGCCTGGTTCTGCTCGTTGGGCTGACGCTCCGCCGCGACAAACTGCGCAGCATGTTCGTTGCAGCCAGTGTCGTGCCCATGGCAGTGTTTGCGGCATTGGCGTTACCACAGCACAGCAATGCGGCGCAGGCGGCCGTGCTGTACGGCACATTAGCCGCTTTGGCGCTTGCATACCGCCGTATGCTCCCAACGGCAAAAAGCCGCAAAAAGAAAACCAAGCCCAATTATCTGTTTGCCGTTCCTGCAATGCTGGCAACCGGTGCGGTACTAGGCACTGTAAGCTACGCCATAGTGGGCGATTACCAATCACTGGGCGCCATGTCTTTGCCGTTTGCGGCCGGGATGCTGGCTGGCTTTGCTGTTATAGAAGAATTCTATTTCCGCGGCGTACTGCAACGCTACGTGCGGCAGGACGTCGGGCCAACGCTATCGGTGGCGGTGGCGGTCGCCGCCTTTACCGCGCTTACATTGCCGGCAGGCAACATCGGCCTGACGGCAGTGGCGTTCATCACCAGCACGACGCTAAGCGTCGCATACAGGCTGCAGACTAATCTTATCCTTACGACAGTGACTAACGTCACAGCCAAACTGACGCTTTTGGCGTGTATTGCCCTAGTGGCATAATTTTCTCATTTTGTCTGGCTTGAACTGCCCGGCAAGCCATGTTAGCATAAGGGCTTCACGGCAACGTGGAGCTGCATGACCGACCATAAACCCAGTCAGTTTATGGTCTTTATATATGACGACCTCACTTCAGCTATTACAAAAACTAACACATTCCGGAGGGTACAACATGGCAAGACTACCGCAATCAGGTCAGGACGCAGGCGATTGGGGGGAAATTCTTAATGGCTTCTTGCTCGTAGAGCACAATGACGACGGGACACTCAAAAACGTTGCCAGGCCAGGTGAGGGTGTAACATCTGTCGCTGGCAAAACTGGCGCCGTGGGACTTACCAAATCGGACGTAGGCCTAACGAACGTTACCAACGACGCCCAGGTAAAGGCATCCGACGTTGACGACGACCAGTCCCTCGCTGCCAACAGCAGCACCAAGGTACCCACCCAAAGGGCCGTCAAAACATATGTAGACCAAAAAACCACCAACACCGTAAGCGCCACCGACGCCATGGCCTGGGCCATAGCACTCTAGGAATTCCCCATGAAACAGATCATCAAAAATTATTCATTCAATGCGGCCGCACGCACAGTGACATTCAATGACTTCACCGGCATCGAGCTCGAACGAGTATTACTCATTACCAACGTCACGACCAACGAAGTAATCTACATCTTCAACACACCATCCCGCGGCGGCAGTGCCAGCGGCAACGTCCTAACCCTCGAATACGACACCTCTGCCATGAGCAACGGGGATAAACTGCAGATAACGTATGATTGCGCAGAAGGAGACCCGATGTACGGAGCTAGTTTACATGCTACGGTAAGCGGAAAACACAATGCAGCCCCACTAACACTCTCCGATGGACAGAACAGTAACTTACAACTTGACCCATCGGGCAACTTAAAGGTTGCACTGGCTACACGCCTAGACTCCACTAACGACTCTGTCATAGCTACGCCTTTAGGCCATTCCTACACCCATATCACAGCCCAAACTACGACAGTTATAAAATCTGGCGCAGGCATATTGCACGGCATAGACTTTACCGCAACGGCCTCCGGCGTAATTACCGTCTATGACAATAACGCGGGCAGTGGGAGCGTAATCCGGATAATAACCTCACCGGCAACCCTACTCCAATCAGAAGTGAATAAAACGTATGATATAGCTTTCTCGACTGGCCTGACGATTGTCACTTCTGGGGCAAATCAAGATATTGTAGTCAGCTGGAGATAATCCATGCCTAGACAATTAGTAATAACAAATCGTGGTCTTGCTATCGACAGAAGCGCCCCTGACGCGAGAAGAACACCGTTGCACAGGCTAGCAATCGACGGTGATTTTTGGCCGTCAGATCTTGTGGCCTTTTGGGATTTCTCCGAAACATCTGCACCGTTTTATGCCAAAAAATACACTGGTACTACTGCTTACCCATTGGAAAACTTCGGCACCACTAATGTAACGAAAATTCCGTATGGTCCATTTGGAAGCTCAATTATTTTTAACGGCACAAGCCGGTACCTAAAGCTCTCGTCAGCAGACATCGGGGATTTAAATGTAGCCCAATTTGGAGATCAAGTAACTGTAGTGGCATGGTATGAGCCTTTTGCGTATCTCGCGGCAGGCCTGATAGCTGGGGTCTGGGAAGAAACAAGCGGTGCCGGAAAGCGGCAATATGCACTTTTTCACGACCTGCCACTATATGGAGGTAACGACAGAGTCTGCGGGCACGTGTCTTACGACGGGGGCGTTACCCCCGGATACCCATATAACAAGGATTACTCCGCATCTGCAAGGCCCCTACAGACAGGCACTATGAAATTCATAGGGATGGTGTACGACGGGACGTCCGCAAGGTCATACACAGATGGGATTACTGATGTTAAGGCCAGTAACAATACCAACCCCTATCCGTATAATCTAGGACTCAACAGAGTAACTTCACCAGCAGATTTTACAATAGGTGCGGTAAAAGCAGGCAGCTCATTCGGTAACTTTATTAATGGTGCCCTTGGTGGCGTAGCGGTATTTAGACGTGCGCTCACCGAATCAGAGATGATGGATATCCATATAGCAACAAAAGGTCCAGACAATCCCATAATTAAGTTTGATTTCTTTAACCATGCAAGTACGACCGATGTAGCTGCTACTATTGGCTGGAAATCAGCCCTCGGAGCAACGGCCAGCGATACTAGCAGCACGACAGCAACCAACTTTGGTGTAGCTAATATATCTGGGAATCATTTCTTATATAAAACCAACACCAGCCCTACGAGCCAATGCATAGGCTATTTTTCCTCGATATCTGGACTTACTGCCAATCAAATATCGGAAATAAAGTTTCGTCTCAATAATTCTAAACAAGCGGATAAGGTTAGACTGCTCGTACAGATAGGCGATGCTTGGTATGCGACCCACGATACATTTTCGGTCACCGGTGATGGACGTAGCGCCGCAGACTGGTCTAACGCCGAGTTAAAATCCTTTCCGTTTACGCTTGAAGGCTCAAAATGGAGGGACGTCAATTTCTCATTAGGGACATCTCTGGGCATTGATTCATCAATAAGAGCAAACAACATACCTGATGGCGAACTCAAGAGCATAGGGTTTCATATGGAATCGGTTACGGAAACGGTGAGAATTGACAATCTGTCTATCTATTAACTTCTGATCCAGGGGCTTGATCACAGCCGGCTACGATGCCGCACCGCATTACGTATACCAGTATTCACAAGGTCGCGAAGATATTTGAATTCCGCCGTTCTGCCAAAAATGACATATAGGAGAAAGTTAGAGAGTACAAATGCGATCATTGTATTAACCAGTAGGCGCAGAACTCCACCTTCTGGACCGACAGAAGCAGTAAGCGCCCAGCTGGCCGAGGCCATCGCAGCAAACACAAAAAAGTCACGAATAAATTGCGCGTAGTATTCATGGTAACTCTTATGCAGAATTCCCACGAACACAAAACGGGGGTAACTATAGATGAATAAGACTAGGGTGCTACATATAGTGCCGAGCAGGACGCCCACTAGCCCCATAAAGTGCAGCAAAATGATCGACAGGAGCAAGTTTATTATTGACTCAATGATTGGTACGAAGCGATCTTCATAAAAAATGCCGCCCGCACTTTTAAAACTATTAAGGATCGATCTCGATAATTGCAAGTAGAGATTAACGGACAACGCGACGACCACCCCCATATCCAGTACATACTCATCGCCAATCCAAACCGAAACGAAAGGGCTTATAGTAACCAAAAAGCCTGTTACGGCAACACACGTAGCCCAATAGTTAAACAAATGGAGCTTATTGTAGACGTCAATTGTTTTACTTCTGGATCCTTCTATCAAAAGATCTCCTATTGTTGCGGTGATTGCGGTAAATGCACGCGACATTATCCCCGAAATCGCTGTGAAAACCATATAGTAGTTGGCATACAAGCCGACCATCTTGATACCCAAAAAGGTTGATATCAAGATACTATCTGTACCAAATACGGCGAACGATCCCACATTATGATATGCCAACCCTTTGATTTTGCTCACAATTTCTTTCTTAGTTTTTCTATCTACTGCTCCATACACCTTTCGGTGCAACAAGGGATAGTCGCGTCTTACCCTATACGAAATGTATATATTTTCAAGGAGCTGCATACTTATCAATAATGCAAGATATAGGTAGTAGTTGTGCGCCGCGAGCAGCGACCAAATTTGGACGCCATTGCCTATTACAAGAAATAGGGTATGGACAATATTTAATACATAGCTCTTTTGATCCGCTAAAAGCACTATTCGTTTGTAGGCTATCAGATATGTTGACATCATGTTAACGATAAACATTAGAAATATCAGATAGACATTACCATCAATTGAGTGTTCACCTACTATCGAATGAATAAATGGCAATATCGCAATGCCCACCACAAATATAGCCAATGCAGAAAACCTATACCATCTTCTGCACAGTGCCAACAGCGAGCCTACTCGAACATAATCGTTCTTGGCAATAGGTCGATATAAATGATAAGTGATAGCCGCACCCACACCAAGTTCAGCAATACTGAGCATTGAAACAATATTCATGAAAAGGCTGTGTATACCGAGGTATTCTATGCCGAGCGAAACAATTATTGTTCTCTGTAGGACAAAACCCACCGCCATGGAACAAATGCTCATTGCCATAGACGAAATCAGACCGTACGCAGAGTTTCTTGTGCGCATTTAGCAGCCTATCCGGGCGATTATCTGGTCAAGATAATCCTTATCATAATTTCGTACATTCAGCATATGATTATCTGATTCGTTGACAAATTTACCTGGGATCGAAATTTTTGACTGCGCACCACGCAAATACCACTCATACTCGATATCAATGTGCCCTATATCAATAGCCTGGTATCCTGTTTTGTGCAGGTCCAGTGCCAATACTGTAGCCGTTGGGCCTAAGGCGATTAGAATTAGTCGGTCTTTAGACAGCCTCGAAGCGGCCGCCAAAATCTCTTCGTAGCGCCCAAACGCATTGGATGAGGGGCAAAGTATCCTCGATACCGAGCGAGCGTTACCAAGAAGATCGTTACCAACTCCCAGGCGTGTGTGCTCTCCTTCGACGATTAGAACATCTCTATTCTCCCAAATGGTCTTTAGCGCCGTAAAACGTTCAGCTGCGCCAGATTTATCTTTGTGCCCTATGTAACACCGCGTTATTTGCGCATCTCCATAGATGCCATCCGGCTTCATATAAGGCAAGATAGCGGTTCCATGCCAAAAAAAGAATTTCAACCAAAATAGCTTCGTCTGCTTGTTCATACCTTTATGACTTTTAAATATCTCAGGCAGACAAACCAGGAAACCCTCTAGCTGGCCTTCCGATAGAACCTCTGCTAAGCGTGCAGACAGCTGCTTATCACCCTCCTGGAAAGAATCCTGTGGGATGTTGAGCATCCATTTAATCTCACCGTCTCCAAAGCGGGCGACAGACACTTTTCCATTAACTATTGCACTTATCGTTTCCTTGAAGCTCAAAAGGTGTATCTGTTTATATTTCCGTACAGAAAATTGATAATATAGACGAAAAATCAGCACCTTTACTGGAGATAAAATCTTAGCCGCTACTTCAATCCACCCTTTATTGCTACTGGTCATGATTCTGCCTTACTGGTTTTAGGTGCAGTTGAAGATATTCAACTGAGCGTTTCTGCTCAAATTCGACAATGCTGTTTACTCTATCCCAATCAATAGACGCACGAATTAGTTGCGTGGTAACTTCTTTGGGACTGGTTACCAGCCTATCTTCTAGCTGAAAAAGCCCTAGCAACGATTCAAACCGCGCCATCCCGCGCCTCTTATTGCCAATAGCAACAAAGGGTTTATTGAATAGTATCGAATACACAACACCATGGAACGAGTCAGTGACTACAAAACCGGCACGATCAAAACTATCTAGCCACTGCGACACTGACGGCAATATGTACTTCTCTGGGCATTGGTAGAACTCAGCCTGCGTGCGAGGATACTTAGTTACTATCCCAAACGACCCCTTTCCAAGCTGGGTGGTAATGTGGTTGATAATTTTTTTCTTATCGCTTGCGAGATCAAGGAGGTAATAATATACACCCCCATCTATGGCGTTTTCACTACGGGACGAACGCGTCTCACTTTCGACAAGCTTACGATAGTGACTAGCTTGGAGCAAAAGGGTAGGGTCGAGTACTCTGGCAGCCTCAACGCCCCACATATTCTTACATATAGCGACGCCCGATTCTTCGCGCACCGAAATGGCGTCAAAACAACTTGCTAATTGTTTGCTCTTTTTGCGTAGTCGTGCACCGTAGCCATCTATGTTGTCCAAGCCAAATGATGCAGCGTAAGACAGCCGTTTCGTTGTCGAATTTCTGACAAAACTCAACAGGTGTATCGGTATATCCGAATAATCTTTCCTCCAAACCTGATCACTGCCCACTATAACCGCATAGTAAGAGTCTGCAATAGAGCTATCTATCTTAGCGCCCTTCTGTATGTCGGTCGTTTTAATGTATGCCTTGATGAAATCTTGAGTCCTCGAGGTTATGATTGCATGTTCGGCATCTCCTATGACAAATGCCAGGTGCTTACGCCTACCCAGGCATGCCTTTGCAAATCTAAGTAGCCGTAGCTCCAGTGATGCATGCTTTTTATGATTGTTGGTAGTGACATCAAAACCCAGCTCGCCTATAACGCGCTGGAGTGCATACGCCTGTAGCATGCCGCCATAATTCAACCCTAGCGGCTGAGTAAGTATCAGTATTCTGCGATTACCGTTCCGGCTCTTCTCGTGAATCTTTTTGTACACCAGCCTTCTTTGCATACCGACTAACTGCCTTAGCGTCCGACTGGCAGAATAATATTCATTAGTACCTAATGCCAGCATTACGGCTCTGAGCTTATGAAACACGGGCACATGCCTACTAAACAAAATTCCCAGTACATTTTTACGAACCCACACCGAAAGCCGACCCAAGGCACCACGATTGCTTGCGTAGCTTTCACAAATAATTCCCGCGAGAAGGAAGATATAACGCAATTCAAATCGATAGGTCAAAGATTTCATGTCAGGCCAACGGGACAACACCCTTTTTGAAATATTTTGGGCTACATCCACTGCGTCAAATAGGGCAGGGGTATATCCCTGCTTAGTAGCCGCAGATTCTCTTTGTACGTAGTTATAAAGTAGGTCCTTAATAAATACAGTGCGCCTAGCAGCAGTGTACAGCTCAAAGTTAATCGCAACGTCTTCGCTGTAACGTTTATCTTCCGGGAAACGGATCCGATTTTCCGTAAATAAATTATGTCGATACAGCTTATTCCATATGACTACTTCAGCTAATTCGGTTGACAACAACAATCGTTTTACTGCTCCCTCGTTTTCATATGTACCCTCTTTGCACAAGAGATGTTCACGATTGCCCTGCTGATAAATCTTACTGAAGCCGCATGACACTATATCTGCATCCTGCGACCTGGCTACAGCTATAAGCTTTTCGACAAAATTTGGCTCCAAATAATCATCGCTGTCTACGAAGCAGATATACTGGCCGTTGGCATGGGTGATGCCTGTATTTCTGGCCGATGATACACCCAGATTCTCGGTGTGGATGACGCGTACGTTTTCGTGCAGGCGTACAATTTCATCGCAATAATCCCCAGAACCATCATCCGATCCATCATCCACGAGGATCAGTTCATAGTCACCGAAGGTTTGGGAAAAAATAGACTCAAGACAAGCCTCAATATAGCCCACAGTATTGTAGATGGGAACAATTATACTAACCGCAGGTTTTTTCATATCTGTTTCTAATTTTAGTGGCGACCACTGCGGCAAGCCTGTACGCCTTGGGGGATAAACGGTATATTAAATCTAGGCACTTGGACACCGTGCTTCTACGCGAGGCAACGCCCCAGCCTTGTCGTATCAAGTACTGTAAGAATAAAGATTTTTTGTCCGCGACACCATTAAACTGGTTTTTGCCATCTTCAATGCAATAAAACTTTGCAGCGCTGGCTCGCACGCTCCAATGCATAATGTGAGCTGCGTAGTAGCAGAGCCATAAATCCTCGACAAACCAATATTCCCTTGGACAGTTGAACAAATTCTCTTCGGTAAAAATTCGTGAGTCACAAATCATTCCCCCCGTCCCGCAATAATCGGCACGGTCACCAGCGCGCGCAGCGACACGTCGGTGGTAGTTACACTTAGAAATAAATTTGAAGGCGTGGAAGGAAGCTATCGAGTGTGGTTTGTATTCAGATACAAGCGTTGCCAGCGCATTGTCCGCCATTTCAATATCATCATCAATAAAAATGACAGCGGGAAACCGGTCGCTTATTTCCTTGGCGTAATAAAACCGACCGAAGCCACCCACATTCTTGGCGCTATTATGAATCTTGACACGGACGTTACCCCGATACTTGTCAACCGTCTTAGCAATGCTGCTCCTATGCTTAGGTTCATTATTCCAAACATACAGACATATTTGCCCGCATCCTGTTTGGTTATTTAGCAGTTCCAGCGTACGGCGTAAACGCTCAGGCCGCTTATACGTGCACATTATTACGGCAATTTCAGTCATTTCTTCTCTCCTGCGATATCTATGTATATTCTGCATGTGTCATCAATGATCTTGCCCCATTGGTAGCGTGCTACATCCTCAAGGTTACTACGAGAGAAACTAGCATATTGTTTTGGATCGGATGCAATTCGATGGATTGCATCGCAGAAAGCCTTGGGCTCAATAGCACAAAGCATACCATTCCTGTCATTAATCACTACATTTCGTACCGCATCAATATTTGATGTTATTATCGGCAAGCCCTTGGCCATAGCCTCAAGGTACACACTGCCAAACGATTCATACAGGGTAGGCAACACAAACAGGTCGCTATCGGCATAAATCTTCTCCAGAGCATCGCCATGTAAAAAGCCATGGAATGTTACCTGATTAACCAGATCCGCCTGTCTGACCTGCTCAATAAGCTCCTGCTTGAGTGGGCCGTCGCCAACAATATCAAGATGGAAGCCATTGCCGAATCGGCTCTTGTAGAGCTTGAGGGCGTCAACCAGTAAGGATATATTCTTCTGCTTGCTCAACCGGCCGACGCACACAATTCGCAACATTTGGGTCTTGGACGCGATGCGCTTGGGGTCACCTAACGAAAAATCGGTAGCATTTGGAATGACCTTGATCTTCGCAGGGTCTACCCCGTATTTTTGCCGTACCATCGTCGCATAATCGTCAGTCAAGCAAATAACTCTGGAGGCGTTCCGTAATGAATAGCGCAAAAGGGTTCGTTTATAAAGGGGCAGCAGGAAGCCAAATCGGCCTTCAGCCGCCATTTCGACTCGTACATGGGCAATATAGGGAATCTTGAATAGCTTTGATGCCAAGCAGACAACTTCGGGAGTAAACCCATGGTACACGTGTACATGCATGAGCGCGTGCTTACGCATACTAAACAGCGAACGCAGCAAACCAGGGAGGATCGGGGTGCTGGCAAAAATGAACGAACGCAGATAGCGTACCGTGATGTCGCCGTCTCTTTGTGTTTGCGGCTTAAGACCGTTTTGTGAAGTCATAACCGAAACATCCCAGCCATTATCAACCAGTAGACGCGACAGCTTCTTGACACGGAGTTCGACTCCACCTACGCTTGGAGGATAATACCCAGTTATCTGGATAATATGTGGTCGATTAGTACCTTGGGGCATATATCTCACTCCCGGAATTACTGTATATCTGGCTTCGCCCGCCCGCTAAGCTCGGAGCATCGTACAACGTCAAACCGCTCTTCATGAAAGCACGGTAATGACCGCTAGCAACATTCATATTGTCTCTGTATAGATAACCGTCATTACTCTCTCGTAGAACACTATCGCTCAGAAAACCAACCGTAAGGTCAAGTTTGACAGGCCTGATTGCTGCGTCGGTATCCATAAACGTCTGCTTATCATGCGCATGATCAGCAACCCATTGCGATGCTATCTTATCGCTACTGTGCTGATAGAAAAAATCATAATAAGGACCGCTATTATTGAGGGCCTGCTGCGGCTGGAATTTACCAGTTAATTGTGGGAGGAATCCTGATAAATGCAGAAAGATGACCATAAAGCAGCTAGCAGCGAGCAACGCAGCATACCTCTTGAAACGAGCGAACAGATACGCAAGGCCTACCACCATAGCAGGCGCCGTAACGATGAGTGATTGTTGAAATAAACGAATTACATCATAGTCAACCGACAAGCGTGGCAATAAAGTAACCGTAGCCAACGCACCGATACCTGCAACCGAAAATACAAATAGATAAAAATATGTATCCTTACGTTTTCTGCGATACTGGATATATACGATGACGGCACCGCCCATCAGAAAAAGCTGGTAAGCCTGTGCCGAGAGAACGTGCATCGTGTCATGTATACGTCCTACGTCAATCACCCTCGACACTGCATCGCCGAGGGGTGTCATTTCTAGTCTAGGGTTATCTACTAGGTTAAAGCCTCGGGCGCTGTCATCTTCTGTCTGCTGGGCAAACTCCTGAGACTTTGTGAGTGGCTCTGGGGCGAAAGGGCTGTACCGTAGAAATTCACCGTGTTCGTCCGAGCCGTGCAGTATACCATTCACGGTCTTGGTGAGGGTTTGCTTTAACCCACCTGTGGTCTGCGTAATCTGCGTATTCCACCAAAAGGTTCCCAGTAACGCAATCGCAATGAAGGGCAATGTGAACAAGTACGGTGAGCGGGGTTTATTAGCACCCTTAAGCGTAACAAGCTTGTATGCAATCCAGGCAAACAGTAGGATCATAATCGTCACGTAGCTCGTTGAATAGTGAGATAAAATTATACCTGCGACTGCCAGTATCGCTATGGTCTTTTTGACCCGTTGTGTTGCGCCGAGCATCAAAGTCGATATAAGCACCGCAAAGAACAGCCCCGCGATCTCTTGTCGGTTCAAGAAAGGCATGTCGTTTAAAAAAGCCGGGAACGCAACTGTTGCAAACGCGGCGACCAACGCCAACCTGTGGCCGATAATTCTCTTAGCAAATAAGTATGATTGTACTACCACCAAAGCGAAAATCGCCTGGAATAGCAGCTTGAAAACATAGGGGTCGGCAATGTTGCTAATCTTAGATAGAAGGGTAGGGAGCAGCGTGATACTCAGACAGGCATTGTATGGGTTACCTGATGATGAGGTAATATTCCAAAAGGCATTACTGTTAGTACCCATAAATGCTGAAAGCTCACGATGAATATCATGTCCGCTCAACAGCCAGCTACGCAACGAATTAGAAAACAGCAACGCAAGGCTAATACAGAAAATCACGTATGTATAAATCGACTTCATTTTGTCGTTCCTTGGCAAAAGAAGGCCGCCTATTATGATCGGTATAGCCGCGAACAGTATCATCGTCAGTACGCTTGAACCGCCGTTGTTAAGCCGGATAGCGCCTGCTGCACTCAATAGCGGCAAGAACGACACTGCCACGCCCAAGATAAGCATCTTGCTATTAGGTAGGCGTACCCGGTCGGGAATTGCTACACGCTCCTTGCGGTTGAGCAAGGTAAGGCCCAAAACCAATGCATTCAAAGCTGGGAGTACGACGCCAACCGATAGCGGGCGGTCGACACCAAGCGCATGCAGGCCGTTCACCGCCAGACCAGTAGCCATGAGGAGTAGAATACTTAGCGCCAATGAAAATACGGCGACCTCCCACCGTGAACTGAAACGGATAGGAACTCTGCGCAAAACAAGATAGCCAGGCGCAAACAGGAAAAATGCAACAGTAAATAGTGACAGCGGGGCACTGCCTGTAAGCAAAGCCATGTCTGCGATAGCGAGCAACATAGCAATTAATCCAGACAGTCCTATGCTTCGCGAACGACCCTCTGCAAAGGTACGCAATCGATTCCTAAGCCGTTCAATCACTGCTTGATCTCCTTTTCAGGGCATCATTTATGACCGTCTCCAGTGCATAAACAATTCTGTGCCAATCGTAGACCTTGAGAACTTCTTTACTCACCGCCTCAAAACTACTTGGTTCGTTTTCAGATTGAAGTGCCCGACGCATAGCGTCAATCAAGCTAGTACCCTTCGGCTCATCCGAAAATGTAAAGATATTCGGCAAGGCAAGGGCTTCGACTTCGGCCAAATTGGTCGAAACGACCTTTATGCCAAATGCACTGTACTCAATTACCTTAATCGGGTGCGCAGCATCACGCCATTTGTTCTTGTCTGATATGTTCAAGCCGATTTGGCTTTGACCCATAAGCTCGTACATTTTTTTGCGGTCGTAAATAAAACCGTGGTAGTGGATGTAGCCTTCTGCATTGTGCTCTTTGATGAACGCCAGCATCTTGGCCGATTCGGTGCCTTCGCCCACTAAATGCAGCTCAAGGTCTGGAAACTCTTTTTTGAGTTTCACTGTTGCTTCAAGCGTTTCGATAGCACGGCTCCACTGGCCAAAGCGGGTTACGTATACCATCGAATGCTTGTTGGTCGGCCTGGTGGGCAAATCCCTCAGTGTCATCTCAATAATGCCTTTATCTAGGCCGTTACGAAGCATATGTACGTTGCTGTTATATTGCTTCGCGAAATTGTAGAGAATATCCGAAACAGCCGTTACTGCGATAGCGTTCCGGCACTGGCGTTTCATGACATTGCGGATGCCCAGTAGCTTAAAGGCCAGTTTATAAATGGGCGAGCCGTACACATCGGCTGGCGCAGCATAGTCATCGGCAAGATCGTAGATGAAAGGAAGGTCTTTTGGCACTTCGGTTTCGTTGGTAAAACTTTCCGTAAAAATGATATCGGCGTTAAGGCGCTTAAAAAGTCGCCTAATCTGACTCTTAAAAATCCATCCGTTAATAAATGGCCAAAAATAGGGAAGTCGGCGGGCTGTGTGGACAGTAATGCCTTCGTGCACATATGTTTTGCTGCGCAAGGAGGTAAATAGATGCTTTAGCATCTCGGACGGTTTGATGTTGTACGGCAAGGCCCACATCATGTAATGCACTTCATGGCCCTGTTCGATCAATGTCTTGGCAATACAGAAGTGACGGGCCGCCATTACGGGTGCGTTGGGGACAATTATAAATTTCATGCCGCATACACCTCCGCCTGGCGGGCTGCCAAAACATTCCAGTCATACTCTTCAATAGCCAAGGGCTGGCTGGATTTGCCGATCCATACTTGGATAGCATCAGCCAGCGCTTCGCTGGTAAGGGTTACGACTGAACCGTTGGCACCTTCGTCGATCAGGTGCTTCGCGGCGTTGGCCGGAGCGTCCACGGTGACTACGGGTGTGCCGCAGGCCAATGCTTCCAGGGCCACAATGCCAAAGCCTTCGCGGACAGATGGCAGCACAAATACTTTGGCACGCTTCATGTATGCATATACATCGCTGGCTTCGGCGATTGGCTGCAGCAGCTTAACCCGGCCGGTTAGGCCGAGCTTCTTTATTTGCCGCGCCAGGTTGGCGCGCTCGATGCCATGACCGATAATTACGCATGTCGCTTTCTTGTCGCGCTTAGCGACCAGCGCAAATGCGTCTATGAGTTTGTCGACGTTCTTGTCTTTGACCAAACGGCCCACGTACAGCACGTCGCACTGGACGGCGGCCGGCCTGACCTTGCGGATGAGTGCCGTGTCGATGCCCGACGCAATGGTATCCACGCGCTTGGTGCGCTGGTGGTAGTCCGCCAAAATCTGCTTGGTCTGGCCCGATGCAGCGGTGATTGCATAGGGGAGGCGGATGCTGATGCGCTCAATAAAAGATGCGGCATAGCCGGCCTTGCCCATATAGCTGGTCCAGTCCCGGGTGGTTAGGGCTTCGTGCCACGTACCGCGCAGCTTCTTGCCGCGCAGCACACACACCACCCAAGCTGAAAGAACAGGGAAGAAGGGCATGTGGTCGACGTCCAGAACGTCAAACTTGACCCTAAACAACCTAAGGGTTGCCAAGCCAAACATAATGCCTTCCTTGATGCTGCGTTTGTCGCCATCGTACATGGGATAATACTTGCTGATAGCGTGCAAATGTACGCCGTTTTCAACGCGCTCGGCTTCGGGAGTCTTCCACCAGTGCATGGTATAGATGTGCACGTCGTGGCCCCGTGCGGCAAGGCGCGTTGTCAGCTCGAACAAGCGCTTTTCTTTGCCGCCCTTGTTGTAGGGATAGATGGCATCGCTGACGTAGACTATCTTCATGCCAGGTCTTCCTTGGTTGGCACCAGCACGGGGGCTATGTTTTGCGGACGCCACGACAGGTTCCTTATGAACATCTTTAAGATCCGCAGCCCGTCTTTGAGCGGGTGCAGGTTGGTTTCGCCGGCGCGCTGCAAGTAGCTGATCGGCACGGAGGTGATCCGGTGGTTCATGCGCGCCATTTTGGTGATCATCTCCATCTCGATAGCAAAGCCGTCCGACACCAGGTGCGGATGCAGGCTGTCGATCACTTCTTTTTTCCACGCAAAATAACCCGTCAGGACGTCGGTTACATTTGCGCGGTACACGTACCGCACCAGATGGGTAAAGATCCAGTTGCCAGCCAGATTAAATTTGGGCATGGAGTCGCCATGGATATGGCCGCCCATGCGGGAGCCGATGACGACGTCGCTAAATCCGGCACGCAGTGGTTCTAGCATGCGGAGTATTTCGCTTGGTGCATAGGTGTCGTCGCCGTCAAGCATAACCACGTAGTCGACGTCGTCGGGTATAGATCGGAACCCGGTCCGCATGGCATTGCCTTTGCCTTTTTGGCTCTCGTGAATAACGGTAGCCCCGGCTTGGCGGGCGGCCTCGGCGGTATTATCGCTCGAATTATTGTCTACGACGTAAATGGCAATATCGTATAGGTCACGGGTCAGGCGGTCGTGCGGGAATTTGCTGATAACGTTCGCTATCCCTTCGGCCTCGTTGTAGCAGGGGATAATGACGGCGATTTTTCTGAGGCGGTTCACGGTTGTCCTTCCTTTGCCACCCAGTAATAAATTGCTTGTTGCTGCTTGCTTGGTGCGTCCTGCCCAAAGGCAATACCGTCGTAGATAACGGTTACTACGATTCTGCTTTTTGCCCCTTGGTTGGTTAATTGAACAGGTACATCAAGTCTCTTGGATTTGTCTTGGCCGAGGGTAAAGATACCTCGAGCCAATTCTTGACTGGCTTTGCCGGCTTCGGCCTCCTGGGTAACGACGTAGGTGTACGTAGTCGTACGGTACTCCAGGTTGCGGACGATAAAGCGGACGGCCTGTTGCTGGCCTGACTGATATGTACGGGGCAGCTTGGTATGCTCGGTAAAATACAGCTCGGTCAAACGCTCGGGACGGGGTATGAGCTTCCAGTCGTACAGTTGGTCGTAGATGGCATGGCGCCCCGCATAGGCACCGACGGCAAGCACAAGCATGATGCCAACAAAAAAGTAGACACCGTACTGCCGGTATCTACTTTGCTGGGTGGTGGTGGGTCGCTGCTCTTTTGCCATGTGTTCTTACGATCAAAGAACACCTTACACATCCGCCCGTACCCTAAAACGCCAATCACGTTTTCTTAGTACCATTTATATCATAAGTTGGACTAATTGTACAATTTAAAATAGGCCACTGTTTGACAGCGGCCTATTTTTGAGTTTGTCAGAAGTGTTACTTCTTCTTTGAAGTAGCTTTCTCGACAAGTTCGCTGGTCGGGGCGAAAAGCAGGCTGTACAGGTTGAAGCCGATGATCGCACCCAGCACCGGACCAAGCACGTGGGTGGTCCATACCCATGATTTTACGCCGAGGGCGACTGCCGGGTTTACGATGCCGCCAGCACCGGCCGACGATACCAATACACCCAAAAGCAGTGCCATGCCGACCACAGCGGCAGCCTTGCCGCCTTCGAGCTTATGAAAGACAGCGGTTGCGAAACCAAGCGCAAAAATAAACGCGCCGGTGGCTTCGGCAACCAGAATGCGGCCCTCGAAGGTCGTTGGAACATTTGACCAGTCCTGGTTGATGAAGTAGGTGAACAGCTGGTAAGCCGCAAGCGCGCCAAGAAGCTGGGCGGCGACATAGACGATTGCCGGCAACGTCTTGACCCGCCGGATTGACCATAACCCCAAAGTGATTACTGGGTTGAAGTGCGCCCCCGAGATCGCACCAAATACCAGTGTACCTGCGGCTACAGCCAGACCAGCGGCGATTGAAACAAAATATGGGATGCCGATTGTTGACTTACTGACCGCCAGAATAGTCAGCGTCAGGATACCGGTACCCAAAAACTCCGCCATGATCATGGCGATTTTCTTTCTTGATAGAGACATAGACCCTCCGTAAGTGTTTACTATCAAAAGCGTAACAGTTACGCTGGGTTTTGTAAACCACCTCTGTCAATCTGAGAAATAGCCCAAGTGCCTAGCGACTGTACCCTTGCTGTTCTAGCACAGTTGCGACCAAGACTCGGACAGGGTCCATGACGACCCCCGGAAAGTCGTGGTGCATACCGACGGCCGCGTTCGCTTCGCGGTGGCCTTTTACCATTTTGTCGAGGATAGGTTGGAAGGGCTTGCCTTTTTGGACGTGGCCGCCTTCGATGAGATTATGTGCGGCCCAATACGCGATAGCCTCGTATTGCAGGGCATTGACATCCGACTGGTCAGTGGCGGATACCTCTACGCCATATGATTGGGCGTTGTAATTTATCCCCCTAAAATCCTTTGTATGAAAGACGTAGTCTCCGGTGAGCCAGTAGGTTTGCCCCCGGTCGTTGATGTTGTACTGGACGCCCAGCTGTCCGGCATGGTGCATGCTGCCGGCAAACGCGAACCCATCATAGCCGGTAGCTGCCGAACGGGTAGCAGTAAAGTGCACAATAAAGTAGTTGACGTCGGCTAGCGACTTTGGCGCCCCCAGCCCGGTAACCTCGCCGCGGAAGTACGGATACGCCCGCCGCACGCGACCGCGCACATCACGCATATTCTGCTTGAACTCCTCATAGCCGCCGGCAGACAGCTTGGCATGGGCTTCGTTAAGCTCACGCTCAATGACGCGTATACGCTGTTCTTGGGTAAGCCGCTTGCTGCGGGCTTCTTTGCCGTTGGCTGGATTGTTGTCGGCGTCAATAAATGACTTGCCGGAGGTATTGGGGATTAGGGGACTTTGGACTTCCGAATAGCGTTTAGGATCGATCCTTATGGGGCCGGCAATGGACTTGGGCACGACTACCGCCTCCTGCCCATCCAAAATCTGCACCAAGCGCACCAGGCCTAGGGAATCCACAAAGCGCAAAACTTTTTCTTTGTACCGGGGATCGGTGGCATACGACATGGCGCCTTTTTGGCCCATAGCGGTTACGATGGCTCCGTTGCTGTCCAGCTCGTTAAGAAGCCCGTCAAGGTATTTGCCGGGGTCTTCCGGGTGGCGGCGGGCATCCGAGTACCAGGTGGCTTCGTTTATTTTGTGGACGTGATCTGTGAGGCTGCTGGCAAGCGAATCATACACCCTGAAGGGCGCTTTGACCCGGATGTCGCGGCCGGCAACATGTTCGACCGTTTCGACCTGTACGACTTGACCGCGCCAGTCCGAACCGGTCTTCATGCCAAAATAATTATTGTAGCGGCGAGCCAATTCTGACCGCCCCCAGCCCGTCTCGTGGATTGCCTGGGCAATTGTTACGGGCAAACATATGTCCCGGGCGTCAGTGCCACGCCGCATAACCACGATCGCTTCGGCAAAACGCTTAAGAAAAGCCTTCTGGGCGGCACTGGCCTCAAGAGCATCGATGTAGGCGTTAGCATTAGGCAACACCGAACCGGCGTCTTTCTGCTCTGGCGTCGGCCGGGTCCCGGGGTCTGGGACATTGGCCGGCTTGTTGTGCTCGGCAGGGTCATAGGCGCCGGCATTGCCCTGAATGATCTCTTTTGGTTCAATCCCCTCGCTCTCCATGTCGTCGGTCACCTGCAGCGGGGCGTAGACGTGGTCACCCTTTCCGATCGTGGCCGAGCTTAAGGTTGCCTTGTTGGCAAGGAGGATTTTGCCGAGCAGGGCGGCGGCTTTCTGCGGATTTGGTTCACCCTTGACGAGCTCGCCAAGGCTGTCGACCTTTAGTTCCTGCAGGACAAGCGACGTGTCCGGCTTGTCGGCGACCCACACCACCGAAGCCTCGGGCAAGGGCGTGGCGTCTCCTTTGGGAAGATTGGGATTAAACTTGCGGATCAGGCTTGGGTTTACCAGATAGCGCTGGGCCAAGCTCATAATCGTATCACCTTCGGCGGTCTCTACCTGTCCGGCAGCCAACGGGGCAGGGACCGAAACACAAAAACGGCCGACAACCCGAATCGTGTCGCGGATATGGCCATCGCTTTGAGTGGCCATCTCTACTGGATCGCCCTTGTCGCCGTGAGCGTCGACTGGAACTGCCCGTACGTTGGCCGCAGCCAACCGGTCTCCGGATATCAGGTAGCCCCGCTCATCCGAAAGGTCTGTGGCAACCTCTGACCATTGGCGGCCATCACTAAAAGGCGTCAGCATATCGAGCACCTTGCGAGCTTCGTCGCCAAGGCCGCCATTGGAACCTACTTTTATTAACGCGTGGCGTACGTCAGTACATGCATCCCTGTTGCCGGCTGTTATGCCATCACTGACCGCCAAGTAGGAACCACCGGCCCCCATCAGGGCCACAAAGGCAACGGTCGCCCGGGCGCGGACAGCAAACCGGCTGCGCGACAACTCGGAACGGCTCAATGGCGGCGCAACCGAGGTTATCGGCGAGTCCGGCGGGCGCAACGGCGGTTGCCAGCCAAGCGGCCCGACAGGACGGTAAGGCTGTGAGACACCTGTCGGTGCAGTCATCAGACGGGATGGCGCAGCCGCAGGCGGAGCTTGCAAAGGGCGCTGCTGCATACGCTGGCTGGGCGGCAGCCAGCCAGAAGGGCGTGTTGGGATACGGGTCTGGACGTACGCCTCATCCAGGCCATTTGCTTCGCTATGCGTCAGGGCTTTTGGCATTGGCTGGACCGAAGCTGGAACGGGTTCTGCGCCACTAACTTGTTGGTTATACACCTCAAGAAGCCGGATGGCCGCATCTACCAACACCCTGGGATCGCCTGATTCTGCAATTGACTCTGACATGATAAAAAAGGTTAAAACAATACTAGCTGCCGCACGCGGCAACTAGTTTGCATATACCTTAAAAGACTCTTGTATGTCAGTCAATATAGTTTTTGAAAATAGCCGCTAAAGATCGTTGCCCGTGTAGGACAGATTGAAGCTCTTATTGATGAGAGGGAAGTCGGGAACGACCATGCCTTGACCAGCATAGCCGACGACTTGCCAGTTGATAAAAGATGGATCACGGACCATGACCCGGCTAATGGAGCCCTCAGCATCGGTCATTACAACGTGGACTATCTCGCCACGCCAGCCTTCTACACATCCGACGGCGACGGCATTCTTTTTGAGACGCTCAGGGAGTTCTACGGCAATTGCGCCAGAAGGTATTTTGGCAATCGCGGCCTGGATAACCGCCACCGAGGCCTTAACCTCGTCTATGCGCACATGGAAACGGGCGTACACGTCACCAGTCTCCTGGACGGCCACAGCTTGCTTGGGCAGCTTGCCATAGGCTGCATACGGATGCTCGGCCCGCGCATCGCGTCCGATACCGACCGCACGGGCCGGGACGCCGACCGCGCCAAAGTCGCGCACAACGCCAAAGGCCAGGGGGCCAGTGCCGCGCAACCGATTGTTCAAAGTTGCATTATCGTCGGCAACCGAGATGACTTCCAGGAAATCCTTGAGAATAACCGCCAGATCGGCTGAAAGGCTAGTAAGTTGCTCCTTCGAGAGGTCCTTTTGCACGCCGCCCACGGTATTCACACCACGCAAAAACCTGCTGCCGGTGAGACGCTCATTGATACGCATGATCATCTCGCGCAGTCGGGCGCCATTGGCGCCGCCAAAGTTAAAGCCAGTGTCGAGCATAATGAAGCCGATATCGCCGATGTGGGCAGCAAGTCGTTCAAGCTCGGCGTAAATGGTGCGCAGGTATTGGGCGCGCTCCGGAACCTTGACGCCAGCAAGCTGCTCGACGGCCATGCAAAAAGCCATGGAATGCGATAACGAACTGTCGCCAGAAATTTTTTCTGAGAGGCGTACCTGGTCAGCCAAGGCCAAACGTTCAAACAGCTTTTCAGTTCCCTTGTGTACGAATCCCAGCCGGCCTTCGAGCAGCATAATGGATTCACCGGCCAGATTGAACCTAAAGTGGCCTGGCTCAATAATTCCGGCATGGATGGGGCCGACGGGGAGTTCATAGACCCCTTCGCCGTCAACGTGCTGAAACTCGTATGGCGTACCCTTGGCCTTGGCCGGACGCTTATCAAAATCGAAGTCTTTGCGTAAAGGATGCGTGTCTTCCGGCCAATTCTCGTGCAGAATCATGGCGCGGCTATCAGTATTGCCGGCCGGCTTTAAGCCAAAGAAGCTCCTGATTTTTCGTTCATAGCCAACCGCCCCGACAGTAATCGAGGATATCGAGGGGAACTCGGCGGTCTTTTCGCCGACGCGTACGAACGGTACGATAAATATGTTGTCCGTAGGGACGCCGAAGACGTACCACACCTTAAAACAGCCGTCCGTCTTTCGTTCATCGGTCGCGTCTATAAGTTTTAGCGACAGGCCTTTGCCCAGGTAGCCCTCGGCTAAAGCAGCGATTGCCTGGGCAGGCACTTCAAAGGTAACTACACGGTCACTTTTATATTCGACTGTGGTATTTTTTGGCAAAAATTCTTGATACTTTTTCATGGCTTTATTGGTACCGAGCCGAGGCTTGGTCGATTAATGTTTGCAAAAAGGCGGGCATGTAGAAGGTCAGGACCAGGGCGAGCACAACCAAAACAAGGGGCGGTAGGACGAGCCACTTATTGACCTCACCAGACTTCACATCGGTCGGCTTAGCCGTCAGAGCCATCGCATTAGCATTGCGGAAGAATCCGATAAATGCAATGGCCAGTGCAGCCAACACGAGCACAACGATGACCGCATAACTCTTTAGCCCGGCCGAAAGAGTAAAGAATTCCGTAAAGAAAATCCCGAACGGCGGGAAGCCCGCAACCGCAAACAGTGCCAGCAGGAACAAGACGGTCGTAGCCGGAATGACGCGGAGCGACCCCCTGACTTTAGCGATATAAGCCGAGCCATATTTGAGTAAAAAGTTACCAGCCATAAAGAAAAGGGAAGATTTAAGCAATGAATGGTAGATCATGTGCAATATGGCCGCAAAGGCACCGACACCGCCAAAACCAACCCCGATAACAATCAGGCCCATGTTTTCGATGCTGGAGTAAGCCAGCAGACGCTTGTAATTCTTCTGGGTAAGAATAGCAATTGCCGCCAAAAGTACCGATATAGCACCGAAAGCGATTAACAAATGCTGCGTAAACGACTGCCCGACGGCATTGTTGGCCACAGCGGCAAACCGGAGGATGGCGACCAGCGCGACATTAAGCAACACGCCGGACAACAATGCGCTAATGGGGGAAGGTGCTTTGCTGTGAGCATCTGGCAACCAAGTGTGCATAGGGGCAAGCCCGACTTTGGTGCCATAACCGACAAGCACAAAGATAAATGCCATCTGGACAATGGCCGGATCGAGCTGCTTGGCGCCGTCCATCAGGGCGTTCCAGGTGAGGAACCCTTCGCTCGAACCGCCCGCCGAAAACAGGAGTGTTCCAAACAAGGCCAGAAGAAGGCCGATAGAATTGATCATCAGATACTTCCAGGCGGCTTCCATGGCAGATGATTTGTTATAAAAGCTGATCAGAAAAGCCGTACAAAGCGTTGTCGCTTCGATAAACACCCAAGTAAACAGCGGGCTGCTGGCCGCAACTGCGACTTGCATAGCGGCCAAAAAGAGAGCCAGCAGAACATAGTACTGGCGGACCCTGGTAAGGCCAATGATGCCCTTGGCAACTTCGCGGCGCAGGTAAGCAACCGAATAGCAGGCAGCAGCCAGGCCAACAGTGGCAACAATAAGCATGGCGATTGCGCCCAGGGCATCAACCGAGAAGAAAGCGTAAGGGCTGTACACGCCCGAATCGGCAACCCTCAGGGCGATTTTGGCCGCCGCAACGAAAGCGACGAGTGCAGCGAGCACGGATGCCGACTCGATAATTATTTTGCGTTTGAACGCTACCCCCGCCAGCGAGGCGGCCAGTAGCGAGGCGATGATAACAATTATTTCCATGGTTTAACCCTTAAGATGTTTCATTACGGCCAGATCAAGCGAACCAAAGTGCTTGAACAGCATCGATACAAATACTACCGCGATAATTATCCAGACAAACACATCGAACACGATGCCAAATTCGAACATGGCAGACCCTTCGAGTTCGGCAAATATCGTAAACGCAACAATACTGTTTTCCATCGACAGGATGCCGACAGCCTGAGACAAAGCACCGCGGCGATTAATCATCAGTAGCAGCGAAACAAACAATGCCGACAGGGAAACGAACAAATACGTATGGTTCTCTGGTACAATATTCGTAAGGGGCGCAAAGACACCTGAGCTTACCAGCAGCAAAATAAGCGCAATGCCCAAAAAAGTCTCGGGTGCGTTAGCATAGGTACTGGCCGAGAATTTTAGTTGATGCTTGCGAACCAGGCGCAAAAAGAAGGCTGGTGCCAGGACAACCTTTACGATAAGCATTACGGCTGCAACGAGAAGCAGCGCAGCCGAACGGCTGTCCCACAACGAAACGCCGAGCATAGTCACGACAGCCAAGGATTGCAGTGCATACAATATGACTTCATTACCATTTTTCTTTGCCAGGTGCAGACCGACTGTCGTCAGCCCGAACACGGCCACGCAAATCTGCATAAGCATACTCATAAGACCAGTCCTATCGCTACTACATTAAGAATAAACGCTACAAACAATACGTGGGGTAAAAGAAAATAGCGGAGTTTTGGCATAACCGATTCCACGACGGCAATGGCGGCACAGATCGCCAAAACCTTGCCGAGCAACGCTGCGATGCCAATGAGCAATGCGCCCACATCCGACGCAGAAGCTATACCCACAGGAAAGAACATATTTGCTGCCAGTGCCGCAAAGATAAATAATTTGTTGGCTGCAGCCCATTCCATAAGCGCCAGACGTTTGCCGGAGTATTCCAAAATCATCGCCTCGTGGATCATAGTCAGCTCCAAATGGGTGTCTGGGTTATCGAAGGGGAACCGCTTGGCTTCGGCTACAAGTACTACCAAAAAGCCAATAAAAGCCATGACGATAGGCACGATGTAGTTACCGTACTCAGAGCCAATCCCATTTGCTATACCGAATAAATCCGTCGTCCCGCTCAGCATTACGAGTGGCAGGATAGAGAATATCAGAGCACCTTCAGCAATCGCCGACAAGGTCATTTCTCGGCTCGACCCAAACCCTCCGAAGGCGCTGCCGGTATCGATACCAGCCAGCGCCAAAAAGAATGTCCCGACAGCCATACAATAAATGAGCACCAAAAAATCAGAAGTCCAGGGGCTTATACCGGTAGTGAACAGCGGAATACTGGTCGCTACCAGAACGGTAACGCCAAATACAATAAACGGCGCGATACGGAACACCCATGAAGCGTCCTTTGTGATGATTTCATCCTTATGGAAAAGTTTACGCAGATCGCGGTACGGCTGCATGACGCCAGCACCCTTGCGGCCTTGCATCTTTGCCTTTAATTTGTTGATAATACCGACGGCCAAAGGCGCGGCCACGGGCACGAGCAATATCTGGATTAACCATTGTGCTATCTGATTCATATCAGGCTCCCAACACCAAAGCGATTATGACAATTACAAAAATATACAGCACGTACATATTCAGGTTGCCGCTTTGGATGCGCCTGACAGCCCTGGACAGGGCGAGCAGGCCGGCATATAGCGGCCGGTACAGGTGTGCCTGGTATAGGTCATGTACATGCATAGATACAGTGCGGGACTTAAGCGAATAGTGGTTTGGTTTGGCGGGATCGTGATGCTCAATATGGTAGCGCACCGAGGGACGAAGGAACATCCCGAAAATGCGCACAATAGATTGTGAGAAACCGCTGGCCGTTATCTCCATGCGTTCGTTAAGCTCGGTGCCGCAGTCCCAGGTTTTGCCGACCACTACCTTCTGGCCTCGATAAACGCCGTAGCGCACGCCGAACCATACGCCCAGCGGGACGAGGACGACAAGCGCTAGCACGGCAGGTCCGGATACCGAGGAGGTGATGGCGTCGACCGATATGGTGCCGACGCCTGTCGCGTCAATCACGGCCGAACTTAGCCCGGTTGTACCGGCTGCGACATCATGCAACAGATGCGTCACCGGCGAAGACATAACACCTATGGCAGCACAAGTAATTGCCAGGCCAGCCATACCGGCAAGCATTGGTGCAGATGATTCCTTGGCCTTTTTGGCCGCCTGGCTGCGCGGACGGGCCAGAAAACTAACCCCAAAGGCCTTAACGAAGCAGGCGAGGGCCAACCCCCCCGTAAAGGCCAGCGATGCGGTCGCGCCAATAAATACCCACTGCACATATGTGCCAGAGACGGCCAAGCCATTAAACAGGGCCTGGAAGGTTAACCATTCGCTAAAGAAACCGTTGAAGGGTGGCAGGGCCGAAATAGCCATCGAACCAACCAGGAAAAACAGTCCGGTCAAAGGCAATACCTTGAGCAAACCCCCGTACTGTTCGATATTCCGGGTATGCGTGGCCTGGATCATTGAACCGGCGCTCAGGAATAATAACGACTTAAAGGTGGCATGGTTAAGCGTATGGAACAGCGACGCAGTCAATGCGAGCAGCATAAGGCCAGTGTGCCCCAGGCTAGAAAATACCAATGCACTGCCGAGGCCAAGCAGGATAATTCCGATATTCTCGATACTGTGGTAGGCCAGCAAACGCTTGATGTCGTGCTCGGTTAGGGCGTACAGAACCCCCAACAGGGACGAAATAGCTCCAGCCACAATGACAACCAGCCCCCACCAGAGTGGGATTGGCTGGAGGACATCCAGAAAAAGGCGGATCATCATATAAATACCGGTCTTGATCATGACGCCCGACATCAGGGCCGAAACGTGTGAGGGTGCCGCCGGATGCGCTGACGGGAGCCAAACGTGCAGCGGCACAATGCCCGCCTTGGTACCAAGGCCGATAAACATCATTACAAATACCAATCCTAGTGAAAGGGCCGGCATGCTACTGGCCGCGGCGCTGATGGCCGCAAAGTCAAAGCTATGGTTATAGTGGTATAACACTAGGAGCGAAAGCAGAATAAACGCCGCCCCCACATGAGTCATGACGAGGTACATAAAACCGGCCCGGATATTCTGGGCGCTGTCGCGGTCGTAAACGACCAAGAAATACGACGCCAACGACATAATCTCCCACGCGGCCAGGAACCAAAGCCCGTTAGCGGCCGTTACCACCAGCAGCATACCGAGGATGAAGGCGTTATAAAAGAAACCAAGCGCCCCAATGTTGTAGCGCTTGTAGTATTCTTTTACGTATCCGATGCCATATGCAGAGCAAAGGAGGGCGACGAGAGAAATAACGAAAATAAAGAAGGCCGCCAGCTGATCGACGCGGAGCGAAACCGTAAACTGCGAAAAGCTTGAGGTCGCAAATTTAGTTGCCACCTCATTCCCCGAAGCAAAAATTGATGCCGCAAAGAGCATGCCCCAGATAGAACCGAGCGCGGCCATACCATTACCCCAAACATTGGCGATACGGTCAAATTTGGATACGACGAGCGCACCCACAGCCCCAACACCAAAGATAGTCATCAGTATAGTAAGGCCTGTTGCAGAAGCTATTGCATCAAACATATTATTTCTTCTTTCCTTCCTCGTCTAAAATTCGCAGTAAGGCCCGAAGAATAGCGACAGGTGTTGGTGGATCGCCGGGGATGGCGTAATCAACAGGAATGACCGAGTTCACTCCATCATGTGTGGCGTAGCTGCCCCTAAAAATACCGCCGTCGATTGCGTCGTCACCGACAGCAACTACAATTTTGGGGTCGGGAGTGCCTTCGTAAGCAGTGATCAGTGCGTCGGCCATATTGCGCGAGACAGGGCCGGTCACCATGAGCATGTCGGCATGCCGGGGTGAAGCTACAAAATGAATACCAAACCGGCTGACATCATAAAACGAATTTGACAGAGCGGTTAGCTCATGTTCGCAGGCGTTATCGGAACCGGCATCAACCTCGCGTATTGCAAGGGAGCCGTTAAAAAGATGTTTGACCTTTTTTTGGATCTCCCTACCGATAACCACGACATCGTCGGGAGCATCGTTTATTTCGCTTTTTGAGATTACTGTTTTTGGAGGGAGTATTAACTTAGTTAAAAATGTACGCATTGAAAATAAAAATGGTCGTCGGACGACCGGTTTACCCGTTTAAATTTGTAGTGATTATTCCCGCAGGGCTGCTTGAATTAAATTTCGTTATCATAATACTCCCAAGATTTGCCCAAAGTAAATAGCCTTTTATAAAATCTGAGCCAACGGTAAAAGCAAGGGTGCTACGACAAAGAGGCCGTTAGCGCGCTACTGGCCTCTTTTCGAGGGAGTAGGGGCTAACGGCCTCTTATGTGTAGTCCTGCGGCTACTAACCGCGACGCTGATGCCGGCGGCGGATGCGGGCGACTTCCAGACGAACGGCATGGCGGTCGATGAGCGCCTGTGCCTTGTCTAGCTCTACCTGATCCTTGGCGGCCTTTCGCAGCTCGAGCGCAGCCTGGTGGGCCTTCTCGGCTTCGGCTTCGTTGATTTCGTCGCCGTGGGTGGCTTCGTCAACGAGCACACGAGCGCCGTCTGGATCGACCTCGAGCACACCGCCGTACGTCGCATAATGCTCCAGATGGTGTTCGGGGTCGGTCTTTTCGCGCCGGATAGTTACCACGCCGGGCACAACGACCCCTAGCAATGGCTCGTGGTGCGCAAGCAGCGTAATCTGGCCGGCGGCGGTCGGCAAAATAACCGAGTAGGCCTGGGCACTAAACTTTACGCCATCGAGCGAGACTAGCTCAAATTTCATGGTTATTTAACCTCGCTGATGTCGCCCTTCATATAGAAGGCGCTTTCAGGCTTATCGTCGTGCTTGCCTTCGAGGATCTCCTTGAAGCTCTTAACGGTGTCCTTGAGTGATACGTACTTACCCGGGTTGCCGGTGAACTTCTCGGCAACATAGAATGGCTGGCTCAAGAAACGCTGGATGCGGCGGGCGCGGGCGACGGTCTTCTTGTCTTCGTCGGACAATTCTTCCATACCAAGGATAGCGATAATGTCCTGGAGGTCCTTGTAGCGCTGCAAAATGCGCTGCACTTCGCGGGCCACCTGGTAGTGCTCTTCGCCGACGATTTCTGGGTCGAGCACGGTCGAGCTGGAGTCGAGCGGGTCAACTGCCGGGTAGATACCGATGTCGGTCAGGGCGCGGTTAAGCACGATGGTCGAGTCAAGGTGGGCAAAGGTCGTAGCCGGGGCCGGGTCGGTAAGGTCGTCGGCAGGGACATATACGGCCTGCACAGAAGTAATAGAGCCTTCCTTGGTCGAAGTAATGCGCTCCTGCAAGCTACCCATTTCCTGCTGCAGGTTAGGCTGGTAACCTACGGCTGATGGCAGACGGCCCAAGAGTGCTGACACCTCAGAACCGGCCTGGGTAAAGCGGAAAATGTTGTCGATAAACAACAGCACGTCTTTACCTTGGTCGCGGAATGCTTCGGCCATAGTCAGGCCGGACAGGGCAACGCGCAAACGTGCTCCAGGTGGCTCGTTCATCTGGCCGAAGAGCATAGCGGTCTTGTCGAGCACACCTGCTTCTTTCATTTCGACGTACAGGTCGTTACCCTCACGGGTACGTTCACCAACACCGGCAAAAACCGAGTTACCGCCGTGGAATTTGGCGATGTTGTTAATGAACTCCTGAATAAGAACGGTCTTACCCACACCGGCACCACCGAACAAACCAACCTTACCACCCTTTACGATAGGGGCGATGAGGTCGATGACCTTAATACCGGTCTCGAGGATTTCGACCGAACCGGCCTGGTCTTCGAGCTTTGGCGGTTCGCGGTGGATTGGGGCGCGCTTCTTGAACGTGCCGCCCATGTTGTCGATCGGCTCGCCGATCACATTGAACATGCGGCCGGTGGTTTCGTCGCCGACTGGTACGCTAATTGGCGCGCCAGTGTCTTCGATGTCGTCGCCGCGCTTCAGGCCGTCTGTGTTAGCCAGGGCAACGGTGCGCACGACGGTCTCCGAAAGGTGCTGAGCTACTTCGAGCACCAATAGCTGGCCGTTTAGCTTGGTTGTTAGCGCGTTGTTAATTGCTGGCAGTTGACCGTTATCAAACTCGACGTCAACGACCACACCAACGACCTGTACCACGCGCCCGGCGTAGGTCTTGGCTTTGTCTTTCGTTGCTGTTGCCATTATTATTGTTCTCCTTCTAGGGTTGGTGTCTCTATCGCTACGGCTTCTTGGGTGAGCGAGGCAAGGTAGGCCTGTAGCCGTTCGGCATTCTCGGCGCCCACCGAACCGTACGTTTCGGGTTCCGCCGGAGGTAGAGCTGCCAGCTCGGCACGACGGCGGCTCTCGGCGTCACGCACCTGGAGCGCCCGGCCGTGAGGGTCGGCCACCCACAGAAAACGCTCTACTCGATGCTGCTCTGGAACACTGAGCCCACCGTCTGCTACCGGCGGGATTTCGCCACCTCGACGAACCGCTCGATTGTACCGCCGGAGGTAACCAGTTACTTCTGACGCGCCCATTACTTAATAGCCTCCGCGCCACCAGTAATCTCGGCCAGCTCCTGGGTGATCGCAGCCTGTCGGGCGTTGTTGTACTCCAGAGTCAGATCGTCAATGATGTCACTGGCGTTGTCGGTAGCATTCTTCATGGCGAGCATACGCATGGAGTGTTCGCTGGCAGCCGCTTCCAAAAGCGCCTGGTAAATCTGGGCGTCAAGGAGGCGAAGGGTAGTGGAGCGCAGCAGGACTTCCGCAGATGGCTCAATAGTCGCGGCGCGGCTCTTGACTTCGGCTGGCGTCTCGACAGCGTCCAAACCCGCCGGCAGTAAACGCTGGACTTGTACCTCCTGGCTGATGGTCGAGATAAACTTGGTGTTTACGATATCGACTGCATCCACAATACCGTCAGCAAACAAGCCCACGACCGATGAAAGGATCGGGCGCAGGGTGTCTGCATCCGGCTTGTCTGGAAGCTCCTGGTAGACTGCGCGTACCTCAAGGCCTTGCACGCGGCTTGCGGCGTGGGCAGCTTGTTTACCAATGGCCACGACAGAGGTGTTAATGCCTTTATCGCGGTCAACCCGGACTTCGCCGAGCATACGACGGATGACATTGGCGTTGTAGGCGCCAGCCAAGCCGCGGTCACTGGTAATCACAATCAAGAGGCGTTCTTTTACCGGACGCTCGGCAAAGAGGTGGAATTCACCCTCGCCAGCGGCCGACTCACGCAACCGGGCCAAAATTTCACGGGCCAAAGCCGCATATGCGCGTGGCCCTTGGGCGGCATCCTGTGCACGGCGCAGCTTGCTGGCAGCTACCAGCTGCATAGCCTTGGTGATCTGCTTGGTGCTCTTGACCGAGCCGATGCGCTGCTTAATTTGTTGCCGTGAAGCCATTAGAAACTACTCCTTAGCCTTTGCGGGCTTCTTTGCTACCGCAAATGATTTGGCAACCTTCTTGGCTGCTTCCACGATAACGTTCTTAGTCTCATCAGATGGCTTGTCACCCTTGTTCAGCGTCTTCATGACGGCACCGTGCTTATCCTGGAGAAGGTTGAGCAGGTCAGCCTGAGCATCCTTGATCTTGTCGGTTGGGATTTCGTCAAAGGCACCTTCCGTCACAGCGAGCACGCTGGCGACCTGCTCAGCGATGCTGAGCGGGCTGTATTGCTTCTGCTTAAGGAGTTCGGTCAGGCGCTGGCCGCGTTCGATGCTTTGCTTGGTTTCGGCATCCAGGTCACTCGAGAACTGGGCAAAGGCAGCCAGTTCGCGGAACTGGGCAAGCGAAAGCTTAAGACCGCCGGAAACGCTCTTGACAGCCTTGGTCTGGGCGGCGCCACCCACGCGCGAAACTGACAGACCAACCGAAATAGCCGGACGGATACCCTGGTAGAACAGGTTAGTTTCGAGGAAGATCTGACCATCGGTAATCGAGATCACGTTGGTCGGAATATAAGCAGAGATGTCACCAGCCTGGGTTTCGATGATAGGCAAAGCGGTCAAAGAACCGGCGCCGAGTTCATCGTTCAGCTTGGCGGCGCGCTCCAGCAGACGGGAGTGCAGGTAGAAAACGTCACCGGGGTACGCCTCGCGTCCTGGCGGGCGGCGAAGCAGCAAGCTCATCTGGCGGTAGGCCACGGCATGCTTGGTAAGGTCGTCATAGATAATCAGGGCGTGTTGGCCGTTGTCGCGGAAGTATTCGCCCATGGCAGCACCGGCGTATGGGGCCAGGTACAGCATTGGAGCGGGATCGGCCGGACTGGTTGCGACCACGATGGTCTGGTCCATAACGCCTTCACGCTTCAGGCGCTCAACAAGAGCCGAAACCTTGGACAGCTTCTGGCCGACAGCGACATAAATGTTAATAACCCCGGTCTTTTGCTTGGCCTGGTTAATCATGGTGTCGACTGCGATTGCAGTCTTACCGGTCTGACGGTCACCGATGATCAGCTCACGCTGGCCGCGGCCGATAGGCGTCATGGTATCAATGGCAACAAGGCCGGTCATCAGTGGCTCATGCACACCCTTGCGGTCCATAACACCTGGGGCTTTGCGCTCCAAAAGGCCGCGTTCTTTGGCCTTGATCGGGCCCTTGCCATCCAGCGGGCGGCCCAATGGGTCGACCACGCGGCCGACAAGCTCTGGGCCGACAGGCACTTTAATAACCTCACCGGTCAGGCTAACGCGCGCACCGGCAATAACATTGGCGTCGTTACCTAAGATAACGGCACCGATTTCGTCTTCGAGCAGGTTAAGGGCAAAAGCGGTAACCTTACCGCCATCCTTGGTCTCGATCTCGATTACTTCGTTGTAACCGGCACTGCGGAGACCGTAGATCCAGGCCACACCGTCACCAACGCGGGTAACGATACCGGCTTCTTCCAAGCCCTTGGTACTGCGGAGCGATTGGATCGCTTCGGCCAGCTCGGCTGATAGTTCTTGGACTTTTAGATCACTCATATTTTCTTATCTCTATTCTCCTTGCTCAGGGCTAGATATTATTTGATCGTTGCTAGTTGCTTAAGTTTGGTTCGCACGCTTGCATCAAGCTGGGCGTCAGGCGTACGGGCGATGAGACCACCGATTAGTGATGCGTCAACGGATTCGGTGAGCAGGACTTCCTTAGCGTCAGTAACTTCTTTGAGCAGGCTTTTTAATTCCTTGCGGACTGGGTCCGCCAGTGGACGGGCGCTGGTTACGTCAACGACCAACTCACCACGCTGTTCAAACAGTTCGCGGGCGACATCGTTAACAATCAGGTCAACTTCGTCGGCACGGCCCGTCTCGATCAGGTAAGCGGCCAAGGCCCGAACCCAGTGCTTGCGCTCGTTAGGTTCGCCCAGCAGCTTGGCGGCTACCGTTCGTGCTATGACTCGCCTGGAAGCTTTCTTGTTCACGCTTTCTCCTGAGTCAGCGCGCCTTTAATAAGGTCGGCGTCTTTCTTTGCGTCGAGCTTTTCGCCTACGATGCGTTCGGTAGCCAAAGCAACGAGTTCGATAGTGTCGGACTTGAGGGCCTCGCGGGCCTTGCGGACTTCGACGTCAAGCTGGGTGCGGGCGTCGGCAACAATCTGCTCGGCGCGGTTTTTGGCTTTTTCTTCGGCATCAGCAACCATTGAGGTCGCTTCTTGGTGCGAACGAGCGATAATTTCGTCGGCTTCTTTGCGGGCATCGGCTAGCAGGTCGGCAACTTTAGCTTCGGCGTTTGTCAAAGCCGCTTCGGCCTGCTTGGCCTCTTTCATACCGGCTTCGATCTGGTCGCGGCGGGCATCGATAGCCTTTACAAGGGCAGGGTATACAAACTTGCCCAATATGGCGACGAGGATCAGGAAGGCAATACCTTGTTCTACAAGGAGTTTGCCATCGATCCCCAGTGCTTGCAGCAAGCCCGGTGAGGACTCGCCGCCACTAGCAACAAACAACATATCTTGCATTAGGGGATACTCCCTCCGTAGGACTACTTCAAGAACTTAATAATAAGGGCGACAACCAAACCAATGATGGCAAGGGCGTCAACAAAGGCCATGGCCAAGATCATCAACGTGCGGATCTTACCTTCGGCTTCTGGGTTACGGCCGATGGCTTGCATCGCACCAAAACCTACCAAACCAAGACCGATACCACAAAGGCCGGCACCGATAGCGTAGGTCAAACCAAATGCTAGACTATCCATTTATTATTACTCCTTTTAATTACTAATTGATTAACTTACTACCATTGCCATTGGGCGGACTAGGCCTCTTCCTTGGCGGGCTTTGGCTCGTGTGAGCCGTGGCCACTGCCGTCGGGATTTGGCAAACCCAATGAAATGAAAACAATGGTCAACATAAAGAATACATATGCCTGCACGGCACCGACAAAAAGCTCCAGGCAATAAAAGACGGGCAGAGCGATACCGGCCGCGTAGGACGTCAGGAAAGCGATAACAACAAGCAAAACCTCACCACCGAATACGTTACCGAAGATACGGAGACTCAGGGCTGCCGTACGGGAAAATTCGGCGATGATTTCCAGCAAGCCGATAAAAAAGTGCAACGGTTCTTTGATGGGGTTAAATAGGTAGCGGCGGGCGTTGCCAAAAAACCCCTGGCGCTTGATAGCCCACAGCTGTGCCGTGGCCATCGAAATGATTGCCAGGGCCAGCGTGGTGTTGAGGTCGGCGGCCACGCCCCGAAGCAGCGGCACGTGCTCGCCGTCAACGGCATAGGTAACTGACCCGACAATCGGCAAAAGACCGAGCCAGTTGTTCAACATAAAAAATAGCATCAGGGTTACGGCCAGCGGCAGCACCTTATTGGCGATCTTTTTATCGCCAATTACCTCTACGGTGGTATCGTAAAGGTTCTCGAACAGCGCCATAATGGCGTGCATAAACCGGCTGCGGCTGCCGTTGCGTACGGCGCGGACCGTCCAGAATAAGATGCCCGCGAGCAGCAAAGCTCCGAAAAAACCGAGCACCTGCGAGTTGGTGATGGCGAGTGGGCCTACGTGGAACAGCGTTTCGGCACCGATACTAATGTGCGGTCCGTTTTCGCTCGCAAACGTAGTAAGTGGATTCATTATTTGTCCTCCCGTTGAACGGCTTGTAATTGTTGCTTAAGCAAATATCCTGCGGCAACAAAGCCAAGTACGGTGCCCAAAAGGGTAAACCATGGAGCACTGTCGGCTTTGCGGTCAATAAAAATACCGGCGCCTGCGAACAGGACAACCGGTACGGCAATCCGCCAAGCGGTATCGAGGAGGTCGAGCGCGACAGTGCGCAAAGAAAGGTGGGCTTTACCACTAACAGATTTAGTCGTCGGGTGATCGGCGGCCTTGTTCATTTCTTACTCACTATATCAAACAGGGGTGACAGATACAAGGCCGTTTTTGTGCCCAAAATGCAGCGTTAAGTAACCTCGATCACCCATTACTCTGCTATACTGAATATATGAATGCAAAAGTAACTGTCTATAGTGCTGATTGGTGTGCATTTTGTCACGCCGCCAAAGATTATTTGGACAAGCTTGGCGTTGCATACCAAGAAAAAAACGTTGAGGCCGATATAGCCTTCGCCCAGGAGGCCGTAGAAAAATCGCGGCAGACAGGCATCCCGGTATTGGATATTGACGGCCAGATCATTATCGGCTTTGACCGGGCCAAAATTGACGCCGCCCTCAAAGACAAAAAACTCGTTTCGTAGCAAATATCACGGCGGCGGCCGTGGTTGGAAGTTACCGGTCGCCGCAGGAGCTCATAGCCGATGCTGCCAAACCCGGACAGCGCCCCGGTTTTGCCTGTTGTGTATATGGAACTTGGCGACGCTGAGCCGGCCTAGGTATAATACTTCTACATGGCGTTTGAGGATTACAAGACCAAAGAGTCGGTGGTTATTGTCTACACCGGCGAGAGCAAAGGCAAGACCAGCGCCGGCATGGGCCTTCTGGTCCGTGCGCTTGGTAATCGCTGGAATGTGGCCTTCATCCAGTTCATCAAGTACTGGGGTGTAGGCGAGCACGTGTTCATTCGGGATATCATGCCGCTTTTTAAGGACCAGCTGTACTTTTACAAAGGAGGCAAAGGCTTTTACAAAGCCGGTGACTTGAGCGCCGAGTTTGTTAGCGAAGAGCAGCACCGGCAAGCGGCGCTAGAAACCTTTGAGGAAGCCCTGGAAGCCGTATCGAGTGGCAAATTCGACCTAGTTATATGCGACGAAATTAACAATGCCGTCCATGACGGCCTATTGTCATTGGCCCAATTACAAGAACTCTTTGACAAGCGCCATGGGCGCACCAGCCTTTGCCTGACAGGGCGAAATTTCCCCCGCGAGATGCTGGCCCAGGTAGACATCGCCACTAATATGACCAAAATCAAACACCATTTTGACGAAAAGTTTCTTGCTAACAAAGGCATCGACTTTTAGTGTATGGCCGCATTCGAGCGCGCCGTTGTCCTGACCAATCCGATGTGCACCAGGGCCAAATCAGTTAGGCGTAGGGTCGCGGAGCTGGCCGATTCGCCATACGGGCGTCATCTTGAGGTCATTCCCACGAAACCGGATCGGGAGGCGACCGAAGAAAAAATCCGGCAGTGTTTGCAGCCCGGCGACGTGCTGTGCGTGGCCGGAGGTGACGGAACGGTCAATACCGCTATCCGTAGTGCGAACGTTCCCATATTGCCCTTATGGGGCGGCAATGGCAATGACCTGGCGCATATGCTCAACGGACGGCCCGTCAGACGGCCAAGCCGTTTGCTGGAGCGGGCAGAAGTAGTGCCTATCAGGCCCATTCGCGGAGACATTTCCATCGCCGACGAAAATACTACCGAAATCGCTGGCTCCTATGCCGGATTTGGGGCAGGAGCATTGGGCGCACTGCGTCTAGACGATGGCGGGCACCGCAAAAAAATCTTTTACAGCATTGCGGCTGCCCGTATGCTATACGAGGCCGACTTGCTGCTCAAGTCCCTTGCCGAGGCCCAGCCGTTTACCGTTACCAGGGACGGCGAAAAGCAATCCGTCTATGACATTACCCTCGCCAATGGGCCCCGCATAGCCAAAGTCGGCCGGCTGCCGGTCCAACTGACCGAAGAACGATGCTTTGCATTTGAGACGACCGACAAAAGCTTCATGCCGATTACACAGAGAATGGGCGCATTGGCCATTGGTCGGCCATCGGGCAGCTACATTACCGACAAGACCTATGATTTTACTGTCCACGAACCAGTGCTGGCACATTTTGACGCCGAGCCCCAAATACTGCCGCCGGATACTCACGTTTCCCTCAGCCTGGCAGAAGAGCCGTTCTATGCCGTAACCACCCGCTTGGGCGTCCACTGCTAATTGCAGATATTGCAAGCATATATTACATTATGCTCAAATATGGCGTACAAACACGAACCAACACCACCGGAAGCGTTTCTTACTCCAGAGCCTCCGGAGCGAATTATAGGAATCGAGACCGAGTACGATGTCCGACGGCCTGACGGCAGCTTTGATGGCGGCTGGCAGCGCAGCCTCCTTGCGAAAAACGTGCTTTCGCATAGCGGTCTCGTCGCATTTAGCAGCGACAACAACGCCTGGCTGTCGAACGGCTCATACATCTACCCCGACGCCTCTCATCTGGAGTACTGCACACCGGAATCGCTGGGTCCAGCCGAAAGTGTAGCGGCCGCCCATGCGGGCAACCTGGTTCTCCAACGCTTGGTGCAAGTCTCAAGTAACTCCTACAAAATTTTCCGGCGCAGCGCGACCGTCGATGCCCAAACGGGAGACATTGTAACAAAGGGATACCATCTGAACCTGGGCACACCTGACGCTTTTTGTGATCCCACGATAGTCATGCCGCTCGAATCCCACCTGGCCACCCAGCTCTATGCCTGGGGCGGCCTCGTCACCAAGCGGGGGTATTGTATTTCACCTAAGGCCGTCGACATAGGGGAACACATTACGACTATCACTCTGGCCAACCGCACCGGACAAGGCAAAAAACCATTTGGCATCATCCGGCCCAGCAAAAACGATGCCGACACTAATGTTCGGAACTTCGGCTACGGCCGCTTTGAGGACCGCACCAAAACGCCAAGCACCAAATGGTCGGACTTTATGGGGGCTGTTACAACATCAATCCTGATGCGCGTCATCGAAAATCCAGCGCTGCTGCCCGAACGCAAACAGCTTCAAAGCCTCCAATTGAGCAATAGCGTTCGCACCCTGAGGGAGGTTGCTTTCGACGTACCCATGTCCAAAACGTTTGCGCTCGCCGATGGCCGGACCATGTCGGCGCTGGATATCCAGGAAGCCCTGGCCGGCATTGGCATGGCGGCGACCGAGAAGCTCAGCTTGCCGGCAGACGAAATATACGGCGCACGTCAATGGCAAAAAATCATCGGCGAACTCCGGCAAGTGCAGCGGGGCGAGGCAAGCCTCTCGATTGTCGCCGACCGCGTCGGCTGGGCAGGGAAGTATACTTATTTATCGCGAAAGTTGGGCCAGGCTGCCGTCGAAGTTGGCAGTTTTGATGCTCTGCGGTATTGCCTGACCTGGGATATGGTCGTACCAACCGGAGCGGGGCAGTTATACGACGACAAGAAAGGGCCGGACTTTATCCCGGAGGAGGTCATCCAGCGCCTGACGACAGAGGCCCCCAAAGGCACTCGCGCCAATGCCCGCGCTGAATACATCAAGCAAGGCGGCACGGCCGCCTCCGAGCTTAATTTTGTTGGCTGGCCATACATCTTCCTATGCCAGGGTGAAGACGTACGAAAAGTAACCCTGCATCCGTATGACTCGCGAAGGCCCAAACTAGGACGCCGTTATGGCCACAAATGGTAAGCTTTAGCACTCTTGACGCTCCAGTGCCAAGGGTTCTATATTGGAACTGGTGGCATACTCCACCTTTTAACGTCAATAAAAGGAGGAAAACATGAATCTAACACGCTGGAACGATCCCTTTGCGGGCCTTACTAGCATGCACAGCCAGCTGGACGATATGTTCAACAATTTCTTTTCGGGCACAAACACAGCCCAGGCCACGCCGGCCATGGACGTCTACACCGAAGACGACAAACACATAGTAGCCGAAATCCAGGTTCCTGGTTTTGCAAAAGATGATGTTGAGGTTAACGTCCACAACGGCATACTCGAGATTAAAGGCGAAAAGCACCAAAAATCCGAAGACAAGGACAAAAAACGCAGTTACGTGATGCGCGAGTCGCACGCCAGCTTTTACCGGAGCATCGCGCTGCCCAAAACCGCCGACGCCGACAAAGTATCGGCCGATTTTAGCGACGGCGTTCTAAAGGTCACTGTCCCGCTCAAAGAGCTGCCGGCGCCAAAGCGCATCACAATCGGTGACGGCAAAAAGAAGTAGCCCCCGGCGCAATTTGGTTTACAATACGCTGCATGGCAAGGCGTAGGTTATTTTCTAGGCGCACATCGTCGGTTATCGCAGCGGTAGTTGTACTGGCATTCACTTTTGCCCAAACACAAGGGTGGCTAGACTCTGCCGGACAGGAGGCCGCCAAGAACCAACCCGGCCTTTATAGCGTATCCCGCTTTGTCGACGGCGATACGATTGCCGTCGACATGAACGGCCGTTCCGAGACAGTGCGGATGATCGGCGTTGACACCCCCGAAACCCACAAGCCAAACACGCCAGTCCAATGTTATGGGCCGGCAGCGGCGGCATACACCAAAAACCTCATAGGCAAGAACAAAGTCCGCCTGGAGTCAGACGAAACCAACCAGAACCGCGACCGATACGGCAGACTGCTGCGTTATGTCTATCTTCCGGATGGCCGCCTGCTCGAAAAAGAAATCATTTCGAGCGGCTACGGGTTTGCTTACACTTCGTTCCCGTTCATAAAGAAGGCTGACTTCGTCCGCGACGAGCAGCAGGCCAAAGAGGCCAATAGGGGTCTGTGGCGCAATTGCACGGTTACCGAAGACAACGGGCGCAAACAAACCAACGTCGAGTGATGTGGCCGGGGTCACTGTGCGCCAAGCAGAAGCGGCATACAATAGGCCATTATGGCCCGCCAACCATCACGCCGGCGTCATCATCGGCTAACCTTCATGGCCAGGCACCCACGCGGGGCGCTTGCTGTCTATTCCATAGGCTGGCTTTTTGTATTATTCGGGCTGTACAGCCTTTATCCCTGGGCTGTCGACCGCAATATTACACCGGTCACTAATTGCCCACGGATATTGCTGGCCGGCATGGGGTCGGCGATACTCGGCGCCATTGCCATAAACCTGTACGGCATAAGCAAACACCGCTTCGAAAAAGAGTCCCGGTTCCACAAATGGACAATGTGGTACCTGATGCGGCCATTTATGGGGATTATTGTCGGCATCGTTACATATGCCTTGCTCAAGGTAATCAGCACCGGCGAGCCGACAACCGTGGCTGTCGTGGCCGCCGCATTCTTGTTTGGCATGCAGGAGCAACGCTTTATGATGCTGCTCGAAAAAGCCGGCAATATCGTGCTTACCACCAAAGAAGAGACCCCTAAGAAGAAGTGACGCGTGCCTTGAGCCAGTCCGCTATCGCGTCGATGGCCGCCAGGCAGGTCGCAGCACCATACAACAGGAACACGCCGACGAACCAAACCAGCGGCCAGGCTTTTTTGCCATGGGCCCTAAGGGTCCGTGGCCACCAATTTAGGTAGTCCCACAGCTTATGCCGGTCCGAGTTTACTCTGCGGAGTTCGGCACGGACCTTGATACGTCTGTCCAGATGTATGCCAAAACCGGCTTCGTGCAGGTGCATGGCGAGGTCCAGATCTTCGTGGATGTCTGTCTGCCTGCAGGTCTTTTTTCGCACTTTGGCCCATTGTTGGGCGGTGATCGCCATGCTAGACCCCCATAACGAGTAATGGCCGAGTAATACTTTGTTCAGGCCGAAAGCCATGAGAGTATAAGCACCGCTCACCAGGCGCGGCAACCGGACGTTATAAAAAAAGCCGGGGCTGACCCAAGCACTGCTGGCGTTGCCGGGGTTGCCATAAAAGCCCTGCACATGTTCGACCCAGGTGGGCGGCAGCTTGATGTCGGCGTCTATCCGCCCGATAATGTCGCCGCTGGCCGCGTCAAAGCCCGCGTCACGGGCGTGCACAATCCCTTCTTTTTCTTCGTCGACGACGACCACAAAGGGGTAACGACTGGTAATCGCCGCTGTTTTGTCGGTGGAGTTATTGTCTACGACTATGACTTCGTAAGGAGCAACGGTCTGCCGGGCAATAGCCTCTAAACAAGCGCCGAGATGGCGCTCTTCGTTGCGGGCTGGTATAACTATACTAACGCTTCGGCGTGATTTCACTGTCATTAGTGTACTTCATCATATATGCAAAAACTGATTTTTGGCCTTAAGAAACTATTCAAATACCTTTGGGGCTCATTCGCAGCCTATTGGCGCAAAAACAAATGGCACAAGGCGGTAGTCGTTTTGGCCATGGTTGCCGTCATATGCCTCGCTGCCATGTACGGCGTCGCCCGCTGGTATATCTCCAGCCAAAGCCACAAACCGCTCGTAATCGGGACGACATTCATCCCGTCGTATGCCAGCAGCCTGGGTGTCGACCCCAAAGAGGCTATGGATGCCCTCATCGAAGATGTCGGCGTCCGCCACTTCCGCCTGGTCAGCTACTGGAACCTGCACGAAAAGCAGCAGGGCACATATGACTTTGGCGAGCTTGACTGGCAATTCGAAAAAGCCGAAGCAGCCGGTGCCAAGGTTACTTTGGGCCTCGGCCTAAGGCAGCCGCGCTGGCCGGAATGCCACATGCCCGTCTGGGCCGAGGGCAAGCCAGCCAATGAATGGCAGCCTTTGCTCAAAAAATACATTGCCCAGGTGGTAAACCGCTACAAGGATTCGCCAGCCCTGGACAGTTACCAGCTGGAGAACGAATTTTTCCTAAAAGGCTTCGGCAATTGCACCAACTTTGACCGCGACCGTCTGGTCAGCGAGGCCAGGCTGGTCAAAAAGCTCGATCCGGACCACAAACTAATTATTTCGAGGAGCAATAACGCCATCGGCATGCCGGTCGGCGACCCGACTCCGGATGAATTCGGTATTTCAATCTATAAACGTGTCTGGGACGCCACCTTAACACGCCGGTACGTCGAATATCCGTTCCCGGCCTGGTACTACGGGTTCGTAGCCGGCACCCAAAAAATATTCACCGGCAAAGATATGATCATCCACGAACTCCAGGCCGAAGCCTGGCCGCCTAACGGCAAGTTCATGACCCACATTAGCCTGGAAGAGCAGAACAAGTCCTTTAACGCCGAGCGTTTCCGCGACCGGGTAGAGTTTGGCAAAGCAACAGGTATGCGCGAAATCTATTTGTGGGGTTCGGAATATTGGTACTACCGCCTCGTAAAACTGAACGACGATAGCCTCTGGAAGGTTGCCCAGCAAACGTTCCATGACAATTAACACCCGTCCTATTGACCCGCAAAAATTCGGGGTAAGTTTCTCGATTAAGCAATGCCGGAACTTCGGCATTGACCCAAAGGAGACGCTTCGGTGGCTCATCGACGAAGCAGGCTTCAGGCGGGTACGGCTTATGAGCTACTGGAACGAACACGAAAAAGAGCAGGGCAAATATGACTTTGACCAACTTGACTGGCAGGTCAAGATGGCCGAGGATAACGGCTGCCTCGTAACCTTGTGTCTGGGCGCCCGCCAGCCGCGCTGGCCCGAAAACCACTGGCCCGATTGGGCTTGGAAAAGCCCCAAGCAATGGCGCACCGAGGGACTGCTCAAATATATCGAAGCTGTCGTGAACCGCTACAAAAACAGCGAAGCGGTCATCAGCTACCAGCTGGAGAACGAAGCCCTCCTAGAAGGGTTCGGCCGCCGGCCAGAAGTTGACCGGGACCGGCTGCGCAAAGAGTTCAAGCTGGTCAAAAAGCTCGATCCGCACAAACCGGTAATTATGACTACCGGCACCTCGTGGGGCGTCCCCCTCCGGCGTCCAATCCCGGATATCGTTGGTTTTTCGTACTACCGCATCCTGTATGGCGGCGGCCGGTACCACCACGCCTTCCATTTTCCATCGCTCGACCGCATCCGGGCGCTGGGCGTTAAACTCCATCATTGGCGGCCATGTTTCATCCATGAGCTGCAGCTCGAACCATGGGGCCCTACGGCCATCTGGAAAATGACCATACCGGAACAAGACAAATCCATGAGCCCGGCCCATATCCAAAAAAACCTCCGGCTTGCACGCAAAACCAAACTATATCCCATTGACCTTTGGGGAGGGGAATGGTGGTATTGGCGGCTCAAACAAATCCACGACCCCAGTATCTGGCTGGCGGTCCATAGCGCCATCCAAAAAAACTAATAAACAGTGCGCACAGCCGACGAAACAGTATTTGCCACAAGGCCTTATAGTATATACTTATGTTGAGATGGATATAATACTGAAACTACCAATTATATCTTCCATGAATACAAAAATGTGTTATAAAAGTATCAAGATGGCAAGGAGCACCGTATAATGTCGCGGGTGGGCTTCTGGGATTTATTCATCCTAAACCCTGATGGTAGTATCACGCCTCGCAAGCACATTAAGATTGCAGGCGTTATTCTTGAGCCAACCGAACACTACAGCAAGGGCATTCTATTCAGCGGGTGGGATCTATTCCAGTACCTTGGGCGGGATTTGGAGTTGGAAGAACAGCCAAATAACAGGCCGCCGGTGGTTACTGGAGTCTACTAATGAGTCGTGCCCCCACTAAAGTCCCCCAATTAGATAACGGCACGATAACCGTTGAGCAGCTCGCCCAAAACACCAGTGATCGATTCAATAAAAACGAACTTCTTATTTACACCGTTCTCGCCGTCGTCGCAGTATCTGTTGTAGGGCTTGTAATTTCTACCGTCACGCTCTACATGGATCAAGCACGCTTCAATAACCAAGCCTACATGAATTCAACCATGCGCACAGAGCCCGAAGCAGAGCGCCTTCAGGTTAAGGTTGACAGCTTATCCAGGCAGGTTGACGAGCTTAACGGACGTCTAAAAGAGACCACCAACCTTCTAAGCCAAAGAAGCGCCGACGACACTAAAAAGCAATAAGATTACTGATCGTCGCGGTGCAGCAACGATTCCTCGAGGAGTGTCCCTAAATGCATCCCAAAGGCCCTGGAATCATGTATAGCCATACCGGGGTCATACCAAATATCTCCAGCTTGGCGCTGCAAACTGTCACCCCAGGCGCGGTAGCTACCGCCGCGTGGGTAGGCAGCATCAAGCGGGTTGTCCCTGAGCGCTTGCGTATAAAAAGCGGCGCCGGCATCGGGCATAAAACCGTTTTCGTTAGCTGTAGGAAAACCGTCGGGCTCGGCTTCTTGTTTGTAGTACTCCGAGTTGCCGTTTAGGATAGCGTAGCCAACCTTACTGGGGTTACGGTCAATGACCAGCGGCCCAAAGACGCCCCATGCGCCACGGCCTACATGCGAAGATGCTGTCCGCAGGGCCTGGTCCGTAGCAAACCGGTTTCCGGCAGCAATAGCCACCGTAACACCGTCGTCTGTTGCCAGTTCTTGTACGGCCGCGTTGATTGCTTCTGGATGCGAAAAATCAGGATCCTGGCGAAGCAAATGGACATCATGCCTCACTAATTGCGTCAACTGGCGGCCAAGCGGGTGGAATGACTCGTCGACGGTTGCAGCGACAACCAATGACCCACTGTATTCTTGGGCCCTGACGTTACGGACAGTGTCCAGTATGCGTTCGGCCCGCAAAGTATCGTTTTCGCGTCGCCGGCCAGAAGTGTACTGGGAAGGCTGCCCATGGATAATGACCGCAGCCGGGACTTCTTCTATTTGGGCATCAGCAATCTGCGTCGCCCGGGCGTTGAGTGTTTCCGCCACTGCGCGCGACCCTGGCGAAAGCAAGGGCGCCAAAAGTTTGGGCCCGCGAAGGGCCCGGACATCCAATAGGTGAGGGAAACGTTCTGCCATATCTTATAATTATACCATTTTTATTATATGTTGTCCATGTTGGCCTCTGTAAGTTACAATAGTCCTATCGTGAAGAAAAAGTCCGCCAACCAGCCGAAACACATCGCCAACCGCCGCGCCCGCCATGACTATGAGCTCGGCGACAGTTTGGTTGCCGGGATTTCGCTGACCGGCGCCGAAACCAAGGCCCTCCGCATGGGGCACGGCCATTTGCGCGGCGCCTACGCCAACATCAAGGACGGCGAAATGTGGCTTATAAACGCCACTATCGTCGGCACAAGAGGGGTAAATATCCCCGAGAATGAGCGGACCCGCACGCGCAAACTACTCCTAAAACGCCGCGAAATCGAAACCTTGGGGCAGGCCAAACAGCAGGGAAGGACAATCGTCCCCCTCGAGATTCTGACCGGTGGACGATACATCAAAGTCCGTCTGGCAATCGGCAAAGGGCGCAAGCTGTATGACAAACGACAGAACCTGAAAGCGCGTGACGAATCGCGTGCGATGAGCGCTGCCATCAAGCGCAGCCTGCGTTAGCCTGATTGAGCTTCCTTACAAACCGTGCTTAAATGGTTACTGTTGAATAGGTAATAGAAATGAAAATCGCGATGATGGTCCGTGGTTACCTGCCAGTACCCAGGCCGGTTGATATGATCTATGCTCCTATCGATTTAGCCGTTTCGTTAGCCGAAGGCTTGGCTAAACGAGGTCACGAAGTCGACTTTTATGCTCCGCTGGGGAGCAAACTCAGGTATGCCCATCTAAAAACCCTCAATATGCGCGCACTCGCCAAGGACGACCAAAGCTTTCAGGCGCTCCTAAAAGACAAAGAACAAGTAAACCACTACGTTCCCGGCCTTTGGGACCGTTATTTTGTAAACGAGATGTACGCCAAAGCCATCCAGGGCAAATACGACATTCTACACTTCCATCATCCCGAAGTAGCACTGCCGTCAGCTCAGATCAATGCCGACATTCCAACCGTCTACACCCAGCACGACCCTCTGTATCCTTGGTACAAAGAGCTGTACGAGCTATACCTCACACCCAACCAGCATTTCGTTTCGATCTCCAACAACCAACGCCGGGACGCACCGGACTTGCCTTACGCCGACACGATCTACAACGGCATTGACGCCGACAAATTTCCATTCTCGGCGGATGCCGAGGATTACTTGCTGTTTGCCGGCCGGATTGTCCCCCAAAAGGGCGTCAAAGAAGCCATCCAAGTAGCCAAACAGACGAATCAGCGCCTACTGATCATCGGTCCAGTATACCCCGACCAGCAAGGGTATTTTGACCAATACATCAAGCCGAACCTTAACGACAAAATCCTGTATCTGGGGTATATCGAGCAATCACACTTAGTTAGATACTACCAAAAGGCCAAGGCCTTCCTTATGCCAATCCAATGGGAAGAGCCGTTCGGGCTGACCATGATCGAGTCCATGGCCTGTGGTACGCCTGTAATCGCCCTACGCCGCGGTGCCGTGACCGAAGTCATCAAAGACGGCGTGACCGGCTATGTTGTAGACAGCCTGGCCGAGATGGGCGAAGCCATCCAAAAGATCGGTGATATCGACCGCAAAGCCTGCCGGGAGCACGTCAAAAAACACTTCTCGATCGAGAAAATGATCGACGAATACGAGGTCGCCTTTAAACGCATCGTCAAAGCCCGTCCAAAACGCCTGACCCGCAGCTATGTCAAAACCCAGCTGCGACGGGCGCTGCCACGCAAGGGCATACTTAAAAAACCGGGCTCCTATGCCGACCTTGGCGGCCAGGGGCAACTTAACCTGCGCCTGCCCAGCCAGCGCCCAGAAATTTCTGACGACTAAAACCGTTGCCACCTAATCGGCGGTTACAGCACTGGCGACCGTAACGATGTTGCAGTATACTTCATGATATGAAGTTCGCGCGTCCTAAGAAGGTAGTTTTTTGCAACAATAAAGGTGGCGTAGGCAAGACAACGCTAGTCTTTAATGTTGGCGTAGAATTATCGAAAAAGGGCTATAAGGTCGCATTAATCGACTTAGATCCTCAGTGTAATTTGACACTGCAGAGTCTTGGCCATACCTTTTATGATAATAATCTATTTAGAGGCGAGTCTAGAACCATCTACGATGTCTTGCGTCCGAAAATTGAGGGTAGCGGAGACCTGGATCTTAGCATTAAACCCCTACATGTAAGGGATAATCTGTATATTCTTCCTGGCAGTATTGATCTAGCTCTCTACGAAAACCTGCTTCTTGGTGGGTACAATGATGCGGCAGCAGGCAATATCAGAGGTTACTCTGATACAAGTGCGATCGATAGGTACCTTAATGAGGTCGGCGCATCAGAAAAAATCGATATTTTTCTTATAGATACTTCTCCAAGTCTTGGCGTTTTAAATCGAGTAATTTTCCTTGCAGCAGAATATTTTGCCGTCCCCGTGACACCAGATAGTTATAGCGTACAGGGTATAAGGAATCTGGGAGCGGTGTTTGAAGGCTGGAAGAAGCAATGGAAAAATACCGCAAAAGCTGCTGCTGTCTCAGGGAGCACACCCTCCAATCTAGTCCTAAATGGTGACGCCCTATTCATCGGCTACATCATAAATTCCTTCAATGTGTATGCCGAGAGAGCACTACGCAGACAGGACGACTGGCTGACAAAAATTCCAGGAGAAGTTAAAACCTTCCTCTCTGAAAAGCATGGCAGGAACGGCCTAGTAGAAAAAAGCTGGAGATCCCCTCTCGGTCAACTGCAAGACATAGGCCAGTTGACAGCCATTTCAATGGAGAACAACCTAGGGGTGCAAGAATTTGAAGTAGGCAAAATCAAAGAGCTTAACCTGAAAAGCACTAAGGAACTTCAGAAGAAAGCAATTACTAGTCTTGATGAAATGAGCAGCAAGTTGGTGAACATCCTTGAGGCTTATTAACGGATTAACCGTTGCCACCTCGGTAAAATTCGGTTATAATCAACCTGTTCGCTCCCGAGGAGGAGTGATGTACCTTTTTTATATATTCCGGGATAGCTCAGCGGTAGAGCGGGTGGCTGTTAACCACTAGGTCGCTGGTTCGAATCCAGTTCCCGGAGCCAAATAAAGAGTCCCTTGCAAAAGGGGCTTTTTATTTGGCTTTGAAGACTGGGGTTATTACGAACGTTCGATAATTGGCGCGGTTAGCGACAATTATATGCAGAAGCCAAGAATGACAAGTCTTTGAGAAATTAAAGTCATTCCTGGCCTGAAGCTATAATCCAGTTCCCGGAGCCAAGATTATTTTTTACAACAATGGCCTCTGTTACAGGAGGTCTTTTTTGTTTTAGGGCAGAGTGGATTCAAACTTTATTGTATTCTGGACATTAAATATTGACAATCGCAAGCAACTCGCTGTAGGATTACGCGCAAGTAAGACATTTACCAGGTTTTGTGGTGACACTGGCAGCCACTTGACAGTCTTAACTTGTACATTTTTCAGCCAGCCTTGCGTAAGCAAGGACACCTTTCCTAAACCTAGGAGACCGTATCTTTTCCGCCCACAAGGCGTTGAAAAGATGTAGCAGACATGAAGCAATCCTTCTGTCTCAGATTTCTCCGGGGAGGAGGTGTAGTAGGATGGATGCTTTCCAGCGTTACCAGCAGGAGCAGGCTGAACTGCTTGCTCAGGCAAACGCCGAGAATGCGGAGCGTGAGCGCCAGGGAGGCACTCGCTGCCGAACAAGCAGCCGAACAGGAGCGTCAGCAAGAGCTTCTACGCCAGGCCGAGCTCTCGCAGCGCGAAGCGGAGCGCCAGCAGAACCAGGCACGTAACCTGGGCTTCTGGTGACACGCCCTGACCCATCCCTACGCTAGGCTACTTTCTGTAGTCGCCCTCCAGACCTGGACATGTCTGGATTTTCGCTGTCTTAAGCGATTATTCAAAAACTGTCCCAAACCATGAGATACTAAACATATGAGCAATGTAGATACCGAAGTAAGCAGTCGCACCAGCTGGTATACAATGCCTTTCGAAGGCACGACCAGCCTATTCCGTCAATTCAAGACCCGCAATCTACAAGGCGCTGAAAACATCGCAGAACAAGCACTGCACCTTATTGCTGATAGCGGCCACGATGAGTCCTCCATTATTTCGTATAACTCGGAATGTTGTACGATCAGCCTGCACGTTGCCGTAGAAGGTGAGATTACCCAAGGCTACTACGACCTCACCGATAAAATCGACAAGGTAGTAAGGCATGCCTGACTTAGATGCAACATGGCTGTACGGCGAAATCGAAACCAAGGATGGACATCGTCCGGTCTTAAATATATTTTATGCCACGGATAGCCTACGACTGTCATTTGATATCTGCAAACTTGCATCGAAGGTCGCAATAGAATACGGGCTAGAGAATGACATCCAACTGAACGCCGACCCCCTAAAGTCTCATATAGCACTCCACTTGTACGAACCTGGCGGCCTGACAAATGAGCATTTTGCGGCGGCTTGGGAAATAGCCGAAGCCGTTAGGCCATCAAAATAGATAAGTACAGTCGATTTCCTATCTATTTCCCCAGCCTCGTGCTTCGGCCTCCAACTCAACACCATCTAAAAGGACACGCAACAGGGGTAGATCGGTCACAATATCCTCCTCAAAAGTTTGGTTCCGGGAGCAACGCTGAGCCAAGCCAGAAAAGATGAAGTCAGAACCGTGAAAATGGTTCTGATTCTTATATCCCCGACTAGAATTGAAACTTGGCTTATTGTTATAGTTAAGCAATGACGAAGTACGTTCTTAATTCTGGCAATACGTCACAATACCCAGATAAGCAAAAAACATTCTTTACAGAAATCCTAAAAGACCTCGGTACTCACCCCAAAATACTTATAGTCCTATTTTCAAGGCCACGAGAATATTGGGAAGAGACATTTCAGAAATATGAAAGTGCCACGAAAGATGCACTCCCAGACGGCATTGAAGCCATATTTGAAATAGCGATGCCTGACGCATTTGTACAACAGGTAAAGGATACTGATGTTGTTTATGTTCTTGGGGGCGACGATTATCTATTACGTTTTTGGTTTGATAAGTTCGACCTACCTACCATTTGGGAGGACAAGGTCATTGCCGGGAGTTCTGCGGGGTCAGGCATCATGGTTAAGCACTTCTGGACCTGTGACTGGCGAAAAAATATGGATGGGATAGGCATACTCCCCATTAAGTTTATTCCTCACTACAATTCAAGTTATGGTGCAAACGATCCTTATCGTGGCCCCATTGACTGGGAGCAGGCCAGAGACGAATTAAAGCATTACGGCGACAAAAGCCTGCCGATATATGCAGTTGAAGAAGGTGACTTTATCGTCATTGAACAATAGAGGCAGTCATATCTGACTGCCTAAGCAGCTACGAAATCCACGCTTAAGGCGGTTATAACTCCTCTATCGTGGTGAGCCAAATAAAAATGATCAGGCATTCATGTCTGGTCGTTTTTATTTACCCCGAGGATTTGATTTGACCCAGCGACAGGGATTTGCGAAGCAAAGACCGTAGCCGCTGGTTCGATGGCTAGGAGCACGCACAGGTGCTTGCACCGAGCATGCGACGACGACAGCAGCGAAGCGTTCATCCAGTTCCCGGAGCCAAATAATTATTCACAGAATTACCCCTGTCTCAGGGGTTTTATTTTTGGGTAGGGCATTTAGGTCAATCAAACTTTTGTTGATATGTGAGGCACCCCATGCTACATTGCGCATATGCCAGAGCTCCTAGAACAAACTTCACCTGAATGTACTGCCTTACCACTCGTCACTGACGGCGAACTCACCGACCATCTATATGCTCCAGGCCTCCTCGAAGAAACACCGCTACCGGCACCAGAAAGCCCAGCAACCTTAGCTGTAGCCGAGACGGTAGGCGTAGGCTTTACGTCCAATCCTTCTGAACGACCAACTCTCCACTCTCGCATCTTCCGCCACGTAGGCCGTATTGCCGCAGTCGCAGCAGCAGGTTTAGGCTTTGCATTTGGAGCAAGTACGGTAGACGCTGGTCCAGCAGAAGCTTCAAGTGACAAGGTATATACCACCACCGATAACGTATACCTCCACGCCGATCCTGGCCTTGGCGATAAGGGTGACCTTATCAAGATTATGCCAAAGGGTACCAAGTTCACCGCCGACTGTTATGTTAATGATACGCCGATAGGTAAACGTAACAATCCTGCCTGGCTTCATGGCACCGACGAAACCGGGGCTACTGGCTACTTCACCGACGCCTACTCCGACAGCCATTGGGATCGCAACAACACGCTTCATGACCAGGGTTTGGCGTTTTGTGGGGAGAAAAATAACAGCGCGACTACTAATTCTACTGAGCAACCCCAGAACCACGAGGCTAATCCGCAGTACACTGGCAAATATGATAGAGATCGCGCTGTGAGTTGGGCTTTGGCAAACGCAGAGATACAACCACCCTCAGACGGCGCCTGTACATGGTTTGCAAGTAATGTACTGTGGCAAGGCGGCCTGCCTAAGACGAGTGGGTGGACATCGGAAGGCTTTCTCGGGCGAGATATCCCCCTATTGGGCGAACGATCTGAGGAGTTCCCAGGCACAATAAGTGCTTGGAATGTTAATCAATTTCGAGAATATTTACGTGAAACGTATCCGGAATCGGATTGGATGAAGCTCGATTTTAGTAAAAACGCCGTTCCGCAGGCAACGCCGGGAGATTTAATTTTCTACGATTGGGGAAAAGGTGAAGGGATTAGCCACGTTGCCGTAGTTACGAACACTACTCCTAGCCAATACCCCGAAGTTTCCGAATGGAGTCCTGGTGCCGATGGGAGTGAGCCTGCGCCATACGCAAAACGCGGATGGACATGGTCTGGTATACGTAACGAATGGCTACAAGTTAAGTATCCTCATATTAAGGCGTATTTATTGCATGTTAACACAACTAATATGAGACTTGCTCCGTAGGCCTATATGGACAACGCTAACTTATTTAAATCTACACTCAGGAGCTACGTGGTCGTTGCCTTACTAGCCCTCGCGCTATTCTTGGCATTGCCTTTACCCTACTCGATGCAAACTTCAGTTTGCAATCAGGCCTCATGCAAGGGCTACGAATTTGAAACGTCTATGCAACATGGCTGGTATTGGTTTGGTGGATATCATACGACAGTAGAGGGTTTTTTACCCAAATCTTTTCAAGGAACCATAAAATATGCAGAAAAATATGACACCATCCCGGGCTGGCATATTACAGCTCTCGCGCTGACAGCGATCTCTCTGTCCCTCGCATTATATTTATTGGTCCGTTGGATTTTGCGTAAGCGTTAGAGGGTTGCAATAAGTATAGTAGATGCTGCCCCGGCAAAAGCCTCAAGCAACAGAGTATATACCACTACAGATAATGTATACCACCGTGCCGACCCGGGCCTCGGTGACGAGGGTGAGACGAAATACAAGATACAGACTAGGCAGGGAACAAAGGCCGCCTGGTCCGTACAACACTTTCTAAATTATATGAACGACCGGTACCCACAATCACGCTTTCTACGACTCGATGGCGATGATTTTCGTAATAACAGTGTGCCTGATGCGGATCCTGGTGACGTGATTTTTGGTACCGGTACATATTTCGGGGCACTACGGCTAACAAAGCGTACAGATACCAAACCAGCTAGCGAACACGAATCAGACACAGCGAGCATATTCTAATGTGTTTAAGAAGGAAGCGTAACGACGTAAACCACCTCTCCACAGCCTCATTCCTCAACCTCCACATCAGTACCATCCAAGAGGGCGCGTAACAGGGGTAGATCGGTCACAATATCCTCCTCAAAAGTTTGATTACGGGAGCAAACGCTGGGTCAAGCAAAAGCATTATAAAAACAGAGGTATTTGCCTCTGTTTTTTGCCTTACTTGTGATAGTATGGCTGAATGATTGATTTTGAAGTTAAGGGTGCGATTTTTGATGTGGATGACACCCTGCTGGATAACAAGCCTGGTGTGCCAGGTCAGGGCTTACATGAGCGCTCACGCTTAGCTGCCGCACATACAGTTGGCAAAGAGCATGGCATACCTGCACTTGAAGAACTTACGGCACAGCAAAACCTGGATGCATTTTTAAGCGCACCAGTTCACACGCTTGAGGCTGCCGTCTGGAACATTCTCGTAATGACAGGCGTTGCCGACAGCGAGGCAATAAATCCAGATAACCCCGTTTTTCAACAAATCGTTGCATTAAAAAATGAGCTTCACAAAGATATACTGCGTGAATTCGGTACAGAAGTGCCAGGTGCTGTAAATTTTGTAAGAGCATTGGGGCAAGGTAGTTTGCGAAACAGGCTTGCAATAGCGAGTGCGGCTGTGAGGCAGGACGTTGATATATTCTTGGGGATGACGGGGCTTGACGCGATATTTCCTGACGAGCGTATTAAAACAAAGGAGTCGATCACACATCCGAAGCCAAATCCCGAGGTCTTTAACCTAGCTTTTGCTTCATTGGGGCTCGGCGAAGAAGATAAGAGAAACGTCTGTGCGTTTGAGGACGATCCAAGAGGCATTATGGCCGCCAAAGCTGCTGGTTTGTACGTTTGTGCCATAACAACGCGATTTGACAGAAAAAGCCTTAGTGAGCTTGAGGTCGCACCCGACTTAATTGCAGATAGCTATCAGGAGTTTGCCGGTTACTTTAGTTTAAGCATTTAAACGGGAAATCTCAGTCAGCCGGCCGCAGGATGTGCTGGCAGGCACTTTGCGCATCTCGGATTTGCTGCTGAGTAGCGTTAATGCTGGCAAAATCAAATGAGATTCCATCTTCGGTAATCGTAGCGTTTGGCAGACCAGGGAGACCGTTCTGGCGCATGCAGGCAGTCATCTCATCAGCCATCTCTTGGCTGACGCCATTTTTTGAGGTAGAGCTTTCTTCGGTGTTTTTGCCGGTAATGATTCGGCCGAACTTAATAAAGATCGCTCGTCCTTTGTCTATAATGGCATACCCCGTAACGCGCTGCTCCGGTTTGAGGTCAGTGCTCAGCACGCTTTGCAGTGAGAGAAACACCAGTATAGCCACAACTAGCACGCGTCCCCAGAGCAATACGCGCTTGTTGTTAGTGGATCGGCCCAGGGGCAGCAGCACTATCAGCGCGGCGCAGGCAAGTGCCACACCGGCGCCCCATTTCCCGGCGACAAACAACACTATACCCAGCAGGCCCAGGACAAGGCCGCCCGACCACTTTGCGATGTTTCTTGCATTACTCATATTAGAATAGTAGCACTCTTAACTGAGAAATCGCTGCGACTAGTTGGCCGGTAGGACATCGCAAACTCCTGGATCGTCAAAGCCTGGGTCGCCGCGAAGGACACAGACATGGCATGCCAGCCAGGAGGTAGCACTGCGCCTGTCGTTAAAAGCACGCACCCGGTTTTGCAGGTGTCTTTGGGCGACATCGGCTTCGAAAGCGATATGGCTTTCGGCTGGCAGGCCGTAAACGGCCATAACATCAAAATCAAGTAATTTAATGGTTTTGATTGATTCTTCCTCGGCTTCTTTGTTGCGCCCCTCGATACGGCTTGCATCGATGAGCACTATTACATTGCCGTATGACTGTCGCAGCTTTTGGGCTGCTTTCATTGACTCGTGACGGATTATCTCCACGCCTTCTTTTGTCTGATGCCCGGCCACAACAATTAGCAACACATGGTTAGATGTGATCTTGATCACATTGTCGTTAGGTATGAAGTGGCTGTCTGCTGGCACGGGTAAAATTCCTGCTTATTGTACGCGCTTTAGGCCGGCTTGGGCGGCGGCGTTTGATGCATTCTTGTCAAGGACATCGCGGAAAGTGTCACGGGCTTTGTTTTTATCGCCTGACTGCTCGTAAGCGATACCGAGTAGCACCATGAGGTCCTGGTTGTCGGGGTTATTGCGCAAGGCGTCCCGGTAGACCTGGACAGCGAGGTCTTTCTTGTCGAGCGTGTACAGATACAAATTAGCCAGGTTAATGTAAGCATTGGTCTGTTTTTTATTGATGTCAATTGACTTCTGGTAGGAGTCGATAGCCTTCTCGTAGTCGCCCAGGTCGCGGTAAACGTTGCCTAGGTTATTGCGCAAGGTGGCATCGTTGGAGGCGAGTTTTAGCTGCGCTTCGTATTGTTCTTTGGCCTGGCCCACGTCACCAGTAGCATACAAGGCTACGGCATACTCTTGGCGAGCCTTGGGGTCGTTGCCGTCCTTTTTAACAGCATCGGCTAGGGCGGGCAACTGCTTTTGGTATGAGGCAATAATCGGGTTGTTCGAAATTTCTTTGGTGCTCTCATCGGAACGGGCGAACAACCATATGCCGATGCCGATGGCAGCTGCCAAAACGACAAGAATGATAAGTGACAATTTACGGTGGGCTGACGCCCATTTCCATGCCTTGCGATGAATCCCCTTTTGGGCTGCCGAGTCTTTTTGTTCGGTGCCGGTCTTATTCATAAGCATAATTGTATCACCCCTCCTTTAGGTGTGAAATGTTATTTTTATGGCGTTAAGAACATAATTAAGCGTTCGGTAAAGGTACGGCCTTTGATTGTAAGTCCGACTGAGGCGCTCTTGGTGCGGCCATCGGTGTGTTCGGCAATTATACTCAGCTGGTTCCCGGGGATGTGATCACGGTCAATGTACATACTCCAGCGACCCAGGGCGTCGCTGGTCGCCGAACCGAGTACTAAGCCTTGCTCGGTCTTGAGCCGGATGGCCTTATTGGCTTGCGCAGTGCCGGTTACCACAATCTTTCCATCCAAAGGCGCAACCAACGAGCGGGCGCGCGGCGTCTTGATGACCGGAAAGGCAGAGGTAGGCAATGGTACTGCGACCACTTCTTTGCCGGGAGCAGTGGCTTGCTGGCTGGGCTTTTCGCTGTATACATAAATCGTCCGGGTGGTTTCGTGATTAATGACAGTCGTGCCGCCGGTGCCGCCGCCCGGCGTGGTGCCGGTATCCGTATCGCCACCGCTGGGAGCTATGCTGATCTGTTGTGTCGCATCTGCAAGCCCGTTGGATGCGACTGTCAGGATTTTGGAGCCGGCATAGCTGTCCTTGTAATAGATCGTGGTGCAGTTCAAGCCCATGCCAAGAGTGGCTTGGTAAGACTCCCAGGGACCATCGGCACTTTGGCTGAACCGGCCGCCGCCGCTTGCGGACGACAAGTTCAGAGTCCGGTCCTGCGCAGTAATCACGGCATTGCCATAGCGGTCTTGAATGCAAACGGTAATCGGCTCGCTGACGGCATTGAGCGCCAGTTGCTGGGGAGGGGTAGTGATTGCCAACTTAGCCGGATCACCGACGCTAACAGTAAATGGCAATGACGTCCCGGTCAGGTTGCCTTCGGTTAATGTCAGAGTCGTCGTCTCGGCTGCCACCAGCGTTATCTGCGGGGCAGGCTGTGCCACGCCATTAACGAAGGTAACGGTAGCGGGGTAGGTGGGAGTCGTTCCGTCGGGGCCGTTACTGGGGCCGCTGAATGCGACTGTTTTGGTGCCATTATAGGAAACGACAGTGTTGCCGTCGGAGTCTACCAGTTTGATTGCTGGCGAGAAAGGAACTCCTGCCGTAACATTGTCCGGTATGGTAATGATAAATCCGTTACCGTTAGCCGTCGCTGTAAAGGCAACCGGGGACCCGGTTACGCCCGAAGCGCGTGCCTCAAGGGTGTTGTTGTTCTCGCCGGGTGTTGCGCCCAATGTCCAGGTTACTTGTGCAGTGCCGTCGTCGGCGGTAGTTACTGGGCTAGCACCCACCGACCCGCCGCCGCTGGTGACAGCAAATGCTACGGCATAGCCATCCTTTTGGTTGTCGTAGGCATCAAATACTTGCACAACGAGCGGCAAGGGCAAAGCCTGGGCCACGGGCCCGGTCTGGTTGTCGCCGCTCACTTTGGTTATATGATCGGCAGCAGCAGCGCCCACAAGAATAGTGCCGCTCGTCCCGGATTTGGCACCCTCGGTGGCCTTGAGGGTTACTGCTTCTTTCTTGTACAAGGTCACGGCAGCAATCCCGACGCCATCTGTAAACTCCACCGAGGCAGGGTAGTTGGGCGGCGTGCCATCGGGAGCGTTGCCGGGGTTTGCAAAGGCCACGCTTTTACTGCCGTCATAACCGGTGTCGACATTGCCAAAGTCATCATAGGCAGTAATGGTTGCGTCGAAGGCTTGCCCGGCGGTGGCGGTGGCGGGAGCCGAAACGGCCAGAGTATTTGCCGGTGCGCCGCCAATGGTTATAAAGTCGGACTGGCCGGTAAGCGCACCGCGGGCAACGCTAAGCTTAACGGTTTCTGCCTTTACCAGCGTCACCGATGCCGTGGCAACGCCGCCCGAGAACGTTGCATTTGTGGGGTATGTCGGCGTTGTGCCGTCGGGAGCATTTCCAGGACCGCTAAAGCTCACAGTCTGGCTGCCGGTATAACCTGTAACCGTGTTGCCGTCGGCATCAACAACCCTGATAGTCACCAGGAAGGCTTGGCCCGAAACCGCCGTAGAGGGGGCCGTAACGACCAGGCGGTTAGCATTGCCTGGGTTAACTGTTATGGTCCCGGTGGAATCACTCAAGCTGCCATCGGTAAAGCTGATCGTACCGGAGGCAGGAGCGGTAGTGGGCGCGAAGGTTACGGTGTTGGCAGCAGAGACCGCGACAGCCGGGGCAAGCGTGCCACCGCTGGTCCAGTCCCCATTCACCAGGCCTGTCCAGTTACCGCTCACATCATAACCGGCAGCATAAAGCGGCAAGGTTTGGTCGGCAGTAAGCGTACTGGTGGTTACTTCGGTGGCGGCCGAGGTACTGCCATTCACAATCTTTACACCGGTGCGGGTGCCAGCCACAATTGCGACAGTCTGGTTGCCGGTCTTGCCATTGGCGCTGGTAGCGGTAAAGGTCCGGCTGCCCGCTTGGCCGGTGTAGGTGAGCTGTCCGGCCAGGTTGGCGACGCCGTTTACAAAACTATTGGCCTGAGTGAGTGACCCGCCGGTTACAGAGCCGCTGCTTACGGTAACGGTAACATTGTTCGACGAGGCGTCAAAGTCGGTTACGGTATTGCCGCCGGCATCCTGGGCAATAATGGTAGCCGTGGTAAACGGCTGCGCGTTCGGCTGGTTGTTGTTGAGGTTGACGGCCAACTTAGCGAAGGGGCCTACCGTAAAGTTGATGGGGCTGGAGGTGCTGTTGACACTACCCGCCGTAGCCCTAAAGCTGTGCTGCGTCGCCGTGCCGACGTACTTCATGGCACCGGCCAGGTTGGCGACGCCGTTTACAAAGCTGCCTGCTTGGTTGAGTACGTTATTGCTCGAAGCTCCAAGGCCACTCACTGTTCCGGCGCTCGCCGACTCGGTAATAGTAACATTGGTCGATTGGGCATCGAAGTCGGTTATCGTGTTGCCGTCAACGTCCTTGGCGGTCAGGGTGTTGGTACCGGTGAAGGCAGTGTCGATGCGCTGCGGGTCGGTCAGGTTAAAGTCAAAATGATGCAACGCACCGCCGGCAAGCGTTACGCCGGCAGTGTCGCTCTTGCCGTCGGCAGTAGTTGCCGTAACAGTGTAGCTGCCGCTTTGGCCAACGAGCTGCAATCTGTTTGTTAGGTTGGCCACGCCATTTGCAAAGTCCGCCCCCAATGTTAGCTGTGCGCTACCGGTGCCGCCTAAGCCGGCTACGCTGGCCGTTCCCGGGGCAACGGTAAAGGTAATGTTGTTGCTGGCAGCCGAGAATGTCGTCATGGTGTTGCCAAAATTATCAAGTGCGGTGAGCGTGTTGGTGCCGGTGAAGGCGGTGCGGTTCTTTTGGGCATTTGCCAAAACGAGATCAATACTACCCAAAGTGTCACTACTGGTAACAGTGGCAGCGAGTGTGCCTTCCAGCCAGTCTGGAGTAGCAGGCGCGGACTTATCGGCGGTGAGCGTCCAACTGCCTGCCTTTTCGTCGTAATAGCAGAACTGGGCGGTGCTGTTGCCGGTGGCAATATCCACACTGGTTACCACGGTATCGGTGCAGATACCCGCGCTCACCGCATAGAATTTCTTGTTGGCGCCGGTCGAGTTAGAAGAGAGGGCAACCGTGGTGTCGCTGGTAACATTGGCGGGATTGCCGTTGGAATCGCGGGCTTCGATGGTCAGCACGGCAGATTTATTGCCAGCAGCCAGGGTGGGTGCACTGGACAAAAATCCGATGCGGGTCGGTTCGGGCGGCGTGGCCGTCATGGGGGCGGATTCCTGGCTTTGCGCTGCCGGTTCATAGTAGTTGGGAGTGTGGGCGCCCCATTCGTAGCGGACGCCAATCTTGTAGCGATAGGTGTCTGTTAGATTGACGCTGGTGTCAGTATAGGTAACTGTGGCACCGGCATTCTGAGACACGCTACCTACTGCCGAGTATGACCCGCCATTCACGCTGCGGTATACCGTGTAACCCGTGACCAGACCGGGGCCAGCGCCGCCGGATGCGCCGGTGCTGTTGTCCCAAAGCGCTTGCCATCCCACTATAATTGACGAGGAAGAACTGGACTGTAACTGCGGGGTCGGGATGCGTTCCATGACGACGTCACGGTAGTCGATCTGAAGGTTGGCGATCATACTCAGTGTAAGGGTAGCTTTGGCGCTGCCCACCCAGGACTCGCCGGTCCAGCCGTTCAGGCCGTCTCTGGTTTCGAGCACGATGGTCGGAATATTGCCAGCCGTGGGCACGGGGTTGTTCCAAGCACTGGAACCAACGTCCCAGGCAGTAACCGCCGGGTCGCCGAACTCCGGCTGTACAGTGATTCGGCCGGGAACGGGGTCGGCATCGGTGGTACTGAACTGTCCATCGACATCGGTTCGGTACGAATACGCCCGGGCAAACGCGTTCGGCGTGGTCAGGTCACCAGCTGCCTTGCCGGTTGAATCGTTCTTGTAAAAAACATAGGCGGTCGGATAAAGCGGATTGGCAGCCATCGCCGTCCCAACTGCGATGCCAATCACAGTCAATCCCGCTAATGCGCCGAGGACAACAGATGTAAACCGTTTGTTTTTGTTTTGCCACATAGTTGTTATGCTTCTTATCATAATATCATCACTTGTACGGATTGATTACTAATGGCGGCGTCCAGTACAGCGGCAGTTGGCCGCCAGAGAGCTGCAAATACACGCCATCGCCAGGTTTGATCTCGAAGTCAGCGCCCGTCCAGCGGTGCAGCGGGGTGCTGTAGAAGTACTGGGTAGAAGCGTTTTGGGTGTTCGCCCCCCAAACGCCTACGCGCTCAATGTAACGTTTGCGCTCATTGCCAGCCGTGCCAGTCAAGGCACCTTCGATATCTTTGACGACGTCGGATACTTTACCGTACTTGCTGGTGTAAGGAATGGATATCCAGTTGACGTTCGAAACACCAACGTCGTTTGACAACAGATTGAGCGATTGTACTTGGTCGGTGCCGACGATCGTCCAGTCAAAACCGTTCTCGTAGGTTGCCGAAAGATACACGCCCGAGCCGGGGGCAATCTCGAAGTCAGTCCCAATCCAGCGGTTGGTCGCTGTGCTGTAGAAGTAGGCGCTGGATGCCGCCTGGTTAGTGGGATTCCAAAGAGCAACGCGGTTAATCTTACGGTTTCGTGGATTGGGGGCGTTGCCGACTGTTGCGCCTTCGATATTTTTTACGATGTCGGACGCCTTGAGCAGCTTAGCGGTCGTTTGCGCGCCATTGGTGTATGACGTGGCGTTATACGGCAAAGCCACCCAGTTTACACTGCCTATGCCTTCGGTGGCATTGGTCACAAAATGCTTTTTGACCGAGACGGCCATAGTCGAGTAACCGCTTTCACCGGCACCATTCTCGGCACGTACGAGATAGTAGTACACGCTGCCCGGCTGGTCTGCCTGGAGCTGGCTCCAGTTGACGGTCGTGCTGGTGGACGGCGCACTGATACGGGCCATTTCTTTCCATTGGGTTGTGTCGTCGTCACCGACATTCTGTTGGATAGCCGTTTCGCAGAACGGCGTTGTGGCGCCAGCGTCACCGTAGCGCTTGCCAGCTTTGATCTGGTCTATCGTACAAGGGTCAGTAAATAGAGTGGCATTTTTGTTTTGGCTGCGGTAAACCACATATGTAGAGGCGTACTGGGATGCGTCCCAGGTAAATTTGAGGTCGTAGGTTTCGCTCTGTGCCGGGTCGCTGGTTACAATTTTCTCGATTGCAAAGTTCTTGGGCGCCAGGGCAGGGTTGTTCTGGAAGAAGATGTCAAAATGGTTGTCTTCGGCCAGCGTCTGGTTAACGCCAGAGTCGAAGATGCGGCCGTACAGGAAGTAAGCGTTCTCAAAGGTTTCGCTAGTGGCATTAAGGCCGGTAGTGGGCATCGACCCGGCGTATACGCCCACCCCGGTACGAGTCAGATCGCCCAGCGTCTGCAAGTAAGCGGCGCCGGGTACGTCCGTACCGTTGTCGTCCCTAAAGTTGACCGTAAAGTTCGCCGGGTCGGTAGCTACGCCGTTAAAGAACGTACTCACGGTGTACGGCAGTGGCTGTCCAATAGACTTATTGTTGGGGTCATAGTCGATGCGCATCGTCCAGCCAGAAATATGCACCGGCACGGTAGTTACTCCCGTCACACCTGATACCGGATCAGCGGCTGCGACTTCGAGGGTGTAATCGCCTTCGGTGGTCACAATACCGTCGATCGGCTCCAGGTGATACGTGTAACTGCTGGCGTTGCTGACCGATTGAGTGGCCAAAACCGATCCGCCCGGGCTGCGCCAGGTCAAGGTGAGGTTGGCAGCCTTTTGCGTGCCGCTGGCTTTATCTTTGACCGTGATTGCAAAGTCACTGCGAGCAGAGTACTGGCCGTTACTGTTCTTGGCAAAAATGAGGGTACTCGGCTCGTAGTAGTGGCTGTTGTTGTTTACTTGCAAGCTCGTTGCAACGTCAACCTGCAGGGCGCGGACGGTCACTGCCAGGGTGGCATTTGTTATACCCGGGTCGTCGGTGTTGCCCTGCCAGTCAGCAGCGGTCAGTGTGGCGTCGCCCACACGGGTATCGCGGTAGTAGACGTTTACCGAGCTTAGGTGGGCGGGTATGGTGGCCACCAGCGTTGAGCTCCAGGGGCCGTCGGAGCTAAGCGCATATTCGCCTGCGCCAGACGACGAGGTAAGCCGGACTTGGTATCCGCCGTCAGGGGCGTTGGCGGCCTGGCCGTTAGCGTCTATAGCCTGGACGGTAATCGGACCCGTGGCAGTGTCGGCGTTCATGGTCAGCGGTGGCAGGACGCCGGTAAACTGCAGCCCGGCGATGGGGCCGGCGGTGTTCTTGCCCACCTGAATGTCGTACTGCGTGCCGGTAACGCCGTTCTGGTCGGTGACCGTTACCGACTTCAGCCCTTCGCGCAGGAAGGCGACGCCATTGGTAAAGGTATGGATACTCTTGTCGGATGCCCTAAAGGTGTACGGCTCAGGCAATATGGCGTCACTGTCGCTCGAGGTAAAGGTGATGGTGCCCTGGTAGTCATCGATGATGTAATTCTCGGCATCCTGAGCAACGACGACCACCGAACTTGGCGTACCCTGGACTTGCGGCGTCGAGATGTTGGTGACCAGGAAGTGGTCGATGACCTGTTTGATGATGGTTGCGCCTTGCGAGGCGTTGGTAAGGCCGGTGTCGGGGGTAACCGGCAGATTGTCGCTGGCTGTTATGGTTGGCGTCCCCACTACAATATCGTGGTAGTAGAAGCGGGCCGCTGACTGCCCAGCAGGGATGGTTACGTAGTTAATCCCCCACGGGCCAGCTGTATTGAGGGAGAATTCTGCGGATGTAGACGGCGTCGTACTGCGGAGGTAAACAACCGTGTCGCGGGTCGCGGGCACAGCAACGCCGTGCCGGTTGCGAAGCTCGATTACATAAGGGGCAGAGGTATGGCGGGCAATTGTCTGACGGGCGGGGTTGGTAAAGACTATTGCTACCGGCTCACCGGCAGTAACGTTGATGGTAGCGATACCATTTGACCAGCCAGTGTCGGGGCTAGAAGGCGAGGCGTCGGCCGCGGTCAGCGTATCACTGGCGGCAGCTTGGTTGCGATAGTATACAGTAACTTCCTTTTGTCCGGCCGGAATAGTTACCTGGGACAGTGTCCAAGGGCCGGAAGGCGTGGTTGCAAAACCGGAATCGCTGGCAGTGTGCTCCAGGTACACCGTCGTGTCGACCGGCACTGGTGTGGCGATTCCAAAGCGATTCTGGGCCTGGATCCGTACGGCGGCCGATACCTCGCCAGCCTCCAAGGCAGCAGGCACGTCAGCCCAGCCAAGCTTTGTGATGCTTCCGGCAGTAATGGTGACATTTTGGGTCGCGTTGGCTAAACCAAGGTCGGGCGACTCGGGAAGAGCAGCGTCTCCAGCGGTGACGGTGGCCGTGCCGACAACGGGATCACGGTAGTAGAACGACGCCGTACTCGAGCCCGCCACGATCGAAACGCGCGTCACCGATTGGGTAAAGTCACTGTCCGTGGCAAAGGACCCGCCCGAGGAGGTGCTCGCCAAATAAACTGACGCATCGGCGGTGGCAGTGACAGCATTACCGAATATGTCTTGGATTTGGACTGTCATTATATTGCTGGTTTCTCCTGCTTCCAGATTTTGGGAAGAACTGATAATACGCAAGCGGGCCGCAGCCTCCGGCAGCATGGTCAGGTCGTGGCTGGCGTCCAGGATACCAACGTCTTCGCCGCCCGATTGGGTATCACGGGCCGACAGGGTAACGGCACCGGCCGTCGTGTCGCGGTAATAAAAGTCTACATGGTCAGAGCTAGCAGGAAGAGTCACTTCGGTCACCAGTGCGGCCATATTGGAGGCCATAGCGAAAGCGCCCGATCCGCTGGTGCTACCCAAATACACCTGCACATCGCTTGATGCGGCCACTGGCACGCCGTACACGTTTTGCAGTTCCACGCGGACGGGCACAACCTGCCCGGCAACCCCTGATGCCGACGCTACCCACGCCAGATGGTCAGGGGAACCTGCACTAATTGATTGCTGTTGCGTTGCGTTGCGCAGGCCAAGGTCGGGATTGTCCGGCAACGCCAGGTCAGCGGCGGTGATAACCGGCGAACCGGCGGCCCGGTCACGGAAGTAGAAGGATGCCACCGAGCTGCCGACGGGGATAGTCACCGAAGTAATGTTTTCGGCGAAATCATTAGTCGTGCTAAATGACGCCTGGGCGGAAGTACTCCCCAAGAATACCGTCAGATCGCTGCCGGTCAGGGCGGCGTTGCCAAATTCGTCAGCCAGCATCACCGTTACCGCGCCGCTCGGCTGGCCAGCCACCAGGCTTTGGGCAGGAGTGGCAAAACGCAGTTGCACGGCGTTACCGGCGCCAATAGTGTACGGCTGAGTTCCGGCGGCAACATCTGCCGAACTTGCCGTAAGCGTCCAGCTGCCGCTGGTAGTGTCGCGGTAATAGACGGTCAGTTCACTGGTATCTGCGGGTAGCAGCGCGGTGGTTACGACATCCCAGTTACTGCCAGTCTGCAATGAGAATTGGCCGGTCAGGCTGTCGGTAGCCAGGCCAATGTTGACCGGCTGGTCATTGGTAGCGGCGTTATTAAATTCGTCCTGCAACTGGATGATTATCTGGCCGGAAGTATCACCGGCCACGTGGGATTGCGGCGCACTGATGAACGACAGGTGATGGGCTGCGGCCGCTGTCACTGTGATGGGCTGCTCGGCTCTCGTCAGGCCGGTGGCAGAGGCAGACATAGTGGCCGTACCGGCCGTTTCGGCCCGATAATAGACGTTCACTTCGCTGCCGCCAATCGGGAGGGTAACCTGCGCAAGGGGTTCGGTCGCATCGGCCGAGGCATAAAACTCGCCGTCCAGACGGGTGGTCGCCAGGTTAATTTGCAGTGGCGAACCGACAATCGCCCGGTCGCCATTAGCTTGGGCAGCCTCGATGGTAATAACCTGCGAACGCTCACCGGCAACAACCGTGCGCTGCGGCGTCTTAAACCGCAGCTGACTGGGAGGCAAGCTGGCAACCGCAATTTGGCCGACAGCGTTTTGGATGTCTTGGTCGGGATCGTCCAGCGGAGATTTGTCACTCACACGCAAGGTCTTGGACCCGGGGGTAGCATCGTTGTAGTAGAAGGTAGCCGTACCGGTGCCGGCCGACATGACCACGCTCGTAGCGTCCCATGGACCGGCCACGTCGGTTGCAAACTGGCCTTCGGCCGGGCCGTACAAATACAACGTCTGGTCGGCGGCGGGAAGAGTGGCATTGCCATATTGGTCACGGGCCTGGACGACCATTTGGCCGGACGGGGAGCCGGCATTCATGCTGGCAGGCAAGGTCAGGAAGGCAAGTTTAACATATGTGCCGGCGCCGACAGCTACCGTGGCTTGGCCGTCAGTCCAGCCACTGCCGCCCGGTGCCCGGGCCGTAAGCGTATCGGTGCCCGAGGCGGTATTGCGGTAGTACAATGTCCGCTGGTATTGGCCGGCGGGGATTGTCACGCTCGTTACCGGCTGCCACGTCGTATCGTTCAAACTGAATTGGCCGCCGTTCGTTGCCGTCAGCGGCACGGTAGTGTTGGCAGCAACAGCTGCGCCCAAGCCATCCCCAGTGAGAGTCTGCACCGTAACTGGAATTGCAACTCCGGCTGTCGCCGTACTGTCAGCCACGATGCCCAACTTGGCGATGACTCCCGGAATAACCGTAATCGGTTGCGAACCGCTATTCAGGCCGGTGGCGGAGGCGGTCATCGTCACGGTGCCCTCGGTGTTATCGCGGAAGTACACCTGCCGGACGGTATCGCCTGGCTGGTATGTCAGGGTCAAAGTATCAGTCCAGCCATCTATACCATCCAGTGAGTACTGCCCGGTCGGGCTGTCGCTGCTGAGCACAACGGAGACCTCCTCGCCGGAAGGCGACGGATAGCCGTTGGCGTCGGTCAGGCTCACGGCAATCGGCCGTGACGGCGTGCCGGTAATGACCGTCTGCTGAGCCGACGTAAAGCGGACGTCTGTTACATTTCCGGCCACAATTGTTACCGCTTGCGACGCAGCGGCATACGTAGTTAATGGCGTCGCCGTAATAACTGTGTCTGCCAGGCGGCCATCTTTGTAATAGAAGGTGCGGCTGTCTGTGCCAGTGCCAATCGACAGGGAACTGACCGGCGACCATGCCGTATTGCTCAGGCTGAAGCTACCCTGAGGGCTGCCGGTGGTCAGATTAATGACCATGGAGGGCATGGAGCGCTGGTTGCCGAACTGGTCATATCCGGTAAGCACAAACGGGGCGGAAGGATTCTGGACCACAATTGTCTGAGGCTGGCTTGCAAAACCAATATGGTGGAAACCGGCAGGATTGACAGTAGTACTTTGCGTAGCACCTACCAAGCCGCCGGAAGATGCCGTAATCGTCTTGGTACCGGCAACGGTGTCCTGGTAATAGAAATTGTACGAAGACTGGCCAACGCCGATTGTCGGCGTAAAGCTGCCGGTCGCATACCATGGAGCACTGCCATTTGGCGAGAACTTGGCCGTCGGCTCGCTGTTTGTGACACTCACATATATCGGGCTGCTGGCAATAGCGACGTTGCCGTAAGCATCGTAAAGGGTGAGGGTCAACAAGGGAGATGTAGCTCCGGCTGTCGCCGTGCGTACCGGATTGGTAAAGGCGATCCGGTACGGAGCGGCAGCGTTGATATTAAAGTCATATGTGCCGCTGGTGTAGCCGGTGCGGGCAGCCGTCAGACGGACACCCCCCGCGTTTGTATCACGGTAGTAGAATCCGGCGTTGGTTTGGCCGTTTGGAATGGTGACCGTCAGGGAACCGCCGGCAAAGGCACCGTCGGCAGCCAAATCAAACCGGCCAGTAGCCGAGTTGGTCGTCAGACTTACAGTAGTATCTCCCGTCGCCGGGACAATCTGGCCGTAGGCGTTAGCGGTAAAGACGTAGGCCTGCTTTGGCTCACCGGCAGTCAGCGTCGCACCATCGGCCCAGAAGTAGAATCTGGCCGGGGCGCCAGCAATGATGGTCTGTGTCTGGGTTATGTCGCCAAAGGTGCTGGTCGAAACGGTCAAAACAGGCGAACCGGTTTCGTAATCTACGTAGTACAGATTGGCGCTGGAGCTGCCGCTGCCCAGTATGACGCTCGACACCGGCGATCCGCCGCTTGAAGCCCGGAACTGTCCGGTGGCCGATGTGGTGCTCAAGTTGAGCGTTGTGGCGGCACTAACCGTCGTAGCATTACCGTAGGCATCCTCGGCCCTAACGGTAATTGCGCCACTGACCTGGCCGAGCTGCAACGTTTGCGGGCTGGTCGTAACCCGCAGGTGGTCAGCTGCGGCTGCACCGACATTTATGGTATGGGTATCATTCATGCTGCCAGAGGCTGCACTCAATACATGCGAGCCGGCTTGCGTCCCACGGTAATAGACAGTACTGCTAAACGCGCCGGGCGCGATCTCCATACTGGTAACCGAACCGTCAAAACTGCCGCCAGCCGATGTGTCGAAACGCCCGGTAGCATTATTGGATGACAGGTTAATGGTAGTGGTTCCAATCGACGGCACGTTGACGTTGTAGGTGTTGTAGATGTAAGCGGTCAGCGGGCCTGCGGCCTCTCCTGCCAGAGCCGATGTCTGGCCGGTCAGGTCGATGCGGATAACCGCACCCCAGGTAATGGTTTGGGTTTGGCTGCCCGAGGTAAGCCCGGTGGCAGTGGCGGTAATCAGCGGCGTTCCGGCGGCGTAATCACGGTAATAGAAGGTGGTGGTTTGCGCACCGGCGTTAATGGTGCGGGTAATGGTGTTACTGCTGAAGGCACCGGCGCCATTGCTGTCAAACCGTCCGTAGGCGGCATTGGTCGACAAAGTGACCGACTGGTCAGCCGCAGCCGTTACGGGGTTACCGTATTGGTCTTCCAGCCGAACGGTCATGACGCCGCTGGTTTGCCCGGCCTGGAGCGACTGCGGCGCGGAAGTAATGCTCACACGGGCCGGCGGGCCGGCAATAAATGTCATGGTTTGCGTGGCGTTTGTGAGGCCCGTATCTGCACCGCTCGATTCGTCGGCCGCCGTAATAGTGGCCGTACCCGCCCGGGTATCGCGGTAGTAAAAGTTCAGACTGTCGCTGCCGACTGTCAGGCTGGGAGACAGCGTAGCTGTCCATGGTCCCTGGCTATCGAGCGCAAACCCGCCGCCAGCCGAAGTGCTGCGCAGGTTGAGCAGCAGCTCGTTGGTGGCAGGGATGGCCACATTATATTGGTTTTGGAGCGTAACGGTCACCGGGCCGACAGCAGTACCGACGGCGGTTTCAGGAGGAGTGGGCGATGTTATTGCCAATTTTGCAGGGCTGCCGGCGGTAATAACTTCTGTCTGCGAGCTGTCGTCCAGACCGGCAATGCCATCAGCCGCCGTAGCGTTATCACTGAGCGTGATGGCCTGGTAAGCCCGGAATGATGTTTGCTTAAGCCTAAACGAGGCACTTGACTGTCCAGTCGGAATGATCAGGCTGCTGATCACTGCCGTACCGTCGCTGCTACGGAACTCTGCGCCCGGATACTCCGCATACAAATACACAGTAGTGTCGGTCTGGGCAGTAGTTCTATTGCCTAAGCTGTCTCGCAGTTCGGCTGTAATAGTGCCAGAGGTCGCACCGGCGACCAGCTCAAACGGGGCGCTCGCGAAGGCAATTTGCGATGCTTCGGCACCGCCGACAGTAATGGCCACCTGGTCGTCGAGCAAACCGACGTCGCCGTTTGCCGGGTCGCTATCGCTGGCTGTTATAGTGCGGTTTCCGGCGGAGCTGTCACGGTAGTAAAAGTCTGCTCCGGTGTCGCCGGGCTGGATGACCAGCGGCAAACGGCTAACTGCGTCAGCGTCAAAATCGGTCGTCGGACTAAGCAAGTCCGCCGCACCACTGCCAGTGATCCAAATGGTCTGCGGACTGAAGACCGGCACCTCGTTGCCCAGCTCATCCTGGAGTGTCGCATGGAAGGCCTGGCTAGCCTGTCCGGCGACGAACGGTCCGGCCGGCGCGGTAATCTTGATTCGGTACGCACCGCCGACGCCGACGCCAATGGTCTGCGTGGCATCCGTCCAGCCAAAGTCCGGACCGGTGCCTTCGTCATCACGGACGGTTAGCTTGTGTGCGCCCAGGGTTGTGTCTTTGTAATAAAAACTGGCTGAGGTTGTGCCTGCCCGCAGCGTCACTTGCAACGGTGAAGCGGCCCAGTTTGTAGAGCCATCCGCCGACAGCAGGCCGGTGCCCGAATTGCTGTATACATACAAGGTAGTGTCGGCCGTCGCCGGAATAGGCGCTCCGGTAGCATCCTGCGTTTGCACGGTTATAACACCGGACTGGCTGGTAGCGGCAAAGTTTTGTGGCGGCGTAATGAATGCCAGTTTGGCAATCGTGCCTTCGTTGGGCGCGTTAGTGGTAATCGCACACTGCTCACCGGTGATGTCCGGGTCAAGGGTGTCGGTGACTGTCACGCACCATTCGCCTTCGGTGACCATAGTGACGCCGTTCACAAACGTTTTGCCGCCCAGCATATCCTCGGTAATCTCGCTGTCGGGCGGAACGATGGCAGCACCGTCACTGGAGGTAAAGTGTACCGTGCCCTTGTAATCGTGCAGCGGCTGGCCGTCGTAGTCTACTGCCTGAATGGTCACCGAGCTGGGTATGCCGGATTTGACGGGGTCGCTCACTCCTGTCACCAAAAAGCGGTAGCGGCTGGTGATGTTTGGCTGCCAGGTGGCGGGCACGGTAGTCTCGGTGGCTGGCGGCGAAATGGTAACCGTGGGGCTACCTTTGGCGTTGTCGCGGTAATAGAAGGCGGCCGCGTTGGTACCGGCCCTGAATACTACATTATTGTAATCCCAGCGGGTTTGGATGTTTTCTTCAAGATCAATGGCGAAGAAGCCGGTGTCTGCACTCGATCCCAGCCCCAAGGTGGTATCCTGGTCCATCATGTAGCTGTTGCCTTGCATATCCTGAGCCGCAACCTGTACTGTGCCTGGTTCGAGTTCTTTGAGAGAAGACGGTGCCGCAATCACCGCATACCGGGAGGGATAATAGCGGTAGGCATGTGTCAGCGAAGCCGTGGACCCGTCAACGCCCGTCAGCTTGACATCCACCTTACCCAACTGCGTGCCGTGCGGTACGGTCACTTGGGCGGTGGTGGCGGTGGTGGCGGTAACCGTGCCGCGTTCGGTGCCAAAATCGACCGTCATCAAGTTGCGTTCATCGCCTAAGGCAGCGGGCAACTCGCTGCTGTACAAGTTGTATTTGGCATTCAGGTACGTCTCTACTTCTTTGCGGTTGGCATCGCTCAATGCCGCATTAAAACTCAGGTATTCGGCGACGTCACCAGGCCAGCAGCCGTAATTGCCACACCCGAGGCTTGTGCTCCAATAGACTGGGTTCTTGGAGGACGTGACACCGGTGGTGCGTAACGTCCCATTCGTATAAATAGAAGGCTGCCGGTTGTTATACTGCACGCCAATGCTGGTAAATCCAGTAACAGTGCCGCTGTACACTGCCAGCGGCGGCATGTAGCTTTCGGCATGTTCGTACACTGACACGCCGTTGGTTCCAACCGACACACCGGCGCCGGCTGCGCCGCTCAAGTACTGGGGGACTCCGAACAAATAGCGCTGGCCCGCGATACCCTCGGTACCGCTGCCCGACTGGGCGTCAATACCGTGCGAGGTAGTCGGGCGAGCCACCGCAAATGCCGTAAAGTTATTGGTAATGGCCGCACCGGAGTAATCCAACTGGTCATCGCTGCCGTCAAAACGGAAGACTGGCCATCCATTTGCTACGTTTTCCTGATAAGTCGGACGCTTGGAGGCCGTACCCTGATTCCATGTACCGCCAACGCTGCCGACGTCAGAAACAGTTGGGACAGCCGCGCCAGCTACCGTGGCATGGCCAGCATCAGCCCTTAGCCAGTTGTTCAGACTCCCGGGAGCTAGGATAGGGAAGGCCGACAAGAGGTTGCCCGCGGCTGCTTTACGGCTGTTGCCGTAGTTGAGGTAAATGGTCTTCTCGCCAGCAGGCAACGACGCAAACCGGACAGCTACGGCGGTGTTCGTCGTATTGCAGCCGCTGACCACGGCAAACGTCAGTACTGTGGACTCGTCGGAGTCGAGCACCCTAAAGTCGCGGCAATCGCTGCGCAGTTTGCCGGCCGATACCAAATCGGCAGTATTAAGTTTAATTATTTCGGTCGTGTTCGTCTTGGGGGCACCCGTATTGGTGACCGTAATAGCACGGTGGTATTCCGACATAAAGCCGGTCCCTGCAAGTGTTACGGTGTTGCCGCCGTCGACCGGACCGCTTGCCGGGTCTATGCCAGTCAGTGAAGCTGGATTTTGCGGCGTCTGGTCATAGCCTACGCTCACGCCGTCCAGCTCAACGGGGCTAGAAGGCGAGTCGGCATGCAAGAAAGCGCGGATGAGCAGGTCGCCTTCGCCAACTTCGCTGTCGAAAGTCCCGATCACCGCATTGATCGCCGCTGCCGAAGTGGCCTGAGCATACGATGCACCGGTAGCCTGCGCCCACGCCGTGCCATTGTACCAGTACCAATTGGTGCCCTTGTCCGGCGAGAGCTGGTAACGCACCGAACCCTGGAATGGCGCGGAGCCACGTGCCTCGGCAAAGGATGTTAATTTGGTGTAGGCAATCGAAGTGTCGGCCGTAGGAGTGATTACCGGGTTGTCCGTCGCGTATCCCTTGTGAGCATAAGCCGGGGCAGTGCTTCCAACAGGTGCCTGGTAGGTAGCATGCAGTGCAATCCGGCCCACGGCGCCAGAACCGCCGTCGCCGCCGCCATACAGCTTGTTGCCACCGCTACCGCCGCCGCTGGTTACTTTGTTGGCGCCAAAATCGACGGTTTGACCGACGACCATCACGGCGCCGCCCGCGCCGCCACCACCACCGCCACCTTCATGGCTGGCGTTGCTGTTAGCAATACCCCCAGCGTTACCGTTGGTACTTACTGAGCCGCTCACTGCTACTGTAGCCGCGCTCATAAAGATAGAGCCGCCACCGGATGCACCGTCGCCACCGGCACCCCAAACACCCTGACCGCCGCCGCCACCGCCGCCGCCAAGATACAGCTTGCCCGAAACAAACGGGTCGCCAGCAACCTGGCCGCCCGCGCCACCAGCATGTCCGCTGGTGCTCGTTGAGCCGTTAGAGCCAGTCGCGCCGTATCCGCCGCCCGCGCCGCCACCACCATTTTGGTTGACAGCCCAGTTGGTGCTGGTCTGGCCGGTTCCACCCCCGTTGAAGTTAGCGCCGCCCGCTGAACGGGTCTGGTAGCCCGTGCCCGCGTACGATTCACCGGCGTAGGCGCCAGGGCCAAACTGACCCTCGCCGGGCACTGTATTGCCAGTGCCGCCGCGGTAGCCCTTACCAGCCATGGTTACCGTGCCGTCAATAGTAGTCGTAGCATAGGCCCGGAAGGCCAAAATACCGCCTTTGGTGCCATTCCAGGCATCGGCCGTGAGAGTTGCCCCGCTCGGAACACTGAGCGTGGTGTAGTTGGGGACCCGCTGCAGCATTACGCGCTGAGTAGTAGAGGTCGTTCCGAGACCAGCGTCACTATCCGCAGCATTGCCATAATAATTTTGCTTGGCAGCCTTAAAGGTCACTGTGGTGCCGCTAACACTTGCCACGCGTACGAATTCATAGTTGCCCACGTTTGCGTACGCCGAGCTGGTACCTTGCTGGCTAACGAGCAGCATTTCGTCACCAGGCGCAAGGCACCCTGCGGCCGGTGCAGCGGACAGTGTAGCCGTAGTTGCAGTCAGGGCAGTAACAGAGTAGTTTACGCCGTCGGCACACGTCCGGCCAGGCGTGATGCTGTCGGCGTTGATGTTCTTTGTACCGCTGACGGTGGCTGCACCGTCATCACCGGTACCGCGGTCAAAGGTAGTCGTATCCTTGAGGCGGGCCATACCGCCGCTCACTTCGATCTTGGACGGATCGTACACATATTCGGCAGCCTCGTCGAACGGCCAGGTGTGCGGGGCGTCAGCCGAAACCACCACTTGTTTGCTGGCATCTCCCCAGCCGCTGGAAGGCTCTTCGCTGGCCGAAAGGGTGTAGGTACCGGCATTCGCCTCACGGTAATACAGTTCGGCGGAGTGCTGCCCGCCAGGAATAGTTACCTGGCTTATGGTTTGCCAATCCGTCTTACTGAGCGAGAATCCGCCGGTAGCACTGGGATTGCCGCCCGACAAGGCTGCAAGTTGCACCACGGTGTCAGCTTCGGCCGCCAACGGACGGCCCATATAATCCTGGGTCTGGACGATAACTTTTGCCGTGCCGCCCGGACGCAAGGTAGCAGGAGCGGTAGCAAAACCGATCCGGTCAATAACCGCCTGCACTGTAATTGCGGCGTTGGCCGTGACCGACTGCCCGTCGGGGTTTATGACCGTCACATTGACCGTACCGGACGGCAGTGACGGCATCACGAAGGTCAGCGTGTTGGCGTCCACAAATGTCGCCGTGGCACCCACACCGTTTAACGAAACCGTTGCCCCGTCCTGGAAGTCTGCGCCGGTAATGGTGATCGTGTCACCGCCTGCAATGGTGGTGGTATTTGGCGTCAGCGAAACAATTGAGGGGGCATTATAATGCGTAAAACTCGCTGGCAGCGACGCAGAAGCACCATCATCCGACACCACGGTTACATCCTTGACACCCTTGGTGTTTGCTGCAGTCGTCGCGGTCATGGTGGTAGCGTTAACAACCTGGACGTTCGTGGCCGCAACGCCGCCGATTGTCACTCCTGTCTGATCGGCAGTGAGCGTCCCCCAATCAGTATGGATAGACGGATGGTAGAGGTTTTGGCGGTAATGCTGCACTGGGGCGCGGTAGATAGCGTTGGTGCGCGCCGAGCCGGCGTAACCGCCAAAGACGTACACGTAATCGCCCAGCAGCATAGCGGTTCCCAAACCGCCCGTGTATGGCACGGTGGAGCCGGTATCCGTCCAAGTGGTCAGGTCGCTTAAGGGTGCGCGCCAAATCTTATTGCTGTATGCGCCTGCGGCGCTGCCGCCGAATATGTACATGTAGCCGCCAACGACAGCTTGGGCGCCGTAACCGATAGTTGATGGGAATGTCTTGCCGGTGTTGGTCCAGGTGGTGGGGTCGGAGACGGTAGATTTCCAGATACTATTTTGCATTGCGCCATTTGTACCGCCAATCATATAAATATCACTGCTGGTCACTACAAACTGGCTGAGGTAGCTGGCCCCCGGCAAAGTTTTGCCTGTATCAGTCCAAGCAGTGGGGTCGGAGACTGGAGCACGAAGAATCTTGCCGGTATATGTGCTGCCGGTCACCCAGCCTCCAAAGGCGTAGACGTAATCACCGATGACGGCCGCCTGGTTCACCACTGCGATACCCGGCAATCGGGCGCCGGTGTTGGTCCAAGCAGTGGGGTCGGAGACTGGAGCGCGCAACACATAGCCGCCATTGTCTGTTTGGTTCCCATCGAGTATGTAAAGGTAGCTCCCCACTCTCACCAAGCTGCGGCCGGTACCGCCCACAGTCGCTGGCAGGGTCTTGCCGGTGTTGGTCCAAGCAGTGGGGTCGGAGACTGGAGCGCGGAAAATCGTATTTGACCAAGCCGACGTCGCCTGGTTGTATCCGCCAAAGATGTAAATGTATCCGTCCAGGACGATGCTGTCGTATTGGCTGATAGCAGCTGGCAGGGTCTTGGCCGCCACCGTTGCCCAACTGGCAGAACCGCCGGTGTTCTGCGGCAAAAACCCAGTTCCGGTGACGGTAATATCGGTACCGCCCGAGGATGGTCCGGAGTTCGGGTTTACAGAGGTTACTGTGGGCGGCGTACTTATGTACCGAAAGCCATCGTAACGCGTCGTGCCTAATTCGTTGGCGATTACTATACCCACCGCACCGGGAGTATGCGCAGGCACTACCGCCGTAATGGTCGTAGGGTTGACCACGGTAAAGCTCGTTGCCGGTACGCCGCCAAAGGCAATAGAAAGCGTGCCGCCAAAATTGGACCCGGTAATGGTGACAGTGTCACCGCCGCTTGAACCTGCAGAACCAGGCGTTACCGCACTAATAGTCGGCGGTTCAAGGTATTGGAAGCTGTCCGCCAGAGTCGATTCTTGCCCGTCGTAATTACGGACCGTTACATCTACTTGTCCAGAAGCGTGTGGCGCAGTCGTACCGGTAATAGCAGTGCCGTCGGTAAACGCCAGGTCGCTCAGCGCTGCGCCGCCAACCGTGACGCTGGTCTGGTCGGGCGCGGTAGGCCAGGAGGTCTGCCAAGGCTTCATGTAGGTGTTGGTATGTCGGTTGCGCTGGATTGGTGCCCGCTGCAAATAGCCTTGGGCATTTGCCTGGTAGCCGCCGAACAGGTACACATAATCGCCAATCAACGCCACCGAGCCAAAGGTGCTTGCACCCGGGGTTGCGACACCGGTGTTGGTCCAGGTGGTGGGGTCAGCGACGGTAGACTTGTAAATTGTCCCCACGTAGCCGCTATTGTTGTAGCCGCCCAAAAGATACAGGTCATTGCCAATCACCGCCAGCGACGACCAAGCCCAGGCCGAAGGCAGGGTCTTGCCGCTTACCAGGCTCCAGGTGGTGGGGTCGGAAGTATTGGCCGTAAATATGCTGTTTACCGCCGTAGCGCCCGTTCCATAACCGCCGAACAGGTACATCTTGTCACCCAAAACAGCCAATTGCGAATGGCTGTTTACGGCTGGCAAGGTTTTGCCGGTGTTGGTCCAGGTGAGCGGGTCAGCGACGGTAGACTTGTAAATAACATTTACCGGTACTGTCGTATAACCGCCGATAAGGTACAAATCGTTGCCCACTACCGCCAGCTGCGAAGCCGCCAAGCCAGCAGGTATAGTCTTGCCGGTGTCGACCATCGCCGACGGGTCGGAGACTGGAGCGCGGTAAATATTGTTTACACCCGCGCCACTGCGCAGGCCGCCGAACAGGTACACATAATCGCCGATGACCGCGACTTGGGAGTGGCTGAGCGTCGCTGGCAAGGTTTTGCCGGTGTTGGTCCAGGTGGTGGGGTCGGAGACTGGAGCGCGGTAGATCATATTGACCGCATTGCCGCCCTGGTAGCCACCGTACATATACACATAATCGCCGACTACCGCTAATTGCTGGATGCCAATGGCGTAGGGAAGGTTAGTGTTCGTCCACCCGCTCGTGCCGCCAGTGTTTGGCGGCGTAAAACGTTGGCCGGATATAGTGACGCTCGTGCCGCCGGAGACCGGCCCAAACGCCGGTGATACGCCTTCGGCGACAGGCGCCGGATGGCGGTACGAAAAGCCAGTGTAGGTGTCCGACCCGTACTCGTTGGATACCACCACAGATGCCGCACCGCTGGGATGTGCTGGCGCCGTTACTGTAATGGTGTTTTCGTTGACGACTTGGACGTTGGTGCCCGGTATGCCATCGAACACAACGGTCATCGTACCTCTAAAATCGGCTCCAGTAATAGTAACCGTATCACCGCCCGTATTAACCACCGAGCTGGGATTTATGGCCGATACGGAAGGCCGGTTAAAGTAAGTGAACGCGCCTGGCAGGGTAGCTGTCTGGCCGTCATAGTTGGTGACCAGCACGTCATACGTGCCCTGGCTGCTCGCCGCGGTCACGCCCGTCATAGTCGAGCTGTCAACGACCTTGAGGTCGGTAAGCGGCAAACCGTTTATCTTTACGCTGGTCAGATCAGTGGAGCTGGTTACCCAATCGGTCTGCCAAGGATTCATGTAGGCATTGGCGCGCGGATGCGAGGTAACTGCCGAGCGGTAAATATTGCTGGTTGCTGCAGCAATGTAGCCATTTATCAGGTACACGTTGTCGCCAACCACCAACGGAACCGAAGACGATAGCCCGGCAAAGAGAGTTTCCGGCTGCAAAGTCCAGGTGGCCAGATCCGACAAAGGAGCACGGTAGATGGTATTCGCCGGTGTGGATGTACCGGTAGGCACGCCGCCTAAGATGTAGGCATAGTCACCGATCGTCACTACCGAACCGCTGCGCAAGCCCGTAGGAAAAGATTTGCCGGCATTACCCCATGTGAGCGGGTCACTCTTGCTGGCGGTATAGATAGTGTTCAAGTTTGAGCTGGTTGAGGTGCGATACCCACCGACCAGATACAAACTGGTTTCTGTAACAATTAAGTGGCTGCCAGCAAGGTTGGTAGGCAAACTCTTGGCAGCACTAGTCCAGCTGGTGGGGTCGGAGAGCGGGGCGCTTTGAATAGCGGTACTGGTGGTCGTTGACGAACTGTAGCCGCCAAACATATACACCCTGTCGCCAATAATCGCCAACGCAGTGTTGCTAATAGACGTGGGGAGTGTCTTGCCGCTTACCAGGCTCCAGTTCGCCGGGTCAGATAGAGGCGCTCTGTGGATAAAATTGCGCACAGTGCCTGAATCACCTCCAAAAGCGTATACGTAATCGCCAATAATGGCGATACCCGCCGATGCCATGGAGGTCGGCAAGGTTTTGCCGGTGTTGGTCCAGGTGGTGGGGTCGGAGACTGGAGCCGAATAGATAGTATTAACAAACGCGCTGCCGCTGGTCATACCACCGGCACGATAAATCTTGTCGCCGACAACGTAGACCATTGGATTGTACACCGATACGCCCGTGTTACCGGGGTTGCTCCAGTTGCCACCGCTCCAGCTGTTGGCAGGTACAAAGTTACTCCCACTCACAGTAACTGCCGTGCCGCCGGTAGAAACGCCGGAGCTAGGCGTAATGCCGCTGACACCCGGCGTGGCCAATGGGGTCGTAAAGGTGTATGCGCCCGGCAATGTAGCAGTCTGCCCATCTGCCGAGATAACTGTGACGTCAAATGTACCAGTACTATGCGTCGGAGTCGTAGCAGTAACGGTCGTTGAGCCAACTACCTTAACATTGGTTGCTGCTGTGCCGCCGATAGATACCCGGATAGCCGGCTCTTCCGTACCCACACTGTAAAAAGCATCCGGCGCGTTATGGTTATTGTATTCGGCGGCTACAAAGGCATCGGACAATTTAGTGTCAAGCAGCCTGACCTCATCAATAGTCCCGCGCGCCAGCCAGCGGTACGAAGCAGCACCAGGCCGGGCGATCGCTATGCGCCAAGGCTGCTGGCCGTACTCGTATGTAGTGGCATCGGGAGCAAAACTAGCCGCCGCCGGCGTGCCATCGGCATATATTTTGGTTTGCCCCGCAGCACGGTCCACAGTGCCTGCCACCATATGCGTAGCTCCGGTGGAATACGTCCCCGAGGTAGTTGCCGAGCCGGATGTTGGCGTAGCGCCAGCCAGCCAGTGGTCCATGGTAAACGTGCTGCCGGTATTGTAACGTATGCCGCCATGGTAGCCGTCCTTCATCAGCACAGCATAGGCGTCATCGGCGCCTGCCGCCGGAACAGAAGCAGGGTTGTACCAGCTTAGCATGCTATAGGTGTTCTCCTGGATATTTTCAAGGGAGGCAGAATTTGGTATCTGAATATAAGACGTGGCCGTGCCGTTAAAGTAGTAGCCTAGGCCGATTTTGCCGTTCGTAGGGGAGGCGGTCGTTCCGGCGTTCCAAGCCAGGTTGCTGTTGCTGGTAGAGTCCTTGATGGGCGCGCCCAGCGAAACCGTAAAGTTGTCCAAATATGCGGCAGGTACTGTCGTGCCGGAGGTGCGATTCGATGCATATATATTAAAGGCCATGCGCTTACCGGCGTTCGCACTGGTAAAACTGCCGATCGCTACCCAGGCATTAGCGTCATATCCGTAGGCGGTAATGGTATTGCCGCTGCGGGTAAATCGCAATTTCGAGGTAGTCGTAAGCGTCGTTGAGCGGGTACCGAATCCGGCATCTGTTTCGTCTTGCCAGGTGCCAAAGGCGCGCCCGCCGCCCGCAGCTTTTTGGTAAACCACATAGTACGCGTTGCCGCTTTGAGCAGTGCCATCGGCATTGGTATTAAAGAGCTGGAAGGCAATCTCGTGAGCATCGCTCGGAACAGTGGTCGTCCAAGCCGAAACGTCAAAATCAATCTGGGCATCAAAATCGCCGCTAAACTGCGGGCCATTAGCCATACTGGCCAATCCGGACGAGCTCCACTGGGCTGTGTTGCCCACATTCAACTGCACCCGGCCGGTGTTGAGGGCCACCGTGCCGAACGTACCCCACTTGGTGGTATCGAGAGTGGTAAACGTGTCGTTCGGATTAGCGTCTGCCAAGTGGTAGACGGCTTTGTAATTCGGTCCCCAGGTTCCGGCGTTATTCCATTGGTTGCTAGCACTGGCATTGCCGTATTGCATCCACAGCTCGGTGTTGGTTGTAGCCGAAAGGTACGGTATGCGCACCCAGGCGATAAGCTGCCCGGTGGCCGGGTCGTATTTTTCGATTTCGTGATCCAATTTGGTGCCGTTGGGCAACGTAAACCGGATGTCGCCGCCGTTGGTCTTTGCAACCCGGCCGCCGTTGGCGGCCGCTCTCAGCTCAGGGTCTGTACGACTAACCAGTAAGGGGTAGTCCTGGAGCGTCTGGCTGCCGGGGATTTTTGTCTCGTCTACGGTAATCTTTTTTTGGTACGGCCAGGCAGCGGTGAGGTTCGCACCCGTCAGCGTTACCGATGTCCCGCCCTGATAGCTCCCGCTTGAGGGGCTGATGCCGGAGAGCGTCGGCCCGTTAGGAGCAGTATAGTCCACGCTAAAACTCTGCAACTCTGCGGGAGTAGAAGCGGAATTAGCATGCAAGAATGCCTTTACGTACACGCTGCCTGCGCCAAATTGTGAAGCAAAAGCCCCCATCTGACCGTTGACAGTACTGGCCGGATTGGCCTGGTTATAGTCTGTGGCTGCCGCCGACACCCAGGCAGACCCATTCCAGTAGTACCAGGCATTTCCGTTCCGCGACAGCTGATACCGCACTGCGCCCTGATTGTTAGCCCCGAGCGCCTCAGAGAACCCGGACAATGCCGTGTATGCAACAGGCGAATTAGTCACTGCGTACGGGTTGTCCGTAGCGTACGAACCGTTATTGTTTACCAGGCGCAACACGCCGCCCGCCACTTCGATTTTGCTTGGGTCAGACAGAAAGTACGGGGCGTCGTTCTCGAACGACCAGCTTACAGTGGGGTCAATAACAACCGGAAATACCGCATCGCGCAAATCGCTTGGCCGGTCGGGCATTACATACAAACGGTAATCCGCGCCTGAATCGTGCAGGGCATACTGGTAGCCAATGGTCTTTCCGGCAGTATCTTTGGCGGATGGCGGATGAAGATAAAATGTATCCCTGCCATTTTTAGAACCAATAATCCCTTTTGCGCCATCTTTTCGCAACGACACACCGTCTTTTTTGGAAATATAGAACGATACGCCGTTGGCAGCCTCGGCAGTTTTGGCGGTGATATCCTCTTTTACGTAATCCTTGTAGTAATGGTATGTTACATCTGTGTCTGGCCTGATGCTCGGATACGTAACCGTGCTACCGGAAGATTGGGCGGCCAACTCCTGCGCGCCAGCCATCCTAAACCGCAGCTGGGCGCCACCGTGCTTGATTGCCATATAAGAATCTTTGGCGGCAGGCCTGTGGTCTACTGCAACGTCATTAGCCAGCCGGGCCGTAACGGAGTTTCCGGCAACGGTTGCCTCTACTGGTGTTTTGTCGAGCCGGCCAAGGGCGACCGGTGTGGCACGGTTGGTAAAGGTGTAAGTAGCAACTTCGTGGCTCGGTGCCAAAAGCCACATCGACGTTCCAGCCAGCACAGCAACAATGGCCAGGAAGGCTGCGAGAGACACGCGGTTACGAGAAGCAAAAGCCCGTAAGACTCGTAAACGGTCACCCAGCTTTGCCCTCGTTATCATTTTTGTGTCGGCCCTCTTGTTTGTTAGTTTTTGTTTTTCGTTTTGGTGCTTTTTGGATTTTTGGTTGGGCTATCCGGAGGTATCGAGCTGTGTGTAACTAGCCGCTGTCTGAGCTGGGCTACTTCTGCATTTGTCCGCTCCAGCTGCTGGGCCGCCTCTGCCAGTTCAGCCTCTATTTTGATTGCTTCGGCATCAAGCGCGCTCATGCGTTTCTGCTCTTGCTCGACGAAGTTTTTACCCGCATCTGTCCTCAAGAAAAGCGACGGCGGTTGCTCCTGCGTCTGGCTGGCTTCCGGCTGTTCAGTCGGTGCAGAGCCCGTAGCCGCCTCAGGCCGCCGACCCGGGCTTTCTGCATGATGATGGCGACGGCGAACCAGTACGACGATACATGTAATGATAACTAAAAGCATGACGCCAATGCCAATAATCAGGCGGCGTATAGTAGGAGTAGACAACCTGCCGCTGGAGCCGCCTTCATCAACTACCGTAAATTGCACTTCTTCGCTCTTGACGGTCTGATTCTGGGCTTTGTAGGTTGCGTATACCGAGAATTTGCCGGGAACGAGTTCATCCTGGGGGACAAAGACCCAATCGCCGTCGGCGTCACTAGTAGCAGATCCGCTGACGCGACCGAACTTCTGATGTTCAATGATCGGGCGGGAGGTGTCGGTGTCGGTAATCTCGACAGTTATGAGTGTATTCTTGGGGCCTTTGCCGCTAAATTCGGCATTGTGGCCAATCACGACGTCACCGTCTCCCGGTGACGTAACGGTGACCGCAGCGCTATCTTGGGCATATGCAGCCTGTGGCGGGACGGAGATAAAGCCTGCACTTGCAATTAATATAGTGATCGCAACTAGTGTTTTTTTCATACCAAAACGAATTGCTACATACTATTTTACCATGAGCGGCATAAAAAAGTGACACATTTCACACAATGAAATGCAAAAAAACTGAAGCGTACAAGAAGAGTACAATATGTATATGGCTGAAGAAATCGTCGATATCGTAGGCTTGGACTGCAGTATTTTGAGCTGCGTCCCAAAGTCAGAGGCTCATCAAAAGGGACTACTGCACCGCACCGTGATCGGCGAAGTCCGCCGGCCGAATGGCGATTGGGTACTCGTCAAACAGTCGAGTGACCGCCAAGATGCCGGCCAATATGTATCACCGGTCGGCGGTCACGCCAAGGCAGGCGAAAGCAACGAAGACGCCTTGGCCCGTGAAGCCCTCGAAGAAATCGGCCTGACCGGCTTGGCCAGCGAATTTGTGGGCCGGTTCGTGTTTGAACGCCAAGTCCTTGGCCGCCACGAAAATCATTATTTTATCGTCTACAGAATCATCACCGACCAAAATCTGCTCTTGGGTGACGAGGCAGTCAGCTACGAAACCTTCAGCGAAGAGAATCTTCGGCGACTGATCGCCGAAAAGCCGGATATGTTCGGCGAAGCATTTTTTGCCTTACTACGACAATTCTACCCGCACCTGCTAACAGATTAACAATAGCCGCCTGCGCGCCGCAGCTTTTCTTGCTGTTTGCTTACCGGACCACGCCGTCAGCTATCCGTAAGCCTGCTTTTGAGCACTACCATTTCCGGATGCAGTTATTGGCCGACGGTAAGCCTGTCGTCCAGAAAGACGAACCGACAGCCAAAGAAATACAGGCGCGTTTTGACAGGCTTACGCCATTGCCCCAAAGCTCCTGCGCCGGCTAAGCCGTCAGGTCACAAAAAAGGCGCCTGCAATCGGCGCCTTTTGTATAGCTGGGGGAGGGACGGAGGAGACTGGCTGCTTGTGTTTGTGGTGAACGCAATTGCGTCCAGGCAGCCAGCCCCTCCGGGAAGGTTCACACGATCACTCGTGCAGGTGTGTCCTCCCAATAGACCCTGTTAGTAGCGGTCACGCCCCCACCACGGGCTCAGGCTGAGCCTCTCCGTCGCTTCGTAGGAATGATGGATGGCCATGAACATGGCGGCGAAGGGCCAGACCAGCGAGACGACGGCATCGAGCAGAACGGGCCACAGGATGCGCAAGTAGTGCAGCCAGCGCCACATCCAGGCGATCTTGTTCAGGAACTTGAGCCGGCCGATGAAGGCCTTGCGGCGCGGGTGGTACGAACGCTTGGGCAGGGTGGACAGGCCCTTGCTGTAGTACATGCGGGTGGCATGGAATGCGCCGTAGGCGTAAGCCGTGCCGTGTGCCTGGTCGTTACGGAGGCCGTGCTTCCGCAGGTGCCGGTCGGCGCGGAGGGTGACCGCAATCTGCCACAGACGCCTGAGCGGCGCGGACAGGAACCAGCCGATGGCGATGTAGGTGTACATCTCCCAGTTGAACTGGTACCACCAGTGGTAGACCATCAGGCCGATGACGATCAGGCCCAGCGGGATTGACAGGGTCCAGAGGATGACCTGCATACTGCGGGCCTCTTCCCAGTCGATCTTGCGCTGGTTCTCTTCGGCCACGACACGGTCGAACTTGATGTCCCATGCCTTGACGTAGTACCACGCTCCGCGGATCAGAGCCCCGAGCAGACATGCCGTCATGACGGCATAGGCCCAGGCTGCGAAGGTATGCATGTTGCACCTCGCCTCTGTGAATGCGTCTAGGACGCCCCAATACTAACTCGCAAACAATACATACTTCTAGATTAACTGTCAATATGATATTATATTGCCGCTTGTAACAGAGCAGTGTGCCGGGGACTTTCCCTGGAAGTGGTGCAAGACGTCCGTCGAGCATCGCGTTGTCACCTGTGAGGTGCATCATGTTGAAGCGTGGGTTCGCCGCTTGGGCGGCCTTCTGGATCGGAGTCGTGCTCGCGCTTATCGCGTGGGCCGCCTTCAGCTTTAAGGCTGGGCTGCTGGTCTTCGCAGTCGGTCTGCTGGCCACCATCATCCTGGTCGGCCTGGCTGTGCGCTCCGGCGCTATCAATGCGCGCCGATTCCTCGATGACCTGGACGAGCGTCCTGGCCGCTCCGAGAGTGATTTCGGCTTCGGTTCACGCCACCGCAACACAGAGCTCTGACAGCACAACCTCTCCCCGGAGGATAAAACTGCGGCGACGCAGTGAGTGAGCATACCGTAATGGCATGCAAAGCAAGGGGAGCCGGGCGGCGAAAACAATGAGTTCGAGGACATCATCCTCAATCCACCACTCATGTTTTCGTCGCCCTTTCCCATGTGCAACGATGCTATACTGAAGCTAAGCAGAACTAACGATTATGCTTGCAAAATTGCACATTTTATAGTATAATTACCTCAAAGCAATCATGACAAATATCCCCAACGAAATAGAAGGCACCGTACTCCTCTTACAGGTACCTCGCACTAACGAAAAAAAGGCACTGGCCGCCGAACAAATGTTCGCCAGCCTCCAAGGCCTGCTGGTCCAAGGAACAGCCGGCCTATTTAAAAGCGCTAAACGCGAGCATCTGGCCTTTGAGATTGCCGTTATCGGCAAACGTATCGGTTTTTACGTTTGGGTACCGAAATATCTCAAAGATTACGTCGAAGAACAGATCTACGCCCAATACCCGACCGTACAAATCTCCGAAGTCGAAGATTACGCTTCGCAGGACAAACACTTTGACACCACAGTAATGAGCGACATGAAGCTCACCCAGAGTGACGTGCTGCCCATCAAGACCTTCCAAAGCTTCGAAGTCGACCCCTTGGCGGCCATTACCGCAACCTTGGCCAAGTTCGACGAAAACGAAGAAGCCTGGATGCAGCTGATCATCCGTCCGGCATCGGACAAATGGCAGCAAAAGAACGAAAAATATCTGGCCAACCTAAAGGGCGGCGGCACTTCGTGGCGCCAGCTGCTCGCTCCCAGCGACAAACCGGCCGCACCGCCCAAACTCACCGAATACCAGCAGCTCAGGGCCAGCGGGGCAGAGACTAAGGGCCAGAAATTAGCCTATGACACCGCGCTGCGCATCGTATACCGCGGCAACGTGTCGGAACAACAGGCACGCTTGCGCCTGCAATCGATTGCATCGAGCTACAAACAGTTCAACTCGACGTACCTGAACGGCTTCGAGCAGGGCAAGGTCATGGACGAAACCGCATTAGGCGCTTACCAGGACCGCAGCCTGGGCACCAAAAGCTTCGTGATGAACATCGAAGAGATCGCCACGCTATACCACCTGCCGCACACCAACGTAGAAACGCCATACATCTTATGGGCCAGCTCACAGACAGCCGAACCTCCGGCCAACCTGCCGCTGGTAAGCAGCGAGTACAACCCCGACATCAGCCCGGTAGCCATTACTAACTTCCGCGGCCACAATACCGCCTTTGGCTTGCCGCGCAGCGACCGCGGCCGGCACTTGTACATCCTTGGGCAAACTGGCGTAGGTAAATCTGGTCTTTTGGAACTGCTGACCATTTCGGACCTCTACAGCCCCTATGGCTTCGCTGTCATCGACCCGCACGGTGACTATGCCCAGAATATCCTCAAGCGCATCCCGCCAGAGCGCATGGACGACGTGGTGTACTTTAACGCCGCCGATACCGAATTCCCGGTAGCCTTCAACCCCTTGGAGGTCTACGACGAAAAGCTCAAGACCCACACCTGTTCCGAGCTTATCGGCGTCCTTAAACGTTTGTTTGATTCTTGGGGCCCGCGCCTGGAATACATCCTGCGCTACACTATCCTGGCGCTCTTGGACTACCCAAACGCCACGATGCTGGACATCACCCGGCTTTTGACCGACAAAAAATTCCGTAATAACGTGCTCCAATACGTCCACGACCCGGTCGTACTAAACTTCTGGAATGTCGAATTTGCCAGCTGGAACGACAAGTTTGCGACCGAAGCCGTCGCACCGGTGCTTAACAAGGTCGGCGCCTTTACGGCCAACCCGTTGGTCCGTAATATTATCGGCCAGCCAAAGAGCAGCTTTAACATCCGCCAGATCATGGACGAGCGCAAGATCCTGATCGTAAACCTGTCCCGCGGTCTGGTCGGCGAAGACAACGCCGCGCTGCTTGGTGCCCTGATCGTTACCAAGATCCAGATGGGCGCCATGAGCCGCGCCGACATCGCCGTCGAGGAACGGGCGCCGTTCTATCTGTATGTCGACGAATTCCAGAACTTTGCCACCGACTCATTCGCAACCATTCTGAGTGAGGCCCGTAAGTATGGCCTTAACCTGACTGTTGCCAACCAGTACACCGCCCAGATGATGCAGGAAGTCAAAGACGCCGTCTTTGGTAACGTCGGTTCGATCATCGCCTTCCGGATGAGCGCCGACGACGCCCGCGTTATGCAGCGTTACTTTGAGCCGAAGTTTACCGAGTTCGACCTGATCCACATGCATAACCGGCACTTCATCATCAGCATGACTGTCCAGGGCGAAAAGTCCCAGGCGTTCTCGGGGATTACGCTCGACATACCGCCTCTGGCCGAAAACGCCACCGAAGCGATCATTGCCAAAAGCCGCAAGTTGTACGGCACGCCTCTGGCCGAGGTCGAAAAGGCTATGCAAAGCCAGTACCTGACCACTGCGCCACAGTCAAAACAACCACCGCAGCCCAAACAAAAAAACACACCAGACGCCCGTAAGGAAAAGCCCGTTAAGCGGGATGTGGCCAAGCCGGAGGCCGCTCCAAAGCCTGCGCAGCAGGTGCAGGCTGTTCGGCCCGATCGTCAGCGTTATATAAGTCTGGGCAACCTGTTATTCCGGACGGCAACGACCCAAGCCGAGACCGCGCATCAGCCGGCCGCAGAGCAAGCCGCCCCAAGCTCGCAGCCCCTTGAGCCTATTCCGGTAGCCGCCGTCGAATCCGAACCCGTTTCGCTCAGATCGCTGACCGAAGAGGTGATCCATTTGCACGACCCCGAGCCACAGCCAATCAAGCTGGACAATGCCATTCCGCTGTCCGGCGAAAGTGCCGGAACGAGCACCGAGCCTGTCGCCGGAGACACTGGCGAGCCCAAGAAAAAACGACGACGACGTCGCCGCCGCCGAAGCGGCAGCGCAACCAAAACAACAGAAGAGTAGCCCCGGACTACTCTTCTGTTTTCCGTCGTGGCACTAGCCAGCCGAACCAGGCCTTAAGCCGGTGCTTCTTGAGGCGGGCAGCTATTGCGAGCAAAAGGACTGTAAGCGGCGGGTACACCCACGACCAGCCAAAGGCCTGCCACAAATAACCCCAAACGATAAATGACCAGGTAATAAAAAGCATGACCACTGAAATTACAGAGGTAAGACGATATACTCGTGTCCCTTCGGGTGTAAAAAATTTGATGTAGCCGATAAACGCAGACAAGGGCAGGGCAATCACCAGTAGCCACAGGGTCAGTATGTGTGCACCGACGACCAAACCCAATGCGCCAGCAAAGGACAGCATCCAGTCAGATACCCGATCGATATGACCGCCTATCACTGTTTGGGCATTAAGCTTCTTGGCGGCCAAACCATCGAAAAAATCAGTCAGCAGGGCGGCTGCCAACAGCCAAAAGCCCGCTGCCCACCGCCCTTGGACTGCAGAGATATACACCGGCACCGCCAGAATACCCCGGCTGGCCGACAAAACGTTGGGTAGCCACTTAAGAGATTGCGCCTTCACACAAACATAGTATCACGGGGCATTTGCTTCTCGCCATGAAATGCCTATTATTAGAGGTATGCGTACAATGCCCAGCGAGGCCGTAACCGATCGTTTTAGCACCATCCTGATCTTTTTTAACCCAAAGAGCACTCATGCGGCTTCGACCCGAAGGCGCATAGCCGAAATCGAACGCCTGATGCCCGGCACACCTATGGCCGTCATCGAAACTTCGGCAGGCGGTCATGCCGAAATCGAACGCCTCGTCAAAGCCCATGCCAAAAAGCTTGGCCCCAGCACGCTTCTTTGCATAGCGGCAGGCGACGGTACAACCAGCCAGATCATCGAGGCCATATTAACGGCTAAAGGCCTTCCGGGAAAGGCCCGCAAAACAGTTGTGCTGCCACTATGGGGCGGCAATGCCAATGATCTGGCGCATATGCTCAACGGGCCCGCCTACAAGGCCAAGCTGCATGACATCCTCAAGGAGGGGCGGATCGTACAGATCCATCCATTACAGTGCGACATGACCGACCAAGACCGCAAAACCCACACCCGGCTGGCCGCCTGCTATGCCAGCCTCGGCGTCAGCGGCTTTGTAGCCAAGCGGCTCGTGCAGCCGTCGTACCGCCTGAACCCTCTGCATAAGATACCTGGCGGGACTATCCTCATGGATATTCTTACCGTCCTAAGCTCCATCATGGGGGCGCCGTCTTTCAGCATTAAAGAGCACGGCGACGTGCGCTCCATCTATGAGCTCAGTTTCCATAACGGCTCGCGCATGGCAAAACTTGAACGGCTGCCCGCCAAACTGACCGACGAAATGTTCTACCTGAACCAGTTCGAGAATAAAAAACTCCTGTCGGTCATCCCTCGGTTCATTGAGATGACCCGGAAGGGTGTGTCGCAAAACCTGCTGCGTAATTACACGTCGTTCACGACGCAAGCCGAAAGCTGGGCCCAGTTCGACGGGGAGCCGGAGCTTATCCCGGCACAAACCAAGGTACAGGTGCAGCTTTGCCCCCGTCCGTTTAATGCATTAACCACGCTCCTCAGGCACGAAGACGACAAAAAGTAAGTAGAGCAACTCCCATGCTCTTCGTTTGCAAACTGATAAATTTTCTATGTAAACTCTATGTCAACTCTATATTCCCAGCCAAAACATATAGAAAAACCTGCCTCCCGACAACGAAATGCCCACAAGAACACTGCAGCTATTGCGGTGTTCTTGTGGGCATTTCTGGATATATGGACTTAGGCCATAGCACGCGGACGCTCCGAAATGTCGATCAGCGTCCAGAGCTTTTCGTGCGTGTCGAAACGCAGACGGTATTCGCTTTGGCCATCGGTCATATCAAAAATCTGGATAAGACGATGGCCCTTCTGGACCAAATGACGGAGTCCGTCCAGGAAAGTATATTCCCGTCCGTCAAACTCGATGCGCTTCGGGAAACTCTTCAGCTCATGGCTGTTCTGGAAGTACACAGCGGTTACAGCGACTTCTTTGTTGATTGTTACACGGCTACTCATAGGTCAAGCTCCTAAAAGTTAAGACTAATAAAGAATGACGTTTATTTGTTTTTAAACGTTATAAGCGGCTTTTTGATAACAGGTGCCCAGGTCTGGCGACGAACTACCGCTTACGAGTCATCGGAACCCTTGGAAACTGTTGCTTGATGAAGGGAAAGGCAGTGACGCTTGTCCGCCGTACAGCAGATAGTGAGTTTGCTCCCTAAAAGTCTTTGCACATAAGCCTGTATGTAAGAAGGCGGTCATGCCAGCACACACATTGCTACTACGTATTATAGCGGCCGGATGCCAGTAAGCAACACATTGGTTATGGTTACATTTACAGCACATTCCAACCATATCTTGTTGCGCCCAAAATGGCCGTTCTAAACAATACTTGTCCACTTCGGGCAAGGAGTGCAGTACAATAGGGAGCAGGTTATGGATACACCACTGACGCATCTGAACGACCTGCTGAACGCGTATAGCTTACGCAAGTTCAAGAAAGGGCAAACCCTCCTGTTTCAGGGAGAAGTCCCGCGTTTTGCGTATGTCATCCGCTCCGGAACCGTCAAAACCTACAATATTTCTCCTACGGGCGAAGAGCAGGTGGTTTCGCTCAGCTCTGAATACGACATCATTCCGGAAGCTTGGTTCTTGGGTGAAGCGTCGGTTGCCTATTATTTTTATGAAGCGTTTACCGACTGCGCCGTCTATACCATTACGCGCGACGAGCTAATCAAGAAGGTCAATGAGAGCCACGAACTCAGTAACAAGCTCTTGCAGCGCTTTATGCGGTTGTATGTCGGCGCCAGCGTCCACATCAACGCCCTGGAGCAGCCCCGGTCCCGCGACAAACTGGTCCACCTTTTGCACTACCTGATGGTTCGGTATGGCGAAGAAATCGTCAGAGGCAAAATCAAAATCAGTCTTCGCCTGACACACCAGACACTCGCCAATATGCTGGGCATTACCCGCGAAACCATTGCTACCGAGATTGCCCGGTTGCGGCGCGAAAAAATCCTAGACTACAAACAGCAGACATACATCATAGACAAGCCGGCATTGCTCAGGCTGCGTAATGACGAAAACCTAATCTCAAAATTATAGAAGAGGCCCTACGATTCCAGGGCTTCTTCTATAATGCGTACCAAATCGTGCGGTGCCGCCCACGATTTGAGCAGATACCGTTTGGCGCCGAGCTTAAAGGCTTCATCTATGTCCGATTGCGAGTCCTGGTTGCTAAACACAATAACCTTGGACGGGGTCGTATGGGCGTCCAGGTTGCGCAAAAAATCGAGCCCGCTCATTTTTGGAAGCTTCATGTCCAGTAAGATAAGGTCCGGCTCGTACTGTTCGATCAGCGTAAGGGCTTCTTCGCCGTCGTATGCGACCGACACATCATATTTATGGCGCTCCAGGATAATCCTGTATGCTTCGGCTAAGGGTTTCTCGTCTTCGACGATTAATATTTTTGGCATATCTTATTCATTTCTACAAAATTATTAACTACTTTGGCAACATCTTTTTTACTTTCATGGCTAATTGCCTGGGAGAAAGATCGGCCTTAAGGATAGAATCGGCGACACCGTACGCTGCGGCGTCCTCCGGAGAAATGGCATCAGACAAATTGCTCAGCATGAGGGTTTTGACGGTCGGATGGGTCGTAGGAAGCTGAGCGCGCCTCAAGAATTCATCGCCGCTCATGACTGGCATTAGCATGTCGAGCAGGAGCACGTCCGGCCTAAAGGCCCGCAGCTTGACGAGCGCGACCTTGCCGTTCTCGGCCATGTCCACGTCAAAGCCCTCGCTCTTGAGCAAAAAAGCAAACGCCTCACGCAGCGGCTTTTCGTCTTCGATGATAAGGATTCGTTTGGATGCCATACCTATATTAGAGTGTATGCGCTTGTCAGGAATCTGTCTACAGATAGAAAGCTACGACTCGTATGGCTGGCTAAAGGGCAGGTACACGGTAAACACCGAACCGACGCCGACTTCCGAAGCCAGCTCGATCGATCCGTGGTGCAGCAGGATAATCTTGTTGGTAAGATACAGGCCGACGCCGCTGCCGTTCACATCTGTCGAAAGTTCGTTTTCGACACGGGTGAACTTTTCGAATACCCGGGCCTGGGCCGCCTGTTCAATGCCGACGCCATTGTCGCTGACTTTTACGACCACCCGGCCATGCGACCGCCGGACCGAGACATTGATTGATCCGCCCTCAGGTGTGTACTTGACGGCATTGCTCAACAGATTGTCAAAGGCCATGCGGATATAGTGCGGGTCAACCTCGGCCCAGATGGCCCGTTTCGGCGCTTTTACCGCAATCCGTTGGCCGCGAGCTGCCGCCGACTGCTCGTGCTCATGAGCCACGCTCCGGAGCAGTGTTGATACGTCCAGCCTCTCGGTCCGCAGCTGGATGCGGTCAGCGTCAAGCCGAGCAACGTATAACAGCTGGTTGATGATATCCAGCTGGCGCTCATTGCTGTCGTAGGCGTTATTAAGCATATCGATCTGTTGGTCGCTGAGCTTACCGCCATACCCCTGCAAAAGCATACCAACGTACTGCTTGACCACAGTGGCCGGCGTCCGTAGTTGGTGTGAAGCGAGCGACAAAAGATCGTCCTTGGCGGTCTGGACCTCCTCTTGTTTTTGACGGGCATATTTCCGTTCCCGGTCATTGACCAAATACCATACCAAACCCGCAAAGAACACTGAAGTCAGAATGCCGCGCCACAAAGCTTGGCCAGGCAATTGGCGCTCCCGGTCCGACAGCAGCTGAGGCGGCCCGGCAAAAGTCACCCGGTACCGATGCCCATAGAATGAGATAGTCCGGGTGTCCGACACCGAGCCGTTTTGGCCCATAATAAAGTTGTAGTCCTCCGATTGGTACACAAAATTATTCTTGGTATCAGCTTCGGCGTCCAGTACTTTTATAGCCAGATTGGGGCTATGTCCGGCGTCATAAATCGCTTCGGCCAACGATTTGATGTCGACTGCCATATACGAAAACCCGACAATAGCCGCCTGGCGTTCTTGCACACTCCGGACACTAGCACCTTCCTTGTATATAGGCATGTACAGCAAGAAGGACGGACGGCCGCTGCGGGATTCGCTGACCAATGAGACCTTGCCGGTCATAGCGGGCTTGCCGGTATCGATGGCCCGGTCCATGGCCGTACGGCGGACCTCGTCGGTGTACCCATCGTAGCCGCGGCTCTTGCTGTTATTACCGATATACCCCGCGTTAAAGGTCACCGGCACATACACGTCCCGATTACCTTGCGGGTAAATCGTATAATCGGCATCTCCTTGAGCGCGCCGCCGCCGCAAATATTCCGAAAGGTCGGCCCTTTTTACATATTGGCTAAGCCCGATACCTTCGATGTCGGGGTAGCGGGTGGCTATGTCATACGGTTCATGGAAAGCGTCCCATTCGGCCTGTGTTATCTGCTCGTTAATCTTATATAGACCGCCGCTGGAACGAAGTAGTGATTCGTATAGTGTCAGCCGGGCGACGGCAGACCGGGCGGTATCGGCGACCTGCCGGTCATAAGCGGTCCGCAGGTCCATCTGGACGCTCTGACGCAAATTATTCCAGTAGTATCCGGCGGCAGTCAGGCCAATGCCAAGCACCATGACGGTAACCACGACATGCATTCGCGTATGTCGCTTGACCCACGCGCCAGTGGCAATTAATTTCGATTTCAGTCGATACACGTACAGCTCACAATGCCGTTTATCTGCATACCTTACATTGTATCGGTGTCTAACGCTGTAAAAAAGTTTACACCTTTTTTAACCGTTTTCTTACGGATTGGCAAACGGATACCGCCTATCATAAAAGTACCCTAACGATAACGGGGAGGCAAGTATGATACGGGACGAACAGCAATTACAAGAACGAATCGACGGTTTTCTGGGAAGGAAGCAGGCGCAATATCCCGAAATTACAATTTCTATCCGCACCGGCCGGCTTTCACCAAAAACCCGCCGGCCACAGGCCAAGCAGTCGTACGTCCAAGCCATCCCCACAAGATAATTACCTATGTTTTTATTCTTCTTCTGGATTATTTTTGGCGGCCTCGTAGGCTGGACGGTCGGCATCGTCAGGGGTGCCCGCGGGCTCAATCCTACGAGCGCATATGTTGGCCTCGGCATTGTCGGCGGGCTACTCGGCGGCTACGGCAGCACGTGGCTACTTGAAGGCGGGCCTTCGGGGTACGGCAATGACTTGACCAGCATGATGTTTGCAATTGTCGGCTCGGTCATCATTGTCATCATATTGGCAACGACCGATCGCGGGCGCTCCTAGGAGGGGCGCTGTTTTTTCGTACGGCTCGGAGGCTGTAAGAAAGATTACACGTTTTTTGCCCATTATCTTACGGTGCGCATCCCGCGCCCACCATACCATGTGCATATTGCAAAAATCATAGAAAGGTAGGGAGGCTGAGATTTACGTCAATTTTTATAGAAAACACCAAAATAAGGCAATTAACATATCCATGCGCATAATACGTCAGATCCACGACAATCAATTCCTCCGGCACAACGCAGTCTTCTTTGCAGGCTCTATTGGGGTGGGGGCATTGAACTACCTGTACTATCCGGTCCTGGGCAGACTGCTTTCACCGGCCTCGTTCGGCGAGGTCCAAACGCTGGTATCGATTTTTTTACAGCTCAACATTTTCTTGACTGTGCTTAGCCTGGTGGTCGTCAACATCGTCACCAATACAGGCAGTGACAAGAAACGCAATGAATTGATCATTGAGTTCGAAAGATTGGCATTGGTCGTAAGCTTTGGTGCGCTCGTAGCCAGTTTGCTATTGCAAGGTCGGCTACAGTCGTTCTTGCAGTTTGAATCGGCTTGGCCGTTCAGTATTTTGGCGCTTGCCATGCTCGTGTCGGTACCGTTTGTACTGCGGGGCGCGGTTCTCAGAGGGAAGCAACGTTTCGGGCTGATGTCAGCGGGCAACGTAATCGCCGCCGGCGCAAAGATTGTATTCTCCAGCTTGCTGGTCGTCGCCGGACTCGGAACCATCGGCGCCATCGGAGGCATCGTACTTGCACAGGCTGCAGCATGCCTGTTCGTAGCCTTTTGGGCGCTTCGTCTGGGGTTCAAGGGGGAAACTGGCGAGCGCAAGGTCAGACTGCCGAATATACGGCTACTAAGGCCCGAACTGCGCTATGGCGCATTTGTACTCCTAGGATCGCTTGCAATTACCCTGCAGTACAGTTTGGACATCGTGATTATTAAGCACTATTTCGACGCCCATGTCGCCGGCTTGTATGCCGGCGTAGCGAGCGTCGCACGGGTCGTGTTTTTTATTACGGCTTCGGTGCCTCAAGTCCTGATATCCAGCGTCAGGATGCGACCGGATGCCGCAAAACAAAACAAAACCCTTTTATTACGTTCAGCAATATTACTTGCTGCAATGGGCTTACCAGCATTATTACTGCTTGTGCTCATGCCCGGACTGATTATGCGTTTGCTGATGGGCGATGCCTACCAAGCGATGTCGCATCTGTTGCCTCGGCTCAGCACAGCAATCTTTATAGTTTCAGTTCTTAATTTATTATCTGCATATTACCTGGCTTTACGGCGCTATGGCATAGCAATCGTTTCTTCCATAGGGGTAGGACTGACGTATCTCCTCATTTTTTGGCATCACGGTTCACCGGATGCTGTCGTCACCAGCCTGCTTCAGGGAAGCATCGCCATGCTATGCCTATCCGCCGCATGGATAGCCAGTTCAAAGCTCAAGGAGGGCAGCTTATGGCGAGCAAGGGACTCATATCGATAATTATCCCTGTATATAATGAAGCGGAAAATCTTCCGGTTCTGTACGAAGAGTTAGACAAACACACCAAAAAACTGGCATACGACTTCGAAATCCTGTTCGTCGACGATGGCAGCAGCGACAATTCGGCGCAGACCTTATGCCGTCTGGCGGATGATCACCAACAAGTCAAAGTCGTGCAGTTAGCCCGCAATTTTGGCAAGGAAGCCGCAGTCACTGCCGGTCTGGCCGAAGCCAAAGGCGACGCCGCGCTCATCATGGACGCCGACATGCAAATGCCGCCCCGCCTGATCGGGACATTCATCCAGCGCTGGGAAGAAGGCGCCGAGGTAGTTATTGGCGTATTTGCCGAACGCAATATGAGTCCGCTCAAAAAATTCGGCGCCAAGTGCTTTTACAAAATCATGCAGACCATCGCTAAGGCCAGCATTACACCCAATGCCACCGACTTCCGGCTACTGGACAGGGAAGTAGTCGACGTCTTTAACAAACTGACCGAGCACAACCGCATCACACGCGGCATGATCGACTGGCTGGGGTTCAAGCGTTCGTACGTACATTTCAAACAGGAGCCGCGCTTGCATGGTGCGCCAGCTTACACCTACCAGAAGTTGTTCGCCTTGGCCATCAACAGTTTTACCAGCTACAGCCTGCTACCGCTCAAATTGGCTGGCTACCTTGGACTGGCTATACTGATGCTATCTATACCAGCCGGGCTGTTCATGTACGTCGAGCAATACCTGTTGGATGACCCGCTCAACTTGCTGTTTACCGGCACGGATATGCTGGCGATCATGACTGTCTTCCTGGTTGGCGTCGTGCTGGCCTGCCTGGGCCTAATAGCGCTGTACATCGCGCATATCCACGATGAAGTCGCCAACCGCCCGCTGTACGTCGCCAGGCGGAACCCTGTGCCGACGCCGCAAACCGAGCTAGTAACTAGCCGGTCAAAAGGGCGGGACGAAAAGACTATCCTCGTGACTGGTGAAGTCGTTGAGGGATAAAAAATGAAAATACTATGGCTCACCTGGAAAGACCACAAACACCCCGCTGCTGGCGGTGCAGAGGTCATATCGAGAGAATTGACCACACGGTTGGCGGCCGATGGGCACAGGGTGACGCTCCTGACATGCGGCTATGCCGGTGCCCCACGCCAAGAAATGATCGATGGCGTCCAGGTTATCCGAATTGGTTCCAACCGCTACGCCCATCCATTGCAGGCAAGCTTCCATTATCTGCGGCGCTTACAGAACAAGTTCGACATCGTCATTGAAGAAGTCAATGCCGCCCCGTACTTTAGCGTCTTTTTTGGCAAACAGGCCAAACGGTTCCTGTTTTACCACCACCTGGAGCGCGAAGTCTGGCTCCACGAGGCGCCGGCCCCAGTCAATTATTTGGGGTACTATCTTCTGGAACCGATCGCCACCAAAATTCTGTCACGCGCCAAAGTCCCGCTGATCACCGTATCCGAAAGCACCAAACAGGACTTAGCCAAGTACGGCTTTGACCCGCGGCAGACGCACATTATCTCGGAGGGCATCGAGCTGGAGCCTGTCAAAAATCTTGAACAGGCCGACAAGTACGCCCGCCCAACCATGCTCAGCCTGGGCGCCATGCGCGCCATGAAGCGCACCCTGGACCAAGTAAAGGCATTCGAGATCGCCAAAAAAAGTTTGCCTGACCTCGAACTCAAAGTAGCCGGCGACAGCAGCGGTCCATACGGAAAACAGGTGTTGGATTACATCCAGGCCAGCCCGCACGGCCAAGACATCACGTACCTGGGTCGGGTAAGCAAGGAACACAAATTAGAACTGATGCGACGATCACACCTCATCGGCGTGACGTCCGTCAAAGAGGGTTGGGGGCTTATTGTGACCGAAGCCGCCAGCCAGGGGACACCAAGCGTAGCCTACGATGTCCCAGGGCTCAGGGACAGCGTACGGCATGGCCAGACAGGCCTTATTACCAGCCCGCAGCCTGCCGCCCTTGCCGGGGGTATCGTCAAACTTTTACGGGATACGCCCCTCTACGACCGTCTGCGTCACGCCGGTTGGCAATGGAGTAAACAGATTACCTTCGAGCAAAGTTACAAAGACCTTAAATCAGCGATAGGAATAGTATGAAACTGACTGACGTATTAGCAAACCACAACCTTGACAAGAGCCTGCTCATCGGATACTACGGCGGGGGAAACTACGGCGACGAACTCTTACTGGAGGTCCTGGCCAATTTGCTCAAGCAACAAGGCACCACAGACGTCACCATAACCTACCGTGACCCCGAACAATATGCCAAATACCACCATGAATTTGGCTACCCGCGCATTGACATGCAGAGCCGGGTCCAGCTCCTAAAACACATCGTGCGTAATAAAAATATCTTAATTGGAGGCGGTGGCCTATGGGGCGTCGACATGAACTTCAATACTTTTTTGTTAAGTCTGATGTTGTTTATGGCCCGGTTCGTCCTTGGCAAACGTGTCTACCTGCTGGGAGTTGGCTACTACAATTCGACCAATACTATGGGCCGCATCGCCGCCTGGTTTGCGGGCAAGGCCGCAACGGCAATCATTGCCCGGGACAGCGAAACTCTGGATAATTTTGGCAAGCTCAACCCTAATACCCATCTCGACACCGACATGGCATGGCACGTTAGCAAGGTCAACCTCGAAGATTACCGGCAGGATGCCGACGAGATTGAGCGCCGTCTGACGGTACGCAGCAAAACACTCGTTATTTCTTTGCGGCGGCCACAGTCCAAAGTAAGACGGCACGAATTTACCGCCTTCACCAACGCGGTCGGAACGTTTATAAAAAATAACCCCGAAAAACCGATCATCGTGGCGCTGCTTGAATCTGAGGCAAAAAGCCCGGAAGAGTATCTTCAGGCCCGCCGCTGGGTCCAGGAATACCCCAACGTGCAGTTACTGGACTTTCCGCACAACCCCCTGGCGCTCTTTGCATTCTTTCGGAGGCACAACCAGGATCTCACGCTCATCGGGCCACAGTTCCACATTATTATTACCGCACACCTAACTGGCGTTCCGTTCGCGCCGTTGGTATACGACAACAAGGTCAGCGCGCTGTTTGACCAAATCGGCGTAACCGACGAGGAGCGCGTCGCCATGAAGGACGCCGATCTGGCGGCCATCCAGTCATTTGCGGATCAATTTTATGGGAGCAATGCGTAAATGCGGTTTTTATCCGCCGGCGACTTTAACTTTCCGTTCGACATCGCCATGTATTGGGTTAAGCACGCCTTCATCTGGTCGTTCCAAAGCGGTACACCCAATCCCGACGGACTCATCCGTCTGCCGGGAAGGGTCTTTAACTTCATCATTTTTGCCTTGTTCGGCAACGTCGGCGTGTCCTACTTTTATATCTTCGCCCCGCTGGTAATTGCTTTTTTCGCCTTCTACTTTTTTGCCAAAAACATCCTGGATATCAAGAGCCGCTCCGCCCAGATCGTCGGCGCCTTGTTCTTTGCCTGTAACCCCATCTTCCTTGGCAACATCGCCAAAATCGGCCTGGTCCTGGCGGTCGTCATGCTGCCGTTTTGCTTCTTGGCAATCCAGACGGCCTTCAAGAAGCGGCAGGTGCGCTATCTGCTGCTGTACATCCTGTGCATTAACATCTCATTCCTCCACCCGTACACCTTTACGGTCAACCTGGCGGTGTCGGGGCTGTACTTTTTGTACATGGCCTGGCAGCACAAGACATTTATTGCAGACAACATCGCAAGGCTGCTACTGGTCGGCGTGGCCGCCATTGGCCTCAACCTCTATTTCGCGCTCCCCATGATGGCTATGGGCAGCGTCAGCAAAGATATGATCTCGACCAACATCACGCCGACGCCGATTGACTATACGGCGCTCGTTGGCATTTCTAATACCGGCAACTTCTTTACCGGCTTCTCACTGTCCAAGAATGTTTTTGTGGACTTTGCTTTTTATGACGCGACCTACCAGAATATCTATTTCTTTGGGGTGTTCCTGTTTTATGTGGTTTTGCTTTGGCTGCTTCTGCGGGTCGAGCACGGCCTGCGTCCGGACCGGCGGCGGCAGCTTGCTATCTTGCTGGGATCTTTTTTGGCCCTGATCGCACTGGCCGCGACAACCGTCCTGAAGGTAGATGACTTTATCCGGTTCCTAATAAGCATGCCGGGCGGATGGGCCTTCCGGTCGCCGCTCAAATGGCAATTGTACATCCCGCTGGTGCTGTTTGGAGCGATGGCCATTATCCTGGCGCAGGTCAAGACCAAACGCATGCTGCGCACCGCCCAGGCCTTGCTTATGGTCACGTTCGTCATCATGAACGCCTATCTCTTCCTTGACGTTTACCGCAAAATCCTGGTACCGCGCAGCCTCGAAAACTTCGCACGTCTTTACGACACCAATATGGACCACAAAACCGTACTCTTTATAAATAACGGGGACTGCATGGACTTTATGCGGGCCAACCCGCGCCTCGTCACCGAGATGAACCAGGTCTTTACCTCCAAGAACACCCAGCTCAAAAACGTCCTGTCCGACAACCTTACGGCCGTCAACCTCGGGAGTTATGATTACCTCCTTACCTGCAAGGCCAAGACGACCGCCTATTTGGAGCCGTATGATTTTAGCCGGCAGGACACCTTTGCCAATGGTGTCTTCCGTCTATACCGCAACCAGCATGCTTCTGACCGGATCTATTCGCCGCCCCAGATTTATGGCGTCAGCAAAGCCCAGGACATCGGCAAAAAGTATGCTTTTGCGGCTGATGACCTAGGCAAACAGTTCAATTTTGCACAGACCGATTCAAGCACGCCATATCCTACGACTGGGCTGCGTGATGCGTACGGCAATGTAGCTCCTACGGACATCCGCGACGGAGTCGTGACCGCACCGCTGGACAGGGAGGGCACCGGCAGCCGGCTCGTAGTCCGCCCGAGTAACGAGTCCCTATACTTCAGGACACAAGATGACGGCATCACCTTTAGTACGGTCCGGCAGCCAGGCGCACAAACAATCGGGCCGGGCGACGAACGACAGATAGCGTTAACCGGCGATGAACGGGCGGTCCGCTACCACGACCCCAGATTCGACTACAAAAATCTCATCCGCAACGGCTCATTTGAGGACGGGCTTTGGCATGACAAAGTTGACGACTGCTACGATTTTGACAATAACCCGGACATAGGCATGAAACTGGATAACCGCGCCGCATCAGACGGCAGGTCATCGCTACGGCTCCGTGCCCGGCAGCACATTGCATGCACCGGTCCGGGACAAATCAAAGTAGAGGGCGGCGGGCATTACCTCCTGAGCTTTGACTACCAAAGCGAGGGAGGCAAATACGCCGGCTACCACGTGAGCTACGACGACCCGGCCAAGACTACCGACCTTGTCCGCATGCAGCAAGACGGGCAGGGCTGGCGTAGTTTTAGCCAGGAATTGGCCGTCCCGCAAGGTGCAACGCGGGCCAGCATCAAACTCTATGCCTACCCGCACACTTACGGCGAAGTAGACAGCATCGTACATTACGACAATGTAAGTCTTACCCAAACCCCAGCCATGCAAAACCGCTTCTATATCATCACCGATCCGGCGGCCGTTGTTGCGCCACCCAAATCACTTACCTATGAATTAGTGGACCCCACCAAAAAAACCGTTGCGGTGTCGGGGGCGACCAAAGCCTTCTATGTTGCGGACACCGACAGCTATAGCCCGCTCTGGGAGCTAACAGTGCGGGGGGCCAAAACACCGGTTTCGAGCTCAAATCACATCCAGCTCAACAACACCATGAACGCCTGGTACATAGACCCCAAAAAAGCATGCGCAGAGAACGGCGCCGCCTGCACCAAAAACCCCGACGGGTCGTACGACATGCAGCTGACCGTTTCGTTTGCACCTCAACGTTGGTTTTACATTGGGGCCTTCATGAGCGGTGCCACATTCGTCATCTGCGTGATCTACTTCGTCCGCAGCCGCAAACAACCCGCCGACGGACAAGGGTACCGCCTATGAAAAAATGGTTCATCTATCTGGGATTATCGCTGACTGTACTGCTGCCGATGCTGCTGCCGGGCTATATTTTTGCCCTCGACATGGTTTTTGCGCCTGACATCCGGTTGCCGGACCAAGTGACGAGCAGCTATCCGTTTTATGCCTTGCTGCACTTTTTGAACGTCATCGTTCCAAGCCAGGTACTCCAAAAACTGCTCTTGCTTGCCATACTGGTACTTTCCGGCGTCGGTGCCTATGACCTTGTGCGCTGGCTGCAGCGCACCCCCGAGGCTCACAAAAATGCCCTGATGTGGGGCGCTTACATTGCCGGCGGACTCTACATGATCAATCCATTTACATACTCGCGCTTCATGGTCGGCCAATTTGCCGTCTTGCTCGGATACGCGTTGCTGCCGTTCTTTGCGCTGGCGCTGCTCAAGCTATTTGAGCGGCCCGGCATACGCCGTGCCCTTATATTGGCGGCATGGGCGGCCGGCATCGGCGTCGTATCCATCCATACCGTCGGCTTGGCTTGCATACTCATATTGTTGTCTATACCCCTGTTGATCCATCGTTACCGCGCCAACCCGAAGGTACTGTTACGAATCGGCACATATAGCCTGGTGAGCATCGGCGTCACCGTCCTCGCCAGCGCCTACTGGCTCGTTCCGCTGCTGACCGGCGAAAGCAGGACGGCCGACGCTATTGCCGGCTTTAATACCGGTGACCGGGAAGCCTTTGCGACCGTTGGCGGCGATGTACTTAACCGGGTGGCAAATGTCCTCCAGCTACAGGGCTTCTGGGCGGAAGGGACACACACCTATCTGTTGCCCCAATATGTACTGCCAATATGGTTTGTGGTGGTTATTGGGCTTTGGATAGTGGCCGGTATGGGGGTTAGCTGGATGATCCGCCATGGGCAGCGTTTTGCCGTCGGATTATTCGGCGGGGCGGCTATGGTCGCTGTTGTCCTGTCGGCCACTTCTTTGAGCTACACGGTAGCCGACCATGTCCCGCTATTCGCCGGCTACCGCGAACCCCAAAAATTTGCCGGTCTGCTTGCCTTGGCATATGCCGTGGCCGTTGGTTTTGGCGCCGACAGCTTGCTTGAACGAGCCAGGCAAAGCCGGAGCGAAGGCAAGCTCGCCGTCACCACCATCGCTGTCCTGCTTTTGCCATTCCTACTGACACCGACGATGTTTTGGGCGTTTGGCAACCAATTGACACCCCGGGAGTATCCAAATGACTGGTACGCGGTCAACGACCGGCTAAACCAGGAGCCGGGAGAAGGGCGTGTCCTATTCCTGCCATGGCACCTCTATATGAGCTTTTCGTTTAGCGGGCGGATTGTAGCCAACCCCGCCGAACAGTTCTTTGACCGGCCGACCATCGTCAGTAACGAGCTGGAGTACGCCGGCGCTTCGCCGACCATGCCCGACAAAGAAAAAACAGCCTTGGGCGCGCTGCTCAGAGACGCCCGGCAGGGCAAGGCTGATTTGGCGGACCGGCTGGCAGGCCACGGTATCAAATACATACTGCTATCAAAAGATGACGACTACGAGGCGTACGACTACATAGCGAACCAGCCAGGCATACGCCTTATTCAGACCACCGGCAATATCGAGCTATATCGTAATGACACATACGGGAGGCAACCATGAAATTCGAAGCAAACTACCGCAGCGTCCATCCTGGCACCATCAGGCCCATCAATAACATCCCGCCGCTGCCGCAACCCAAGCAACAACGGGCGGCTTCTGAACCGCCCAAACCAGGGTTTTGGCAGAAAGCACAGCTGCCACTCATCGTCTTTGGCGGAACGATTGCCGGATTCTTCATTCAGACCATTGCCTTCGGCATGATTGTCATTGCCGTATACGGCGTGTACGCGCTGGCGGCCAAAACCCCCAGCCGGACGACATTCATGCTGGCCACCTTTTCGGTGGGGACAGTGACCTGCCTGCTGCTTGTCAAACCCAACCCAGAACTGGCGGCCAACTTTTCTACCTACACATTTTTGCTCCTTGTTATTGGCGTGATCGCGCTACTAAGAGAAGGACGGCCTCTTAAAAGGAGGAAGAGAAGCCGCACTCGCAGGCACCGCTTATAGCAAGGAAATAATAAAAAAGGAAGGAGCATGCATATGCTTAAGACATCCGCTACATCACCCGTCAAAAAAAGGATGGGGACCAATAAATTTGTGCTCGGTTTTGCGGCTCTGGCTGCAAGTGCAATCGTCGGCACCACCGGCATTGCTGCAGCCCACAGCACCCCGCCAAATGGCGGTGGATATGGATATGGCGGCACCAGCGTCAATCTTGACCTTAATGTAAATGGCAGCAACAACGTCATTAACATCATCATCAGGCTATTCCAGTAGTCCGGTGATAAACAATCCGACGTATAAGGGGCATTCGTGCCCCTTATACTTTTGCTTAGGTTTACGGTACAATGAGCATATGATTTTCGAGATGCTGCGCTGGTGGTACGTGACCGGATGGCTGCAGGCGACACATCGGATTAACGAATGGACGAAGGGCGTTGAACGCACGTTCTCTATCAGGCTGCTGGCCCAAACGTTATTCTCACCCTGGCGGCGCATTATCAGCGGCAGCGGCAAATCCTTCGACGACAAAATGCGGGCGGCGCTCGACAACTTTGTCTCACGCTGCGTAGGTTTCTTTGTACGCATGGGCGTACTCATCGTAGCCGCAATCGCTACCTGCGCTGCATTCGTTGCTTCGGTATGTATGGTGGGCATCTGGCCGTTGCTGCCGTTTATTTTTGTTTACTGTGTCATCCGGAGTGTCACCGGATGAACCAGGAGGTCGACCTCAAGAGCTTGCGCGCCCGCAAAGCACGCCTCGGGCACCGGATTAGCCCCCAAGGGGCCAATGTCCTCGGCATTATTGCCGTCTTACTGATTGGCGGGGCAGTATACTGCTTCGCGTTCGGAGACATAGCGCGTATCGGCTACATCTGTGCGGCGGTCGCATCAGCGCTTTCTATGTTCCTGCTCTGGTATCAGTACGACCTCAAAACCGTCGCGCCGCACCTGCCAACGAGCCGCCTCGACGATATTATGGAGCCGGGGCTGCTCGCCTCGCTGAAGGCACCCATCACTCCGCGCTCCGCCTGGGAGGCCGCCTGCAAAAATCCTGAAGCCCGCTTCATCACTAATCATCTTCTGCTAGATACCAGCTCACTCACGCCAACGCTAAGCACCAATGAGCAAGATATGCCTCCAATCTGGCAGCAGGTGCATGCCCTGGTCGATACTTCTAAGCGGCCCGAAGTCCACGCCGGCACCCTGGCGACAGCCATTATGCTCAATTCACCGGTGGCACAGCAGTTCCTTACCCAAAGCAAGCTCCGCCCCGAGGAGCTGGGTGACGTTTTGCTTTGGACCGAACGGCAGCTTGCATACTTTAGGCAGCCCCAACCCTACTTTGGAGGCATCGGCCGCGATTGGGCGACCGGCTTTACGCCAACCCTGGAACATTTTGCCCAAAATCTCAGCCTTGGCGTACAGATGTCCGGCGGCGCAGAGCATTACCAGGCCCACGGGGATTTACTTGACGGTATCGCCAACAGCCTGGCCAGAGATAATGGCGTCGCCCTGGTTGGCATGGACGGCACCGGTAAAAGCACATTGGTACGGGGACTAGCCGAACGGCTGCTGACGGGAAGTGTGCCGAGTTTGCAGTACTACCAGATCGTCAGCCTCAATGCCTCGCTTATCCTGTCGTATAGTGGTTCGCAGCTCGAAAAACTGATGCTCACACTATTTGGAGAGGCAGCCGCCTCCGGCAACATTATCCTATTCCTGGATGATGCAGAGCTATTCTTTAGCAGCGGCGCAGGAGCCTTTGACATGAGCCAGATACTGCTGCCCGTACTCAAAAACCACCATGTCAAGATTATTGCCGCCTTTACACCGACCGATTGGCAGCAATTGCAAGCCGCCCGTCCAGCACTGGCCAGCAGCTTTGCCAGTGTCACCATCAACGAGCCGGCCGAGGCCGACATCTATAAGATTGTCGAAGACAACGCCCTGCTTATGGAAAATCGCTACAAGGTCATCATCAGCTACGAAGGCGTCCGCGAAGCCATCCGCCTCAGCGGCCAGTATATGCAGGAACAGGCCTATCCGGGCAAAGCCATCGCTTTACTGGAGCAGTCCATGCCGTACGTCCAAAACGGCGCCATAACCGCCGAGACTGTCCAGGTGGCCGTCGAAAAGACCAAGGGCGTCAAGGTGTCGTCCGCCCAAGCACCGGAGGCTGAAATGCTCCTCCGGCTCGAAGACCGTATCCACGAACGCATGATCAACCAAAAGCGCGCCGTCAACGTAGTGGCCTCGGCTTTGCGCCGCGGCCGGGCAGGGGTATCGAACCCCAAGCGGCCGGTGGGTAGCTTCTTGTTTCTAGGGCCCACCGGTGTAGGTAAAACCGAATTAGCACGGTCGCTGGCTGCCGTTTACTTTGGCAACGAGCAACAGATGATCCGCCTGGATATGAGCGAGTACCAGCGGCCCGAGGACGTCTCGCGGTTACTTGCTGCTGGCGGCCAGAACGACCACAGCCTGCTGTTAGCCATCCGCCAGCAACCATTCTCAGTCGTGCTCTTGGACGAAGTAGAGAAAGCCCACCCCAACATCCTCAACCTGCTGCTACAGATGCTCGATGAGGGCCAGCTGACTGACGAGCAAGGCAGGCCGGCGTCATTTAAGAGCGCCATTATCATCGCCACTTCCAACGCTGGAGCCGCCGACATAGCAGGCCGGGTCAAAGACGGCGGCACGCTCGATGATTTTGAACGGCCGCTCATAGACAAGCTTATAAGCCAAGGGCAGTTTAAGCCCGAGCTGGTGAACCGTTTTGATGAGGTGGTACTATTTAGGCCGCTCAACGAAGAAGAATTAGCCCAGGTTGCCACTGTCATGCTCCAGGGGGTCAACAAAACGCTCGCCGCCCAGCAGATCACGGTCGAGCTTACGTCCGAGGCCCTCAAACAGATCGTCCACCAAGGGTATGACCCCGAATTTGGGGCTCGGCCGATGCGGCGGATCATCCAAAAGACGGTCGAAAATGCCGTCGCTGTTAAGATTCTCCGCCAAGAGGCAGGGCCGGGAAGTGTCATTACGCTTGACGTACAAGACTTAGCACCATCTGGAGATTAACAACTATTCTTGACAGCCTTTAAAAATTACATCAATCTAACATTGTTATTAATCAGGGCACCCCGTATAATAAGTCCACGATGCATACCAGATTGTCTGAATTTGTGCGTCAATACCCCCTGAAATCCTTCAAGAAAAACGAAACACTTATCTTTCAGGACGACCAGCCATCCGAGATTTACTACATAAAATCCGGCTTCGTAAAAGGTTATGACATAGACTCCCAAGGAACCGAACAGCTTATTTGGCTCGGATCCGAGGGAGATTTTGTTCCTCTATCGTGGGTATTCGACGCGGAACCGACTGTTCCGTATTTTTTTCTGCGCTAAGTGATGTTGAAGCGTATCGGATTCGTCGCAGCCAAATGCGGACGTTCCTGAACGAAAACCATGAAGCCTTGGCAGAAATTACCCAGGAACTCGCGGTCCGCCTGATCAACACCTACCACCACCTGAATGCCGCCGAAAAAGCCAAAGCCGAAGAAAAAATTATATACAGCCTTTATTTCTTGGCAAACCGCTTTGCTTCACTTGCCAAACAAGCCGGTCATCAGATCAGCCTGCCGGTTACACACCAGGACATCGCCGGGCTTATCGGATTATCGCGCGAAACAGCATCGCAGGAACTCAAAAAGCTCAAGGATGCCGGACTCATCCATTACGACAAATACCGGTTCATGATTGACCGCGAAAAACTCCAGGAAGCCCTGCAAGGCTACAACATCTAACGCTTCGGTACGGGCAGCTCGACCACGACGCCAGCATCGGTCTCCGCAACAGGCGCACTCAAAAATACGCGGCCGTCTTTGTTTTTCATGATAGCGTAACCCGCGGCGTAGGTAATGCCGGTATTGCACCGGGCAGCAGTGGCCTTACCGTCTTCGGTGGACTTAATGCCCACGACAGGATCCAAGGGTATATCTTTGAGGTACTTTGGCACCAGGTATTTGCACAGGTCATAGTGGCCCTCGACCGAGCTGATGGCCGTCAGTTTATCGGGTATATCCGGAGGCAGCTCACCATGTTCATCAACGTAGCGATTAATACCCTGAACCATAGACGCGACGGCGGTGCGGCGCTGGGCATTCTGTCGCATGATCGAATAGTCTTCGGGGCGCAGCAAGAATAACGCAGCTGTTAGGAAGGCCAGAATCAGCACAGCAGCAACTATAAGCTCAATTAGCGTGAAACCCCGCTCATTCGTGTCACTCATACTACATGTATAGTACCAGAAAATACTGTGGACTAGGGTTTAACGACCGGGCGGCCGACACTCTCGTAGTACACACCCGCCTGCTTGGCACTTTCCAGCTCGAATAAATTGCGCCCGTCAAATACGACCGGTTGAGCCAGACGGGCCTTGATCTGGTCGAACGACACGCCGGCAAATTGCTTCCATTCCGTGGCAATAATGAGCGCGTCGGCGCCATCCAGCGCCTCAAACTCATCATTAGCGAAACGGAGCTGATCATTGTCCGCGAAGCGACGCTGCATATTGGCCGTCGCTTCGGGATCGTAGGCCACAATCTGGGCGCCTGCGGCAGTCAAGGCCTCTATGATCAAGATGGCCGGAGCTTCACGAATATCGTCGGTATCGGGTTTGAAAGCCAGGCCCCACAGGGCAAACTTCTTGCCAGCGACGTCGCCGCCAAAGTAGCGCTTGATTTTTTCGATAAATACCTCTGGCTGGTCGCGGTTGTGGGCGACAACCGTTTGGAGTAACTCCAGTTGATAATCATACTCGTCTGCTGTATGGATTAGCGCCAGGACATCCTTAGGAAAGCAACTACCGCCATATCCGATGCCGGGGTACAAAAACTTGTAGCCAATCCGTGGGTCACTGCCTACGCCCATCCTTACCGACTCAACGTCAGCGCCGACGCGCTCGCAAAGGTTGGCGATTTGGTTGATAAAGGTAATCTTGGTCGCCAGGAAGGAGTTGGCGGCATACTTGGTCACCTCGGCCGAACGTTCGTTCATCAATAGCAGAGGGTGCTCTTCGTCGGTGATGGGCTCGTAGAGCTCGGTCATTACCTGGGCCGCCCGCTTAGAGCCAGCTCCGATAACAACCCGGTCGGGCTTCATGAAATCATCGACTGCCACGCCTTCGCGCAGGAATTCCGGGTTCGAAACGACATCGAATGCAACGGCGGCTTTTTTGGAAATACGCTCACGGACCTTTTCGGCAGTGCCGACCGGCACCGTACTCTTGTCGACAACAACAGCATATTGCTTAAGCAGCGGGCCGAGGTCGTCAGCGACGCCAAGCACATACGACAGGTCGGCCGAGCCATCCTCACCGGGCGGGGTAGGTAGCGCCAAAAAGATGACTTCGGCGTCCGACACGGCATCGGCCAGGTCGGTCGTAAAGCGCAGCCGCTCCGCTGCGATGTTGCGCGTAAACAGATCCTCAAGTCCAGGCTCGTAGATCGGCACTTGGCCGGCCTTCATCCGCTGCACCTTTACGGAGTCAATATCGACACATGTGACATCATTGCCAAGTTCGGCGAAGCATGTTCCAGTCACTAATCCCACATACCCCGTTCCAACAATTGCTATCTTCTTCATATCGAACTTTATTAAACCATGGCCAGAGCCAAACCACCAGGAATACGGTATAATGTGGACAACTAATCAGAGGAAACGTATGAAAGTCGTAGTGCAGATACCTTGTCTTAACGAGGAAAAGACACTGCCGTTGGTGCTCGAGAGCATCCCCAAGAAGATTAAAGGGGTCGATTCTATCGAAGTCCTGATTATCGACGACGGCTCCGACGACAAGACCATCGAGGTCGCCAAAAGCTATGGGGTGAAGCACTTCGTTATCCATCCGCGCCGCAAAGGGCTGGCCCGTTCGTTCCACGACGGCATCAATAAGGCCCTCGAGATGGGTGCCGATGTCATCGTAAACACCGACGGCGACAACCAATATCCTCAGGAACGTATCGCCGACCTGGTCCAGCCGGTCATCAACAACCAAGCCGACATGGTGATTGCCGACCGCCAAACCAACAAAATCGCCCACTTTTCGCCCGGCAAAAAGCTCATGCAGCGCGTAGGCACCAGGGTTCTCAACTGGGCAGCCGGCACCAACGTGCCAGATGCGCCGAGCGGCTTCCGTGCCTACAGCCGCGAAGCGGCCATGCAGCTGAACGTCGTCACGCGGTTTAGCTACGCCATGGAGACCATAATCCAGGCAGGCAACAAGAACATGAGCATCGTCAGCCTGCCGGTCACCACCAACCCGAAGACCCGCGAATCACGCCTCTTCAAAAACTCCTGGGAACACATCCGCAAATCCGGTTCGGCCATCATCCGGGCATTTATCATGTACCGCCCATACGTCGTCTTCGCGTCGCTGGCCAGCTTCTTGGGCATCCTGGGGCTTATACCATTCGGCCGCTACATGTATTTCTTCTTGTTCCAGCACGCCGAAAGCGCCGGGCACATCCAGTCGCTGGTCGTTGGTTCGGTCCTGATCGTCGGTGCCTTCGTCGCCCTGGCAATGGGCGTAATTGCCGATCTCATCCGCATCAACCGCGTCCTCATCGAAGACAACCTGGAACAAACCCGCCGCGCCCGTTTCGACAAATAAAGCCACCTATTTGTTATATTTACAATAATCTAACGTCGTTATATAATCACCCCTAGAGTGAACTCTCTTTAGAGGAGGTGAAAACCTAATAAGACTGTCGCGAATAGCGATAGCCACTCGTACCTTTACGTACTTACACACAGAAAGAGGTGAGAGACAGCATGTCTCGAACCATGACGGTCAGAAGCCGTCGAAGCCTCCCGGCCATCCTGGCCGCGTTCCTGATGCTGCTCGGCATCCCGGCAGTCACCACAGTGGTGACGGCAACGCCGGCAGCAGCCGTTGGCTCCTACAACAACGCCGACATCGCGGACTACGCTCTGACCAAGGTCGGAAAAACCGGTGGCCAGTGCCGCGCGTTCGTCAACATGGTCATCGACCACGTGAGCGGCGGGGTGCAGCAACCGTACACATCTGGCGGGAAGAGCTACTTCCAGACCCTGCTCGACGCTGGCGGCACACGGATCACGGACATCAACTCGCTGGTCAAGGGTGATGTGGTCCAGAAGGAAGAGTGGGCGACCAGTTCCGGCCTCCACACCTGGATCATCGTCAGTCGCGTCAACGGGAACACGTTCAACGTCGTGGACTCCAACCACAGCAGTAACCAGATGGTTGAGAACTATGACCGGACGTTCACGCTGAGCGACACGACGCGTGCATACCGGATGGGCAACGCCGATTTGGACGACGACGGAGTCACTAACACTGCGGATAACTGCCTGACCCAGAAGGGTCCAGCGTCCAACGGTGGCTGTCCGATCGTCATCACCGACACCGACAACGACGGCGTCCCGAACGCGCAGGACATAGCGCCGACCATCGCCGGCCCGGTGAACAACCGTGGCGTGCCGTTCTACTCGGGCAAACTCACTGGTGACTTCAACGGTGACACATACGACGACATCGCGGTCTTCTACAACTATGGTGGATCACACACCAAGATGTGGGAGTACCTCGGGGGCTCAACCGGCATCTCGTCACCTGTTCTGGCATGGGACTCCACGACGTGGGCATGGGAGGCCGCCAAACCGACGGTCGGCGACTTCAACGGTGACGGCTACGACGACATCGTGGCGTTCTACAACTACGGCAATGGCCTCACCAAAGCCTGGCTGTTCAAGGGCAAGAGCACCGGAATCGACGCACCCGTCGAAGCCTGGAGTTCGGGCACGGGCAACATGGAGTGGAAGCAGCTCCTGCCGGTTTCGGGTGACTTCAACCACGACGGCAAGGCCGACATCGCCGGCTTCTATGACTACAGTGGCAGTCAGACCAAGATGTGGCAGTTCCTCGGGACCACCACAGGCATCGCCGCGCCGACACTGGAGTGGGACTCCGGTGTCGGAGGCTGGACCTGGTCTTCCACCAAGCCCGCTGTCGGCGACTTCGACAACGATGGCTACGACGACATCGGCGCGTTCTTCAGCTACCCGGGAAGCCAGACCAAGCTCTTCAAGTTCGCTGGCTCCAGCACCGGTGTCACCGCTCCCACACAGGTTTGGGATTCCGGCGTCGGCAACATGGAGTGGACCAGCATCAAGCAGATCTCCGGCGACTTCGACGGAAATGGCTACGACGACCTGGCCGTATTCTTTACCTACGGCGGGACGCACGCCAAGATCTGGGCTATGTACAGCAGCTCAACCGGCATCGCAGCCCCCGTCGAAGCATGGAACTCCACGACGTGGGATTGGGCGTCTGCCAAGGCCACCGTCGGTGACTTCAACCACGATGGCAAGGCCGACATCGCAGCGTTCTACTGGTACGCAGGCACCCAGACGAAGATCTGGGCGTTCTACGGCTCCAGCAGCGGCATCGGTCCAATCAGCCTCGGCTGGGATTCCGGTGCAGGTAATATGGACACAAGCAACGTCCTAATCGCCTGACTGGTTATATCCCACCAACTTCTGAGTAGGTACAACAAGGCAGCGTAAGCCCTCATAACGGCTTAACACGTTGCCTGGGTGGTGGCGGGATAATCTCATGCCGGCGTACGCCGAGCAACAAACGAGACCCCGCCACCACTTCTGTACAATACGATGCTTTTTACACCCCAATGGGGTGTTTTTTATATCGATAAAAACACTGCTTATGCCTTTGTAAAAAATCTTACAATGGTCCCCAATTTGTCTCTCTATAATTAGGCTTCTATATAATTTGAGGGGACAATCTATGAGGTTTAGCAAAGTCCGACGTTTTGCCGGCTTACTGGGCGCTACTGCGGCAGTCCTGGTTATCGGCATTTTATCGCCGGTTATCGCCGCCGCACAATCAACCGTGACAACAACCAGGCAACAACTTTTCGCCAATGCCGCGAAAGAATTTGGCGTACCCCAAGAGATCCTTTTGGGTATCTCCTACAACCAATCACGGTGGGAAAATCATAACGGCAAGCCCAGTGCATCTGGCGGCTACGGGTTGATGCACTTGACGGCTTCTGTCGAAGGCGAAGATGGGCGCGGCGATCCGACACGTCCGCTAGAAGTCCGCACCAAAAGTGCAGCAGTGTCGACACTGGCCGAAGCTGCATCGCTAATAAAAACCAACCCGGACGAGCTAAAAACCGACGACCGCCAGAACATCCGCGGTGCTGCAGCTCTGCTGGCATCACATGCCAAAAAGGATAATAACGGACAGCTGCCTAAATCTACAGCCGACTGGTACGGTGCCATTGCCGCAACAAGCGGCATTAGTGACGCGGCAAAGGCCCAAGAGTTCGCCGATAATGTGTACGGCACTCTCCGGGCTGGTGCATCGCTGACCACCACCGACAAGCAGCAGCTCAGGATTACAGCCCAGATTGGTCTCAAGCCAGACACTGCCACGCTCAAGCAAGATTTACGCTTGTTTAGCCAGCCTGAAACGAATGAAAATACCCCGACACCCGAGTGCCCGCCAACCGTAACTTGTAAATTTGCAGCGGCACGCTTCGCCCAAAACAATCCGGAAAATCCTGCCGACTATGGTAACTACGACGAGGCCAACCGCCCACAAGACACCAAAGTAAAATACATTGTCATCCACGACACCGAAGGGTCATACGAGTCGTCCATCGCCTGGTTCCAAGACCCACGCTCGTATGTGGCAGCACATTACGTCATCCGCTCGTCCGACGGCGAGATAACCCAGATGGTCAAAACCAAGGATATCGGCTGGCACGCCGGCAACTGGTACATGAACATGCACTCCATCGGCGTGGAGCATGAAGGGTTCGCTGCCGAAGGCGCCACTTGGTACAGCGAGGCCATGTACCGCTCGTCGGCCAAACTCGTGCGTTATTTAGCAAACAAATACGACATACCCCTTGACCGCGAGCACATCGTCGGTCACGAACAATATCACGGCCTTACGCCGGCACGCGCCAAACTGATGCACAACGACCCAGGGCCATTCTGGGATTGGGAACACTATATGGACCTGCTGCACGCCAAACCCATCCATGCCAAACACCACAAGGCAAATGCTGTCACAATTGCACCGAAATTCAGTAACAACAAACAGGTGATCAGTCAGTGCATCAACGGCACCTGTAAGGATTTGCCTGAGCGGGGGAGCAACTCCGTTTACTTACGCACTGCGCCCAATGAAAACGCACCATTATTAACAGACGCCGGCCTGCATCCAGACGGCACACATGGCACTACCGAAATAAGCGACTGGAGCGCCGTTGCCAGCTACGGGCAACGGTTCGCTGTCGCCGAGAGGCAAGGTGACTGGGTAGCAATTTGGTTTGGCGGACAAAAAGGCTGGTTCCGTAATCCCGACTCGTGGCGTGACCGTACCGCCGTCGCCACGAGGGCACGCCTAGTAACGCCAAAGGCAGGCAAAGCCAGCGTACCACTTTACGGCCGGCCCGTCCCCGAAGCAGGGGTATACGGCAATGTGCCGCCGCTAACACCGGTTTCACTGCAATACAATCTGCTTGCCGGGCAATCGTACGTTGCTTACGACGGACAGGCTATTAACGACTACTATTATGTCTCTACCTTTGACCGCAGCAACCCCGGGGACGGGGAGATCGTAGTCGGGGACGAAAAATACATCCCGATATCCTACAACCACCGTCAGGCTTTTGTAAAAGCCAGCGACGTTGACATAACCCGCTAAGGGCGCTGCTTAGGACCTTCGATCGTAACCGGGGCCAGTACATCGCGTACGGCCTCGTTTACGTTTACCACCGCCTGGTTTGGCCAGTACCATGTTTTGTCGCTACGCAGGATAAAGGTAAACACGCCGCCGCCATGCAAGAACAGCAATATGACCCCTACAGCCAGGTAGGGCTTAGCCTTCTGGGCCTTGAATTTGCCAAGAGTCAGGGCAATACCACGCCCTAGGGCAATCGCCAGCAGCGGTAATACCGGCAGCAAATAACGGCCGTTAATAGCAACCGGGCGGCCAACTCTGGCGTAATCCATATATCCATTCACAAACAGCACCGCTATATAGCCAAAGGCCAGGGTGATGCAAAATGCCAGCAGGGTATTACCCCTAAAGACGGCGCGCCACCAGATGATCAGGGCCACAAATCCGAGTACAGCCAGAGTGCCGGCTGTATATGTCGGCAACGGTAGCTCCAGGTAATTCGTGTAGTTGGCGTTGATAGCAAAGAACATACGGTGGATCATGCCGCCGAACCATGACCCCGTAAAGGTAACCAGACTGGGCTTCCAGTCGTCGGATAAATCTTGGACATAGCCATGGTCGCGCGCCCACGGGCCATACTGACTGCATTGTTCGACGGTCAAAACCTGGTCACAGTCGGGTACCGGCGTCTTGTAAAGTGCCATATTTACGCCGTAACGCTGGACAAAAAACACCGCGAACAACAAGGTAAGGCCGAGCAGGACATACTTCTGAGGCACAGTGAACGCACCAAAGGCCTTTTTTACATCTGGCATGAAATACTTCCCGCGAGCCCGGTAGGCACGGAAGAACATGACCGCCAAGAAAACAAATCCAGCAACAACGATTGGCAGGGCGGGGTACTTGACCACGCAGCTGGCCATGCCCAGAACCGCAAACCAGATAACAGCTTTGAGCTCCAGGCGCTTGGCTTGCAAGCCTTCGATGATAGTAAACCCGTTCAGACAAAGCAGCGGCAGCAACACCATAAAGATGTTGTCGTAGTTGACGTGGGCAGCCAGGAACGGCACGATGGGAATGAGGGCATAGATTGCTAAGGTAGCGTTGGCCAGCATCGGCGACGCCTTGGCGCGCAGCATCACCTTGCGGAAGAGCACCAGACCCCAGGCAAAGATGGCGACATTAATCAGCCGCAAGAAGATGACCTGAATCGTTTCGCTATTAGTGAACAGGTCGATGAACCGGTAAGGGAAGCTCATCAGGTAGTGGTAAAAGAATGACGGGTCGCGTACCACCGCACCAAATTTGTCCGCACCGGCGGGCTGTTCGGACCAGAAGGGCGACAGGTGTTGCGCATACAGCTGGACAAGCCCAAAGTGGTAGTTCTCGTCAAAAGCCATTGGATACATGGCCGAGAAGACGAACCATAACGCCTCAAAGACAAAGAAGCCAATGATTATGTAAAAGAACGTTTTTGATGCCAGAAAGCGGGTGAGTTTTTGTGTGAATGTTTTCATAATTGCTTACCGCCCATTATACACAGTTGGATTGTTGCATGCTGAGGTAACTCATGCTAACCTCTGCTCATCTGCATGACCGGTCAAAACAGTAAGATCGGAGCAAACATGCTTAAAGTACTCAATCAAAAGAACGCCTTGCGCACTGTCGCCCTAAGCACAGTAGGGGCTTTAGCACTCGCAATGGCGACCCCCATCAGCACCATGGCCCTAGAAACCAGGGCCGTACAGACTAATGGCAACAAAAATGTTAGCGCAACCGAAATAAAGAACGCACTGCGCGGCATTGATGGCCTACTACAGCAGGCCGACCAAACCAAAACAACCACCGACGGAGATTCCGCGCTCAAAGCAGCTAGGGCAGGTGCTCAAATCGACATACCTAAGGATATATCAGACGGTGTCGCTATAAATAGTATCGGCGTCCCCTCGCTTGATATAACTCTGCCGAATGCGGACAATGCAGACGATGCAAAAAAAGTTGCAGCCGGAACAGTCGCTTATGCTGGAAATAACGGTAGCGCGAATGCTGTGCAGGCCACCGAGGATGGCGGTGTCAGGATGCTCACTATCATAGACAGGTCAGACGCGCCTACTACCTATGACTATGGCGTAAGTGTGCCCGACAATGGAGATATTGTCATTACCAAAGATGGTGGTGCGAATATCCTAGGCAGTAACAGTGAGGTAATTGCCACGGTCGCAACACCTTGGGCAAAAGACGCTCTAGGCAAAACAATACATACTTATTTTTCGACTGACGGAACAACCCTAACACAGCACATAGAGCACGACATACCTGGAGTTGTGTACCCAGTGACGGCCGATCCTATCTGGTTCGCAGTCAGTGCTGCTGTCTTTTGGTGGGCTGTACAGCGTTGCGGCGCGGGAGGAATAATCGGTGCCGTATTTGAATATGTCGGCGGTGGGCGCTCTAGGCGTGCCATAGCCGCTGCCGGCGCCGCTGGGTGTATTGCCTCCTTTGTAGGCGGATGGGGTATACTCAAAAATATGGTAAGGATAGTTAAGTGGTAACTGCGATGAAAAAATATCCTATACAGCGTGTCGCTATCTATATCCTTTTTATGGCCACGGTAAATCTGATCATCTTGGATACGACATTATTTAAAACAGTCCTGCTTGCTCTTGCGTTTGGAGTGACCATGGGGTTTGCCGATCTATACTTTGATAGAAAGTATCTCAGCCGCACCGCGGGCAATCCTAAAAAATAGAGCAGAAGTCTACCTCTGTCAAAATAGGCCTGATGGTATGCTACTATTTATGTGAATGAAGAAACAATTCAAGCTGGCGCTCGTTGCCACTATCATCCCTGTTACTACCGGCCTCTTTGTACGCTATGCTATGACCCATCCAGAGGTGCTGGACAAAGTTGGCGACATGAGCCCGGCAATGATCCTGGCTCTGCTGTTCTTTTATGGCCTGGCGTTCCTGGCGCTGTCACTGGTGCTGTACGTCAGCCTCCGCATGTATGACAAGACTATCGGCAAGCAAGAGAACTTGCTGCTCAACGCCTACTCGTCCTTGGTAAACTTTTTCGGACCGGCGCAGAGCGGGCCGGCATTCCGTGGGGTCTACCTCAAAAAGCGGCACGGCTTCGGCGTAAAGAGATATATGTTTACGACGCTATTGTATTATGCGTTTTATGCGGTCTTCAGCGCCTTTTTGCTGTTCGTAGGCAGCCGGCCTTGGTGGCAGACAGTACTCCTCATGCTCGCTGCCGCGGGCTGTAGCTATGCAATCCTCAAGTGGTATGCCAGGCGCTCGTCACTCAAGGATCAGCCAGGCATAAACCCGGTCACGCTTATCTGGCTGGCCGGAGCTGTTGCCCTGCAGATGGCGGCTCTTGTCGGCGTATACTACGTCGAACTCCGTAGTGCATCCCCGGGCGTATCATTCGGCCAGGTGCTTACTTATACTGGGGCCGCAAACTTTGCCTTATTCGTATCCATAACACCGGGGGCGATCGGCATCCGTGAAGCATTCCTGGTCTTTAGCCAAAACCTGCACCACATCAGCAATACGGCCATTGTTGCAGCCAATATTATCGACCGGGCAGCGTATCTTATAGTACTCGGGTTAATGTTTATTATGGTCATAGCACTACACGCCAAAGATAAACTCCACGTGCGCCAGGTAACATCAGACCAATCCTCCGATTCATGAATGTCATAGATATCATTATAATCTTATTCTTCATTACCGCGCTGGTCCGCGGCGTCGAGCTGGGGGTCGTTCGCCAGCTGTTTTCGACGGCCGGGCTGCTGGCCGGGGTGTTTGCCGGGTCATTCATCCAGGGCAAACTGATCCACTTGGCGCACACTCCAGCCACCAAGACCATGTTGGCTTTGACGGTTATCATAATTGCCATCGGGCTCTTTTCGGCAGGCTTTGAATATGCAGGCATGATGGTCCGCCAGCGCATCGAGCGGGCCAAACGTGCCAAAGTGCTCGACAAGGCCGACAAGGCATTAGGGTCGGTTGTCGCGGGCGCCACGTTATTGGCGGTCGTATGGCTGGTATCGTCCATCTTTACCAACATGCCGGTGCAGTCAATCCAAAAGCAAATCCGCGGGTCAGTCATCATCGCCCAGCTCAACAAATCACTGCCGCCCGCGCCTAATGTCGTAGCCAAGTTGGGACACCTGATCGACCCGAACGGCTTCCCGAACGTCTTTACCGGTTTGGAGCCAAGCGTCGACACAACGGCACCGCTGCCTTCAATCGGTGATTTGGATCCGGCAGTACAAACTGCCCGCGCTTCGGTGGTAAAAATTCAGGGCGACGGCTGCGGCGGCATTAGCAATGGGTCGGGGTTTGTGGCGGCAGATAATCTGGTCATCACCAACGCTCACGTCGTCGCCGGGGTAGGCAGCCCGTCAGTTATTGACGGCAATGGCAGACACAAGGCAACGGTCATCGGGTTTGACCCCGGCCTGGACATTGCAGTGCTGCGGACAGCAGGCTTAGCAGGCAAGCCCCTTGCTATGCTTAGCGGCCTGGTTGGCAACGGCACGCCTTCGGCAGCGCTCGGCTATCCGGGCGGCGGCGACTTTGCGGCACGTCCGTCCACCATTCTCGAATCGTTCAACGCCCGCGGACGCAACATCTACAATCAGGGCGAAACACTCCGCCAGGTCTACTCGATCAAATCGTCCATTGAGCCGGGAAATTCCGGCGGGCCTCTCATCGATAAAGACGGCAATGTCATTGGCATAATATTTGCCGAATCGACAGCTTACGAGGACGTCGGTTACGCTTTGACCACGAGCAAGGTAATTGACGCTTTTAATACGGCAAAACAGCAGAACAATACCGTAGGGACGGGAAGCTGTACCCAATAAAATAAACCGTTTCGCAGGCACTGCCCAGCAAATTGAGGTATACTGGAACAGATGAAAGCTATTCGACAACTGTCGCTAACCAACGCACTGCCGTGGATACTTATAGTTTGTGGCGTAATCGGATTATTCTGTTCGTTCACCCTTACCATGGACAAAATGGAAATCCTCAAAAACCCCAATTATCGTCCGATTTGTGACCTAAACCCTGTGCTTAGCTGCGGTTCGGTGATGAACTCCGAGCAATCCCAGGCCTTTGGCTTTGATAACACTATCTTCGGCCTGGCCGGTTTTGCCGTAATTGTCACCGTCGGCGTTGTCCTGCTGGCTGGCGCCACACTTAAACGCTGGTTCTGGCTCGGTTTACAGTGGGGCCTGACCGTCGGTGTCCTGTTCGTGCACTGGCTTATCTACAATAGTCTCTACCAGATAAATTCGCTGTGTCCGTTCTGTATGGCGGTGTGGGTGATTACGATCATCATGTTCGTGTACGTTACGTTGTACAACATCGGACACCGGCATATCAGCCTCAAAGACCGTTACAAGCCGGTCTACGAATTCGTACGCCGCCACCACATCGACTTAATCTTCTTGTGGTTCCTGCTGGTCTTCGCCCTTATCCTCAACCGGTTCTGGTACTTCTACGGTCCAAAGCTCGGATTCTAAAAATATCTAAGCGTAACCGTTTCTGATACAATGAGCTGGATAACGCCTGAGAGCGGGCAAGATGTCCACCAAGAAACAGAAAGACATTTTTACCAAGACAGCAGAAGCACCAGCACTCGTTTTAGCACGAACGGTGTTAGCTACCGAGGTAGTCCGCGACAAAGTAGTGACGGCCAGGGATAATTCGCCGGTTATTCGCCGTACGAAGGATTATTGGCATATGCTCGGCCCCGGCCTGACTACCGGGGCGTCAGACGATGACCCGTCGGGCATCGCCACCTACTCCCAGACAGGCGCACAGTTTGGCTACAACTTTTTGTGGTTGTCGGCCTGGACCTTCCCGCTGATGGCCGTCGTGCAAGAGATGTGCGCACGCATCGGCCTGGTGACCGGACGGGGGCTGGCCCACAACATCCGGGTTTTCTTTTCGCGGCGGGTGTTATACGTCTGTACCATCCTGCTATTCGCTGCCAACACCTTCAACATCGGGGCCAATCTTGGAGCCATGGCCAAGGCCGTTCAACTCCTGAGCCCTCAGTCTAATTTTGCGTTCCTGGTAGTTGGCTTCGCGGTGTTCAGTCTGCTGCTTCAAATCTTTACGCCATATATCAAGTACGCCAAATACCTCAAATGGCTGGCTTTAATCCTGCTTTCGTACATCCTATCGGCAATTTTGGCTAATCTAAACTGGTCCGACATCGCCAAGCACGCCGTGGTACCGAATATTACGTTCGGCCAGGATAGTATTTTGCTCCTGTCGGCAATTTTGGGTACGACCATCTCGCCATACCTGTTCTTTTGGCAGACGTCACAAGAAGTCGAAGAACAAATCCTGCAAGGCAAGACTACGGTACATATGCGCCGCAGCGCGACCGCACCAGAAGAAGTCAAAAAAATGCGTATCGACGTCTGGTCGGGCATGTTCCTCTCCAACTTGGTGATGTTCTTTATCATCGCCGCCTGTGGCGGCATTTTGTACCCCAACGGCATCACCGAAATTACCTCGGCGGCCCAGGCAGCCGAGGCGCTTCGTCCATTCGCCGGAGATGCGACCTATGTCCTGTTTGCCTTAGGCATTATCGGGACGGGCCTATTGGCAATCCCGGTGTTGGCAGGCTCCAGCTCGTATGCGCTGGCCGAAAGTTTCGGCTGGAAGGAGGGGCTGTACCGCAACCTGCAGCAGGCCTACGCCTTTTATGGCGTGATTATTATTTCGATGCTGGTCGGGCTGGGCATCAACTTTATTGGCATCGACCCGATCAAGGCCCTCATCTACGCCGCGGTCGGCAATGCAGTCGTCGCCCCGGTCGTCCTGTTGCTGATCGTGCTGATGAGCAGTAACCGCAAAATTATGGGGCACTGGACAAATAGCAGATTGACGACCATCATAGGCTGGATCGTCTTCCTCATGATGATGGCGGCCAGCGGCGCAGCCATTTACTCACTCTTCTTGTAGTTGTTATATCGCTAACGACAAACAACAGTTAGTCGTGGCGCAGGGCCTCGATGGGGTCCTTGCGCGCCGCCTTAATAGCCGGGGCTACGCCAAAGACGATACCAATAACCAGCGACGTACCGGTCGCAAGGGCAATAGCCTCCCACGATACGACGGGTTTAAGCGGCGTATACAGCCTAAGCAGCAAAACTGACGCCAGCGAGATTACCACGCCCACGACACCGCCCACCAAACTAAGGACTGCGGACTCCATGACAAACTGGTTCAGTATCTGCCGGTTGGTGGCACCGACAGCCTTACGGACACCGATCTCGTGCGTCCGCTCAGTCACCGAGGCCAGCATGATGTTCATAATCCCCACGCCGCCCACAAGCAGCGAGATCGCAGCAACGGCTGCGATCATGGTCGTCAGCAGGCTCAAAACATCGCTGGATGTTGCCAGGTTTTGCTTTTGGTTCAGGACGCTGAAATCGCGTTCGTGGCCATGTGCCTTGTATAAGGCTTTATCGATTGCCGAAATTGCCGCCTGGGTGTTTTCGGGTTTATCCGGTTTGGCGAGGATGCTGTACATTTGGACACTATTGCCGGTGATCTTTTCGGCCACCTGGTGCGGAATAAAGATAGCGTCGTTAAAGTTCGAGGCAGGTGAGAGCGGCGTCGTCTTAAAGTCATCAAACATACCCCGGACGATAAACCGGTAACCCCGGAACTCAAAACTCTGACCCAGCGGCACGTAGTCGTCAAACAGCGTCTGGGCAACGTGCCGCCCGATAACCGCCACGTTGGCATTGCTGTCTTTTTCGGCAAAAAAATCGCCGTAGGGGACAGGGCGGTTGAGCGCCGCCGGCAGATCATGGTTGGTACCAATCACCAGGCTTTGTTCCATTTTGCGGTCGCCGGCTTTGACCGATCCAGGAATGACGCTCAGGGGAGCGGCCACCCGGACGTGGCCCGCCTTTTCGACAGCCCCCAGGTCACGGGCCGTCAGCCCGCTAATACTGTTGAGGCCGAATACCAAATCCGTACTGCTAAGCTGGTTATCCTTGGCAGCCATGGCGCCTGGGCGGATTGTAATGAGATCCTTGCCAAACTGGTCTACTTGGCGGGTTACTTCTCGTTTGACACCCTCGCCGATGCCAACTACCATGACCACCGATACGATGCCGATAATAACCCCGAGCATTGTCAGCATGCTGCGCCATTTGGCACTCCGTACGCTGGCCAGCGCCATCTTGATATTGCCACGGGCTATGGTGCTCATTTGGCGCCTCCGCGGGTTCGCTTAGCCTTCTTGACAATCTTTTTCTTGGTTCTTGGCTCCTTCTTCTTTTTGTCCGAAGCCGCCGCTGGCTGGTCCTGGCTGGCGTCGGGCACGTGTTTCATGAGCACCGAAACGCCGGCCAGGTCGTCCTCTTCGGTCTTGGAGGGGACGGTGAACATGATGCGCCGGGCCGTTGTGGCAACCTCGCCAATGGCTGTCTGTTCGTCGTGGATAACGGCGCCGTCATGCATATAGACCACCCGAGTGGCGTACCGGGTGAGCTCTGGGTTATGGGTAACAAAAAGGATCGTATTGCCCATCTTGTGGATGTCGCTCAAAAGCTCCATGACCAGACGGCTGCTGGTGCTGTCCAGATTACCCGTCGGTTCGTCGGCGATAATAATACTGGGGTTGTTAATAAGTGCCCGCGCAATAGCCGCACATTGGGCCTGACCACCGCTTAAATGCCGAGGGTAATAATACTCACGGTCACGCAAGCCGACGCGCTCCAGCATGGCCGATGCCTGCTTGGTCCGGCGGCTGACAGACATGCCTTTATACACCAACGGCAACGCAACGTTTTCGAGCACCGTCAGTTTAGTGAGCAGGTTAAATGACTGAAAAATAAAACCGACTGTGTCCCGGCGGATTTTTGCCCGCTGGCCCTGCCGAAGCTTGGAGACGTGCCGCGACCGCAGCACATATTGGCCGTGTGTCGGCCTGTCCAAAAGCCCGATAAGGTTCATGAGCGTCGACTTGCCGCAGCCGCTCGGCCCCATAACGGCGACAAATTCGTTTTCTTCGATCGACAAACAAACTTCGTCCAGCGCCAACGTAGTGGCGTCACCGAAGCCGTACAGCTTGCTAACTTCTTTTAATTCGATCAGAGGCATCTAAAAAGAGTGTAACCTCTCATTTGCGTTGCCTGCAAGCAACTAACGTAGTAATTTATTCCACCCCTTTAGCCAGTCTGCAAAAAGTAGGGTATAGGCGCATTTTACGGTATAATGTCTGCATCGTTTCCTGGAGAGGTGTCCGAGTGGTTGAAGGAGCACGCCTGGAAAGTGTGTATTGTGGGCAACCGCAATCGAGGGTTCGAATCCCTCTCTCTCCGCCAACAAAAACGACCTGCGTTTCTTGCGGGTCGTTTTTGTTGGCATGCCCCATGCTACAATCGGAATAAACAAGGAGAGGGCAATGAAACTAACCAAATACAACCATGCGTGTGTCATCATCGAAGAAGACGGGCAAAAGGTCATTATCGATCCAGGCGCCTTTATGCCTGCATTGCCTGACGTCACCGGCACCGCCGCCTTGGTCATTACCCATGAGCATCCGGATCATTTTTACCCTGATCACATCAACGACATCGTAGCCGCTAACCCGGACATCGAGATTTTTGCCGCCGAAGGCATTGCCGAAAAGCTGCCCGACCTTAGCATCGCAACTGCCGTACCCGGCGAAGAAATGACCGCCGGTTCGTTTACCTTCACCTTCTTTGGCGGCCGGCACGCCTTAATACACAAGACAATACCCCGGCCGAACAATGTAGGCGTCCTCATAAATAAAGCCGTGTACTATCCGGGCGACTCCTTCGACACCCCAAACGTCTCGCCCCAAGTGCTTCTGGTCCCGACCAGCGCCCCATGGCTCAAAATCGGAGAGGCTATCGACTTCATCGACCAGGTCAAGCCCAAAATATGCATTCCGACCCACAACGCGCTCCAGTCCGAAATCGGCGAAAGCCTTACCGGGGATTGGTTGCGCGGCATATGCCAAAAACACGGCATAACGTTTAGGCACTTGCCGCCAAGCGAATCGATCGATTTTTAGGGCTAACTGATTTTGGTGCCGATCTGCTCGCCGGTCACGACCTTGACGACGTTGTCGTCCTTCATGGGGTCAAACACGATTACGGGCATTTGCTGTTCCATGGCCAGGCCCAGAGCAGCCTTGTCCATGACCTTGATTTGCGGGTTCTCGACGGCTTCCTGGAAGGTGACAGCATCCAGCAGACGGGCATCCTCATACTTAGCAGGGTCTTTGTCGTAGACGCCATCGACCTTGGTAGCCTTTAGGACAGTTTCGCAGCTTAACTCAAGAGCGATGTTGAGGGCCGCGGTATCTGTCGTAAAGTACGGCCGGCCAATGCCGCCAGCAACAATGACCACGCGGCCCCTGTTGAGATGCTTTTCGGCCAAACGGAACGAGTAGGCCTCGGCAACCTGGGTAGCGAACACATTGCTCATGCAACGGGTCTTGACACCATTGTGTTCAAAAATGTCGGTCAGCGCCATGGCATTCATCAGGCAAGAAAGCATGCCCATGTGGTCTGCAGTCACACGCTTAATGCCATGCCCGGCGACTTCGGCGCCACGGACGACATTACCGCCCCCAACTACTAAAACAAGCTGACAACCAGCTTGCACGACCTTGGCGCATTCCTTGGCCAAATACACAGCAATTTCGGTATCGATGCCGACGTCATGTTTACCGGACAATTGCTCTCCAGATATCTTGAGTAGTACACGTTTATATGCCATGCGTCGCTCCGTTCTTCGTTTTATTTCGCCCATAGACTATCAGACATCCCCCATATATGCCAGTGGTTTTTACGATAAACATCGTCTCCCGGCTCCAAATTGAGGCTCACAATGATAGAATACTGCTATGGCAGAGGCACACGATCCCCAACTACTAGAAGCGCTCAGAAGCATTTTTGCATCGCGCAATGACCTTAAGACAATTGTAGAGTACCAGCAACGGCTGTATTCCAGCATCCAGGAACTGAATAATAACCACCGGGCCATCCACGACCATGTCCGCAGCCTGACGAACTCGCACAACCAAGTCCGCGGCGATGCCAACGAACTCATCCGCATGCGCAGCGAAATCAACAGCACGCTTCGCAGCCTCAGCGACTCGCACCAGCAAACCCAGGCGCGGGTAGAGCGGGCCGCCGAATCTATCGAATACATCCAGCGCGAAGTCTCCAAAATAAGCCAGCTGGAAAACCGTATTGCCAAACTCGAACGGGAAGCCGAAAAAATCTGGAAGGACGACCGCAGCGACGACAAAAAAGTCCAAGACCAAGAACAGCGGCTGCGCAAGCTAGAAAGAAGATAATACATGAGCGTAAAAATTTATTCCTGGAACGTGAACGGCATCCGTGCCGTTATCCGTAAAGAACAGTTCGTGCCGTTCATCCAAAAAGAACAGCCTGACATCCTGTGCCTGCAAGAGACCAAGGCACAACAGGGCCAGGCGGAGATTGACCTGCCGGATTACGAAGAATATTGGAATTCAGCCGAGAAGAAAGGCTACTCCGGTACCGCGATCTTTACCAAACACAAGCCGTTGGCTGTCATACATGGCTTCCCAGAAGAAATCATCAAAGAGTACAAAGTACCGGGCGACGTCTATGGCGACCCGAACAAAGAAGGCCGCATCGTTACTGCGGAATACGAAAAGTTTTACCTGGTTACCGTTTATACTCCAAATGCCAAAGATGACCTAAGCCGCATCCCGATGCGTCACGACCACTGGGATCCGGCGTTCCTGGCCTATTGCAAACATCTCGAAAAAAAGAAGCCGGTTGTCTTTTGTGGCGACCTGAATGTTGCCCACACCGAAGATGACCTTGCCAACCCCAAGCCGAACCGCGGCAAAAAAGGGTTTACCGCCGAGGAGCGCCAAGGCTTCCAGAACTTCCTGGACGCCGGTTTCGTCGACACCTTGCGCATGTTCAAACAGGGGAACGGGCATTACACTTGGTGGAGCCACTTCGCCAATTCCAGGGCCAGGAATGTCGGCTGGCGCATTGATTACTTTTTGGTAAGCGGTAGCCTCAAAGATAAGGTCAAAGCCGCCGAAATCCACGCCAGCGTCATGGGATCTGACCATTGCCCGATCAGCGTTACCCTCGATATATAAGCCATGAAACACGTCACTCTTTTATTCCTGCACCGCGACAACCAGATCTTGCTGGCCATGAAGAAGCGCGGCTTTGGCGTCAACAAGTGGAACGGGGTAGGCGGCAAGCTTGATGAAGGCGAAAGCCGTGAGCAGGCAGCCGTGCGCGAGTGCCAAGAAGAGATCGGCGTGACCCCGCGCAACATCCAGCTTGTCGGCGAGATAGATTTTACCGACCTGCCGCACGTTCACCACTATTGCCACGTCTACACCACCGCCGAGTGGGAAGGCGAACCCACCGAGACTGAAGAGATGCGCCCCGAGTGGTTCGACCTGGACAAGATCCCGTATGACTCCATGTGGCCTGACGACGAACTATGGCTGCCTAAGTTGCTGGAAGGCAAGACATTTACCGCCGAGATCATCATCAACCCTGACGACACCGTCCAAAAATGCAACATAACAGAGGTAGACAAACTGTAATGGCTGTACCCAAGCAAGACGACACCTTTGACGATATCAGTAACCTGGTCTGGCAGCACCTCGTTGACCGGGACTGGGACAACCCGAGTGCCCGCTCTTTGGCGATTTCGCTTTCATTGGAAGCCAACGAACTGCTGGAGCACTACCAATGGAGCGACAAGCCGGTGGGCGACAAGGAAGCATTAGGCGAAGAACTGGCCGACGTACTTATTTATGCCTTCCAGCTGGCACATGTGCTTGGGGTAAAACCAGCCGACATCATACGAGACAAACTGCAAAAGTCCGCCCAAAAATATCCGGTAGAACTATTCAAGGGCCGGTCATCCGCCGAAAAAAATAAAATCTGGTTAGAAGCCAAGATCAAGCACCGCGAGAATAAGAAAACACTGTAGATGACCGCCAAGTATCGTCCGACCGTTGCTATCATTTATGGCTTTGCCGAGGGACCGCTGGTCGGTAAATACTTTCGGCGGCTGCTACACCAAAAAGGGTTCAGGGTTATTACCGACCCTCAGGAGGCCGACATAATCGTCACTCACTCCGGAGGCGTGTACTACTTACCGCAAGATTTGCAGGGCAAAACCGTGTTGATCGTGGCGCCGACCTATTGGCGCTTTGGTGATTCACTTATCAAGGGCGGCCTGAGCAAAATCCGTCAGGAAGCCCAACACGCCATCAAAAAACACCACCTTAGGCGGTGGTTCGAAAAAGCGTACATCAACACCATGTATGTCTTCGGTGACGTGCCTGCCAGCGTTAGGATGTTCCAGACTGCCAAGATTGCTGGCAAAGACCTGCCACTCTGTAATGCCAAGCGGGTAGGAGTTATCAGCCACCATAATGACGCCTGGTCCGGCTACATCCAGAAAGTCGCTGTCGAAAAATACCTTCCATACTGCCTCATCAGCCATGCCGGATCCCACGACGACATATGGATCCATCCCAAAGATTACGTAGCTGTAATACAATACCTGTATGAGTCCTGAATTCTGGCACAAGCAGCTGCCGGGTAAGCCCTTGTTCCCAGAACTTGAATGGAGCCGGCCCGAAAACCGACAGATGGCCGGCAAATTGTTGATGGTCGGCGGTAATTTGCATGGCTTTGCAGCCCCGGCAGAAGCCTACGCCGAGAGCGTCAGGGCAGGGGTAGGTACCAGCCGGGTATTATTGCCTAACGCCATACAAAAAGTGGTCGGCCCATCGATCGAAAACGGCGAATTTGCGGCCAGCACCCCCAGCGGCAGCTTCTCACAACGCGCCTTGGCCGACCTCTTGGACTGGTGTCGTTGGGCAGACGGCGTGTTGTTTGCTGGCGACCTGGGACGCAACTCGGAAACCGCAATCCTGGTAGAAAAATTCCTCCAAAAAAGCGAAATAATCACCATAATGACCAAGGACGCCGTAGATTATGTAGTCTCGATCCCGGATGCGGCGTTGGAACGCCCCAATACCGCCTTGGTGCTCAGCTTGTCACAGCTACAGCGGCTAGGTATCGCCGCCCATTTTGAACGCCCGATCAGCTTTGGCATGGGCCTGGTCCAGCTCGTTGAGTGGCTCCATTTTTTTACCAGCAAATACGCCTGTCATATCGTGGTCAAACACCTCGATACTATCTTCGTCGCAGTTAACGGGGAAGTCAGTACCACCAAATTGGCGGCTGACCTACCAATCTGGCGCCTCAAGATTGCAGCCCACGCCAGCGTCTGGTGGATCCAAAACCGCAGCAAGCCGTTTGAGGCGCTCTCGACCGCCGTGCTTCAGGTGACCTGTCCCAAGGAATAACTTCAATCGCCTCAATATAATACTTAGCATTATATTTGCAAGAAAGAAAACTTCTTTGTATAAATGTAAGTTGTGCTTTTTCCGAATTATCCGCCCGCAGATTACCGACCCACTACATCATTAGTGCAAGGGTATCTTCAGTTTATCGGCGAAAACGAACCCGACAACCGCCAAGAGCTCAACAAGTACAGCCGGCGGCATTTACGGAACATTGCCATGCGCATTGGCCGCGGCTGTATTGCGGCGGCCAATCATAACGCCAACGCCGCGCGGCGCGTTTGGCGGCGAGCTATGCGTGACTCAGAGTCCGCACTGGTCTCGTCTAGACGAGCCACCAATATCGGCCGCGCGGCGGTTCAGCTTAATCTTATCGCCGACATGCTGGCTAAAAGAGAGGACCTCGAAGCATCGACCGCCATCAGGCGCGAAATCCATGCCCAAAACACCCAAGATGTACGCTATCTGTACGACACCATCCGTAACAAGGCCTTCGAAGGCCAAGAGACCAAACGCAAAGCAAGCAACATCCGAGGCGAGCTAGCCCAAAAGGTAGTGCTAGGGCTGGTTACGCGCTACGCCCATCCATGGATAATGGCTACGTCATCACTATTACATCACGACAGTGGCGCCGCTAAGCGCAATAACTACGACATGCTGGTCGTCGAATCCATGCCCGGCAACGCCGAGAAGACGCAGGCATATAAAGTCCAGGTAAAGACCGATTGCGCCGGCCTGTGCTGCGACCGTCCCAAACGCCGCAAACCCCAGCAACTCTACAACGAGGATATCATTATTGTGTCGGCATGCTGCGATCTGCAGCGAGGCGACCACCGCGACACCGGCCTGGTCAACTTCCGGGCGGCCGACCTGCTTATCCGCGAGTACGAAGAGACTATAACGCCAAGCGAGCTCCACGAGCTGGACGCCCTTAGCGACAGCCTCATATTGTCCATAACCATGGGTGACCAGCGCCGCATGGGAACCTTACCTATCCAGGAACATATCCAGGAGCTTGCATACACGGCTTGAAGGGAGCGCATCCTTTACAAAATATAGTTTTTATGCTAAAATAATCATGATTGGCAACTCTGCCTTTCATAGACAAGAGGGACGTGATACTCGTGACCCGACCGGCGCACAGCGCAAATCGGCATCAGAGCATAGCGCTCGTCGCCATTGTGGCGACCGCTTTGGTAGTCTTGGCCTCGTGCGCACTCGTCGGCATTTTGCTGTTGTTCTCACCTAGTGGTCAGAGCGACAACATTGCCAACCAGACGCCGGCGCCACCCAGCCTGGCACCGTCAACACCCGTTGCTGCTTCGGCTTCGGCGACTCCGAGCCCTTCGGTAGACCCGTCAGTCGTGGCGACCGCATCCAGTCCCGCCCCCAAGCCCCTGGCAACCGGAAACGGCAGTGGCTGCGACGTCGGCAAGACCTTCCAGGTCAAACTTCGGGAGGACACGGTCGACCGCACTGTCGGAGCCAATTTCCACGGGACTGCCTGCCTCAAACGAGGCCAGACAGTCTGGGCGTTCAACTTCGACAACACCCGTGGCCTGTACATCCTGGCCAGCGGCAAAATGCTTACACCCGCGCCCGTCATCACCAAGAAAGGTATCTGGTCCTGGACCGACTTCGAGGTTGACACCAACACCACCGTCAACTTTGTCCTTGCGAACAGCACGTGCGCAAGCTGGCTCAGGGGTCAGGACCCTAATGACGACTTCGGGGGCAGAATTGTCCTGAACAACATCCAACGGAACGGCTGCCGGGTCATCGCTACCCAGGACATTACCACCGTGGTCTAACCACCCGGCATGTCCCGTGGGCGCAAGGCATCCGAACAACGTCGTGGCCGCTGGTGCGAGCATGCTTCCGAGCCTCCGCTCGCACCAGCCCCACCCTTAGCCTATCCGCCCTCTTGTCACCACCCCAAATGAAACGAACACCCTAAATATCGGGTGTTTTTGTTGGCCAAAGAAAAACGGCCTCCATACGAGAGGCCGTTTTTCTTTGGTGGGCGAGGAGGGAATCGAACCCTCACGAGCTTGCGCTCACAGGATTTTGAGTCCAGCGCGTCTACCAATTCCGCCACCCGCCCATTTACAGATGCGTGGTAGATGCTAACAAGGGTGTATTGTACTATACTTAGAGTAAGAAAGCGAGCATAAGTAGTTAGCCTGTGTTAAACCCACTATTCTCCAGTGATGACTCCGACGACCAGCCCAAAGAAGACAAGGGCTATGTTGTTGGTAATCGCCACAGCCGGACAATCCAACCGCTTTCTAAGGGACTCGTCCCGCCGTCGCCAGCCCAACGATACCAAACCAGCGACGACACCAAACCAATGAGCACCAACGCCGCGGTCGAGCTCATCCGCCGCAAGGTAGAGGCTATCTACGGCCAGGAGCCTCCGGCCAAACAAGAAATCAAAGAAGCCAAGCAGGAACCGCCCCGGCAACGCTCCAAGCACCAGCAGTTCATGTACGAACTTAGCACCTCTGGCAAGCCACTGGCTCAAATCCAAACCGAATGGCACAACTACTACGTCCATCTGCCAGACAACGAAAAACACGAGGTCTGGCGTGAATTTTACGCGAATAATAATCGGCATCCGTCGGCGTATGCCACCTATATGCAGCAGCCACAGGCCCAGCCGGTGCCGGCATTGGCCCCCTCTAGCGGCCAGTCGGAGCCAATCGTCCCTAAGCCTGTCGTTGCCGAGCACATGCCGCCAGCGCTGCCTCACAGTGACCGGCGCTCCGCGGCCCGCATCAGGAAAAAAATTGTTCATCGCGTCTTGGCCAGCGAATCCGCCCAGCAAAAAGCCAAGCAACACTTCAAGTCGCTCCTTTTTGGCATAAGTACTGGCGCTATCGTGTTGATCGTATTCTTGTTCAGCTTCTTTAACGAGATGATCATCGCACCATTCATACAGCCTAGCCGGCACGTGAGCGCCACCCCGATCATCCTCAGCACAGATAGCACATCAGTCAGCGAAACGCCCGAAGTTATCATACCCAAAATCAACGTCCAAATACCGGTGATCTACGACCCTACGTCCGTCAAAGAAGAGGATGTCCAGCGCAATCTGGAGGATGGTGTCATCCATTACGCCGCCACGGTTACGCCAGGACAACAGGGAAATGCGGCATTCTTTGGTCACTCCAGCAACAACCTCTTTAACAAGGGCAAGTACAAATTTGCCTTCGTGCTACTGCACGAGCTGGTGCCGGGCGACATATTCTATCTGACTTACAACAAGACCATTTACACCTATCGTGTATTCGATAAAAGGGTAGTGGCACCAACCGAGATATCCGTACTGAACAATGTCCTGGGCAAAACCGCCACCGCGACGCTCATTACTTGCGACCCGCCAGGGACTTCCAACAACCGCCTGGTGGTCTGGGGCGAACAAATCAGCCCTGACCCGGCAGGGGCCGCTGCGCCAAGCCCGGCCAGCCAACCCGCCGAAGCGCCGACCGAACTCACCAGTAACGGCCCGACCCTGTGGAGCCGGTTCTGGAACTGGGCATTCTAAACCCTTTGTCCGGCTATTGGTCCTTGGGGAGAAGCAAGGCAGTTGCATTCAACACCTGGGACGCATCCTGAGCGCCTAGGGAGTACAGAGTCTGGTACTTGGGGTCAAAAAAGGGTGTGTATGCCGGATTCATGGCATTGAGCGTCTCTTTGTTGGCGTTGTCAAACTCAAACACAAACACCTTGCCACCACTCACATACATCATACGGTGGCCGTCCATCCAAGTGGCATGCTTCTGGGGAACGTCAAGGGGCATCTTTTGGGTGTAGGCGTAGCCTCTCTCGGTTTCGGCGTCGTACACCGCAAACTGAGGGCCGCTTTCGGCCATAATAAACCTGGCATTGTCCGAAAACGAAACGTGATTTGGCGCTATCACCTTAAGGACGTGGACAGGGGCGATCGGGTCGCTGCCGGCCTTGCGAAGCAAGTCCACAGGGTTTTTATAAACATACGCCCGATTATCAGCGGCCGAGCCGGCGACAATATACCAGTCACCGCTATATTGCGCCAGATCTACCAGATAGGTGTCACTTGCGGGCACCTGACGGACGGTGTACGTTTTTTCGCCATCTCGAAGCCTGACGGCCGCTTTGCCAGCGTCCGTCTTGGTCGTCGTGACGTACAGCACCCGATTCTCGCCGTGTGGCTTAAAGGCTAGTACGCCGTCCAAAAAAGGCTCTGGCGTCGGTCGTTCCAGGGTGGCCGTCTTAAGGGTGGCGGTCGTCTTGTCGAACAAATAGTACTTATCGTATTTATCGTCACGGAGCTCAATCTGGCTCGGGTTGACGCCTAATTTATTAGTCAGGTTAAGCGAGGCTGCAGCATCCTCGCGGTCAACAAGGATATATTCACTGGCCTTCGTGCCATTGTCATCCGTCAAATGCTTAAGCAACACGTGCCGGTTATTGCTGGACCACTTTACGAGCTCCCAGCCATGAACACCGGTGCTCGAATTAAAGATTGTTGTCGGCAGGCTAAGCTGCGTTGCCTCAGCCTTCGGGCTGTCCAGGTCATACATATCAAATACGTTGTAGGCTGCGGGGTTCTGCACCAAGGCCCAGCGGCGGTCGGGACTCTGCGTCCATAGTGAGGGCGCGCTGGCGTACGTAGCCACCTTTGCGGTCGTCAGCTTAACAGGGAATAGCACGGGGTAGTCAAACCTAGAAACCGATCCGCCTTCGATCGGCACGGCCCGCTGCCAGGTCCGATAGCCTTCGCGCTGCATCTTAAAGGTATACTGGCCGGCAGGCAATAGCAGCCGGGAATTGGTAGTTTTTTCGCTCAGGACACCATTAATATAGACGTCAGCCGGCCGGGGACGGGACGACACAAAAACCAAACCGTTTTGGATAACCTCGCCATTTTTAATGCCAAACCCGTAGGCTTGGTAGAGGAGGATAACTGCGGTCATTATAAGGGCCGTACCCACCAGGATATAGCCGATGACCAGGCGAATAAGGTGGGCTTTTTGTTTTTTGGGGTCTAAGTATTCCATTGTCAATTGCTATTATAGGATACTTTGCAACTCTCTGCCTGTAACATTTTTGGGTCCTTGGCTTGCATGGCGCTGGTGGCCGCGTTAAGATACATATAACTTACGCTTTAACCAGAAGGCAAGAAACACAGAGGGTAACAACGAAACGTGGGCCAGAACAACATCATCGAACTGAATGGTAAGCAGTACGACGCCATTACGGGCGCTCTTATTGGTGAGAGCCGTATTAAGGCGACGCCCGTATCCCGCGCTCCCCGCAGCCACCAGGGCAGGGTTATTGACGGCTTCGTCCGCAAGCCCAGCCAGACGTCGGCAGTCCCACAGGTGCAAACACCCACCCCAAAGTCCAATCACGCCACGGCTGCGCCAGCCAAGCCGGCCGCCCACCAGCCCAAGATGGCCGACGTCAGGCGTGCCAAGCCGACCCAGGTCAAACACCATCAGCCGGAACGCTCCAAAACATTAATGCGGCACGTCGTTCACAAACCAACAGTAAACATGAAGCCCGCGATCAAGACCACCGGGCCGGCCGAGATGATCGCCAAGCCTGCCTCCGAACTTGCCACACAGCTCGAAAAGAAGGTTTCGGTAACGCAAGTCAACCCGGTGCGCCTTGCCCGGGCAAGTCACGTCCCCAAGAGCCACCACATCCGCAAATTCGAAAAGCAGCGCTATGGCCACACTCCCGCCCAGCGTCCAAGCCAGTACAATACAGCCACCCGGCCAGTGCGGCAGGATTTGCGCCACGCCAGCCGTCCAACGCCTATCGCTTCGCGGAGCGTAGCCCTGGAGCAAGCTGCCGCCCGGCTATCCACGCGCCAGTCCGCCAACGATTTGTTTGAAGCCGCGCTCATCCACGCTGCCAGCCACGAAGAACCAAGACACAAACCGTCAGGGCGCAAAGCCCTTCGTCGCAAGCGCATGGTCAGCCTGGTCGCCGGATTGGGCGCATTCCTTGTTATTGGCGGGTTTGTCACCTATCTTAATATGCCTGGCATTGAGCTGCGGGTGGCATCTGTACGCGCTGGCTTTCATGCCGAACTGCCCAGCTACAAGCCCACAGGCTATGCGCTGGACGGAGGCGTAAAGGCCAGTGAGGGTAAAGTCGAGGTAACCTACCGCTCCGGCGACAGTTCATACAAAATCACACAGGTGGCTTCTGACTGGAACAGCGCCACATTACTCGACCAAAATACCGAGCAACGCGGCGCACCTACACAAACTATCCAAAGCGAAGGCCGCATCATATACATCTACGACGACAACAACGCCAGCTGGGTTGATGGCGGTGTTCGCTACGAAGTCACCGGCAATGCCAATCTTAATGCCGATGACCTGGTGTCGCTTGCAACCAGCATGTAAGATCAGCAGGCAGGGTGACGCCAAACATCAGGGTCGTATTCTAATACGGCGCCGTTTTCGATTGACATTCGTGGGTCTCCGGCCGCACAGGCCAGCAGCGGCAAGTGACTGACAATCGCCAACGGACGGTTAAAATCATATTCGGCGCCTTTTTCGCGCAGTGCATCGGCGGCAAAATCCACCAGATTGCCTGTTATCATACTCGGTGAATCACCTGCACGCCATACCCGGTCGCTGACTACGGGCTGCACATTGAGGGCATTGCCAATAATATTTGCCGATTCGACAGCACGCGGCGCCTGCGACGACAACAGCTGCCAGTCACCAGTAACTTCTTTGGACAGCAAAAGAGCTGCAGCTTGTCTGACCTGCGCAATACCCGTCTCGGTCAAATACTCGTCACGACGACTCCACCCCAGGCGTTCATAAGCACCATGTCTGACTAAGAATAATTTGCCCATATCCGACTCCTATTACATGACAAAAGCATACCATACAGAGGAGAGCCTCTTACTTTTTAAGGGATTTTCTCTTATAATGGGCACATATGAAACCAGCACGAACCCGTTTTGCACCCAGCCCGACTGGCTACTTACACGTTGGCGGCATCCGCACCGCACTCTTTGCCTGGCTTGTAGCCCGCCAAACCGGCGGCCAGTTCGTGCTGCGCTTTGAGGACACCGACAAGAAAAGGGAAGTCGAGGGCGCCCGCGAGCACCTTATCAAAAGCCTGCGGGTCCTCGGCCTCGATTACGACGAAGGCCCTGACATTGGCGGCCCCTACGGCCCGTACACCCAGAGCGAACGCCTTGACCACTACAAAAAGTGGGCCCAAAAGCTGGTAGACATGGGCAGGGCATACGCCGACCCATTCGCCCCCGAGGAAGTGCAAGCCTTCCGCGAACAAGCCCAGAAAGAGAAGAAGCCCTTCCTGTACCGCAACCACCGTCCAGAAAACCCGCCAGCCTGGGACGGCACCCAGCCGCTGCGCTTTAAATCCGAGCCAAAGGCTTACCAATGGCACGACGAAGTCATGGGCGACCTGAGCACCGGCCCGGAAGTCATCGACGACTTTATTCTCATTAAGTCCGACGGCTATCCGACCTACAACTTCGCCCACGTCATCGACGACCTAGAGATGGAGATCACCCACATCATCCGCGGCCAGGAATTCATCGCCAGCCAGCCTAACTACCTCAACCTCTACGAAGCGCTCGGCATTGAGCGTCCGCACATCGCCACCGTGCCACACATCATGGGGCCTGACGGCAAAAAGAAGCTTTCCAAGCGCGATGGCGCCAAAGACGTCCTGGACTACGTTCGGGACGGCTTCTTGCCAGAATCGCTGGTCAGCTTCATCGCCACCATGGGCTGGAACGACGGCACCGAGCAAGAGATATTTACCAAGGACGAGCTTGTCCAAAAATTCAGACTTAGCCGTGTCCAAAAGAGCGGGGCACGTTTTGACGAACAACGCCTGGTTTGGATGAATGGCCACTACATCCGCCAGATGTCACTGGATGACCTCTTCCAGAAAGTATCAGACTACTGGCCAAAAGAGGCAGCGGATGCCAGCGACAACTACAAGAAGTCTGTACTGGCACTCGTACAGGAGCGCCTTAAATTCTTCTCCGAACTCCCCGAATTAACCAGCTTTTTCTTTACCGATCTACCTGTAAACCCAGAATTGGTAAGCGGCCACAAGCAGCTCAAAAAAGTAGATTCCGGCGAAATCAAGAGCCTGCTGGAACAGGCCAGGGAAACCATCGCCAGTAGCGACTTTTCGGCCGAAGACCTACAGGAGCGGCTCAACAAGCTACTCGAATCTACCGGCCAAAAGCCAGCCGTACTCTTTAGCCTGGTGCGCATTGCCACCACTCAGGCGCCAGCCAGCCCCGGCCTGGCAGACACCCTGGCAGTACTTGGCAAAGAGGTATCCCTGCGCCGAATTGACGCGATGTTACAAACCCTCTAGATAAATAAGCACAAGCGCTGATACAATACAGCGTATGAATAGCGATTTCTTGCCGCACCGCGGCCAAGGACAAAACACACACCACATCCAACCCAGCGCCTCACCAAGCCCGACAAACAGCAACAGCGGGCCGCAATTTCACGAAGGCGGTGGCTTTAGCAGCCACCACAAACCACCCAAAAAGAGCCTAAAAGAATGGCTCAGACACCTCACCAAGAAGCAATGGGCAATCCTTATTACCGTAGCCGTCTTGGTTTTGGGCGGTATTGGATTTGGCGTATACAGCATCTGGCTTAAGGACGACACCAAGCCGGTCACCAAAAAGCAGACCACCAAAAAAGAGACCCCCAAACCTACCCCAGAGCCGTTGACCTCTACACTAACAGGGCTGCCAATCGCCGACGCAAGCATCAATGACCGCCCAGTTACCGGCATTATGATCGAAAACAGCCGCGACGCCCGGCCGCAATCCGGACTGACCGACGCCGGCGTGGTGTTCGAAGCCATCGCCGAGGGCGGCATCACTCGCTTCCTGACATTGTGGCAAGACACCGACTCTGACTACATCGGCCCGGTACGCAGCGTCCGCCCATATTACGTGCAATGGCTTATGGGCTTTGACGGCGCCATAGCGCATGCTGGCGGCAGCGGGGACGCCCTGGCCATGATCAAGAACCTCAACGTCAAAGATTTGGACCAATTTCACAACAGCGGGGCCTACTGGCGGGTAAGCTCACGTTACGCGCCGCACAACCTATATACCAGCACCGCCAAATTACATGAGCTCGAAGCCAAGAAGGGCTTTGGCAAAGCCAATTACACCGGTTTCGCCCGCAAAAAAGAAGCCCCGACTGCAGCGCCAACCGCCCGAACCATTGACTTCAATATCTCGGGAGCACTCTATAATTCACACTACGACTACGACGCTGCAACCAACAGCTACCTTCGTTCGGTAGGCGGCGCACCGCACAAGGATGAACGCAGTGGGGCTCAGATTGCCGCCAAGGCAGTGGTTGGGCTGGTAATGCCACAAGGCAAAAATGGCATCTATACCACCTACAATACCCTGGGGAGTGGCCGGGCCTACATATTCCAGGACGGCGTAGTGGCCGTCGGCAACTGGTACAAAGACAGCAATACGAGCCAGTTTACATTTAAAGACGACGGCGGGGCTGAGCTAAAACTCAATCCCGGCAAGACCTGGCTGACCATCGTCGGCGGCACCGACCGCATCACATACAACCCATAGACCTATGGACCACCTGCAAAAATTCGTAGCCCAGCTCCAAAACCGCGTCGCAATCCTGCTGATGCTTAACAGCACCATGATCATCGTCGGCTACTGGTTGGTGGCCCACTATGTCGGCCCTAACCTAGGCTTTACTAACCAGGCTGTTTCTACGGCGATCATCCTGGTCTTTACGGCCTTCCTATCGATCATTCTGCTATCCTGGGTGGCCTCGAGGTATCTCACCAAACCCATGCGTCTGGTGTGGCAAGCCGTACTGCACATCTCACCGGAGACCGCCAACTACCCAGCACCCGACACCAAGCGTATTGGGTTCGGTCACGAGTTCGTTACGGCCCTTGTCGGGCATATTTACCAGCTCGCGACCGTCGTAGACAGCGTCGAACAATTGGCCAAAACCACCAGGCACGACCTAAAGGCTGATTTTGTAGCCAACAGTATCCCGCTGCCGCTGTTGGTCCTCGACAACAAAACCAATGTCGTTTTTGCCAACGAACCGTTCCTTAAATACGTCAACCGTGATGCCGCCGATACCGTTGGCCAGAACCTCTACCTGGTGCTCGACCTGTTATTCAGCAACCAAAACACACTGGACGCCTGGCTCGAAAGGGCCCGCGCCAGCAAGGTCACGGCTACAAAAGTATGGGAGCGCGTCCGGCTGGATCTGGCCGACGAAAAAACGCCGCGCTACTTTGACCTGGTCGCCTACTACAACAAAGACAATCCGAACGGATTCGAAATCATGCTGGTCTTGTTCGACCGCACCCGGCAATACTCGCAGGACAACCAGGCCCTCAGCTTCGTTGCCCTGGCAGTCCATGAGCTACGCACACCGCTAACGCTGCTCCGGGGCTACATCGACGTCTTCGAAGAAGAGCTGGACGACAAACTGGACGACGAGATGAAAGGCTTTATGCGCAAAATGAAGGCCGCCGCCCAACAGCTGGCCGCATTCACCAGCAACATCCTCAATGTCGCCCGGTTCGAAAACGACCAGCTCGTGCTCAAACTGCACGAAGAAAAGCTGGAACCGCTCCTAAAAGCAGCGATCAACAACATGGAGCTACGGGCCAAAGTCCGCGGCATCAAACTGACGCTTACCATCGATCCGGGGCTGCCGACCGTCGGCGCCGACGCCGTCAGCATCAGCGAGGTCGTGAACAACCTGATCGACAACGCCATCAAGTACAGCGCCGACAGCCAGGACAGAGAAGTCATAATCCACTCATACGTCACCAAAGACGGGCTGGTAGAGACCACGGTCCAGGACTTCGGAGTCGGCATCCCCGAAACCGCCGTAGGCAACCTCTTTAGCAAGTTCTACCGGGACTACCGCAACCGCAACAATGTCGGGGGCACTGGCATGGGGCTGTACCTGAGCAAGGCGATTGTCACCGCCCATGGCGGCAATATCTGGGTCCGCTCCAAAGAAGGCCAGGGGACAACATTCGGGTTCACCCTGCAGCCATACACCGAACTTGCTGACGAGCTCAAAAAAGGCGATAATGCGGACGTTACCCGCACGGCTCACGGCTGGATCAAAAACCACTCATTATATCGAAGGTAAAAAGATATGGCACAAGTTTACACATCAACAACGCCTATCGGCAAAAAGGTCCTTTGCGTCGAAGACGAACACTTCATTAGCGAACTCTATGTACGCGCCCTGACCAAGGCCGGCTACGAGGTCACTGTCGAAATTGACGGCCAGAAGGGCCTGGAGCTTGCCCAGACCGACCAGTTCGACATCATCCTGCTCGACCTCATGGTGCCCACCATCACCGGCATCGAAGTCCTGCGCCGCCTGCGCAACTCAGCCGAGACGCCCAGCCTGCACGCCAAAATCATTATCACGACCAACCTCGAACAGCGCGAAGACGTCCGCGCCGACATCGAAAAACAAGCCGACGGCTACCTGGTCAAAGCCGAAATTACACCGCGCGAACTCGTCGATTTCTTGAGTACCATCAAATAGCTTTGCTATACTGCCCTTAGTCGTGCGTGGGCTGGCCTTTGCGCCTTCCTCCATGCAGGCTTCCTAACTAAGCATTTTGTTTTCCGCCTTTGGCGGATGACTCCAACCAGCCACACAGCGTTCGTGCGCGCCATGGCCGGTACGAACCCAGCACGAAAGCCCCGTTTCATAACCAAACGGCAGTTTTTGCCATAGGAGATTAGTTAGGATGACCCTCGAGCAAGATACAATTCACCAAACACCAGGCGTCTCGGTCCACACCGGGTTCCCAAATCCGGCTATAGACGAACGGCTGCGCAGCCTGGACCTCAATCATTTGCTCATTAACCATAGTGCCAGCACCTATTTCTTCCGGGTACAGGGCAGCGAATGGGAGAGCATTGGCATATTCGACGGCGATATCGCTATTATCGACCGGGCCCTCGACGCCTCCCGGAACGACATCGTGCTGTGGTGGGGTGCGGATTCCGGAGAGTTTAAGCTGTCGGCGCTATCCGCCGTGCCAGCCGGCTCAAACGTCTGGGGCGTCATCACGGCAACCATCCACCAATTCCGAAGGGTTGCCCGCTGATGGCCGCCAAAGTCTACGCCCTCGTCGACTGCAATAACTTCTTTGTGAGCTGCGAACGGGTATTCCGTCCCGACCTGGAGGGCAAACCGGTAGCCGTCCTGTCCAGCAATGACGGCTGCGTCGTGGCGCGCAGCAACGAGACCAAACGCCTCGGCATCCCCATGGGAGCGCCGGCCTTTAAATACCGCGAGATCTTTCAGAAGCACAACATCGTCAAATTCTCGGCCAACTTCGAGCTATACGGCGACATCAGCAAACGCATTACGGCACTCCTTGCCACCATCACGCCACGCATCGAGGTGTACTCTGTGGACGAATCATTCCTGGATATCACCGCATTGCCCATCAAGGATTACGAGGCATGGGGGCGGGAAGTCCGGGCAGCCATCCTGCGGCACGTCGGAGTGCCGGTCTCGATTGGTATCGCACCGACCAAAACCCTCGCCAAGCTGGCGGCCGAAATCCCCAAAAAATACGATGCCTACCGCGGCGCATTCAGCTTTGCCGGGGCCAGCCCTCAGCGGCGGCAGGCCGCCCTTGAGGCCATGCCCGTCCAGGACATCTGGGGCGTAGGTTGGCGGTTGGCACCTAAACTTCGGGCCGAGGCTGTTGGCACGGCCTGGGCACTGTCACGGCTGTCGCCGCGGCGTGCCCAGCAGCTCATGGGCATCAACGGCCGCAAGATGGTCAGCGAGCTTAACGGTATCAGCTGCTACGGTCTTAGTCCCGAACACGACCCCGCCAAAAGCATCCTGCGGTCCCGTACGTTTGGCGAAGACACCAACCAAATGCATGTCCTGGAAGCAGCCATCGCAACCCTCAGCGCGCAGGCTTGTTTTGCGCTGCGCCGGGAAAACCTGCTGGCCCGGCGGATTGGCATTTTTACCAACACCAACCGCAATAAGCCCGGTTATCGCCAGTGGACGCGTGAGATACGCCTGAGCATGCCCACGAGCGATACAGGACTGGTAATCAGCAGGCTGGTAAAAGAGCTGCCCGAGCTATACAGCAACCGACAACAATACCACCGCCTCGGTGTCTACCTGTATGATTTTGCCCCTGACCACGTGCTGCAGACCGACCTGCTCGGCAGTATAAAACCCGACGAACATGACCGCTCCCAGGCCCGCATGCAAGCCCTGGACACCATCAACAACAGGTGGGGAAGAGGAAAAATCTACTTCGCCGCCGAAGACCTGAGTAAATCCTGGCAGCCCAAGCACCAGATCCGCTCACCAAGGTACGTCAGCAACTGGAACGAGCTTCCCGCGGCACGTATCGTATAATCAGAGGTAATGAAAGACACCTACGACGAACACAAACTTCGCAAGGACGACCCGCGCAACTGGTTCCGGGGGCAACCCATCATCTCCGACCAAATCAGCCGGGAGGGGCTCGATGTGGTCATCACCCAGCTCGAAAAGGCCCTGGACAAAGGCGCCGAGGGCGCAATCGTCGAATTCGGCTGCTACGTCGGCACCACCAGCTTATTCATCCGGCGAGTGCTAGATGAACGACAGGAGTCAAAAGATCGCCCATTTCATGTATACGACTCCTTTGAAGGGCTGCCCGAAAAAACCCTACACGACAACAGCCCAGCAGGTGTGGACTTTGAGGCTGGCAAATTATTCGTCAGCAAAAAAGAATTCCTGGGCCAGTTTCGGGCCGCAAGTCTGCACCCGCCGGTCGTGCACAAGGGCTGGTTCAGCGAATTATCAGAAAGGGACATCCCGGATAAGATCGCATTCGCCTTCTTGGACGGTGACTTCTACGGCTCCATCATCGACTCGCTCAGGTTAGTGTGGCCCCACATGGCGGAGCGGGGGATTATTGTCATCGACGATTACAACCGGGAGGCCTTGCCGGGCGTCGACCGGGCGATTACAGACTTTTTCCATGGCAAGCCGGTCAAGAGCTTGCGCGGATCACGCAACAAGGCGATCATAGAGCTATGAAATTACACCTCATAACCGTCGGCGAGCCCAAATTAGCCTACGCCAAAGCCGGCTGGGACGAATACCTCAAACGGCTCAAACACTACCACTCGCTGCGTATTACGCACATCGCCGATAAATACGCGTACGATGCCGGGCACCTGCTGGACGCTGCCGGTAGCGCCTACAAAGTTGCCCTGGTCATTGACGGCAAACAATACACCAGTCCCGAGCTTAGCGGCTTTCTGGACAAACGGGCCTTGGACGGACGGGAAATCTGTTTTATCATTGGCGGGCCAGAGGGCCTTCCGCAAGGGGTCATCGGCCAGTCTGACCTGCAATGGGGTCTCTCGCGCCTGACATTCCCGCACGATCTTGCCATGGTAGTGCTCCTAGAGGCGCTCTATCGGGCAAGCACGATTTCGGCCGGCATCCCGTACCATAAGTAGCCGCTCCAGCCAAAACCGTTTAGGATTGTTTTTTCTATAAAAATGTGTTAAAATCTCCTAATTCGTTTACTGTCAGGGTATACGAAGTATTTCGTGTTGATTTTTACGCTCCAAGGGCGAGCTGCAGGAAGTCTTGCATAAGACTCTCTCCAGTTCGCCCTTCTGGCATCAGAAGATCCACGAGAACAATTAACATCGGTTCAAGTATGGATATTGCAGGCACCCGCCGGCAATTGGTGAACGCCGCTATGACTCCAAGGAGCAAGCCTTGAAGAACGTTGACGAGATTCGGTACTTTTCCGCAACCCCCAGCGTTGGCGGCCCCCAGTCGGCCTCCTTGGCCCGCAGCCTGCCGGACCCCGACGACATCTTCCCGCCCATCCCGGCGGACAAGCTCGTCGACGGTCGCACCCGCGAGGGCAAGGAGCAGCGCGCGTACCTCGCCCGGCGCCGGGCGTACACCGACGCTTACAGGATGGCACGCCACCTCGAAGGGAACGTCTTCCACGCCCAAACTCAGCGGGACACTGCAATCCGCGCGCACGACAGAAGTCTGATGCGCTACATCCATCTCTGCATGGCTGTCGCGTTCCAGCTCTGCCTGGTCCTCCAGCGCCGACCGGAGCAAATCCACCAGCACATGTCCCGTGACAATGGCCTGACGGTCAACTTCACCCTGGATGACTTGTCCGTCGTCATTACCGGCGACCAACAGAGCATCGAGCTCCAGGCGCCGGGCATGACGCCCCAGAAGTTCTGGTTCAACGTCAACGGCAATCTCATCGACGAGTCGTTCGACCGGCTGATCGGCTACCTGGCCCGCGCCGGCTACAAGATCGACCCTGCGAACGCCAAGAAGGCGCTCACGGCCGACGACCGCGCAGCTCTCTACGAGGAGGACTGCGAGGAGACCCCCGACTCGTTCGGCAGCGTCCCGGCAGCGATTGGCCGCTTCGCCATACCAGTCGCCGGCATTACGCCGCCCGATGGCGAACCGTCTGGCAACAAGGCCATGTTCTACATCATTACAGATGGCGCACCCTGAGCCATGGCGCTCCACCACAACCGAACCCATCCCCCTGACCGGTAGGCATACCGCGACCTAGTCGAAAAATCCCGGACGGGGCTGCTGCGTGTTTTGTGATCGCTATCTACGCGATTAACCACCAAACAAAACACCAGCAGACCCCTCCGTACGCACACCCAAAGAATGATAGAATGTATAAAATGAAAAAAGCGACGCTGCAAGACAAAATCGTCCCGTTTGATGAGGCCCTACACATCCTCCTGCGTGGAGGGGTCGGCATCCTGCCGACCGATACCGTGTACGGCCTGGCCACACGCGCCGATAGCCCCCAAGGTGTCGCCCGCCTGTACGCCATCAAGCATCGCGAGCGTAAGCCGGGCACAATAATCGCCGCCAGCACCGAACAGCTCGCGAGTCTTGGCGTAGATAAAAAATACCTTCGCAAAGTAGAGCAGTGGTGGCCGAACCCGCTCAGCGTGATAGTACCTACCGGTCAAGGCCTCTTTTATTTGCACCAAGGCCTGGACTCCTTGCCAATGCGCATCCCCCAAGATGAAACGCTACGGACCTTCCTGGGAAAAACCGGCCCCTTGGCTACCTCAAGCGCCAACCAGCCAGGCGAAACCGAATCACGGAACCTCGAAGAGGCTTGGGCTTACTTTGGCAATGACGTCGATTTTTATGTAGACGGCGGCGATATGTCCGGCAGGAAGCCATCTACAATCATTCGCATCAACCAGGGCGGCGACATCGAAGTCTTGCGCAATGGAGCAGTAAAAATTATCTAAAGGCTGGGTTGGCGGACAAACTTATCCTTACAACCGCTCGCACAAAAAAAATAGCTCCGGCCATCCTGGACGATGCTATCAAATGCCTCCGAAGCGCTCAGCCGCATACCACAGACGGGGTCGGCTACAATCGGGAAGAGCGTATCGGTTTGCACGCCATCCAGGTTGTACTGTTTCTGCAAAAAACGGTACACCAACTGGACCGCCTCGGCGATATGGTCATCGGAGAGCCTGTAGTATACTTCACGTCCTTTTTTGGTCACCGTAACCAATTTGCATTGGCGGAGTAGGGTAAGGTGCTGGGATAGGTTAGATTGGCGGAGGCCTAGCATCTCGACCATTTCACCGACATTCAACTCGCGTTTGTGGAGCAACTGGATAATCTCCAGTCTTTTCTGGTTAGCGATAACTTTAAAGACGTCTTCTTCGAGCGCGAATAGTTGGTGCGACATGGGCATATCATACCATACAAATCGTCATATTCGAATACTTGAATATAATTTAGAGCGATGCTAGGCTAGTTATATGACCGCCAAAAATAACCGCCACTCCGGCAAGGGGCTTCACGAACTCGAGATCCCGATTAAAGGCATGCAGTGTCGGTCATGCGAGGCCCATATTACAGCCAACCTCGAGGCATTGCCGAACGTAAAAAAAGTGCAGGTGAGCATCCGCACAAAAAGTGCGACCATAACCGCAAAGCAGCTCCCCACCTCCGAGGCGATTGCCAGTGCTGTGCAAGCGGCTGGCTATTCGGTGGGACGCGACACCCTGCCGTTTCTTAGCCGGGACCTGCGCGTCTACCGTGACATGGCGCTGGGCCTGGCAATCGTCCTCCTTTTGTTCATCTTGTTCACCAGACTGGGACTTGGGAATGTCGCCCAGGTAAGTACGGACAGCGCCAGTGCCGGCGTCGTCGCATTGACCGTCGGCCTTACGGCCGGATTTTCGACTTGCATGGCCCTCATTGGCGGGCTGGTGCTCGGTATATCTTCTAGGTATGCCGGGCGGCACCCAGAGGCGACCTCCGGCCAAAAATTCCGTCCACACATGTACTTTAACCTCGGGCGGATTACATCCTTCCTGGTGCTCGGAGGCCTAATCGGGGCCCTTGGCGCCATTTTTCAGCTTAAAGGGAACTTGCTCGGATTGCTTACTGCAGCCGTCGGCATCGTCATGCTCCTGCTGGGGCTTCAGTTGACTGGCCTGTTCCCCCAGCTCAAGGGCACCGTAGCCCTCCCCAGATCACTGGGCAAACGCCTGGGAATCGGCAGCCGCCAACAGCCTGGCGGTGAATATAGCCATTGGGGATCGTTCTGGTTGGGATCTCTGACATTCTTTTTACCCTGTGGCTTTACGCAAGCCGTGCAACTCTTTGCAATCAGCACCGCCAGCTGGACGACCGGCGCGCTGGTCATGGGCATGTTCGCAATCGGCACCACGCCGGGGCTGCTAAGCATAGGCGGCCTTACCTCGGCCGTCAAGGGCGGCTTTGCCAAACGGTTCTTCCGGGTTGCCGGTGTCATAGTCGTAGCTATGGCCGTCGTCAACCTATCCAACAGCTACACTTTACTGGGCGTCAACCGGGTGTTTAGCCGCGCGACACCGCCCGCCGGCCAGACCGGCCAGAACCTACCGCCGGCCACGCTTAATACGACCTACACTCTGGAATCGGACATCGTCCCCAGCACCTTCAAAGCAAAAGTCGGCCAAAAAACCACCCTAGTCGTTGACGTCAAAGACAACGGGGAAGGGTGTATGAGCACCATCATGGTACTTGGCCTGGACAACAATCCCCAATTCCTAGAGGGCGGTAAAAAGCTGTCCCTGACATTTACGCCCCAGAAACCCGGCACATACCAGATAGCCTGCGCCATGGGAGTACCGCGGGGAACTATACAGGTTGAGGCATAATAAAAAGGGGGATTACATAATATGGATAAAATAATTGCTGTCGTCAGCTCAATCGTCGTAATCGGATTCGTTGCTTGGTGGTTCTTTGGCAAACGGAAAACCGAAGCAGTGGCCGCTGACGTGCAAGACGGCCAACAGACCGTCGAAGTGAAAGTCGACGGTGGCTATGTGCCCAATGTGGTCACCCTCAAGCAAGGCGTACCCGCCAAGATCATGTTCACCCGCAAAGACCCATCGAGTTGCCTGGAAGAAGTTGTCTTTCCAGACTTTGGCATCCGCCAAAAACTACCGTTCAAGAAAACCCACGCCGTGGCCATCGACACTTCGAAGCCGGGCGAGTTCAAGTATGCCTGCGGCATGAACATGTTCTTTGGAAAGGTCGTCATCAAATGATCCACCTGAACATCCGTACCCGATTTATCGTCTCGGCAGTCTTGTCGCTGCCAATGCTCTATGCCATGGTCGGTGGATTCTTCTTTGACTGGATGCTGCCAGGGGATGCCTGGACCATGTTCTTCTTGACCACGCCGATCATGGCAATTGGCGTCCTGCCATTCATCCGCAGCGCCTGGGCGGCCTTCAAGAACCATCACGCCAATATGGACACGCTGATCGCCGTTGGCACGACCACCGCCTACACTTACAGTTTGTATGCCTTGTTCACCGACCGGGCCGTCTACTTTGAGATTGCCGCGCTGCTGACCACCTTCATACTCCTGGGCCAGGTACTTGAAGAGCTGACCAAGGGCAGGGCATCGGCAGCTATCGAAAAATTACTTAACCTCCAGGCAAAAGACGCCGAAGTATTGCGCAGGGGCAAATACGTCCGGATTCCCATAGACCAGATCGCCGTTGGCGACCTCATCCGGGTGCGGCCTGGCGAGAAAATTGCCACCGACGGCGTGATTGTCGAGGGCAGCTCGTCCATCGACGAATCCATGGTCACCGGCGAAAGTCTGCCTGTAAACAAAAAACCGGCCGACACCGTAATCGGCGCCACCATAAACAAAACCGGCAGCCTCACATTCAAGGCCAGCCGCGTCGGCAGCGACACACTACTAGCCCAAATCGTTGAACTGGTGCGCCGCGCCCAATCCAGCCGGGCGCCGATCCAAAAGCTCGCCGACCGCGTTTCCAACGTTTTTGTACCTGTAGTGCTCATCATCGCCGCCGCCACCTTTGCCGTCTGGTATGTCATGCTCGATGCCGAATTCATCGACAGCTTGCTTTACGCCATCGGCGTCATCATCATTGCTTGTCCTTGTGCGCTGGGCATGGCCACACCAACCGCGCTGATGGTCGGCACCGGCCGTGGCGCCAAGCTGGGTGTCCTCATCAAAAGCGGGGAAGTCCTCGAAGCTGCCAACAACATCAAAATGGTCTTACTGGATAAGACCGGCACCATAACAATCGGCCAGCCGGTCGTTACCGATGTCATCGGCGACCAAGAAGCCGTCCTGGGGTTAGCCGCCAGCCTGGAAGCCGTTTCGGAGCATCCCTTGGCAGCTGCCATACTCGACAAAGCCAAGGCCGAGCAGGTTATGCAGGCCAAAGTCCAAGCCTTTAAGGCTGTGCCAGGTAAGGGCGTCGAGGGTAAAGTAGGCAGCAAGCAAGCCTTCATCGGCAACGAAGCCATGGCTGAAGGGCACCACATGGACGCCGATCTAAAAAACACCTTACAAAAATTGCAGTCCGAGGCAAAGACCGTTATGCTGGTCGGTCAGGCAGGCAAGGTCATCGGCCTCATTGCGGTCCAGGATGAGCCAAAAGAAACATCCAAGGCCGCCATCGCCGAGCTTAAGCGCCGGGGTTTTGTGCCCGTCATGATCACCGGCGACAACCAGGCGACCGCCGAAGCGATTGCTAAGCAGGTCGGCATCAAGCAAGTTGTGGCAAATGTCCTGCCGGAAGATAAGGCCCACCAGGTCAAAATGCTGCAGACGCAGGGCAAAGTCGCTTTTGTCGGCGACGGCATCAATGACGCTCCGGCATTAGCCGAAGCCGACCTTGGCATTGCCATGGGCTCAGGCACCGACGTCGCCATCGAATCCGGGGGCATCGTGCTCGTCAAAAACAATCTCCAGGACGTCGTCAGGGCGCTGGAACTCAGCCAAAAAACCTTCACGCGCATCAAACTCAACCTCTTCTGGGCATTCATCTACAATGTCATCGGTATACCGGTGGCGGCCGGCGTTCTCGTCAGCTTTGGCTTCAAGTTAAACCCCAACCTGGCTGGGCTGGCTATGGCGCTTAGCTCCGTATCGGTCGTGCTTAGTTCGCTGATGCTGACCCGCGTGCGGCTTTACAAAGACACCCGAGTATAGCCCACCAATAATGCTACACTACTTCCATACTTAAGGAGCCCGCCCATGTCCGAACAATTAAACCAACCGCTATTTGACCCAGAATCGTTAGCTTATGGTGATGCCGTGGTAAGCGAAGCAGCCAATAATTTGCGAGTAGATATTGACGAGCTGGCAGCCAGCGCTGAACCGTCAGTACTAGTTCAGATAAAAACCGACCCGCGCGGCGCAACTTCACCCGTAACACGGCACGACCAAGAGACCGAGGAAAGAATAGGCGCAGCTTATGCAGGCACATCCGTTCGTATTAAGGGCGAAGAAGGGGTGAATCGATGGCCTGCCGACAAAGCCCCCACGCTTGAGCTGCATGTCGACCCCATTGACGGCACCGAACTATTTATTGAATACGTCGAACAGCTCATTGGGTGGCAGCAACTACCCGAAGATAACAGGCCACCTCGTCCCACATGTGGTTCGATGATATCGGCAGGCGCCATACGTCCCGGCAGCAACACGCCAGAATGGGCCGCGATCGCAGCGCCGTTCGCTTCAACAGACGGTACAATCCGCTGGAACGTAGGCCCTGGAGTTCCGGCTACGCGCATTGAACCAGACGGAAGCCGTCGACCCCTCCCATTGGCAGGCGAGCTCTCGACCCCAGAGACAGGCGGCGTGATCCTGGTGGCGTCCAATTCAGCTGAGCGCATCTTTGGAGGCCCCTTACAAGATGCAGGCTACCGAGTCATCAAGCTCAAGTCAGCCGTAGCGGCAGCCCTTTGCGCTATGGATCCGGGCCTGTTTGAACGCCTGAGGCCCGGGGAGCTGGACGGCGACCCTATCGTAGGGGTAGCTATGCGTACCGCAAAAAACTGGGATGTCGCAGGGGTGGTTGCAGTGGCTAATGACCGCGAACACTTCGTTAGCACCACCGACGGCAATCCACGAACGTTTGAAGATGGGGCAAATAGTGCAATCATTGCCATCAGGGCATCCATTGGCAGGGCAGTAGTGGGCACGCTTGCGCCTTATCTGTAGATAAGATTGGCGCTGCGGGATAGCGGGCTTCGCCCTTTGACGCTGCGGCATGCTCGAAGCAAACTTCTGCGCGTGTCCTCGCTCTACCGCACCCGCTTCGCGGTTTCACCTCTCGAAGAGAGCTACAAGAAAAACAGCCCACATGAAGTGAGCTGCTTTTCTTGGTGACCCCTGCGGGATTCGAACCCGCGATTGCCGGACTGAGAACCCGGAGTCCTGGACCGCTAGACGAAGGGGCCACAGCGCAGGAAAGTCAAATTTTGTGCTTCGCATAAAATTTCTTTCCGAGCATGTGGTTCCTATGCAAAGCATAGGGGCCGAACGCAATGAGGTTCGACAGGCCACAGCGCAAAAACTGCGACCATCAAATACTACCATAACAGAGAGAATTCTTCAACTATCAGTTGTGGCCGGCAAGCATAAGCGGTACACTAGCATAAATGGCACTGGACTACTTTCAATATCAGGTCGCACGCATTTGGTACCGCCTATATTGGGCGGTAATGGTAGCCTTCAATCTATTTTTAGTGGGCCTGTATGTCGGCCAGCATTTCCTGCCTGGCCTAGAGGGCGTTGCCGACGGCTTTGCAGTTACCAATACTGCGCTTGCAATTGCCACAACCAACCTTTTCTACCTCTGTTTTGTTTATTGGTTCGTCGTCAAATACAGTCTGCCGTTTGCCACACTTATCGGCACGCTGTTCCTGGCGCTAGCTGAGTTAAACGGCTTGGCTCAAACCCAACCGGAGAACTTTGCCTATCTGTACGTAAGCCTCTGGATCCTGACCACCTTCATTAATGGCGCCTATGGGCTGCCCATCTTATTGGGATCGGTTTTTGTCACCTGGATGGCGCTCAGCCTGGTCAGCAACTTCGACCCGGCACAGATAGACATGCCAGGGATTGTTATGATGGCCGGAGCCGTGATCGCCTCGACCATCGCCTATTTCTTTTGGAGGGGACGCTTTGTTAGCGTCGAAGCCCAAAAGGTTACCCAGCTCTCTGGTATGCTCCGGGGCAGCCAGCACCAATCCGAAATCCTGGTCCAGTCTATTGCCGATGGCATCGTGATGTTCAACACCGAAGGCAAAATCACCCTTATGAACCCGGCGGCGGCAACTATGACCGGCTGGACGCTTAATGATGCCAACGGGGTCGACGCCCAATTGGTCGTCAACCTCCAAAAGGAAGATGGCTCAGACGTCAGCCCAGAAGAAAATCCCTTTACCGTCGCCCTTAAGCAGCGTGAGCAGAGCAACCAGGCATATCTTTTGGCGGACCGTGACGGAAAGAAGATTACCATTTCGTTGGTAATTTCGCCCGTAATTCTGCCAGGTGATGATACCTTTATGGGTGCCGTTGCCGTCATGCGCGACATCAGCGAAGAACGGGCCGCCGAAAAGCAGCGGGCCGAGTTCATCAGCACCGCCAGTCACGAAATGCGCACACCCGTCGCCGCCATCGAGGGCTACCTAGCACTTGCCCTGAATGACAAAGTCAGCACCATCGATAGCCGCGCACGCAGCTACCTCGAAAAGGCTCACTCGTCCACGCAGCACCTAGGCAAACTATTCCAGGACCTCTTGACATCATCAAAGGCGGAGGACGGCCGCCTTACCAGTCATCCGACAGTCGTCGAGATGGGCACCTTTATGCAGCAGCTCACCGATGATCTCAAGTTCGCCGCCGAAAAGAAGGGCTTGCTTGCCGAATTCATCATAGGCGGGGCCGACCAAACGATTGACGCCACAGCCAAAGACGCCTCCAGCCAACATCTGGTAAAGCCCTTGTACTACGCCCATGTCGACTCTGACCGCATCCGGGAGGTAGTCACTAATCTCTTTGACAACGCCACCAAATACACCGACTCCGGCAAGATATCTATCGGGCTTACCGGTAACACCGATGTCGTCCAAATCTATGTCCGCGATACCGGGGCGGGGATACCTAAGGATGACGTTCCGCATCTGTTCCAAAAGTTCTACCGCGTCGACAACTCTGCCACCCGGACCATTGGCGGTACCGGCCTCGGGTTATTCATCTGCCGCAAAATCGTCGAAATGTACCATGGCCGCATCTGGGTCGAAAGCGAAGTGGGGAAGGGTAGCACCTTCTTTATTAACTTGCCACGTCTGTCGACCCAACGCGCCACGGAGCTGCAAGAAGCCGAAGCTAATCTTAAATCATCTTCAAGTCAAACCCAAAAGCCAGCCGCGGATCAGCCTAGCCTGCCTAAAGCATGATACAATGAAGACAAACATAAGCTTGACAAAATAATAATGGGGGCATACGAGCAATCATGGCAAAGGTTCTGCTAGTTGAAGACGATAATAACCTGCGTGAAATTTATGAGGCGCGTTTGCAAGCAGAAGGCTACGACATCGTGTCAGCCATGGATGGCGAAGAAGCGCTGGTGGTCGCCAAAAAAGAAAAACCCGACCTTGTAATTTCTGACGTCATGATGCCGCGGATCAGTGGCTTTGAAATGCTCGATATCCTGCGCAATACCGACGGCCTCAAGGACGTTAAGGTCATTATGCTCACCGCCCTTGGACAAGCCGAAGACAAGACTCGTGCTGACTCGCTGGGAGCGGACCGCTACCTGGTAAAATCACAGGTCACCCTCGAAGACATCGTTAAGGCCGCCCAGGAACTCCTTGGACCGGCAGACCCCCCTGCTGCTGCCACCCCCGTGACTGCCGCTGCTGGCGTTGCAGCCACTCCGTCAGCAAGCATACCGGCACCCTCAACAACGCCAGCCCAGGTTGCGCCCGTCCCGGAACCCGTTGCAGCTTCAGCGCCGCCAGCCACAACGCCAGAGCCAGCTCAGGCAACCTCAGGGTCCGTGCCAGCTCCAGGTCCGGTCGCGATGTCACCTGGCGGCACCCCACAGACAACACCGGCACCCTCCATACCGGTGGTCGCGCCAGAACCATCGCAGCCTGTCGTCCCGCCACCCGCAGGACCTAACCCAACTCCTCCTCAGGAACCGAGCACTCCTGTACAACCCCCCGCGGTGCCGGCAGCCTCCCAACCAGCCGCCCCGTCGGTGCCCACCGCGCCAGAGCCAGCGCAGGACGCTGTTCCTGCCCAGCCCACCGAAGCCCAAACCACATCTCATGAGGAAGATGCCATTAAAGCTCAAATAGAGAGTTTTGTGAGCCAAAACAACCAAACCGCACCCGGCCTGACGCCATCATCCACACCCGAGCAAGCCCCAGCGCCAAATGCCGACGGAGAAGCCAAGCCCGGAACCGCTCCAGAAACACCAGAAAAGCCAAATAACCATGACTTTATGGCTGACGCTATCAAGGGCCTGGTTTCTGACGCCGAATCTGAAGCAGGCCAAAAGCCACAGTCCGAGACAGGCGAAAAAACCATCCAGCCGCCAACGCATCCCGATGGCGACAGCAAGGACGCCCAGACTACCGGCACCATGCCAGCGCCAGATGTCGTAACCCCGTCGGCAGCTGCAGGCAGCCAAACTACGCCACCGGCAGCAGAAGAAGCACCCGTTAACGAATCCGATGACGACAACGTCGGTGTTGCACACAAAAAAATCATCAGCCCGATCACGGACGCCACAGGGACTCATCAGCCCGACCTCAATGACCTCCTAGCCAAAGAGGGCTTTGGCGGCATAGACGAGATGCACCAAGAAGGATACGGCACTCCCACTCCTCAGAACCCGACCGGCCTACCGGCCGCTCCGCACCCTCCCGGACACGTCATTTCGCCTAACCCTCAAGGCCAGGGCGGGGTAGACCCAAACAGCATCGCGTTATAATAACCCAATGCGCATCAATCGTTACATCGCCTTAGCAACAGGCATGAGCCGTCGCGCGGCCGACCAAGCCATCTTGGGCGGACGAGTGGCCATAAACGGGCAGCCGGCCAGACCTTCTGACCAAACAAACAAAGGGGCTGTCGTTACCCTCGACGGTAAAACCGTTGCGGCTTCCACTGTCCTTCAGACAATTCTGCTCAACAAGCCGGCCGGGTATGTCGTCAGCCGGGACGGGCAGGGCAGCAAAACCATCTACGACCTCCTGCCGGCTACGATGAAACATCTCAAGCCTATCGGCCGCCTCGATAAAGACTCGAGCGGCTTACTGCTGCTAACAAACGACGGTAAACTGGCACACAGACTAACCCACCCCAGCTTCCATAAAGCCAAAATCTATGAGGTAACGCTGGATCAGGCCCTGCAGCCGTTACACCGGCAGATGATCAGCGACATTGGCGTTTTGCTGGATGACGGCCCGAGCAAACTCCAGCTAGAGCGCCTGGCAGATGGTGACGATACTAGGTGGCGAGTTACCATGCACGAAGGCCGCAACCGTCAAATCCGGCGCACCTTTGCTTGCTTAGGCTACACCGTTACCAGGCTACACCGGACCTATTTTGGCGAATACCAAATCGGGGACATTAAGCCAGGCGCTTTTACAAACCTCAGCTAATCTTCAAGATGCCGGATGCCGCCATCGGCCAAACGCATTTCGATCTCGTCGCCGTACGCAAATGAGCCTGGACCATTAACAGCAAGGCGGATAGTATCGATACGCATCTGGTCACCCAGATCTTCCGCCTGATGGCCGCTGTCCCGCAGCCCCAAAAGAGCCAGCGCGCCAACATGATAGGCCTCCAGTTCATATGATTTTCCGATAACCGTCTCGTGATGGTCGTTAGCACAACAGACAATCGGCTCCCGCTCATGTTGGTCAATGTGTTCGTATTCATGCAGTACTATTTGTGGCGGCAGAAACAGCTCTCCGGTGTACTGCATACCGACAAATGGCCTTCCCTTAATAAGATAACGGGCTTTTGCCAAAGGGTTACCAAGCTCATCAATGACTACATTAGCCCGTTGCACCCGGTAATTGACGGCTGCCAGAGAATAAGTATCAAGAGGTACCATCCTACTGGTTTTAGTATGGGAGCGGCGGACTTCCTCTTCGAGCAATGCGGCAATCTCTTCAGGCGTTCGCTGCGTCGGCCGCCAGTCCGTCACGGTCCGGGCAGCATGCTGGCGCTGGCGGGGACTAAAAACGTTAAAATCATCCGATATTCTGACTTTTTGCCCTGGCCTAACGGGCACCACCGGTACCTTGTCCGTATCTTTATACTTAGCAGGAATAGTCAGTCGGCCGTAACGAAGGTTGGGGATGTACAGACGCTCGCCGACGGCAGTAAGCCGGGCGGCGTAGCTGCCAAGGCGCAGCGCAACTTCAGGAATCCGCAGAGAGGCATTAGCATCTTCGATCGACCGCTCTACAAAGCGATGTCGACGGCGTGTCTCATTACTCACAAAAAACATATCCTGGGCATTTTAGCAAAAGAGATCAAAAATATATACCAAACATTCTTTACTTAGAGCTGTCAATATATGTCCGTCTCTGTTATACTGGTGCGTAATGAGTTCAAAGAAACTACCAATCATTGCTATCGTCGGACGTGCCAATGTCGGCAAATCCAGTTTGTTTAATGCCATCCTCGAACGCCGTGAAGCGATCGTAGCCAAAGAAGCCGGCACCACCCGGGACAGCATCACCGCCAAAGCCACATGGCGCGGGCAGGATTTTTGGATGGTCGACACCGCAGGTATGAAGGACGCGGAGGATGAGTTCGAATTTACCATCCAGGAACAGATCCAGCAGGCCGCTGACAGCGCTGACGTTATCTGGGTCGTGGTCGAAGCCGACGTGTCCATCACCGAAGAAGACCGCCGGGTCGCCAAAACAGCCCTAAAAAGCCGCAAACCGGTCTTTTTGGTGGTCAATAAGGTCGACAAGGCCCGTGGCGTGGACCTCGACACCTTCCAGCGCCTTGGCATCAAGCCCATCGTCCGCACCAGCACCACCCAGCACCGCGGCATTGGCGAACTCCTGGATATGCTTGTCGAACAAATCCCTAAGGCCAACCTAGAAGAAGATGACAATCGTTTGCATATCGCCCTCCTGGGACGCCCAAACGTCGGCAAATCATACCTGTTTAACACCTTAGCCAAAAAGCAGCAGGCTATCGTAGCTGACGTCGCCGGTACTACCCGTGACATCAACCGGGCAATCGTCAAATACGAAGGCCGCGAGGTAGAGCTCATGGACACCGCCGGCATACGCCGCCCAGGCAAGATCGGGCAGGGGATCGAACACTTTAGCGTCATCCGTTCGCTCAGCGCCATAGAGCAAGCCGACGTCTGTCTGCTGCTCATGGACGCCAGCGAACTCAACACTGCCCTTGACCAAAAAATCGCCGGCATGATCAAAGAAGCCGGCAAAGGCCTCATCTTGGTCGTCAGTAAGTGGGATGCCGTAGAGGGTAGGGACGCCTTTACGCGGGACGCCCTTGCACCACAAATTGCCCACACCTACGACTTCGTGCCCTGGGCGCCGCTGATCTTTACCAGCGCCGTTACCGGCCAAAATGTCACCAAAATCTTTGACCTGGCCCAAGACATCGACATGCGCCGCAAAAAACGCATCTCCACCAGCGACCTAAACCGCTGGTTACGCCAGATGATCGACCAGCATCCGCCGGCAGGCCTCAAGGGCCGTAACCCCAAGCTTAACTACATGACCCAGGAGGACGACAACCCGATTCCAGCCTTCAAGATCTTCGGTTCAAATACCAAATTTCTGCACTGGAGCTACAAACGCTACCTGGAGCGTTCCATGCGCGAGCGCTGGCACTACGAAGGCACCCCAGTACAACTCTGGTTCATCGAAAAGCACGAACACCACAAGCACGGCAACAGCCCGACCAAAGAGCCCCGCAAAAACAAGCCGCGCGTCAGCATGGCGATCATCCAAGAAAAAATCCAGCGCAAAAAAGATCGCAAAGCCAAAGGCTCTCCCAAGAAATAACAGAGTAGCGTATACTCTAGGCCATGGCCTTATTCCAAAAACGCCCTCAAGTCGGCGACAGCATCCAGTTTTACACCCTGGGACAGAATAAATCTGCCCTGATTGTTGGCCTAGGCAATATCGGTCCAGAATATGACGGCACACGCCACAATATCGGCTTTGAGGCCGTAGACAAATTCGTCAGCAACCATGATTTTCCGGGCTGGATAGAGAAAAAGGACCTCAAATGCCACCTTACCAGCCACCAGCTGGGCGAAACCAAGGTGTACGTCATGAAGCCCACCACCTTCATGAACCTCAGCGGCGAAGCCGTCCAAGCGGTCATGCACTTCTACAAGATCAGCTTAGACAATATTGTAGTAGTCCACGACGAGCTTGATATTCCATTTGGCCAAATCCGTACCCGCATTGGCGGCGGCGCGGCCGGACATAACGGCATCAAGTCAATCACCCAACACATCAGCGAAGGTTATGGCCGGGTGCGCGTCGGCATTGGCCCCAAGCTCCACGAGCAACAGGACAGCGCCGATTTTGTGCTCGGCAAATTCAGCAGCGAGCAGCAAGCCCAGATGAATAACCTCAAGCGCGAGGCCAGCGCCATCCTCAGCGAGTTTGCCTACGGCGGTAAATTACTGGCCGAAACCCGCAATTTTATCGTGTAGTACTGCGCGCTCCTAGCGGCCAACTCTTTAAAATCCCGGTACAGGCCAAGGCCTTCGGGTTTGGAGGGATCCACGAAGTACACGCCAACAAATGGCGCGTTCTCGTCGTACTTACGGCCGCGCCAGTAACCATAGCCGTTTCCCAGCGTAAAGTCGCCCACAAAGGCCTCTGTGGGCGTTCTGGGCTCAAGTGCGACATGGGGGCCGCATAGTGGCTAGCCATTAAAGGGATCGCAGGGGACGACGTCACCATTGGGCGTGTCTCGGTGCCATTCATCAAGCGGACGGGTTTCAAAATTACTCATAGACTTTAAGGCCACCTAGTGTTAAAACAAAAATCGGCTTACGAGAGGGGGTGGGCACCGCTCGTAAGCCGATTTTTGGAGATATGCCACCGAAGTAGCATATCTCCTTTGATCCCGAAGGATCTAACCCTTTAAGCCCACCCAGCGAAGCGTCATGCACTAAAACTCCATAAAGTGATGCGCCGGTCTCTAAGGACCATCTTTTTGGACTCGCTCTTTTGGGCCACAAGGGCCTTATTACAGCCGAAGCTGTAAACGGGCGCTTAAAGGGGTTAGTTTGCTTTAGAGCGCATATCAGTCCCTTTAAGTGGGACAAGCGCTAAAAGATAGTGGAGGGTAACAACTAGCTAACAGCACGCTCTAAGGCAATCTAACAATTTTGTTAGAATGGGGGATATATAAGGTGCGTAACCGCCGTTCGACGTTTACAGTTTGCAATTCTAGCAAATATGTTGCGTTGTGTCAATACTTTTTAATGAATTTGTTAATAAATCAAGAAACTGCTCATGCTTACATATACTGAGCTTCCAGACCGACTGAAGCAAATTCCCGATCCACCAAAACAATTATATATAAGGGGTAGATCCTTGCCAGGGCTCCTTAGCCACCCCTGTGTTACCGTGGTCGGCAGCCGCAAAGTAACACCTTACGGCCAAGAGGTAACCCAAAGACTGGTCTCCAGCCTAGCCAGGGCAGGGGTCGTCATTATCAGCGGCCTCGCCCTTGGCGTGGATGCTATAGCCCATAGGGCGGCCCTGGAAGCTGGTGGCCTTACCATTGCGGTTCTTCCCTCCAGTCTCGATACCATCCATCCAGCCGCCAATTACCAGCTCGCGCAGCGCATCGCAGGGCAGGGGGCATTGGTCAGCGAGTACGCGCCAGGCGCACGAGTTCAAAAGTGGAATTTCGTCCAGCGCAACCGGATCGCGTCCGGACTGTGTGACGCCTTGCTTATTACCGAAGCCGGCGAAAAAAGCGGTACACTCCACACCACTAGTTTTGCGCTCGAACAAGGAAGGGACGTCCTGGCAGTGCCGGGCAATATAACCAGCCCGACCTCTGTCGGCACCAACAATCTCATCAAGCATGGCGCCACGCCAGTAACGACGGCTGACGATATACTGTTTGCAATCGGCGTAAGCCAAACAGCCGCTGCTACTACTCCTATCGGCAATAATGCCGAGGAGCAGCTTATTATAGATCTCCTCAAGGAGGGTCAGGCCGGTCTGGACCAACTGCGCGCCCGCACACGGCTGGCTGCCTCCATCCTCAGCCGGACGCTCACCATGCTCGAAATAGACGGCAAAATCCAAGGGCATGCCGGTGCCTATTGGCTTAATTGTTATAAATAAAGTTGCAATTTAGAAGCGAACTTGCGTATTATTAGCCCCTGCATGGTAAGCTAAGACATACAACCAAAGCATGAGCGCTAAAAATCTAGTCATCGTAGAGAGCCCGGCAAAAGCCAAAACCATCGAGAAGTATTTGGGCAAAGACTACTCCGTAAAGAGTAGTTTTGGTCATATTCGTGATTTGCCCAAAAAGGGCCTCAATATAGACGTCGAACACGGTTTTGCGCCCTCGTACGAAATTAACCCCGACAAAAAGAAGGTCGTTGCCGAACTCCGCAAGGCCGCCAAAGAATCAACCGATGTCTGGCTGGCAAGCGATGAAGACCGCGAAGGGGAGGCTATTGCCTGGCATCTGACCCAGGCCCTTAAATTGGACCCCAAAAAGACCAAGCGCATTGTCTTTCACGAAATTACCAAGACTGCTATCGAGAACGCCATCAAGACGCCGCGCACCGTCGACCTCCACCTTGTCGACGCCCAGCAGGCCCGCCGCGTACTGGACCGCCTGGTAGGCTACGAGCTCAGCCCGGTCCTCTGGAAGAAAGTCCGCACCGGCCTCAGCGCTGGGCGCGTCCAATCCGTTGCCGTACGGCTGATTGCCGAACGGGAACGAGAGATTCGGGCTTTCGAGCCGCAGAGCAGCTTTAAGGTCGTTGCCATCTTTACCATTGGCGGCCAGGACCTTAAGGCCGAACTTACTACCAAGCTCCCGGCCCAGGATGATGCCCGCACTTTCCTGCAGGCCGCAGCCGAAGCTATCTTTACCGTCGAAGACATCGCCACCAAACCCGGCAGCCGCAACCCAGGCGCGCCGTTTACCACCAGCACGCTCCAGCAGGAAGCCGCCCGTCGCCTGGGCTACAGCGTCAAACAGACCATGACCCTGGCGCAGCGCCTCTACGAAAGTGGTCAAATCACCTATATGCGTACCGACAGTACCATTTTGTCCGGTTTTGCCATCAATGCCGCCGAAGAGTTCATCAAAAAAGAGTATGGCGACAAATACCACCAGGTCCGCCAATTCAAAACCAAGAACGAAAGCGCCCAAGAGGCCCACGAGGCCATCCGCCCGACAGACTTTGGGCGCCTGCAGGCAAATGGCGACCCTCAACAGCAAAAACTCTACGGCCTCATCTGGCAGCGGGCGCTAGCCAGCCAGATGGCGCCAGCCCAAACCGAAAAGACAGAGGTAACCATCGGCCTGTCCAACCGCAGCGAAAAGTTCGTCGGCAAGGGCGAAGTCCTCAAATTCGACGGTTTTATGAAGGTCTATGGCGGCGTCAAAGACGACACCATCCTGCCGCCCGTCCAAAAGGGCCAAACCCTCGACCTAAGCTCGATGGACGCTACCGAGACCTTTACCCGGCCGCCAGCCCGTTACTCCGAAGCTGCCCTGGTCAAAAAGCTCGAAGAACTGGGCATCGGCCGCCCCAGCACCTACGCGCCGACGATTTCGACCATCCAGGCCCGCGAATACGTAGAGCGCAAAGACCTCGAAGGCACCGAACGCAAAACACAGACCCTGAAACTCCTCAATGGAGCCATCACCGAAGAAGAAACCACCGAAGTAACCGGCGCCGACCGCAATAAGCTCGTGCCGACGCCACTCGCCGAAGTAACCACTGATTTCTTGGTTAAACACTTCCCGAGTATTGTCGACTACGACTTTACGGCCAATGTCGAAGAAGATTTTGACCGGGTGGCCGATGGCAAGGAGACCTGGCACAAGATGATTGCCAAGTTTTACAAAGACTTCCACCCCCTGATCGAGGGCGCTGGCGGTATTTCGCGCGCCGAAGTTTCCCAAGCCAAGGTACTGGGCAACGACCCCAAGACCGGCAAACCCGTCATGGCCCGCTTTGGCCGCTACGGCCCCATGCTGCAGCGCGGCGAGACCGAGTCCGAAGAAAAGCCAGCGTTCGCCCCGCTTCCGGAAGGCACCACCCTCGAAACCGTAACCCTAGAGCAAGCCCTGGGGATGTTCGAACTGCCCCGCGTCGTCGGCAAAACAGAGGACGGCCAAGAGATCAAAGCCAACATCGGCCGGTTCGGACCCTATATCCAGGTGGACAAGATATATGTCTCCATCAAACCACTCGACCCCTTTAGCATCACCGAAAAAGAAGCCCGCGAGCTATACAAAGCCAAGCTCGAAAAGGACGCCAACAAGTACATCCAGGAGTTCGATAGCGGCATCAAGGTCGTCAATGGGCCTTACGGCCCGTACATCACGGACGGCAAAAAGAATGCCAAAATCCCCAAAAACACCGAACCCGCCAAGCTAACCGAAGAAGAGTGCAAAAAACTCCTCGACGAAGCACCAGCCCGTAAGCGTTTCGCCAGACGAAGCCCAGCCAAGAAAAAATAGCAAATACTTTTCCACTATCTTGTATCTTATGCAAGATATTTTCTAACGATATTTCTACAACAGAAAACCTATTTAACTGTCCAATACGTGATACAATAAATTATATACGAGGCACATTTGACTTTTTAGGGCATAAGTTTTATAATCATGTGAAAGTCATGTAATTAACAGATAGGGAAACGTTCCATGGCAGAAAGCCAGCAAGCACAACCGAGGCTCGATACCGAGCAATTTGTCCAAGACATCCTTACCAGCATTGAACGGGAACGAGAGCGCGAAATCGTTGCTCGTCGCTTTGGTTTATTTGACCGCAAGGAGACGCTTGAACAGATCGGTGAATTGCTGGGCATCACCCGTGAACGTGTCCGCCAGCTTGAAAAATCTGTCATCGCCCGCCTCAAGGCGACAGCGGAGCAGGGGCAATTGCCTCACGTCCAAACGGTCGAGGCCGCCCTTCTGGAGCAGCTCCACACCATGGGCGAAGCTGCCCGCGTCAGCGACCTGAGCAGCCGCCTCACCGCCGAAAACACCCGTACCGACCAGTCCCGCATCGCTTTTCTCGCAGAGCTGTGCCCGAGCCTGGTCGTTATTGAAGACAACGACCATTACTACCACAGCGTAGGCACACGTGCCACTCACGACGAAAAGGCCATGAAGGCTCATGTCATCAAAATCGTAGATGTTATCAAAAAAATGGGCGAACCAGCCCTTATTAGCGACATCGCCAAAGCAGCCGGCATCGAACCCGTTGACCAAGCCCGGGCTCTGGCCAGCATCTCCAAGGGTCTTGCTACGCTCAACAATCGCTGGGGCCTAGTAAAATGGCCGATGGTCAACCCCAAGAACATCCGCGACAAGATCTACGTCATCCTCAAAGAGCAGGGCAAGCACATGCACTTCAACGAAATTGCCGACACCATCAAAAAGTCAGATTTTAAGCGCAAAGACGTCACCACTCAGGCGATCCACAACGAGCTCATCAAAGACAAGCGCTTTGTGCTGATTGGCCGCGGCATTTACGCACTCAAAGAATGGGGCTACAAGAAGGGGACAGTCGCCGACATCATCTCCGAAGTCCTTCGCGAGGCCAGCGAACCTCTCCACCGCGACGAAATCGTCAAGCGCGTCCTCAAAAGCCGCTTCGTAAAAGAAACGACCATCCTGCTCAACCTGCAGGGCAAATCCCAATTCAAACGCGTCGCCAAGGCCACCTACACCCTGAACGAAGAGTCACAAGGCCAGTAACAACCGACCAATTTACCATTAGGAGGGTAGTTGTGTTTGATTTGTCGAGAGAAGTAGACAGTGAATACCCCGGACTGACTGATACGGGGCGGGACACCTCGGGTATAGACACCGGCTATGCCGCCAACCTAATCGCCGCCAGCGGCGATTCAACGCATCCCGACGTCGACGATAGTTGGCCGGAGGAGGGCTGCGTCGTCCTAGCGGACGGCACTGAACTGCCCATAGAGCCAACAAGCGGTTCGGACACTCCCACCCCTCCCGTGCCACCTCGCAAGCCGCCAACGGGTGGAGGCGATACCCCCTCCGACTCTCCAGAGGAGCCAGAAGACCACCACGAGTCCGGAGAGGTGCCAGACCTAACGCCAGGAGACGTCGGCCGCACCGCACTCACCAACCAAGTCTCAGGGCCATCTGACTCAGAGCCTACGCCTTCAACAAAAGAAAAATTCACTGTAGTTGAATTCGGGTCTGGACGCGACCCGGTCATTAGCTATTATGACACAGCGCCAGACATCGTACGTCTTTACAGTGCAGGCGGTAAATATATTGGCGTAGACGCCAGTGCTTACAACTTAGAGCGCGGGCAAAGATCATCTATGCGGCTGACAGAAGAGAGCCAGGAAGGCGCAGAAGTCACAACCGAGTTTAGACAAGGAACTATCCTACCGGAGGCACCCTTGCCGGAAACCGTAGAGCCGGATAGTGCCGATAGGGTAATCATAAAGAATGTTCTGACCAATCAACCCATCGCTATCGATCCAGATGCCACTGCCGCCATAGCCGAAGCAGCCCGAGCTGCAGTTCGTAAAGAACCGGCAGGTGAGGTAGTTGTGGTCGGTACACTTACCGCCGATGAATATCCTGCTGCCGCAGTCATCGAACTCTTCACAGCCCATGGGTTCGAGCATGTAGGGACTGATGACGTAGGCCTGTACCTCCCACCGGGGTGGAAAAAGTATGTTGAAGTGTCGGCGTATGCTGAACGATTTCGTATAGAACCAAGCCAGCAACAGGACCGGCAAGATTAGCTTTCTTTAGATATACAAACAAAATACAAACAGGCTATTACCATGTTTGCATTTCTTTACAAAAAGCGAACAGTAGGCCATGCATAGGGTACAACTAAGCCAAAAGGCCAAGCCTTGAAAGTGACGCAGAAGTCAATACAGACAGGGCAATAGTAAATGCAATAACAATACAGGCACGGAAGAAATGTACGTCGATTCGGGGCGAAAGCCAAGTAGCCAGTGCAGCACACGAGTACTATACTAGACGTCGTACAATGCATATTTTGCGACTCTAATATAGATATTGCAGATGATTAACGATACCCCTACACAAGGGGAGTATGACCAGGTTTCTGATACGGAGGCCATGTTCGCAATATAAATACCAGTAAAAACGGACAACATATACAATTGGGCCCTAAGTTATTACCCCAAGCTAATCCCATCAGTAGTTACTCAGCTACCATTATCCCGTTATCGTTGAGTTTGACTTTTCCACAGTTATGTCGTGAAATTATTTGCTTTTTGCGTGTTTTCATATTGTTTTATATATTCCCCTCTACTCCCTCCCTTTTCTGTTTTTGACATTTGGATGTTTTGATATATTTATATGTTTTTTATATTTGTCCGACACAAGAGCAACGTATACTGAACAAAATACGAACTGCAATGGGGGAGAGTGGTGGGGTTATTTGTAATACGCCCTGTTTTCTACTCGAACGTCAACGTACTCGCCTGGCATTTTGTCTGCCGACTCCAGGTAATCCTTTACTGCCAGGTAAGACCCCGCCTGTTCCCTGGCCCTACCATGGAGGTTGAATTTTATAAAATACCCTACCCCGTCGAGGCGCATATGCAGCTCATTCGAGGCGGCTGGCAACTCTAGTGCAGCCACCTTGAGGCCTTTGGACTCCATCTGACCGGCCACCTCCGTTATAAAGGCTACCGTCCCTTGCGGCAAGACAATTTTACCCAGGCTGATTTCGAGGCCGCTATGATCATTGACAACGGGTATTTTAAGTTCATCCAGATTGGGGACCTGGTTGCCTGCGATAAGTGCCCGGCCATCGCCGCTCAACACATACATGCCACCTTTGCCGACGATGATTACCTTGGGGGCGGCCGGTTGTATAAAGACAATCGGCTGACTGCCTACAACCGGCAGCGAAACCGAAACGACCTTGAGCTCCGGAAACTGCTTTTGCAGGTCAGCCGATATCTTTCCGGGGTTGACCGTTAGCTTGTTGCTATTCATAAATGAGGTAAATGACTTTTGCGCCGCAACCTCGTATACGGTTCGATCGCGGAGGAATAACTGGCTGTCACTGCCGACAACGCTAATCTTGGGCTTGTCGCCCAGCTGCAACACAGCGCCGGTAAGCATCAGGACGGCCAGGAGGCTGGCGAGCGCTGGCAAGCGCCTCGTAAGACCCGGCTTGCGCTTGGTGCGCGGAGATTCCTGACGGATGGGCTCTTCGATGTCTCGCGCTGTGCTGCCAGCACGGACCGTGCGGTTGGCATAATACGAAAAGACTGGCCCGCGTGCGGACCGGCTCGGCTGGGCCGTGCGGACACGACCGGCGGGTTGAGTGTTCTTCTTATGAAACATGTTTATGTTTTTTGCAAATAGTACGGGCCTATCTGGCGCCGGCTACTTCTAATAATACCATCGCTAACTGCTTGGCTGAATCCTTGTGGGCGAATTCACCAAGGCGTTCGCCAAGCTGCTCGGCACGGCCAGGGTTATCAAACAATTCGACAAGAGGCGGCATGAGCGCATGGTGGTCATGCGCTAATTTGTCTTCGCTAACAAGCTTAATGGCCTTGCGGTCGGCCAATACTTTGGCGTTCTTTAACTGGTGGCCACCCGTAAGGAGAGGGTTTGGCACGACCACGCAAGCCTTGTGCTGGGCGGCAAATTCGGCGATGCTTGTTGCGCCGGCGCGAGTCAGCACGACATCTGCCGCGCCGCTGTATAGATGCAGATTAGTAACAAAACCGCGGATGCGGATGCGTTCCTGCTGTTGAGGCGTGAGGTCTTTTTGGTATTTCTTGCGCAAGACCGCCTCATTGGCGCGGCCAGCAATTTGCAGGATTGTCAGGTCTTTATAACGGTCGAGTAGCTCCGGGGCGCACGCTGCCAGTGCATGGTTTAGGCGCTGAGCGCCGAGACCACCGCCAGTGACCAGCAGGACTTTGCCATTCTTGGGCAGCCCTATCTGCTCCCGCGCGGCCTGTACTTGGGCAATCGTCAGCGGCTTGTAATGATGGGCTAGCGGCACACCGACAGTCACCATCTTGTCTGCTGGATACGTGTACACTTCCTTAGGCAAGGCCACCGTATGCATCCGGGCCCACGGGGCGACAATCCGATTGGCGAGTCCCGGGAGCGCATCTGAATCATGGGTGATGTACGGGATGCGCCGGGCTGCAGCCGACAAACCCACCGGCACTCCCACAAATCCCCCCTTGATAAAAATCACATCAGGCTTTATGCGGCCTAGCAGGCGATAACTTTGGAACAGCCCGATCAACACCCACACCGCATCACGGATATTTTTGGCCATTGTCTTGAGGTCAAGGAGCTGCCTGAATCCTTCTCCGTGATACCGGCGGAACTTGCCCGCCCGCACCAAGTACACCTTGTCGATATCCTCGCTCTGGGCCGGGATATCACTTAGGTTGTCACCCTTCTGCCCGACGTAAACTACGCTTACGTCTTTGAGCTGCTTTTTGAGCTCATGCGCGACGGCCAGGAGTGGGGTGATATGCCCCCCTGACCCGCCGCCGGTTACTATTATTGTCATAGCTTCGGGCGCCTCCGTTACTTATCTGATCACTCTCTGGAATACTATACAAGGTATGGCGCGAAATCTGGAATACCACCCCGAGCGCTGCCATCACCATCAGCACGCTACTGCCCCCGTAGCTCACCAGCGGCAGCGTGATTCCCTTAAGCGGCAACAGGCCGACCATTGCTCCGACGTTAATGATCGTCTGGCAACTCAGCCACACCAATATACCGAGGACCACCAGTCGGCTAAAGTCGTCCGGAGCCCGTTCGGCAATTCGTTTTATCCTGGTAAAGAAGGCCACGAACAGTCCGAGCAATAGCGTCACACCGATAAACCCGAATTTTTCGGCGTAGATGGCAAATATTGAATCGTTTTCGGCCTCTGGGAGGTACCCATAGGCTTGCACGCTGCGCCCCAGGCCCAACCCGATCATCCCGCCTGATCCGACAGCGATTAATGCCTGGCATGCCTGATAGCCGGAGTTTAAGCAATCTGGATGCATAAAAGCCGTCAGGCGATCCCGGCGGTATGGCATGGCCGAGATCAGTATCGTCCCGATAATTCCAAGGACGGCCAGAGCAAGCAGCAGTTTCTTGACTGGCAAACCGGCCACAAAGGTCATGACACCCATAATAGCGACAATGACCATAAAGGAGCCAAAGTCACTCTGAAGGCCAGCCACCACTACCGCAACGCCGATAAACACAAAAAACAGCGGCTTAAGCGTCTGTTTTTCGTCGGCCATCATGCCATTCTTGATGCGCCACGACAAAAACCCAGCCAACCACAAGATGCCGGCGAACTTAAGCATTTCGACGGACTGGAACGAAAATCCCGCCATTCTTATCCAGCGGTGAGCTGGATAATCGGCATTGACGGGCATGGCAAGTGCCAGTAAGGTCATGATTGCTGCGAGCACCAGTAGCGGCTTATATAGCTTTGCCCATCGCCCGAGGGGGACGGCAGCCGCAAAAGCAAAGATAACAAGACCAAGCAGTACGGCAAATATCTGTTTGTAGACATAGGTATTGCCATCAACGCCCTTCTCTACCGAGATTGCCGGGCTGATCGAGAAGACAACAATAACGCCGATTGCCGACAAGGCTACGGTCAGCAATAGCAGCAGATAATCCGGACGGTGGCGCCTCGTTGCTTCCCGGTCCTGCATGTAGCTCGGATGCCGCCGCGCTGTAACTGCCCCCATTACAGATGATGCCCCACGCTAAATATAACTCCCTAATAAAAATACAATCAGCCCCAGGACGCCGGCGACCTGACCCAAAACCCAAAAACGCATCGTCACTTTGGTATCCGGCCAGCCGCTCGCCTCAAAATGATGGTGCAATGGGGCAAGTTTAAACACCTTCTTTCCCTTCCGGGTCCGCTTGGAGATCTTCTGGACCAAGGTTGAGGCGCCTTCGGCCATGAACACCAGGCCGATAATCGGCAGAATAAGTACAGTGTTAGTCAACATAGCAACGACACCGAGGGCCGTACCCAAAGCAAAGGAGCCGACATCACCCATAAAAAAACGCGCCGGCGGAATGTTGAACCATGTGTAGCTAAGGAGCGCGCCGACCATTGTCATGCAAAAACCGGCTACCCCAAAACGCTGCTCCAATGTCGCGATAATAGCGTAAATGCCGAAGGCTGTCGCGGTCAGACCGCCTGCTAGCCCGTCTAGGCCATCACTGATATTCACAGCACTAGCCGTTGCCACCACCACAAGCACAAATAACGGGATAATCAGCCAGCCGATTTCCCATTGCGACCCGATAAGCGGGATATGGATACTGCTGACGTCGAGTTTTGCAAAGAAAAACCAGCCGCCGATAAGGGCAACGACAGTCAGGAGCGCCAAACGTAATCTGGGTGACCACGCCAAAAGCTTGGCCCGCTTGCCTCGTATATCAATGATGTCGTCCAGCAACCCGATAGCCGCCGCACCAGCAAAGGCGGCTATCGGAAGCCAAGTCTCGGGGCGGCTTAGGTTAAACAAAATCGTAATAACACATACCGAAAAAACCGTCACCATCCCGGCCATTGTCGGTACATGACGGTGTTGACGGTCGGCACGCAATTCGGCGAGCAGCATTGTCTCCTCATCGGAAACGCCGCCGCTCCGTGACTTCTTCCACCACTGGCCGCTGTAGGCCAACGTCGTATACACCGGCGTCACAAGCATACTCACCAGGAAGCCCATAAAACCGAGGAGCAGTATTCGTATCAGGGTCTCTGTCTCAACGGCTATTTGCAACGTTTCCATATGTTCCTTTTTAGAGAAATCTTTGAACTAATTATAGCACGCATATCTGTTACTCGGTCTTCGGCGTTACGTTGAACTTATCCAACAGCATGTGGGCTAAGTCCCCAAATAACGGCTGCGCGGCCTGGCTACCGGCATAACCCGCGATTTTCGGCCTTATAACGCTTACGGCGATCACATACTGAGGTTCATTGCCACCCACAAAGCCCACGTAAGTACCATTAAATTCGTCGTCATGATAGCCGCCTTCTGGCTTTGCAATCTGTGCTGTGCCGGTCTTGCCCCCGACGCTGTATGTTTTTTGGTCAAACTTCCGCGCGAATCGGTGATTGTCGACTACATACTCCAGCAATGGCTGCATTTCGTGGCTGACAGCCGGCGAAACGACGCCGGTCTTGGTCACTTCAGGCTTGACCTTAGTCACCTTACCATTCGGAGCGACATACGAATCGACAAGGTGCGGCTTGTAGTACGTACCGCCATTGAGCATTGCTGTATATGCCGCAGCCATCTGAAGCGGCGTTGCGGTCATGGCCTGCCCAAAGGACGTGTTGGCATACGTCAAGTCACGGGCGTACCCCTCATTTGGATCAGGTACAGTCCCGGCCGACTCATAACCCTGTTCAATACCCGTTTCTTTACCAAACATATAGTGGTTGGACATATACTCATACCAGGCATTGCGGCCATCTTTGTCGATGTGGTCGTCGTTGCCGCTCATACGCATCAGCAGCCAGGTTGCACCGGTGTTGAGCGAAAGATTAAGGATGCTAGCTATATTCTTCTGCCCAGGGCCGCCATCTTCTTCGATGTTCGTGATCCAAAAATCATCAATCTTGTACTTGGACGGGTCGTAGTAAGAGCTGTCGGGTTGCACAACCCCCAAATCCAGCGCAGCGGCCGCCGTCAACGGCTTCATGACCGATCCTACCTCTAGCGGCGAGCTGACAGCGGCATTCGTAAACAAATTAGCGTCCTCTACGTTGCCAAAATTTGCCGGATCATAGGTAGGAAAATTCGCCATTGCTTTGATCCCGCCGGTCTTTACATCCATTATCAGCGCGCTGCCCGATTGGCCCTTGGCACGCTCCACGCCCGCTTTGAGGATGCCCTCCAGCTGTTTCTGCATGGCAACGTCCAGCGTGAGAACAACGTCGCTGCCAGCAACGGGCTGCCGCAGGATGTTGTCAGTGTTGGCTGCCAGTGGTACACCGTGCACATCGGTCACCGCCTTGAGCTGCCCGTTAGTGCCGGCCAATTTTTTGTTGAGCGCTTGCTCAATCCCGTAGACCCCCTTCCCTTCGTTGTTCACGAAACCAAGCAACTGCGAGGCCAGACTGCCGTTTGGATACACCCGGTACTGCTGCTCCTGAGCCCCGATGCCCGGGTATTTCTTTTTGATAATCGCCTCTTTTTGGGGCTTTTCTACCCGCCGGGCGATGACGACGTACCGGGTGTCTTTGGCGCGGAGCTTTTCTTCGTAACCAGCAATACTACCGCCCAGTACCGCACTGAGGGCTTCGGCCGCCTTTTGGTGCTGCTTAACGAGGGTCGGGTCGGCATACACCGTATACAGCGTCTGGTCAAGAACGATTGGCACGACACTGCTGCCGTCGTGCGCCTTGATAATCCCGCGGTTCGCCTGGATCTCGTACTCCTTAAGGTGCCCAGCATTCGCCGCCTGCTTGTAAAAGTCGTGCCTGATGATCTGCAGGTAAAAAACGCGAACCAGGATAACCCCAAAAATAAGCATCACCAGCATGTACCACAAGCGGGCACGCAGGATGCTCTTTTCTGGTCTGGCTACGCCATTACTATACGCTGGAGGCATACTACCCAATTATAATCTAATCTTGCAAAGTTGCGCTGGGCGCGACAGAGACTAGCCCTTTAGCTACATCACTATTCTGTACGCGGTCCAGCGACTGCAGGCGGGCTGAGGCCACTTCGAGGTCGTCGTGCTCGGCCTCCAGCTGCTGTTGCTGCTCAACCAGGCCGTTAACCTTGTACCCGTAGGCATTGGTCTTGGTAACCTGCGTCAAGTACAAAAGCCCAAGGGTGCAAGCCAGGACAATCAGAATAATAGTGTTGCTAACAGGCCCCAAGCTACGCTCACGGGTGCGGTAGGCTACTGCGTTTTGATTTCGGGTTGCGAAAGCGCTCTTGCGCTGCATTGCGAGTGAACTTGAGTATGTCATGTCTTTTATGTTTTCTTTTTGTGTTTATTTTTGTTGCTTTGGTGGGAGGCGCCCCTGGGGGCACCTCCCATAAGCCGTGGAACTTACTAGGCTACTGTAACGTGGACCTTGTAAGCGCGTGGGGTAGCGTTTTTGATGCGGATTTGCATGGTGCTGCCCTTTCTTTTGTTATTTTTGTTTCGCTGCGGCGCGGAGCTTTGCGCTCCTGGCACGCGGATTGGAAACTAATTCATGCTCGCTGCCGACAACAGGCTTCTTGGTAAGGAGTCGGAGGTTTGCGTCGTATCGGTCCCCTGCCTTTTCGGAAAACGCTTGTTTGACAATGCGGTCCTCCAGGCTATGGAAACTGATTATGACAATCCGGCCTCCGGGTGCCAGCAGGTCGTCCATCCAAATCGGCAAACTGATGCGTAAAAGCTCAAGTTCGTCGTTTACAGCGATACGGAGCGCTTGAAACGTTCGTGTCGCGGGGTGGACTTTGCTGTGCCCTGGCCATGCCTTGGCAACGATTGATGCGAGTTGGCTCGTGGTGCTAATCGGCCGATTGTTCACAATAAGTGATGTAATCTGCTTTGCCTTGGGCTCCTCTCCATAACGCTTGAGTATGTCGGTCAGGTCTTCGGCCGAATAGGTATTAACTACCTGCTCTGCCGTCAATCCTTGTGACTGGTCCATGCGCATATCGAGTGGTCCTTCTAGCTTTATCGAAAAGCCCCGACTCGCAAAGTTAAGGTGCGGTGACGATACCCCTAGGTCAGCCAAAATCAGATCAAACTGCCTTCCCTCGTTCTTGAGCCTCTGGCTCGCCGTCAAAAAGTCGGCGTGGATGAGGCCTATGCCCTGCCCCTCGAAGCGCCTCTGCAGTTCTGCTATTGCATTGCTGTCACGGTCAACGAGGACGGAGCCACTTGGGTTTTTGGTTAGTTCCAGCACACTGCTTGCGTGTCCGCCGTATCCGCCGGTCAGGTCGAGGTATGATTCCCCTTCCTTTGGGTCTAGATACTCAAGGACTTGCTTGAGCAGTACTGGAAGATGTAAATGATTTTGGTTCTCTTGGTGCATCTTGCTTGCTAGTGTACCTCAGCGGTATGCCAAGGTCACCTTTTTTATTTTATGGTGTTTGTTTTGCAAGGTCACCTATTCAGCAATCAACTGTTTGTTTTTTGGTGGTTTTTGTTTTTGTGTGATCGTCCGCTGGTATGTATAGAAGATTTGGTGAGTAGAAACTTTGAAAAAGTTATCTTGAACTTCTTACTTTGCGGACAATCGAAGTTGAGAGACTTATGTGTGAGGTGGAGTTTTGGGAGGTGTTTTGAGAAATGTGCAATGGTTTTTAAAAGTGGTGCCATCGTCCACTTGTTGATTGCCGAGTAGCTGACCTCGTGTGGTTGTACTGTCCTAAATTGTTAATGTGCCCTTCGTACCGATTAAACTGCTTCTGCCGCCATAAGCCTCCAATACTTACCGACGCGTACGGCGATAATCTCTCTGTCTACTCCGGCATAATCCAGCAGATATTGCTCAATGCTTACGCGACCTTGCTTTACATCCATCGCACCTTCTGTCTTGCCCATCCGGAAGCGGACGTTGAGGTCGGCTACCTGCTCATCAAGGATGTTCCCCTGCAGCTGTGGTTCGACCAGCTCATTCCACACCGACTTTGGGTATAGGTGAAGGTACTTCTGGAAACCCCTGGTTACGACTACTCCACTCGCAAACTCGTCTCGAAGTTCAGCCGGTATGGTTAACCGGCGCTTGTCGTCTAGTTTGCGTTGAAAATAATCGACCGTGGCCATTGGTACGTTGGTTGTTTTAATTTGCAGTGGTTTTTGATTTTTTTGTTTCGATGGGTTGCTTGTTCTTTGGGCTACCCACGATTACCCACTGACGACATCATACTACCCACCGTTACCCACGCACAAGTATATTTCAGTAAAAAAGTGGTGTTTCGCACACCACTTTTCCACAGTTTTACTACTATCGGAGACTTTTCCACATATATGGTGTTTGGGCGCTGCAAGTCAACGCTACTCTCCGGAATTCGGCGTATAGCGGACACTCGACCCATAATCCACAGGCATACGGGTCACCTCTTCGTGATGGGCATAGACGCTGAACATACTCAATCCTTCCCCGTAATACAGCTCGTGCAGCACCCCAAGCATATGAGATTCGTATTTCATGACGCCAACCGCCATAAACGACAGGACCAGAGCCAGAAATGACCGGTGGCGGAAGAAGCGTTCGACACGCACATGGACCGATGTTGGATGTTTTTTGCTATTTTTTGTTTTCATGATTTACAAATACAACAATAGCAAAACATTAGCATTTTGTCAAATTCGTGATGTAACTATTACTTAACGCAGTTTCAAAAAATACTGGCGCTCCCGAGGATCAAAGTGCTCGATCGCATATCGGAGTGCCGTCCGTGGGATAACCCTAATGTGGCCGGCCAAAAAGCTTCGCAGCCGAGCTCCATCCTTGTCGCCTGCCGTACGCAACATCCACCCGACAGCTTTGTGTATAAGGTCGTGTTTGTCATGCAGCAAGATCTCGGCGATTTCAAAGGCCTGGTCAAGTTCTCCGTGACGTATAAACTGCCACGTCGAGATTATGGCAATGCGCCGATCCCAGACAAGGCTGGACCGTGCCAGTTTTTTGAGTTTAGCCTGCTCTTCGGGGTGCTGATACAAATACCCGCCCACTACCTCGCGGCAGCTCAGATCGACAAGATCCCAATTATTGACCCGGTCGCTACGGCGCAGGTACAAATCGTATAAGGCCTTCCGGTGGGCGTCATCGGCGCGCTTGGCCTGTTCGGCCATAATAACCACCGCACAGAGGCGGACTTCGTGGATGGGGCTTTCGAGCAATTCCTCAATCTCGGCCAAGCCAACACCGCGAAACTGTTTGGCGACACTCCTGACTTGCGGCACTCTTACGCCAATAAATACGTCTCCGGCGCCATATTGTCCTTCGCCGGTCTTAAAAAAGCCTTGCAAAAAAGTAGCATCAGAAGGATTTGCGTGTTTATCGAGTGCGGCCAACACCGCATCGGTTGTAATGTGTGCCATAAAACCATTATATATCTGCTACACTAAAACTAATGACCCGTGCGAGGAGAATCCACCAGATCCCCGCCGCAGACCGACCGCGCGAAAAACTACAGTCCAAGGGAGCCCAGGCGCTCTCGGATTTTGAGTTGCTTGAAGTAGTCATTGGTAATGGCAGCCGTGATTCCGATGTCAGCAGCATCGCCCGGCAAATCCAAAAAGAACTGCGGGGCGGCGCCAGCAGCCTCACCTTCGAAAAACTCACAAATATCAAGGGCGTGAATGCCGCTAGATCGACTAAAATACTAGCAGCCCTGGAACTCGCCAAGCGGCACCTCATACGCGACATCGAACCCCTCGAGAGCATCCATGACATCATCGAGCGCCTCACCGACATCCGCGGCAAACAGCAAGAATACCTGGTCTCCTTGTCCCTTGATGGCGGACAACGGCTTATTTCTATGCGCACGATTACCGTCGGCACGCTCGATACGTTGCTGGCCCACCCGCGCGAAATTTTTGCCGATGCCATTGCCGAACGCGCCGCCAGCGTGATCGTCGCCCACAACCATCCGTCAGGCAATCCAAAACCGAGCCAAAAAGATGTTAGCCTCACGCAACAACTAACCGCAGCCGGTCAATTACTGGGTATTACGCTCCGCGATCATATTGTCGTTACCAAGACGGCCTACTATAGCTTTAGGCAGCACCACCTTCTGTAAAACACTTTTGTCCCACAAGCAATTTTACTTCGAGGGAGCCTGTGCTATCATGCGCCCGTCTACATCTAAACGGGAGTTTTTCAGTTATGGCTAAATGCTACTTCGAACTGCGTAAACAGTCTGCCAAAGGTACCGACAGTATTGCCGCCGACATCATGCGCCACCTTCACGCCCGCCAACACCTAGGAAAGGCGGTCATCATCTGTGACCAGCCCATACCCATGCTTGCCGCGGCGCGAAAGCAGTGGCTCAAATTGACCCGGACCATCCAAAAGCAAAGGTCCAGCACGCTCAATGCCGACAAAATACTCAAGTACACCCATACCATCACCCACATGCAGCATCTGCGGTTTACCCACAAAACACCGTTGGACGATCCGGAGGCCGACATCTACTTCATCGAACCTACCGAGTGCGCCACCATGCCGGCACATTGCTTTACCATCTATGTCATGCCCTCACCCGCTGCCGAGACCATTCTCCCGACCATCGAACAGGTTCCTTCGGAAGCGTTAGTCGTTGACTACGACCGGCAAACGTCCTGGGCCTCGTACGGCCTCCAGTCAAAGGTAGTGCTCGAAGAACAGGTAGAAAGCGAGTGGCGCCAAGTATTGCAGTTTTTGGAAAACCGTAATATTGCCGTCGACGACCTCCAAGAGTCGGAACATCAGGATATCGAGCTTCTAGACAACGCCCTGGATTCGCTTTTGGGCGTATCGCACCAATTCTTGCGAATAGCCAACGAATTCCAACGGGCACTTGAGCTGGCCAGGCCGCTGCGGGTCAGCCAGTCGGTCAGAAAGCACTTCGATACCATTGTCCTGCTTGCTTACCGCGTTCAAGCCCTCAGCCCCGGAGCTTTTACGCAGCACTTCCTCGAAACCTACAACGAGGACGATACGTTCTTTTTGTACGACGTCTCCAAACAGTACCGGGTCAGCCTCATTCCTTTGGCCGAAGAAATCGAACGGCACATCCGGGCCGGACGCCACAATCTGGCCGAAGCAATCCGGTTGCAGGCGTCGCTCCAGCCAGCTAGAACGGCCGCTCTTTGATGTGCGCCAGGTAGGCGGCGTAGCTAATGCCCAGGTTGGCAAATAGCCACAGCACGACAACGACCGGGTAAACCCACCAGGCAAAAAACACAAATGGCAACGCGAGAATAGCAGCCCCGATGATGTGATCGATCAGATCATACGGCAGCCATACGCTGCCCGGGACGATATTCCGGCGGCGCTTAAAGAAGCTCTTTACGGCATCGCCGCCGAGGGCGCCAACAGCAAGTGCCGGACCCAGCAGCCAGCCGTTCAACGACAAGTATCCTTCATCAGCGGCCGAGGCCACAAACCAGCCATACTCCCGCACCAGCCACTGCTGCGCCCACACGGTGAGCGTAGCGGCGGCGATACCGGCGACCAGTCCGCGCCACGTCTTGTGCGCACCAAAAATCCGCTGTCCGCCGATTGTCGCCCCAAAATCCAACGGTGCGCTAAGATTACGCAAGCCGGGCAATTTGGCGACTGGCACCGGGGTCATGTTTGCAATGCCTGCCGGAATAAAAAACCACAATGCGAATAAGATTGTATCAACCATGCCGCCTGCCTGCCTTTTTTAGCCGGTTAAGCTTGGGGTACATCAGCCCGCGTACACCGGGCCATACATGGCTATATTGAGCGTCCCACAGTAACTTACACAGCGTGTTTCTGCTGGCTGCGGCCGAAAGCGTGGTATAGGTCCGTCCCCAGCCGCTCCAGCCGTGGCTGTCGCTGCTGGCAGCGCCTGGCACATGATGCTCGTGCGCCCAATCAAGCGCCTGGCGGCTTTTATCCTGAAAGACCGCCCGGCCGTTGTATACCTCAATAATATCTACGTCGGCGGCTATCGCGTTCAGGTCGGCAAGCAGCAACCCTTTGCGGACCGTTTCGAAGGGGTGCGGCACATAGACCAGCCCGCCCTGCCCCTTGATGGCCCGCACGGCTTCGGCCAGCGGCAGTCCTGCCGGGATAGCCTCGGTCAGAAATAATCCGATCACCTCTCCGGCCTGGGTAGTGATTTCTTCGCCGACAATAATCTTATCGCCAAAAACGCCCTGCAATTTCAGGGCGTTATCAATCCTGTTGTGATCGGTTACGGCAGCTCCGTCCAACAGCCCCCGGTCAAAAATACGCCGGTAGTCCCGCTCGGTAAGTGCGCCGTCGGGGGAGGCTTCCGAATGGGTATGAAAATCTATTTTGCAGGCCACGCGAGGTCCTATATTTTGTTACTGATCCGAATAAGCCGCTGCAAGACGGTAAACCCGGCACCCACCGCCACAATAGCGGTGGCGAACACCAAATTATCTGTCAATAGGCCAATAAGCAAGACTACCATGCGCATTTCGAAGGTCAGAAAGCCATCCGAAAACATACGGTTCAAAACGTGGTGCGGAATCTCTTTGCCGGAACTCGCGACCGCTGCTTCTCCCTTTGCCTTGACATAGCTGACCGAGACCGAAATCCCGGCGGCGGCGGCAGCCCACGCGGCAGTTTGGGGGTGCGGCCCGGCCGCCAGTATGTAAGCCACACCAGTATAGAGCATCGCCTCCTTCAGCCGGTCGGTCGAGGCGTCGAGCAACATTCCACGGACACTGGCACGATCCTGCAATCGGGCAAGTTCGCCATCCAGCGTGTCGAACAAACCAAAGATTACCAGCAAGACCGCCGCCCACGTAAAGTGGTCTGTGGCAATCAGCCAAGCGATCGGGGCGTGCATCAACGTTCCAAAAATCGTTATGCCATTAGGCGTGATCCTCCCACTGCTCAGCTTATGCAATATCCGGGCAATAATCCGCATAAACGCACGGACTTGTGTTTTTACCCCCTGGAGCACTGTCTTCATCTTGCCTTAGTATACCCCATTTACGCGGCGGCGGCTATGTGTTCTTGTACGATTCCAAATATGTCCGGCCCGTACTTTTCGACCTTGGCGGACCCAAAGCCTGGAACGTCCAAAAGCTGTTTTTCGTCTACCGGCTTGAGCGATGCTACCGCGATAAGCGATTTGTCGTGAGCGATAACATAGGGCGGAACGGACTTTTCGGCGGCAAGTTTGGCCCGCCATGCCTTGAGCTTGGCCAGCAAGCCTTCGTCCACCGGTATGATCGACGCAGCTTGCTTTTCGGCCATGATCCGTTCGTTCTCGCCGCTGGCTTCGTGCTCCATCCACTGGCTAATTTCTTTCCCATACTCCCGAAGCGCCTGGTCGCTGCGGTCCCTCAGCTCTATATCTATCTGTTTGGCAAGCGGACTGACGCGAAGCGCCATGCCGTTCAGGCCGTCAAGGATGAGATGCCGCAGGCCCCGGACCCGGGACAGCGCTACATATCCCATCCCCTCGACAAAAGCCCGGCTCAGGTCAATACGCGCCGCATCCAAGGTCATCCCCTGGCTCTTGTGGACCGTAATCGCCCAAGCCAGGCGCAGCGGCAATTGAGCGATACTGGCCCGGCGCTTTTCGCCGTCCATGAGCTCCCAGCTATCCATACGCATTAGGACCTCTTTGCCGTTAGTCAGCTCGACAACCGGATAATCGGTTAAGGTATCAAAAGCGACTACCCTGCCCAGGCTACCGTTCACGTAGCGCCGGTCCGGAGAGTTTTTGATGCACATCACCTGGGCGCCCAGCTTAAGACGCAGGACTTCCGGCGCGAGGCAGGAACGCTGCAATTGTTCCAGATACTTCTGGGCCCCGTGCGTTTCCATTTGGTACTCATGGACTCCGCCCTCAAGCTGCTCAAGCTGCTCATGATTGACGCCATCGACGTCCACATTAACCGTCAGCAGACGCGTCCTCGGAGTAAAAGGATCGTCAACACCCCCAGCCCGCTCTTGCAGTGCATCCAACTGGCTCCGGGTAAGCACGCCTGCCCGGATGCCGTTCAAAATTGCAGTATACAGTTCGTCGTCCATCTGTCGGAATTGCGTCTTGAGATAGCAAACTGTGAACACATTTTGTCGCCAAACATGCGAATTGGTGATAAACGATCCTGTTCTATCACCGGGCCGGTTGACGGGCGGCAGCTGAAAAAAATCACCGCACAAAATAACCTGCATGCCACCGAACGGCTCAGTGCTGTCGCGGACGAACCGCAGAGTTTCGTCCAGCATATCCAGCCGATAATCATGCAGCATACTGATCTCGTCAATAATCAAAACATCGGCCTTTTTTATCAATTCGACTCGCTGCTTACCCATCTTGCCAGCTGCCTGCCGGTCAAAAACACTACTGACTCCAATGCCGGACCACGCATGGATAGTAGTGCCGTTAAGATGGGTGGCGGCGAGTCCGGTCGTTGCCGTTACGGCGATGCTCTTCCCCTGTTTTTTGGCGCGCTTAATAAACTTATTGAGCACGTAGGTCTTGCCCGCACCAGCGGCACCGGTCAGCAAAACAGACCGGCCCGATTCCAACATAGCCAACGCTTCATCTTGCGTCATCAAAACCCTCTTTCCCTCTTGTAGCGGATCACGCCCGCCACTGCTACTTACATTTTACATGTGTAAGGCGTTTTACAGAAAGGCTATACACTAGCACGTATACTTAACGGTATGAAATACAACTATTACATCGGCATCCAGATCCCCGCGCCTCTGCGCCAAAAAATCCAGCAGCTACAATCCGAACTATTTGACCCCATCGAATGTGTCGAGCCGCTGGAGCCACACATTACGCTTCTTCCGCCACCGTGTGTCGGCGATATCAACCCCGACCATCTGTCCCTCCATGTCAAAGCCGCAGCCGAGTCAGGCTTGCCGTTCGACGTCAGCCTAACGGATGTCGTTACTTTTAAGGGGCGCACCGTTGCTTTTAAAGCCGAGAGCAGCACCCTGCATGACCTTCAGCAGCAACTCGTCGAATTACTGCCATTCGAAGCAGATGAGGTTGAGTATTTCCCCGAACCCAAATTTACGCCGCATATCACTCTTGTCCAGGCGCTGCGCGGCCGGACACTGCCCGCCAAACTGGTCCAAGAGTACAAAGCAGCAGCGCGCAAATTGCTGCCGGCGAGCTTTACCGTAGATCACCTGACCCTCTTTGAGCGCGAAAGGCCCCGCAAGTACCGCGCCAAGCCTATCTAGCGCCAATGAGATTTGCGCTTTCGTATTTGCGCAAGGCCTTTTTGAATATCCAGAGCGTAAACACCAGCCAGCCAAAGGCCAGCAAAGCCCCGTAACCGACCCATTCCCATCGCAGGCCACGCAAAGCATCGACCGGTACCACCCCGACCATAAGGGCCGGGATAGCAGCCAAAAACACCATGCGCAATTTGCCGGTTAAGGTGCCGCTCGGATAATTCATGCCATCCAAAAAGATAATCCCCGCATAGCGGCTCAATCGTTCGCTATCAAACATGTAAAATGCGATGACATAGGGAAGCACCATTACAAAGCACCAAAAAATCACGAGCGCCGACACGCTCGCCGCCAGCATCAGCAAAATTGACAACATGTTTGCGTCTGTGTACCCGATGTACCACCCCACCAATACAACGCCGAGCAGCACATCACCGATGGTCGTAATATCGATGTTGCTACTGCCCACCTGGCCCATAACCGACGCCGGCTTGGTCAAAAAACCGTCAAACGAGCCGCTGTCCACATGCCGGGGGAGGTCCATAAAACCCACACAGCAAAACAGCATAATCCCGAACACGATCATCGCCATCCCCTGCATCGCGACGAAGTCGGGGAGCCCCCAGCCCTGGACCGTACCAAACCGCTCAAAAAAGAAGGCCCACGCCGCCACGAGCCCCAGGTTATTCAAAATCATCCCCAAAATTTGGGCGATAAACGCTCCGCGCAGCACAGCAGCAGCCTTAAACTGTACCTTGAGGCTCGCGGCATACACACGGATATCGTGCCGCACGTTCCGCCAAAACTTAGCCGCCATTTACTTCTATCCTTTGCTCTGCCCGACGCCATACCCAATTACAAAAAAGCACTGTCATTACTGTCCAGAACAACGAAGATACGATGGTAGGAAATAAATACCTCGCCATGCCGGGGTTGAACAACTGAGTAGACGCCGCATACACGCCGAATGGCGAGTAGCGTACGGCGTCCTGCACGGCTTGGGGCAACAACGCAATCGGCACGAATGCACCGCCAAAAATCAGGATAATTTTGTCGACGAGCCGAAAGGTCGGCTGAGCGTCATTCAGCCAGAACGCCGTCAAACCGACCGCCAAAAACAGCGCACTGCTCGCCACAATGGCCAGAACTATGATCAATAGGTACCCAATGACAAACGCGGGAGTTATAAAGCCCAAATCAGGCGCCCCGACAACGATCAGCAGCGTAATCACAAAAGCCGCCATAAGCAGACCTGTCTCCAGCAAATTTTTGCCCAGCTGAACGCAAACCTTTGTCAGGCGCCAGTCGAGCGGCTTGATGAGTGCCACTTCGACAGCCCCGCTCTTTACCTCGCGGTCAACCAGCTTAAACACATTCCGCATTCCTAGGCCGATAATAAGCGCAAAGTACAGGCCGATGCTCCAGAGGGCGTTGGCGTACGGAAGACCCGGGGCGTCACCCGTTACCGCCTCGTAAGCGACTTTATAAATCGCCGCCAATAAAATCATCCTAATAACGCCGAGCGCAATAGAGCCGGCAATACGCGTCGGGTTAGCTCGGTCTTCGCGGGCGCTCATGACCAATACTTTCCAGTAGGCAGGCACGTGCTTAAAGCGGCCCATATCATTTTGCCTTCGTATATAGTTCGTGAATGATGTCTTCCAGCGGCGTGTCTTCGATGGTCAGGTCGGCGATCTCGACTTTGTGGAGCAGGCCGGCCAGGAATTTCTTGAGTGGCACTTTGGACACGTCTACCTCAAATACCCAGCGGCCTTTGTGAGATTTGCCGTCAATGCCATACACTTGCAGTGCACTCGGGGCCATACCATCCACAGCAACGCTGACGAGCTTGTTCTGAAGATAGCTCTTCTTTAGGTCGGCCGTTTTGGCGTCCAAAACGATCTGCCCATGGTTTACGATCATGGTGCGCTCGCAGACTTCCTCGATGTCGCCCACATCGTGGCTGGTCAAAAACACCGTCGTCCCCTGCTCTTTGTTTACTGTTTTGATCGTTTCGCGTAGTGACCGTTTGGCGACAATATCCAGACCGATTGTCGGTTCGTCCAAAAAAATAATGTCCGGATTATGGATCAGCGCATTAGCGACTTCGGCCCGCATACGCTGGCCCAGCGAAAGCTTTCGGACGGGCTGATCAATAAAATCGCCCAGTCCGAACTGTTCGATTAATAGGCTGATACGCTGCTGCGCGACAGCATCGGGTACCTGGTACATTTTGGCGCTCAGCTCAAAACTGTCGGTCAGCGGCAGATTAAAAACCAGTTGTGACCGCTGTCCAAATACCGTCCCAATCCGCATAGCCAGCTCACGGCGCTGCTTGAGCGGTACGTAGCCCAGAACCTCAACCTGTCCATTGCTGGGTTGCAGGATTCCGCTCAACATCTTGATGGTAGTACTCTTGCCGGCGCCATTCGGGCCAATAAAAGCCACTGTTTCGCCGCGTTTAACCGTAAAGCTTACCTCGTGGACGGCCTTAACTTCTTTTTTCTCGGGCCTAAAGAACCCCCTAAACCCCTTGTGGGCCTTAAAAACAAACCTTTTGGAAACGTTCCTTAAAATGATCGCGTCATTGCTCATAAGATATACTTATTGTACTACGGGCTATTCGTCTTCGTTGGCACTCGTCGGCTTAATCGGTCGTTTGGCCTTAATTTCGTAGCGCATGCCGGTCAGATTGGACTCGACATAATCGTCGTTCAGCAAGTTTACGAACTTCACCAGGTCCTTGGGGTTTTCGATAATGATTGCGCCGGTCTCGTCGGTCATGAGATCGACACCCAGGCTGTCGCCATGGTCCAAAATATCCTCTTTTTTGAGGTCATCGTTCAATTCCAGTTTCTGGAGTTTGTTAATCAGCTGCTTGTTGCCCTTTACCATGGTTTGCATGTCTTCGCCCTCGGCAAAAGCCAGCTCGTACTTGGCCAAGATGGCCTCGACCTTCTTTTCGGCAATGCTGTTCTTTTTGACATCGTACCCAAAGAGCGTGCGCAGCTTTGGTTGGCTAAAGACAAATAAGTCCTGCCCGACGACCAATAACTGATTGTCGGCTGGCACTTTGAGCGCTACGGCGTCCTCGAATGGCATAAATACTTTGCCGCTGACCATCCAGGCGCCGTCGCCCTTCATCATCTGGGCGCGCGGCAAGGCTTTGATCACGTAGAACGGTTCGGCCATTGCCGGATGGCTGCAGCGGGCCATAACCGCCTTAATGCGCTTGATGTCATGCTCTTCTTCGACGAACTGCTGAATCTCGTGCTCCTGGGTGCGGACCCAGTGCATCACTTCGACGAGCTTGTCGACATTTTCCCACCGAGTACGCTGCAAGACATTGTCTTCGGCTTCGGCTTCTTCGAACCCCCTAACGACTAGGCCTTCAGCGGCGCCGTTCAATACATAGTCCAAGATGTTGGTAATAAACAGTGGCTGCAGCTGCTTTTTGATCTCGTCGGCCAGCTTGGCGCTGTACATGACGTTGTTTTTGTTGACCAAAAACAGCTCGATCTGCAATTGATCCTTGTACTGGTATAGGTTGTTTGCCCAGGCAAATACGTCCGTCGGGCTGTACTGCTCTTCCACCACTTCTTCTTGTGCTTGTTCTTTAGTTTCGCTAGGCAGCGAAGCGGCGTCATCGCTCATGTTGTTTCTAACCCTCAAAATTAGCGGCTAACCCCAGGGACTAGCCTCTTTTTGTAAATATAACCACCATTCTACTACAGGTCTCCGCCATCCAAAAAACGGCGGCGGGCCTCGTTGGCCCAATGGTCAGCTATTTCGTTGCCTTCATCGTTGTTGTGGCCACGCACCCAGATGAGCGTCGCCTTTGATTTGCGGAACAGCGGGCAGACCTCTTTGACGATGTCCAGATTTTTAATCTCACCGCCGCTCTTCTTCCAGCCTTTAGCCTCCCAGCCAATAGACCATTTGGTAATGACATTGATCCAAAATTCGCTGTCGGTGTAAATCTCACACTCGGCGCCATCGGCATCCTTGAGCGCTTCGATAATTGCAAAGCCCTCCATGCGGATATTGGTGGTCTCGGCCTCACCGCCCAGCTTGCAGACCTGCATTTCCTTGATGACAGCAAACCCGCCATTGCCTGGGTTCGGCTCGCAGCTGCCGTCTGTATAATACGTAATCACTCTTCCCTCTTCCTTGCTATTTGTCCTAATGATACTAGATGATGCCGGCTTCGGATAACGCTTTGCGTAACTCGTCGGTCGTTGTAAAGCAGTGGCTTCGTATGCCGTAGCTGGTAGCCGCCTCTACATTATCGAGCGAATCGTCCACAAAGAACCATTCGCCAAACGGTGTGCCCACCCTGTCAGCAAGCGCCTCAAAAATTTCACGCTCGGGCTTTACGTGCGCCGTTTCTGATGATGCCAGCACGACATCAAACAAGTGCCCGATGCCGTGATTATCCAAAAAACGTTGCAAAAACGTACGCTCGATATTAGTTAACATGGCGGTCTTGTACCTGCCAGAGACTTTGATCTGTTCTAGCAATGTAACTACATTTGTGTTCAAGCAATCAGTATCGTTAAAGTAATCTCTTATCTGTTCCGCCGGCAGGCCGGTATCTTGTGAAAACACTTTATAGAACACTTTATCAGATAAATATCCCAGCTCATTCTGCTTGGCCAGATCATAGTAATGCCGCCTTGGCTGGGGCATAGCGGCCGCATGGTCGTCCAAAAACTGCTTAAAGGCGTCCTGGTAAAGCACGCCAAAACAATCAAACACGACAGTGGTAATCGGCATGTTCATACTTGTTATTTTAGTTCGGTTCGAAAATCCTGCAACGGCAGGATGGGCTCTTTGGTGCCGCCGAGTTCCAGGATGCCATGACCGTAGCTGATCTCATTGTAATTTTCGGGCTGGATTTCATAAATTCCCATTGTTTGCAGCTGGACAGTCTCAGCTTCGGTAAAGCGCCATTTTGCCATCGCCTTGCCATCTTTGGGGTCAGGCATAGGATATTCTTCGCTTTGCAGCCTTACCTGCTCCTGGCCTTTGACCATATTTACTTCAGCAATCTCTCGCGGCTCAAGATCGCGGCTTAGCGCAGTCCCGATTTGATATGTAAAAACGCGCAGGTCGTTTCCGTTGACCGGCTGACCAGCCAGTGAGCTATCACGGACGGCCGAAAGCTCAACCAACAATCCTACTGGAGTTACGCCGACAAAAATCGGCAAGACTTCCTTGGCCTGCTTGGACTGGTTGTCGTAGTAGGCATTCACTTGATTAAGGACGTCTTCAAAAAGCTCGACATTCTTGGCATTTTGCAAAAGTTCCTTGGCCTGGGCATGTGGGTCAGCGCCTTTCGCGGTAGCTTTGGCGCGGCCGCTCTTGGGTATAACCGGTATGGCGGCCGGCTTCATTGATATCTTTGGCACTTTGTGTCGTTTGAATGGCATGATCTCACTATACCATTAGCGCGATCAGTTGGAGCTGCGAAATTCCTTTAATCGGGCCCACTCGCCTACTCCTTTCGGGCAAAATCCTGTATACTTACAGGCAACGAGTCAGCGACGCCTAATCACTCATGGAGGGGTGCGGGTAGCTGGAGGGCTCCATAACCTAACCGGAGACCGGAGCATGATCAAGCATCCCATTGCAAAAACCCTAAACGGCACGGACGTATACGTTGACCTTATCCGTTCTCCAGCTAGTGCAACCATCTCGCAACAGCCTTATATCGTTATTCTCATCAAAGAGATGTTGCGTCATGTATCTCCCAAAGGCCAGCACTCGGTTATAGAGTTCGACTTCGGCCGCATTATCGGTAGCTGCGACATTGTTAGTACCGGCGCCAAAGACCACATCATGTACGCCAAGCCCATCAACCGCGATACTTTTTACCGGTTTGTTCGGCGTCGTCAGCCCGAACAAACAGCGTGCATAACGATCGTCGTCCGCAAAGACGACGAGGGCGATTTTGAGCTGCTTGACACTTGGTTTGGCAAAGACATGCCAGGCATGCCCGGGGCTAGCAACGAAAATGACGAGAGCAAAGAATTCTGGCAGCACCATGCCATCGTCCTAGAAGGCCACCCCGTACAAAGTAAAACCCTGACGCTTACTTGTCCGTTCTAGTAAATATTCTCCCAACCAATATTTTGGGTAAAAATACTCATGGGGAGAGACAAACAGACAGAACAACACAGAAAACACTGAGAAAAGTCGGCTGAGAGCCGGACATTTCGAGCGGCTCTGTGCTCTTCTCTCTGTTGGTATCCCCTGGATGGCCGATGTCAGCCGCATTCACTGGCACCAAAGTAGTGGTCGGGCCACATCCTGTCGAGCAAGGTGCGGTAGGCGTCGATCACCTCTTGACCGATGATGAGCTCGTCGGGGATTGGCGTATCGTCGGGCGCCGTGATGCTGAAAGCCTCATCTCTGAGCTTGTCGATGTAGTCGATGAGCCGTGCGCAGCTCAAGTTAAACGCCGAGTCGTCGACCAACATTGCGACAAATATCTCTCCTTGCACTTGATTTATCCCGGCAAGCCTAATGCCATACTTCTGGCTAGCATCTTCGAGGATATTGGTCAGAAGCATACGACCGCTGAATAGCGGGCCTTGGTCGATTGAACTCCGAAGCCTGGCAAAGTACTTGCTGTTGGCGCCGAAGCCCATAACGTTCGCAACAAAGACCACCATGACGGCACGCTGCCAACGCGGCAGGAGATCGGCGTCTTCCCGTGACTGTCCACGGGTCTTGTCGGGCAGGTCTCCGGCCGGAGCCTGGGGCGATCGCCAAATTACAAAAATGGTGACTGCCATAACGACCATTACAAATACGAGCAGATGCCCGCCGTTGATGTTACCCATAAGGGTTCCCTTCGGATGGATGTGCATTCTGGTAGCACAAGATGAACAACCAAGGCGGTAAAAGCAAAATATCGCGCTGATCGCTCATCTCGTGTCTGTCTGTTTGTCAACGTGCTTTGGAACATGCAAAACGCAACTCACAAAACTATACAATTATATCATAATGTGTCAAATAATGCAATACTACCGCAGTGCGGCTTGGCCACGGCGGCAAAATAGCTCTTCTGGGGATTCTGCCACGACAATCTCCAGTGAATTGTCCTGCCCGAGATGATACACTCTGCTGGACAGGGTCCTCTACAGTTGGGAGGTGGACGCTGCGCTGAAACAAATAAAAGATAGGTTTCAGCGCAGCGCGCAAACATCCTCCGGGGATCATTGAGCGCGAGCGGGGCGGATCCGTGGTCAGTACTTACTTGTTGTGAACGTCGGTGTCGTTCCGACTGACAGGTTCGCCAGTCTTGCTGTCGAAGAGATTGCCAGCACTGTCGCTGGCAACCGGGTTCTGCCCCGAACCGCTGTCGTGCACCAAGCCGGTGTCCTCGAACCGGTAGCCCTCGTTGGCACCCGTTCCCCAGCTCTCACTAGAGCCGAAGGTGATGTCACTGCTACCGCCGCCGGACGAACCGGAACCGCCGTCTCCACCGTCGAACAGGCCGCTCAAAAAGTCCAGGATACCTTCCATGGCTCTTCCCTTCTAGGCGCCGGAGACCCGCCCCGAACCGCTCGCACTCTCCCTGAGAAGCTTGCACAGCTATGGTACCAAATAGGGATAATTCGCTATGTGACTAACGTCACATTTTTAGCACAAATCTAACTAGGCAAGTTCGGGTTTAAGCCGATCAATGATGGCCTGAGCCAGTTCGTCGGTCACCCTCATCCAGCGGCCTTTGTCGTAATGGCGTCCGTAATCCGGGTCGGTAAAAATTTGTCCGTTTATTTCGATGTCATGGTCGTACCGCGGCAGCATGTGCCAGTGCACGTGCGGATTTGCGGGTATTTGCTTAAAGGCGTCATTCATCATACAAAGCCAGTTGAATGGCCGGCCGCCAAATACTTTGGCGTTGGCTTGCTCCACCTTGCGGACGATCTCTTTAAAATCGCTCCATTCCTCATCGGTCAGCTCGCCAAGGCTGCCCTTATGGACACGCAACGGGATAAACAACCTTCCCACATATGCCTGGTCATACGACAAAATCACCCGCCAGTATTCCGTCTGGAATAACAAGCGGCTTCCGTCGTTATCTACTTCTTCACATACATGGCAGTTCATACGTACAGACGACCCCTTAGACTTTTCTTTATACCTTCATTATACATAGAGGCATTTAGGCCGCAACTCGCACGACTTTGGTCCGCGAGGTATGTCCTCGAACAATTTCAATGCGGGACTTTGCGACGCCAAAATATTCGGCCAAAAGCTCGATCACCGCCTGGTTTGCCCTGCCGTCCACCGCCCGTTCGCGGACATATACCGTAAAGCCGGCATCAGTTTGCTCAACAAGCGGACCTTTCTTACTGCCAGGCTTTACGTGGACGGTGTATTGCATGTTAACCTTGGGACTTTACGGCGGCCGCAAAGCTTCTTTCATTAAGTTTATAGGCAACAAAATGCCTTAAAGCGTTACTTCTATCGTCATTTTAGCAAATACTTGTTCTGCCCATACAAAAAGCCCCAACTTTACACCTAGATGGTTGGGGCTTTCCGCTGTTCCATACAGTCTTCTACTTGATCGAACCGATGAGATCATCGATTTTAATGCGCTTCTGCTCAGCCGTATCGCGGTCACGGACGGTCACTGTTCCGTCTTCGAGGGTATCGAAGTCGATCGTTACGCAGTATGGCGTGCCGATTTCGTCTTGGCGGCGGTAGCGTTTACCGATATTGCCGTTGTCGTCCCACATGACTGCGCCGAATTCCTTCTTTAGCATGTCGTAAACCTCTTTGGCCTTGGCAACCAGCTCGGGCTTATTCTTTAGCAGCGGGCTGACGGCGCATGTAACTGGCGCCAGATGCTTGGGCAGCTTAAGTACACTGCGCTTCTCGCCGTTCAGTTCGTCTACTTTGTAGGCCGAAACGAGCACGGCCATCACGGCGCGTTCGACACCGAAACTTGGCTCGATCACATGCGGCACAAACGGCGCGCTGCCATCTTTGGGGCGGTATTCCATGCTCTTGCCGCTGGCTTTTTGGATATTAGTCAGGTCGAAGTCGGTGCGGTATGCCATACCGAGTAGTTCGTCTTTACCGTGCGGGAAGTCAAATTCGAAGTCGATCGTGCGCTTGCTGTAATGTGCCAGGTCGTCTGCTGGGACTTCCAGTTCGTGCACCATATCGCCTGACAGACCGAGCGCCTGGAACCATTCGTGGATGCGCTTGCGCCACATCTCGAAAGCCTCTTCCCACTTGGCTGGGTCTACGAAGTACTCGATTTCCATCTGTTCGAATTCGCGGGAACGGAACACGAAGTCGCGGGGAGAAATTTCGTTGCGGAAGGCCTTACCCTGCTGGGCAATACCGAATGGCAGGTCTGGGTAAAAGCTGTCGACGACGTTCTTGAAGTTAGTAAAGATACCCTGGGCGGTTTCGGGTCGCAAATAGCTGACGCTGGCTTCGTCGGCAACCGGGCCGACATTGGTCTTGAACATCATGTTGAATTGGCGCGGCTCGCCAAAGGTGCCGGTCTTGCCGCAGGCTGGACATTTGTTCGGGTCGTCGAGCTTGTCGGCGCGGAAGCGGCCGTGGCAGTTGGAGCACTCAACCAGCGGGTCGGTAAAGGTTTCGGTGTGGCCGCTGGCTTGCCAGACCTTTTGGTTCATGAGGATGGCGGCGTCGACGCCGTACATGTCGTCGAGGTCTTCGACGAACATCTTCCACCACAGCTGCATGATGTTGCGCTTCAGCGCGACACCCAGTGGACCGTAGTCCCAAGTACCGCTCAGCCCACCATATACTTCACTACCTTGATAAATAAACCCCCGCCGTTTGGCTAAGGATGCGATTTCCTCTAAAGTCACTTCACTCATTTGTGCTTCCATATGAGCTGCATTATATCAGGCGGCCATCTGTTACGCCACCGCCGCCTGGCCTTCGGGCGCTTTTGCTAAGCCCTGCCACCCCGGCTATCTATCAGGGTCAGGGCGTGGCGGCCCTTGTTGTTTGCGGGCAGTTTCTTGTTGTGCTCTTGCAATTTTCTCGGCTCTGGCGGCCATGACATCACCTCCGGCAGCTGCAATTTCTTCCGGGGTTGGCTCTTTAACTACGATGCCTATTTCTCGCTGTTTCAAAGCAGGGTCAGCCTGCCCAAGGCCAACATCAGGTCGCCGGAGACCCACAAGCACGCGTTCCAAGACCTCAATCGACGGCCCGTTGTACGGCTCAGAATCCCCAGCCCACTCCCGACGGGTACGAAGTTCAAATTCAAGATGAGTTTCACCAGGAAGTTGTCCTGACAAGTCCAGAGGTGGTCGCTGCGGCAGATCACCTGCTCCACGTGCATGCACTTCGTTGCTCAGCGTAACAAAGGGGCTGATAGGAGGTGCTGCGGGTGGCGCCTGCTCAACAGGCGTCGATACAGGCTCCGGCGCTGCGTTTGCCTCAGAAATGGGTGGCGTGGATGCAGCCTCCTCGGCAGCCCGTTGCCGCTCGACTGCATGGCGCCCTTGACTAAAGCCTTCGAGTAATAATGACATCTCACCGGCACGTGCCATAAGCGCTGCGCGCTTTAATGTCTCAAGCGGATCACTAAATTCCGGCTCAGCAAACTCTCGGCCCTCTCCTGGGCCTGGAAGATCGCCCCTGGCATCCGCGCCATCACCATCACCGTCATACCATTCCGGATCCGGATAAGGCGACGCTTGATCCGTGGGCGGCCTATCCGGTGGCTCTGGCGGGCCGCCGGCGCCTTGGTCTTGGGCTGGCGGCTCAGCTTCGTCAGTCTCCTCGTGTGCAGTCTGGGCGCTAAACCGGGAACGGTACACTCCACCGCCTTGCGGCTCAGCCTTCTGGTCACTCCGGTGGCGGGCATCGGGTTCACGCGGGTCGACTACCGTTCCATCAGGTAATACTATCTGACCAGGCACCTCCTTGTCATCAACGTCGGGTGCATCGACCTCCGGCTGAATATGGGCAATATGGCCCATTGACGAGTACTCGATCTTACTCGGGCCAGGACCCGTATCACCGACTGTCGCACGATCCATTACATCAAACAACTCTTCCATAACAATCACCGCCTATGTCCCCTGCGTTAAGAAAGTAAAAAGTTTAGAACCGGATGGTCCGGCTCTAAAACGTATCATTAACGTCACTTATAATACGGTATTTGTTCGCTATCCTCAATGACCGTCAACGGTTTTCTTCCTTTTATACGACCAGGGTCAGATGCTGCATAAGTGGGAGCAGGTCTTCCGTTAGCGCCGAGCTGCCGCGGACGCGCCAAAGCTCCCGGGGTGGAGTACCGGCAAAGGCCAACCGCAAAAATTTAATGTGCGAGGCTTCGAACCGCCCCCGTTCCGGAGAATATACAAAGGCCATATGCCCTGTACCGAATTCGTACCTACGATCTACGGACAGTCTTTCCCCACGGTCGTCACTTTGCAAATTGGGGGCGTGCCCGTTCAGACGGAGCATTTGCGCCGCAAACCAGAACCGCACCAAGTCGGACGGGATGTCCACGTCGTTCAGCGCCTCAAAGGTGTCGCGGAGCACATCAAAGTACGCCGGCTCTGTTTCGTCCTCGGTAGCCCGATTAAGCTGTTTGATAAGGTCGTAGCCAAGCATCGTTCGATTGAGGTCCCCTACTATCCGGTCGTAATGCTTCACCAAACGAGTCGATACTAGAGTACCGACTTCTCCCCTGCCCTTAATGAACGTGATTTCACTCACGCTGAACAGTTCGATGCCGCCGGCTAATTTGGATTTCACGCGGCGCACCCCTTTTGCGAGCAGGCTCAGCTTGCCGTATTCTGGGGTCAACAGAGACAAAATACGATCGGCTTCACCATAATCGGTACGCCCCAAAATAATCGCCGTCGTAACCTGTTGTTTCACGTCAGCACCCGCCGCACCGCCGAGATAACTTGCTGCAGGCTGGTTTGGGGCTTGTATAGCACCTCCATAACGCCCAAATCCGCCGCCAAAGCCGCTTGCACCGGTCGTATTGCCACTGGCGTCAGGTTAGTGTTTACGACTACCGGGACAAATCGCCATTCGGCATGCGATCGGAATTCATGCAAAAACTCCACACCGTCGTGGACTGCCAGCTGGATCTCCATGACTACTGCCGCAGGCGTTGACTGGTCCGCCGCGTCAATAGCGTCTTGGGCGCCAGTAGCATGTCTCACTGCATAACCTGCGTGCCGTAAAGCCTGCACATAGGTACGGGCCAAGGCAGTGTCAGGTTCAATTACTAATACATTTTGCATGAATACAATACTTATACAATTTATACAAATACCAATTGCTGGCTTGGCTGCAACGTGGCCGCCAAACCGGATCGTTTCTGGTGTCTCCCGACCCGCAGCTTACTTTCCATTGCCTGCAAAATTGCGTCTGCGACGAACAGTCCCGCTCCGCTGCCGCTCAGGATGCTTAGTGGCTTGGAGGCTTTGCCCTGCAATGCCAACGCGTTGCGCCAGGATTCGCTGCGCAGCTGCTCGTACTCGCCATACAAACCTGTTACCAGGCCGTGTGGCGTCCGGTGGACAGAGAGTAAAAGTCTGCTCCCCTCAGGCAGCGGGTAGCCCTGCAGCAATGTATACCCCAAAGCCAGAAGCGCCGACTTCAGGCCCTCTGGATGAGCCATGACCGGCTCATATCTGCCGCCGATGCTCAGTTCGACTACTGTTCCATACTGTTTGGCAAAACTACTCAGCTCGTGAGCCGTCTCTACTAATAACGACGAGATCGAGACTGGTTCCAATTGAAGCATACTTTGCTCGCGCATTAGCCGCAATCCTAACAAATAACTATCCACGAGTGTCAGAGCCGCGGCCGCGTGGACGCGGATAGCCCCCAAGTCGGTCAATCCTACTTCGCCGGTCAACTGACCTAGCTCGGCTTGCCTGGCGATTGTAGCCAGAGGAGTTTTGAGCTGTTCAGCCACAGACCTCAGAAGCGCTGCGTTTGTCCCCCCGGAATTATCGGCGCCGTCCGCTTGCACCATGTTCCCCTCTCCTTATGCTTGCATACAGTATAACACCGTGGGCATGAGCCGGCTACGGTGTTATAAAGTCTGCCGGATTGTATACTGCGGGGGCACTACGGAACAAATGAGAAGTTGGGCAGGATGTGCGTGTCTAGGTCGCCTTTGAAATCATTGGATTCTGTCCAGATCTTAAGGGTCATATTCCGGAGAGGTAGTACGATCATCGTACCCTGCTTGGTCGGCGTAATCTGGCCTTCGATGCGCGAACCGACAATGCTCGGAACCTTTGGCAAAGTATAGGGAGCAATCGTCACCTTGCCGGCAGTCAGCGAAGCCTTGAACTGACTCACAACCGTGTCATAAGGCGTCTGAACCAACTCAACACGCAGCGCAAAGGTATTGTCTGGGTCGGTAACGTTAGGTACGACACTGGGCTGAAAATAACCATTGACAGGGTTGCCGCCGCGGTCGTTCTCTACGACGTATGAGCTCCAGGTTTTTGGATAGTTGACGGTGATGTTACCGAATGCCGACGGTCCGATGTAGGTGTCGTACGGCTTCTTGGCCTGCTCCGCGTAGTCAGCGGCATCGAGCTTTTTTTGGTCGGCTACGGCCTTGTTAACGGCTGTGGCGACCTCTTGGTCGCTTTCGTTTTTATAATGGGCGCGTTCGTTATATGCCCACGCCCCAAAGCCGACCGCGCCAAAAAAGAACAAAATCAGCATTATAAAAGGAATGAGCAATATATTTATTGCGCCTCGTTCGGATAGCCTATTCATATCGCTCATAATAGCGTAAAACTCACATCAAACACAAGCATTATTTATACTCGTACAGGTACACGCCATCACGCTTTTCGACTGGTTCCCTGCCCGGGATAGCAAAAGCGAAGCTCGCCAGCTTGGTTGGAACGTCTGGACGCCATTTACTCATCCGCTCATCAAGGCGTTTCATATAACGTGGCAGCATAAAGGTAAAGACAGCGTCGGCACGCGGCCAGGGAGCGCCCCAGTAGCTCCCCCAAATAAACCGCACTTGACTGCGATACCTGAAGGTCACAATCCACGCAACGGCAATCAAGAAGGGGTTGAGCTCCACGCCTACAACTTTAATCCCACGTTTGGCGGCGGCCAGCATTACCCGGCCGTCACCAGAACCCAGCTCCAAGAGGGTTTCACCCGGCTTGAGATCCAGCAAGTTAAGCGCCGTATCGGTCTGCTTGCGCATGGTCGGCAGGTATGGCGGTCCGACGAAAACCACGACACCGAATGCCAAAATGATGGTCATCCCCACTAGAGCTATCCAAAATAACATGTATTCCTCCCTTCCGCTACAAGGCGGATTCTGTGGCTTGTTCGGAAGCCAGCTTCAGTTGCTTAATCTTGTTCTCGGCTTGCTGCAAGTGCTTTTCAAGCTGCCCGGCCAACCGCAAACCTTCCTCATACAGCGCTACGGCCTCGTCTACATGAACACCGGGTGCCTGTAGCTGGGCAAGCACACGATCAAGCTCGCTGCTTAATGTCTGGTAGTCTTTTTCGGCCTTAGCCATGTCGGTTCTCCTCTATCATTGTAATCTGTTTGACTGTCGTTGTCAGGCGCGCGTCAATTAACTGCATATTCAGTTCGTCGCCAGGAGCGATGCCATTACCGCTCACCACGCACGCACTCCCTTTGCGGACAAGGGCGTACCCCCGCGCCAGCGCCGCCTGCGGATCGAACGCTGTCAGCACTTGTTTGCGCAAGGCAATCTCTTGCTTCTCTTGGTGCAGAAGACTTCGGATGCCGTCATCAAGCGCTTCCCGGTGGAGTACAAGCGCCCGCCGTGAATCATGGACTGTCCGGTCGGCCAAATGGGCCAGCCGTTCACGCTGGGCGCGGAGCGACGCCAGCATTGCCCTGCGGTCTGGCACCAGTAATTCGGCAGCGTTACTGGGGGTGCTTGCCCGCTGGTCGGCGGCCAACTCGGCCAGACTTATGTCGGTCTCGTGTCCGATCGCTACGACGGTCGGTATACGGCTGGCGGCCACTGCCCTGGTAACCTGCTCGGCACTAAAAGCCTGCAAGTCTTCCGCACTCCCCCCGCCGCGGGTCACTACCAGCACATCCGGCGGCGATGCCATCTGGTTAAATTGCTGTACGGCACGGACAATCTGTGCCGGAGCCGCCTCACCCTGCACCTGCACATCGATGTGCGTGATCTTCAAGCCGCCCCACCGGGCATTCAAAACCTTTAAAAAGTCACGGTACGCCGCCGACTCACCGGAAGTAACCAGGCCAATGTGCCCTGGCGGATACGGTACCGGCCGTTTGCGTTCCGGGTCGAACAGTCCTTCCGCAGCCAGTTTGGCTTCCAAAAGTTTGGCGGCCTTTTTGATTGACCCCTCACCGACGGGATTAATGTTTTGGGCAGTCACACTAAACCCATACTGCGGGTGGAGCCGCGGTACGCCCCTGACGGCCACCATCATGCCGTCCTCCAAAGGCCCGGGCAGCATATAGACCGTGCCAAAAAAACGCACAGTTGCACCTTCGTCCTTGAGGTCAAAATACACCCAACGGTTTTTGCTGACCTTAAAATTGGCCAGCTCGCCGCTGACCGTTACCGTCGGATAGGCATAGGCCAACGTCTGGTTTAATACGGCGACGAACTCGCTGACGCTCCATGTAATGTCCTGTGAACTCATATGGCTCCCCTACTTGCCGGAGGCGGCTTCGGTAACATCGGGATCGGGCCTACGCAGCATCCGATGGTAAAAAAAGTAACCGGGGGGTATCTGGATCATGGTACTCAGCATACGGTACATGACCGTTACCGGCAGACTGATCGCGGCCGGTACGCCCGCGGCCACCAAAACACCGGTCATGAGGGCTTCGTAAATACCCACGCCGCCGGGCATGACCGAAATAAGGCCGGCAACATTGGCAACTGCGTAGGCCAGGATAACCGCCCCGATATTTACCCACTCGCCAAAAGCGATGTATACCGCATATATAGCGGCAACCTCGGTAGCGTTAGCCATCAGGCCCCATACAAAGGGCCATTTAAGGTCCTTCCACCGGGACTCTATTAGCTTATAGTTGACGTGCAGCTCCTCAAACACACGCTGTACGCGGGCGATGCTGATCGTTTCGGGCGATTTGGGCATAAAGAAATGCAGCACCTTGTTAATGGCTTTTGTAAGAAATGTAAAGGTCGCGCTGATCCGCTTTTCGCTGCCGATTATCATTACGAATGCAAAGGTACCAATCAGCATCAAGGTCGTAATCGAACTCGTCACCAGGATGACAAAATCGTTTGCCTTGTTGCCTATGGCCAAGAACAGCAATCCGGAAACCAACAGAATCTCAAACGACAAGATGAGCAGCACCAGCTTCATAAGCTGGATAAGCGTCGCCTTGCCAGCTGTAATACCGCTGCTGCGCATTCGCACCCCAAAATATGAGATGCCCGACACACCGCCGCTTGGAAATACGTGGTTAATAAAGTTCAGCTCCAGCGCAACTTTGTAGAGCGACCAATACCGGAGTTTGTTGCCCACTACCGCGAACATGCCGCGGTACATCTCGGTCTGGGAGTGGTAGTTCAGCATTTGGATCGGAATGAGGAGCAAAAGCACCCAGGCATTAACTTCCCGAAGATTCTTAAGCGTCTCGACCAATTGGTCGCGGATGGCCACGACTAAAACAAGCAGTGCAATGACTGTTACGATATTCAGCAACAATTTCCATCGCCTTTTTATAAAGGAGTATTCGCTCATATGTCCCCTATTATACATAACCACGTAGTGATGATCAGTTAACTGTTATAATACAGGGCAAGATGACACACAAGAGTATCTTTATTCTGGGCCGCCAGCCGGCAATTGGCAGGGCCGAACTGGAAAGTCTGTTTGGCGGCGACCACTTGGAGCCGCTGGGCGACCACGCCATGGCGGCCGACATTCTGCCCGAGGATATCCCTTTTGACCGGATTGGCGGCAGTATCCGCCTAGCCAAGCCAATCGGCGATTTTGACAGCGCCAACTGGCCGCAGGTCGCCCAGACGACCATCAAGTTATTCCCCAGCCTGTTAGATAAGCTGCCTCTAGAAGGAAAAATCAAGCTCGGTCTAAGCACTTTTGGCATGAGCGTCAACGAACGGCACCTGCTCCGCACCGGTCTCGAGCTCAAAAAGGCCTGCAAGGCTGCCGGCCGCTCAGTGCGCGTCGTGCCTAACGCCGAACCAGCCCTCAACACCGCCCAAGTCCTGCACAACCAATTGACCGGCGACCTGGGCATGGAACTGCTCTTCATCCGTAACGGCAAACAGACTTACCTAGCCCAGACGCTGCGCATCCAGGATATCGATGCTTACGCCGCCCGCGACCGGGGCCGGCCTAAGCGCGATGCTTTTGTGGGCATGCTGCCGCCCAAATTAGCCCAAACAATCGTTAACCTGGGCACTGGCAATTTGCCCGCCACGACCGATACCGTTGTGCTGGATCCCTTCTGCGGGACTGGCGTAGTGCTTCAGGAAGCTTTGTTGATGGGGTATGGCGCCTACGGCACCGACCTGGAGCCTCGCATGGTGGACTACAGCCGCCAAAACCTTGAGTGGCTGGCAACCCGCGGCGCCGAGCACGCCACAACAGTCGAACTAGAGGTCGGCGACGCCACCACCCACCAGTGGGGCCATCCCTTCTCTGTTGTAGCCGGCGAAACATATCTTGGCCGCCCGCTCTCGAACTGGCCAAACCCCGAAAAATTACAAGAGATAATCGGCACTTGCAACGTCATTCTGCAAAAATTTTTGACTAATTTGGCCGGACAAATACCTTCCGGCACCCGCCTCTGTTTGGCCATGCCTGCTTGGGCCGCGCCAAATGGCCGTATTTACCACCTGTCACTACTTGACTCACTCGAGGTTATGGGGTACAATCGAGTAAGATTTTTGTGGGCTCAAGAGCAAGAGATGGTGTATCGCCGTCCCGGCCAACTGGTCGCTCGCGAACTCGTAGTAATAACAAGGAAGTAAAGTAAGCATATGTCACACGTTAAAGCCGGTGGTACAGCCAAGAATGTTAAGGACAGTCCAGGTCAACGACTTGGTGTTAAGATTTACGGCGGCCAGAAAGTTCGCAGCGGCCAGGTTATCGTTCGTCAGGTTGGCGCTACCAAGCGCGCTGGCAAAGGCACCAAGATTAGCCGCAACTTCACTGTTCACGCAGACAAAGACGGTGTCGTAAAGTTCGTAACCCGCAAGGTTCGCCGCTTTACCGGCAAGTCAGTTCGCCGCGTCGAAGTTACTGTCGAGTAATAGTACTAACTCCTACTTACGTCAACAGCCCCCGGTCTTTCGGGGGCTGTTACTTAACTCGCAACGTAAACACCTAACCGGATAGCTGCCATTTTATGCGGGCGAAATACCCCATCTTCAAATTCACACTTTTGCACATCAAACGTCAATGGGCCCATCTCCCGCCCTTCGGCCAGGTCAATAACCTCCTGGATACGTTTTAGCCGCATGGGGATGGTTGAAGTGTCGCCGTCAAGCGATGCGATGGCAAACGATTCGGCCATATCTTCGCATGGCGCGGTCATAGCATAACTCGTAGGCGGCGACTCACCGCCAGCCATTTCGATAGCTAATATCTCGTCAAATCGCCAGACGTTGGCTTTGGAGTATTCTGACCTAGGTATGACCGCGTTTGTCCAACCGGGTATTGAGTTGAAGCCGGAAAAATCAGCAGTCCTGCCACCAAACGACGTCCAGGCATACCGTTCCGGATTCTTGTCCAGAAAATGGGCGTCGACCTCCTCTTCGGACGCAATATCAATAACATGGCCGAACTCATGTGCCAATGTAATTTCGGAGGCAGATATTTCCGGATGATTTCTAAAGTAACGCAAGTATCGCGGCGGAACCATAGCCGCTGCCTTGCGTAGCTCGTCAATATTTAAACGCATCGCACCACTGGCGAACTGGAAACCGCCCAATTCATTCTCCGGGAATTCGCTGCCCGAAAAAAAAGCGATACCCCTTAGACGATTAAAGATTTTGCCATGCGTATAGTTGCCAACCTTGGCAATAACATTCTCAAGGGACTGCAACTCTTCGGCGGTAAGATCAGACTCTGCACAGTTGAGGACATCCAAAGTACGCACATTCCCCGCTTCGTCCCGGGCAGTGCCCACGTAGACTTCTCGAAGTGATTCTGTAATTGCTTTTTCGCTCTTTGAGCCTTGCCACCACCGGCCGTCAATAGACGTAAGGTTCATAAATAATGAGTCCTGCATACGCAGATACGTTTCGGCCTCACCAAACAACTCTGGACTTGGTTGGTTAACCTTGGTCACATTGTCGCCCGTCGGTTCAAAGAAACTATGCGCCCAGTACGTAGCACCACTAGGCAGTCTCTGCTGAATTGCATACATTGCCAGAACATTGGTAGGATCTTCGACCTCGGGGACAATCGGTAGTTCGTGCTGGAGGTAGTGTGCCGCATCTTCCTGATGCTCGAGCGCAATGCGCTCCTGGGGGCTATGTAAGGATTCTATCATTTTGTTTTAGTCTTTGTTCCTTATGATATATAATAAAACATAACCTTTTATAAAAGTCAATATTAATACAAAATACTCTACAATATACCTGGGATGCGCCTGCATCCGAGGGTATCATTTGGTCAAGACTTGCTGGAGTTTACATGCTCAGATGGCGTTTGATGCGTTCAATAACATCGCCAATAACAACCTGGGATTTAACCAGGTACTCGTCGACACCAAGGTCTTGGGCGCGCTTTTTGTCGCTCTCCTGACTAAGGGCGGTCAGCATAACGATCTTGAGGTTGGTCGTCTCCGGGGTATTGCGGAGAATGTCGAGGACGTCAAATCCGCTCACCTTGGGCATCATGACGTCAAGTAACACCAGGTCTGGCCTAAAGCTAATCGCCGCCGCAAGGGCGTCCTCGCCATTAGCTACGCGACGGACCTCAAAGCCTTCGGCTTGCAGCCGAACCAGATATACACTGGCGAGCGCATCATCGTCTTCTACAAAAAGTACACGTTTTTGGTGTAAGCCGGGCTGCGGTGCCGTAGGTGATTCCATATAGTTAAAGGTACCCTACTCGCCCTTCTTTTGCAATAAACTGGCGATAAAGCCGTCAAACATCGGGTGGGGCCTGTTAGGCCGGGACTTAAACTCGGGGTGGAACTGGCTAGCCATAAAGAATGGGTGGTCAATGCCCTCGATCATTTCGACCAAATGGTCATCCGGCGAAAGCCCGACAGCCCGGATGCCCCACGATTCGTAGCGGTCCCGGTAGCCATTATTGCACTCGTAACGGTGACGGTGACGTTCTACGATCTCGGTGGCGCCGTATACCTCGGCAGCTTTGCTTCCTGGGACAACCTTGCAGGGGTAATCACCCAGGCGCATTGTTCCTCCGGTATTTTCTAGGCCTTTTTGGTCAGCCATAGTGTGGATAACTTGATTTGCGCCCTCAGAGTCAAGCTCGGCAGTCGTCGCATCGGCTATGCCTCCATTACGGGCAGCGGCAATAACCGCCATTTGCAACCCGAGGCAAAGGCCCAAATACGGAAACTTATTCTTCAGGGCATATTGTGCCGCCTTGATTTTGCCCTCCAGGCCGCGGGTACCAAACCCGCCCGGGACGACGATGCCATCAACGCCGGCAAGTTCGGCAGTGATATCCTCTTTGTCTTCCAGGCCCTCGGCGTCTATCCACTCCAGTTTTACGCTGGTGTTATTGGCCCATGCAGCCGAACGCAGGGCTTCAAAAACAGACATGTAGGTATCCAGATTGTCCAAATACTTGGCAACAATGCCGACCCTTACCTCTTTTTCGTGAGGAGTGGTTGCTTGCGTTACCATCTCGCGCCAGTCAGTAAAATCTGGGCTCTGGGAGGCTTTCAGCTGAAGCTTTTCGCAGATTACTTCGGCGATACCGGCATCCTCGAGGGTTAGCGGTACTTCGTAGATACTCTTGGCGTTAGGGAGCAGCGCGATGGCTTTTTCTTCGACGCCGCAGAACATGCTTAGTTTACGCTTTACGCCTTCCGGAGCATTCTTTTCGCTGCGGGCCACCAGAATGTCGGGAGCTACGCCCATGCCACGCAGATCACGTACAGCATTCTGGGCGGGCTTGGTCTTGAATTCATCGCTAGCGCCCAGATAAGGCATATACACGACATGCACGTACAGGCAATTCTCCAGTCCGACACGGATGCCAAGTTCACGGATAGCCTCAATAAAGCTCTGGCTTTCCAGGTCACCGACGGTGCCGCCAATTTCGACAATGTGCACGTCAAATCCCTCACCCGCCTCACGGATGTACTGCTGAATGGCAGTCATAACGTGCGGAACGATCTGCACCGATTGGCCTTGGTACTTGCCAGCGCGCTCGTCTTCGATAACACGCAAAAGCACACGGCCAGACATTAAGCTGCTGGATTGCGTCAGCTCCTCGTCGAGGAACCGTTCGTAATGACCCAAATCAAGGTCAGTTTCCGCACCGTCCTTGGTAACGAAGCACTCGCCGTGTTCGCGCGGGTTTAAAGTACCTGCATCCACATTCAGGTAGGGGTCACATTTTTGGATATTTACTTTGAGTCCGCGAGCTTTGAGTACGTTACCGATGGAGGCGGCGGTGATACCCTTTCCTAATCCGGAAAGCACACCACCAGTTACAAAAATATACTTAGTTGGCCTTGCCACCTCTTACCTCTTGCTCAAATTACAACCTATACTACCGTAAACCCCTTATACTTTGCAAGTAGATAGTTAACAATCGACCTATTTTTTCAAAAAATCTATGGCTGCATCTTTTTGCGGGTCGCGGTCGTTTTTGTAGTCATCGTCAGTCATTTTGATTTCGTGATCAGGCTTGATGCCTTTTTTGTCGATGTTTTGACCATTTGGCCGGTACCATCGGGCGACGGTGATTTTGATCTCGGTGCCATTTGGCAATTCGCGGATTTCCTGCACGCTTCCCTTGCCGTAACTCTTCTCACCGAACAAGGTAGCGGCACCGTTGTCGCGCAGTGCGCCGGCGACGATCTCTGAGGCGCTGGCACTCCCCGCGTTGATCAGAACCGCAGTCGGCATGCCGTTAAATAGGCCACCGCCCGCCGAAGCGTAGGTTTCGGTCACGACCCCGCCGCGCTTTTCTTGGACGATAGTCTTACCCTTAGGGAGCCACATATCCGACATGTTAACCGCCGAGCTTAGTAAGCCGCCAGGATTGCCGCGCAAGTCAAGCAAGATGCTTGTAGCGCCCTGGTCTTTGAGCTCCAAACCGGCTTCGTTCATAAGCGAGACTGTGTCCTCGCCAAACTGGCTGACAGTAATGAGGCCTACCTGTCCATCCAGTAGCTCCCACTTTACGCTGGGGATGGTAATCGCCGCTCGGGTGATGGTGAAGCTTAGGTCCTCGGTCTTATCGCGCAGGATGCGGAGCGTAACCTTGGTGTCCGCTTTGCCGCGGATCAAGCTGACCGCTTTATCGACACTCATTCCATTGGTCGATGTCCCATTAATACTCACGATGATATCTTGGGGGCGCAGACCGGCTTTGCTGGCCGGAAAGCCGTCAATCGGCGAAACAATAATCAAATTGCTGTCGGCATCCTGTCCAAGTTCAGCGCCGATGCCGGTAAACGAACCGTTCAGCTGGTCATTGAATTCCTTGGCCTCATCCTTACTAAAGTATGCAGTGTACGGATCGCCGGCAGCTTCCGCCAGGCCGTGCTTGAGACCATCCAGCAGCTTGGTGGCGTCCAGCCTGCCGTCGTAGTTCGATTTGAGCAAATCGTACACTTGTTCGACGCTTTCGTACTCGAGGTCTGCCGGAAGGTCTTTGTTAGCGTGCTCGGCGGGACTCCCGAGTTGGATGCTCCCATTGCCAAACCCGACACCGGCACCAAAAATAGCAACGGCAACGACTACCAAAGCGACCGGCTTAAGAATCTTTACAATTTTGGGACCATCCTGGCCGTCCTTGGCGCTTTCTTGTTGCGTCATTAGTACCCTCTCTTATGATTATGGATTGATTATAGCGAAAAGACGACCACGTTTCCATGCGCCGTCTTCTCAGTTTCTTAATGGTCAGTCTAGCGGAATGTACGCCACTGGGTACTGTATTCGCCATTCAGCTGCTGGTTATATTGTGAGACAAATATACGATTTCCATCGACCTTTTCTACGTACATTGCATGGCCCCAAGTACCCGAAGTACTTATGGCGACATCGCCGGGCTGAGGGTCTCGATAGATAATACTCGAAGGAGCTGATTCAACCCAATCCTTGGCGCTCCCATACCCTTCGGGCGCTACTCGGCCCGACCTTTCAACTGCCCATGCGGCATATGAAACACATTGCCGCGTGCAGTATCCCCACCTATCGGTTGAATCGCGTTGTCCGGTACGAGGATCCGGGTGCCCACACCCCGGAAGAGTGCTCATACTAAAGCCAGCACTTGCGTAAGGATAATCATTCACACTGTAGTCGTGTGATCGGACAGTACCTGAGAAGCGCAAGAAATAATATCCGCCGTCAGGCACAGCACCACTACTATTCGCCCGCCTCTGTTGCGCAATCAGGTCTTCGATTCGTGCCTGGTTGGCTTTTGTTTTTTGGTTATATACACTTTGCTGGCTCTGATTGTAGGTCAGCATACGTGACTGTTCAGCACGACTAGCAGCAAGTTGCGCTTGCTGTGCTTGTTGCTCTTTTAATAGAGCTTCGACCTGATTCTTCTGCTCGTTCAATTGGTTTTGAAGAACGGCAATCTGCTTTAGGGTTAATTGAATCTTATTCTTGACAGCGGTCCGGTACTCTTCTTTGTCGACGAAATCACTCAAGTTCTTGCTGGTCGCAAGCATCTCAATAGTGCTCATTTGGCCGTCTACATACATTACTCTAATATTTTCGCCTAAAATTTCTTTCTGACGCTCCAGCTCTTGCTGATTGGCGACTATCTGAGCCTGTAGCTCTGACTGGTGGGCAGTATTTTCGTTTATCTTAATTTGGAGGGAGGCTATCTGAGCTTGGAGAGTGTTAATTGCATCTTCGTAGCTGACAGCCTGGCTTTCTAGTTCCGATAATACATCCGAGTTATGTGCGTTCTCTGCCTGCAATTGCTTAATTTGGTCGGCGATACTATCCGCCTGTACGCGAGGAAGCATCGAACACCCTATAGCGAGCACAGTTGCTATGACCAGTATAGCCAAGCTGGCTGCTTTACGGGTTAGGCGTGGTTTTTGGCTTATATTTTTTTTCATGTTTGTCTTATAAGCTTTCGTTATAAACATTAGCATATCCCCCGCCCTTTTTCAAGATACCGCGCCGGATGGGCGCAAAAAACCCGCCCTAAAGGAAGACCGAGTTTTTTGAATTATTCTGATTACTTTTTCGTCTTGAATTTTAAGTACCGCTGGGTCGCTACGGTAGATGATGCGGCACCTATCAGTATACCCACGCCGAGTTGCAGAAGCAAAAGTATCCATACATGCTCGCGGAAATATTCGGCCGAGTAATTAATATCCAAAAGACCGAGCGATGTAGCCTCCAGCGTCGAACGGGCGGCCACAAACATAGAGTTAATGAGGCCGACCGAAATGAACGCCGAAAGCACGCCGTATACAATACTTTCTACGACGAACGGGCCGCGGATATACCACGTGCTCGCCCCAAGGAGGCGCATAATCGTTAGCTCGTCACGACGGTTAAAAATCGCCATTTGAATGGTATTAAAGATAATTAGCACCGAAATAATGGCAAATATCAAGACTGCGCCAATCCCCGCTCGCTGCAAAATGTTGGTGGCGTGGGTGATCTTGTCGATGGCCTCTTTGCGGTCGCCGGAATACGAAGGCTCATCTGACTGCAGCGCGGCGACGTCCTTCTGGCTCAGGTAAGTCTTGATATCGCTCAGCTTGTTGAGGTCCCTTGGTTTGATACGGATAGTCGCTGGCAATGGGTTGTCGGTCTGCGAAACAGCCGATAATAGATCGGTGTTGCCTTGGTTATCTTTTACGTAGTTCTGCAGGACTTCCTCTTTGGATAGGTAGCTGATGCTCTCGACATTGGGCAGCTTCTTTATGTCGGCGATAAGGTCTTGGGTCTCGGGCGGATCGACATCATCCTTCAGGTAAACCGAGACGTCGATCTTGCTGCGGATCTGATCGATGGTGTTATTAAAGGTCGCGTTGGCAATCAGCGAAAACAGCACGATTGTTAGTGTAACCACCATAACCGCCATGGCGGCGATTGCCAGCCAAGCATTGCGCGCAAAGTTTATTATGCCCGTCTTGATTATGCGGGAAAATGTAATCATCTTTCTGCTCATAGCTTGTAGTCTGCCTTTGCCCTATCACTTGCGATTTGGCCGTGCTCAATTGTAACGACACGCCTTTTGAGCTTATTAACAATCTCTTGGTTGTGAGTCGTCAGCAAAACCGTCGTGCCATACCGGTTAATCTTTTCGAGGACGCTAATGACATCCCAGGCGTGCTTTGGATCGAGGTTTCCGGTCGGCTCGTCGGCAATCAAAATCTTTGGCTGGCGGACAATTGCGCGGGCTATGGCCACGCGCTGGCGCTCACCGCCGGACAGTTCCATTGGCATACGCTTCTCTTTGCCCTTAAGGTTCACGATGTCTAGGACCTTCGGTACGGTGTGATGGATTTCGCGGTTGCCCATGCCTACGATCTCGAGGGCGAATGCAACATTCTCGAACACAGTACGGTTAGGTAGTAGCTTGAAGTCCTGGAAAACCACTCCGATCTTACGGCGCAGCAACGGGATGTCTTTATCTTTGAGCTTGTCGTAGTCAATACCGCCGACGATTATTTTGCCAGCGCTCGGACGTTCTTCGCGGGTTAGCAACTTAAGAAGCGTGGACTTACCGGCGCCACTCTGCCCCACTACAATCACAAATTCTTTTGGTTCGACATGCAGGCTGATGCGGTCAAGAGCCGGCGTCGCATGTTTGCCATAAGTCTTGGTTACCCTATCCAGTAAAATCATTAGCACTATTATATCAAAGAAAACCCAGCGTTTTAAGGCTGGGTTTTCATATCCGCATCAAGTTCTAACTACGTACGTCAGCGAGAACGTGCGTGAGGTATTTCGGTTACTTCTACTGGCTGTGGCAAGATGACTACCGGCTGCAACTTGGTTACTGAGCTAATGTAAATTATTGGAATTTTTGTCATAATTTTATGTTTGTTTCTCCTGTTTATTTTTTATGACAGTATTTATACATTAGCATTTTGTTTGTTTTTTGTCAAATTTGTACTTATACAAAACTTGTTAACAAGCAAACAACGCCCTATAATAGCTATCAATTAAACACCTAGGGGGTAACTTGATGTGGGGAATAATTTCAGTTGTATTTGGCTTGGTGGAATCAGTGGTTGGGCTTCGGCTCATATTCCAGCTTATTGGGGCCAACCCCAACTCAGACTTTGTTTCTTGGATATATAATGTTAGCTCACCACTAGTCGCACCGTTTACCACTGTTTTTGGTGAGTCCACCAGCACCATACAAGGCTCAATCCCCCACAGTGTATTTGAGCCTGCTACGCTCATTGCCTTGGTGGTGTATGGCCTGATTGGTGGGGTTCTCTTGCGGGTCACTGCTTCCCGCGGTTAGTTCGTAGATCCAAGAGTTTGAAGAAGATATGCTTCGATAAAGGCGTCGATATTGCCGTCGATCACGCCGTCGGTATCGCTGGTTTCGTAGCGGGTCCGGAGATCTTTGACCTGCTTATAAGGGTGTAAGACATAAGATCGAATCTGGTTCCCCCACTCCGCCGATTGGTTGGGGCCTTTTAATTCTTCGAGCTTTTCTTTGTGCTGCTCCATTTGCAGTTGGATGAGCCGTGAACGCACGATTGTTAGGGCGACTTCTTTGTTTTGGAGTTGCGAGCGCTCGTTCTGGATGGCGGCAGTAATGCCTGTAGGAATATGCGTTACCCGGACGGCCGAATCGGTCGTATTGACAGATTGGCCGCCATGGCCGCCAGCACGGTAGACGTCTATGCGGAGGTCTTTATCGTCGATAATCAGAGCTTCCGGGCGGTCCACTTTGGGCAATACGTCGACTTTCGCAAAACTGGTCTGCCGCAGGTTATCGGCGTTAAAGGGGCTGAGCCTTACCAGACGGTGGACACCGTGTTCACCCTTTAATTTGCCATAGGCAAAATTACCTTCGATTTCTAGCGTGGCACTCTTGATGCCCGCTTCGTCACCGGCCGATTCGTCGATAGTCTTTACGCTATATCCTTGTTTTTCGGCCCAGCGGACATACATCCGGAGCAGCATCTGCGCCCAATCCTGGGCGTCGGTACCGCCGGCGCCAGCATAGACGCTCAAGATAACATCGTAATCGTCATAGGGGCCAGCCAGCTTGAGCTGGTTTTTGAGCGATGTGAACGTTTGTTCCGCTTCGGATAACTGTTCCGACAGATCGGTTTGGATGGCCGGATCGCGCATATCCGCCAGCTCGGCAATATCACTCACTGTTTTGCGCAGTTGCTCCCACGGTTGCAGACGGTGCTCCAGCTTGGCCCGCTTCCTGACAATCTCTTGGGCAGTCTTGGGCTCGTTCCAAAAACCGGGGTCGTTAATCTGGCTATCAAGTTGTTGCTTCTGGGCCATGAGACCGTCGAACCCGAGGCGCTGCAAAGCATCCGTCACCTCTTTTTGTAGTTGCCGGGCCGATAGTTCGAGTTCGTACATACTAAGACTTTTTGCCGGCTTCCCAGATGCCAGAGAGCTGCTCATGCAGCTCGTTTACGAGTGCGCGGTCGCAGTTGCTCAAGATGCCCATGCCATGGATGTCGTCGGCGAACAGACTGCGAGAAATGTCAACGATGGAAGATTTGGTAATTTCGCGGATGCGCTTAGGCACTTGGTAATAATCCTCGATGATGCCATCAAAGAAATACCGGCCGCTATACCCGCCAGCCGTACCGCTGACGGTCTGAGCGCTGCGCTGGAACCTGCCCAGGCTGTAAGCCTTGGCGGCCTCGATATCCTCGGACGCAATATCGCCGGCAAATACCTTCTCTAACTCAGAAATCGTGATGTCGAATAATGCCGGGGCATTCTTTTGTGAAACCTGGGCCCCAAACCACCAATTACTGGCAAGTTTAGTCTGGCCAAAGCCCGAGCTCATGCCATACACCAAACCACGTTCGCGGGCCGTACCAAGGATTTTGGAATACAGCGTTTCTGTAAGCATAGTATTGACCAGGCCCAAGGCATCACCCTCAGCCTCGTCCATACGGCGCTTCATGAACGTATCTACATAAAAATACACATTCTTGACGCTTTTGTTGCGAATAAACAATGGCTTGACCGGTGTTTTAGGGCGCTCGTCAGGCAATGCCAAGCGGCTGGACCCAAGTGGTAATGCAATCTGTTCCATCGTTTCGATGATCGCCTCATGGCGCTTGGGAGTAATATTCCCCGCCACAATGAACCGCAGATTACGGCTGGTGTGAGTTCGCTTGTAGTGGGTACGGACATCGTCGACGGTCACGTTATCCATAATCTTGAGGCGCTCTTGATCGGTCTTGGCCATAAAGCCATACTCCTTGCGAAGCGCCAGGCTGAGGTGACGGAAGTGGTTGTTGGAACGGGCGGCCAACTCTTCGCGGACATTGCCAAATTCGGCCTCAAATTCGTCCTGCAAAAAGAGCGGCTTAGTAATAGAGACGAGCAGCAGGTCGAGGATGCGGTCCCATTCAAAATCAGCGCATTCTGCTTCGTAGGTAATGTCATATACCCCGGTCGAAGCATTGCTGTATGCGCCGTTCTTTTCTATTTCGGCCTGAAACAGACGGGCTTTAGGAAACTTTTCGTTGGCGCCGAGCAGGATGTGCTCCATGAGGTGGGGCGTTTCCCACTTTTTTTCGTCCACCAGGTATTCACCCGCCCTAAAATTGAGTTCAAAGCTCATGACGGATGCATCCGGTATGTGGATCAATAGGCCTTTGGCGCCATTTTTGAGGGCGATTTCGCTGACTGTGTGTTTCATAGCTGGGGGCCTATTTGCGCTTACGGCCCTTTGCTTTACGTTGCCGCTCAGCCTTGCGGGCGGCCTTTTTGCGGTTGGCAACGGCCTGCTTTTTAGCGGCATTTTTTTCCTTAAAATCAGCTTCGCGGAACTCGGCGTCGCCTTCTACGATCTGGTCGACATTGCCGACGGAACGGCGTGCGGCACGAGTAAGCTCTGTCTCGGTGGGCTCGTCCAGGTCTTCCGGGTCGATCGGTTGGGCGTGGAAGAGCGCACGGACGACTTCGTGGCGAAGGGTGTTTTGCATCTCTTCGAATAATCGCTGACCTTGCTTGCGGTACTCCACCAGCGGGTCACGCTGGCCAACGCTCATCCAGTGGATACCCTCACGCAGGTGGTCCATGTTTTCGAGGTGCTGCATCCAAAGATTGTCCAAAATCTGCAAGTAGACGTCGCGCTCTACCTTGCGCATAATGTCGTCGGTAAAAGCGGCCTCGCGGCTGGTATACAGCTCCTTGGCTTCGGTAAGGAGCACACCGGCAAACTTATCTGCGGGGGCATCAAACAGCCGGTCGAGCGTCGCCTCGTCAAATGGGAACGACTCACGAAGCATCGGCTCGAACTGCTCTGTCATCAGGGCCGGCGAAGCGGTCAGCGACTTAGCCTCTTCTTCGATTAGCACCTTGATGCGCTTGCTGATGTCTTCACTCCTCAGGATTTCCTTGCGCATGGCATAGGTTGCTTTGCGGTGGCGGTTCATGACGTCATCGTACTTCACGACGTTCTTGCGCTGGTCAAAGTGGAAGCCTTCGACCTTCTTTTGGGCGTTCTCAAGACTCTTAGAAATCAGACGATTTTCGATTGGCGTGTCTTCGTCGACCGCCAAGCGAGCCATAAGCGAACCGATGCGCTCACCGCCGAAGATACGCATCAGATCGTCTTCGGTGCTCACAAAGAACTGGGTGACACCGGGGTCGCCCTGACGTCCGGCACGGCCACGGAGCTGATTGTCGATACGGCGGGACTCGTGACGCTCAGAACCAAGCACGAACAAACCACCGAGCTCCTTGACGCCTTCGCCCAGCACGATGTCGGTACCGCGTCCGGCAATGTTAGTGGCAAGCGTTACGGCGCCCTTCTGCCCGGCGCGAGCCACAATAGCAGCTTCTTTTTCGTTGTTCTTGGCATTTAGGACTTCGTGCGGCACGCCGGCCTTGCTCAGCATATGGCTCAAGGTCTCGTTCTTTTCCACGGATACCGTACCAATCAGTACGGGCTGACCTTTGGTCTGAAGCATCTTGACTTCGCTGATGATCGCCTTAAACTTGCCAGCTTCGTTCTTGTAGATGCGGTCGGGCCGGTCTATGCGGGCGACCTTCTTGTTGGAAGGGACTTCCACGACATCGAGCTTGTAGATCATATGGAATTCTTCGCTTTCGGTCATGGCCGTACCGGTCATACCGGCCAACTTTTCGTACAAACGGAAGTAATTCTGGAAGGAAATACTCGCCAGCGTCATGGATTCCTGCTGTACCTCTACGCCCTCTTTGGCCTCAATAGCTTGGTGCAGCCCTTCGTTGTAGCGACGACCGGGCAGCAAACGTCCGGTAAATTCGTCGACAATGACAATCTCGCCTTCATTGGTAACCACATAATCTTTATCACGCTTAAAGAGTGCTTGGGCGCGGAGCGCCTGTTCAAGGTGATAGATAGTCCGGATATTATCGGTGGCGTATAGGTTGCCGATGCCGAGGATCTTCTCGATTTTGTCCGTACCCTCGTCGGTAAGAATGACTGTTTTGCGCTTTTCGTCGACCTCAAAGTGCTTTTCGCGCTCCAGCTGACGGACAACTTTGGCGAATTGCAGATACGAGCTGCCGCTCGTTACGCTCGGCGCAGAGATAATAAGCGGCGTTCGGGCTTCGTCGACCAGGATTGAGTCAGCTTCGTCGACGATGGCAAAGTGCAGCTCGCGCTGGCGGAGCTGATCCACTTCGAGGACCATATTGTCGCGTAAATAGTCGAACCCGAATTCATTGTTGGTCCCGTACGTAATGTCGGCTGCGTAAGCCTCGCGGCGGCTGGCTGGCTTGAGGTGCCTGAATCGTTCGTCTTCGTGCTCGGTGTTGGTGTAGGCGGAATCGTAAACGAACGACCTGTCGGCAACGATTACACCTACAGACAGACCAAGGAAGTCATATACCCCAGCCATCCAACCAGCGTCACGCTGCGCCAGGTATTCGTTGACAGTCACGACGTGAACGCCCTTGCCTGTCAGTGCGTTCAGGTACACCGGCAGCGTTGCAACGAAGGTTTTGCCTTCGCCGGTCTTCATTTCGGATACATTACCTTCGTGGAGCACCATACCACCAATAAGCTGTACGTCGAAGTGACGGATGCCAATGGTGCGGGTAGCAGCTTCGCGGACCAGTGCGAAGGCGTCAGGCAGCAGTTTATCTAAGGACTCTTTTTTGAGGCGGTTCTTGAGTTTGTCGGTCTGTGCCTTAAGGTCCTTGTCCGACATCTTTTTGTACTTAGGCTCAAGAGCGTTCACTTCGCGGACACGCTTTTTTAGGCGCTTGAGCGTGCGCACTTGGGGGTCACCCAAAACTTTCTTAAAAATGCCATTCATAATCATAAAACGTCTATGCTCCCCTGTCTGTTTCGGCGTTGCTTTTCATTGTAACGCAACTACCCCATATAGGCGAGATTTTTTATGATTAAACTAGCGCTAGCTGATATCAGCCTGAATTTTGTACAATTTTTCTCTATTCTGCGGCGGCCGCAGGCCGGTGTTTAAGCCGGGATATGAGCCGCTGATGCAGCCGTGGGCTGGCATGCAGGTCCTTGTACTTTTTGAGCTGGTTACGAAGCTTGGTTTCGGCAATGTCGATAGCGGCGTAAATATTGATGGTCGTCTCTTTGATGGTCAATGTCTCTTGCGGCAGATGCAGAATAATTTCACAGGTCCGCTCATTCTTGTCTTTGGCCTTGCCTTCCTTTAGCTTGATATCGACAAGCACGCTTTCGCGGCTGGCCTTGGGGATGTATCGGTCGAGGCGTCCAATCTTCTTGGCTACGTACTTTTTGAGGTCCTCGCCGACGTCCATATGAACGCCGTCGATGTTCAGCCTTTTGATCATTGTACCCTCCTTCCCCTTGCAGGGGTCTTATATTTCCGACTTGCCACCCATGAATGGGCGCAGTACTTCGGGAATAATCACGTGTCCATCCGCCGTCTGGCAATTCTCCATGATGGCGATCATCGTACGACCCAAGGCGAAGGCTGTCGCGTCATTAGTGTGGACCAACACGATGCTGCCGTCCTTGCGCCGGGTGCGGATCTTTAAATCACGGGCCTGGTAATCGGTCATATAGTCGGCAGTGTGTGTTTCGCGGTAGGCGTTCTGGCCGGGCAGCCAGGCGTCCATGTCGATACCCCGGGCGTTTGGCTTGCCAATGTCAGCGGTACATTTCTGGACGACGCGGTACGGAATACCGAGCTGCCTGAGCAGGTACTCCTGAATGGCGACCAAAAGCAGATGCTCGTCAAGGCCGGTCTCGGGCGTGCTAAAGACTTCCATTTCGAGCTTATCGAACTGGTGCATCCGGAAGATACCTTCGGCATCCTTGCCATAGGTGCCTGCCTCACGGCGGAAGCTGGTACTGTAGCCAAGGTAGCGGATCGGCAGCTGTTCTTCTGGCAGGATTTCATTCCAGTACATGGTGCAGAGCGTGTGCTCGGCGCTGGCGTTCAGCCATAAATCATCTTGCTCGATTTTGTAGGTAACTTCTTCGGCGTTCAGACGGGCGCTGGCAACATAGGGTTCGGTGCGCAGCATTGCCGGCGGCAGGATCGGCGTGAATGGTTTGGCTGTAATATTCAGGCCGTTTTCTTTGACGAGCTTCTCGATAATCTGTTCGTCGCCCAACGTCTGCATGACGAACTGGACGATCGCAAACTGCAAACGTACGATGTCGCCCTTAAGGTATGCGAATCGGCTGCCGGCAATTTTTGCCGCGCGTTCTTTGTCGATGAGGCCTCGTGGTTCGGCCAATTCCCAATGCTGCTTGGGCTCAAAATCAAAGGCGGTCGGGTCGCCCACCGTTTTGGCGATCTGGTTCTCGTCTTCGGTAAGGCCGACTGGCACATCAGCTAGCGGCATATTTGGTACCGCCATCAGAAGCTCCGCAAAAGCTTCGTCTACGACGGCAAAGCGCTCTTCGAGTTCGGCAAGTTCGGCTTTGATAGCCTTCCCCTGCTCTATGAGCTCTGGCGCAGGTTTGCCGTTCTTCATTTTGGCAGCGTTGTCGTTGCGCTTGGCGCGAACCGCTTCGATCGCACCCAGCAGCTCACGGCGTTCCTCGTCAAAACGAAGCAGCTCGTGTACGTTTACTTCGTAGCCTTTTTGTTTTGTTTTTTGTGCGACTTCTTCGGGGTTTTCGCGTATAAATTGAATGTCTAACATGTTTTCGTCCTTAACATTAGAGTGAGATTACAAAGATGGTATATAAAAATTACTGTCGACTGGAAGGCCGACTTGAACGAAAACTGCTTGAACTGGTGAATATATTGCACGCTGTCATCTTACAAATTTAGTATACCACCGCTCAGGTGGCAACGCTAACTGCGCAGGGCGGCAATATACTCGGGGCTGGCAAGCTGACAATGCTCCAAAAACTCAGCCAGGCCTTCGCGGAGCATCCATGCCTGGAGTTCGTAATCCTCGGCATCTGCCGGAGCATCATCGGGAAGTTGGTTGAGCTTGGCGCTCTCGATAGTCGTAGGGTCAAGAATGGCGGCCGCCTTCATCTTTTCAGATGGCACAAAGTGGCTAGCGTTGTCTTCCATGTACTCCGTCAGTACTTCTTCCTGCTTGGCATATTTATCGGGGGCATCTTCCTTGAGTTTTTTATCCGGGCGGATACGGGCAAAGCGCAATGGAGCATCCGGGTGGTCGCGTTCGTCGGATGTCCCGACAAATCGGATAATGCGCCCATCATGCGTAACCACCACGCGCTCAACCATCATCTTTGAACCATTAGTATGTGACGGGTCGCCTGGCACATCCCCGGTCTCGGGATCGATGTCTTCCAGCTCGTCCAAAAGATTGTCGTGTTGGGGCTTGGCGCTTGGAGCGTCCTCATCTTCGTCGGCCTGGCCGATGGCTTCGGGAGCATCGCCCGCAGGATATTCACGGCGCAAGATTGTCCAACATGCGGCAAACACCTTTTCGTTTACGTCGCCGGGAAGCGGATGACGCCAGCTACGATTGCGCAACGTTAGGTCGACCACGAGCACATCAGGTTGGAGGTTGCGCGCAATTTCCTCGGGGCCGGTAAATGGAATCGGGTCGCCTTCACCGTCGTACTGTTGGCGCATCGTTCCTCCGGCTGCTTCACGTGCATCCCGATAGGCATTCGCGACTACAGGACCCCAGCCCTTCGCGACCTCCAGCGTTTCGCCCCACTCACGCCTCCACTCCTCAAGTTCGGCTGCGTATACGTCCTGCTCGGAAGAGTCCAGTTGCACGTTAGGCTGCATTTTATCTACATCAATGAATCCAACATGTTCAGGGCCGTCATGAAAGCCTTCGTGCGGTAATGCCATCAGAAACCTCTTTCGGAATAAAAATTACTAGATGTCTATTATACAACCGATACCCCTTTCGGTCAAGGGCGTTGGGTTATCCGTTCTTCTCCTACGACAATGCACGGCCTTTGAGAGCCTTGAGGGTCAGTTCGGTCCGTTGCCGGGCATAGGTGCAAAACTCGCAGGGGCCGCCCATAATACTCTCGCCCATAGGCGGCATTTCACCCTCCATGCAGGCCTTCATCTGTACCAATGTTGGCTCTAGCCAGTCGGTATTGCCGGTATACGGTATGAGTTTGGTCCTAAATTCCACCCGGTCAAAAAAACCATCCAGATCCATCCGCCCGTTGGTGTACACAAAATAGCCGGTATCGTTGACCGGCAAACCGTTCTGGCGCAAAAGCCATTGGTAGACTTCCATTTGACGCTTGTAGCTGATTTGCCAACCGGCGCTGATGCTTACGTCCTTATCTTTGGCGGTAGCTTTGTAGTCGACGACGATAACTTCTCCCTGCTGGTTGACCCACAGGTCGTCTACGGCGCCAAAAACCAACAAATTCGTCGGTTGGTGCAGGGCCTGCACCCCGACAAATGTTTCACGCCAATCATCCAGCTTGTCGTGTGCAAATGGCAAGGCGTCGACTTCGTATTCAACCATAATCGGGTGCGGTTCCCCCTTTGCCCGGTAGGTATCGAACTCCTTTTTGAACAGTTCGTCGATAGCTTTGTTGATGTTGAAGGGCGGACCACTAGGCTGTTTGATCTTGAGGCGGACGTCCAGCCAAAAACAGCGCGGACACTGCTTGTACAGCTCGATTTTGCTCCGGCTGACCTTGAATGGCGCCTTTTGCCCCGGTTTGTACGGTATTGACCGCTCCCTCCAGTAATTCATAGGTCTCTATTGTACCAGCTATTTGCCCTGATGACGTACAACGCGAGGACCGATTTCCTTTAGGATGGCCTTGGCGGCTTTTTGCAGGTCCGCCTGCATCTGCGGGTAGGCGCTGACCGGCGCCCCAATAACGATCAGCCGCAGGTGGTCATCCATAATTTCGACGTCAAACGTGTACATAGCACCCGTAAGGGCACGAAGAACCTCGGGCGTCAGCATACGCTTAACGAGTTTTTTGTCGCGCTGGGCGGCGTACGCCCGGAAATACCGGTCAAAATCATTTTCCAGGAATATAACGTCTTCGTCCGCAAGCAAAAAATCCGGGCGGCCCTGACGGTCATTGGCGTAGGAGTCCAAGTATATATGCGGCAGCCTCCCCGGCAGATGGATGTCCATGCCGGCAAAAACCGATCCGTCCCCCAAACGGAACAGCACATCTCCAACTTCGTACGAATAACGGTGGCGCTTGACCCTCATTGATCCGGGACGGACAGCGGATGCGGCGCGGCGTTTTGCCATGGGCCATAGCCAGAGCAGGAACCCCACCAGACCCCCAAAAATGAACATTGCGCCAAGTAGTACGCGGCTCCCGGGATCTCCTGTCACGGCCTACGCTCCAGAACAGCTAACGTCTCGATGTGCGGCGTGTGCGGGAAGAAGTTAAACGATGCAAAATACGTAGTTTCATAAGCAGGGCTGAGCTTAGCAAGATCGCGGGCTTGGGTAGCTGGGTTACAGCTCAAATACACTACCTTGGGCGGCAAGGCCTCCAGTGTCTGAGCGACGACCTTATCGTGGAGACCGGCTCGCGGCGGGTCAAAGATGACCGGCTTGTCGGGTGTGATGTACTCCAGCGCTTTTTCGGTGGATGCCTCTACCACATTAGCCGCAAGGCCGCTGGCTTCGGCATTCACCCTGGCCATAGCTGCGGTCGCCGGATCCAGCTCAACAAGGTCGACTTTGCTGGCGGCGACGCTTAAGCCGATGCTCCCCGTCCCGGCATACATGTCGACGACCGTGTCATTGGCGGGCAAATGGTCTTTAATCCGCTGCAAGGCGGCTTCAAAAACCGGCAGGTTGACCTGAAAGAATGAATCACCGTCATATACGAACGGCTTGCCGAGCAACGTATCGCGCAGTTGGCACTCACCGGCCTCCTGCAGCAATGCGGTCGGCACCGACGCTGGACTCTTGGGGTTGGAATGATACACGCGCAGCCCCTGTACGCCGAGTGGCAATTGTAGTTCAACAAACGATTCCGGCTTAACAAACAGAGACACGACAGCCGCGCCGTCTTGACTGCACCGAACAATTATTGTCTTCAGGTCACCCGCCCGTACGTCATGCTTTTGGAGCTCGGCAAGTATCACATTCGCTGCCCTATCGACGGCAGGCAGCGCCAATTCACTGCCCTTGACGATACTTTTGCGGTGCGAACCGCGATTATGCAGCGCCAAATGCAAACCGTCATCATCGCCCCAAAATGAATACTCCATTTTGTTACGGTAATGCCAGTCATCGCCGGCCGATGTCATATTGAAAGCCGGCAGCGCAACATGGGCCTGGGTGAACAGCTCTTCTACGATGCGTTTTTTGTAGTCGTTTTCGGCGTCCAGCGGGATGATCTGCCACGGGCTGGTCGCCAGATAGTTCGGCTCACGAGGCTCGATGCGCAGCGGCGACGCCTGCAAAACCTCCTCGGCGATAGCCTCGGCATACGAACGCTTACCCTTGAGGATTCGCACATTTACCCGCTCGCCCGGCAGCGCTCCCCATACGAATACTTTCCGGCCATCAGGCAAAACCCCGAGGCCTTGCCCGCCATGTACGAGCTTGTCGACTTCAACTTCAATCATATCTTCCCTAAATTATAACTTGCGTTTGGTAAATACGGCCAGCAATTCTGACGGCTTGTCTACGAGAGCAAAAGGGTGGTACGTCGCAAGTGCCTCCTTGGCTTGGTACCCCCACGTAACGGCGACCGGCTCCACGCCGGCTCTGCTGGCCGCCACAACGTCGCGCACCTCGTCGCCGACGTAATAGCATGTTTTGGGATCGAGATGATGGTGCCGCATTGTCTTCTTTAATGCCGCAGCCTTGTTAAACACCCCGACGTTGCCTTGGACATTGTCAAAAAAGCGCTCCAAATCATTCGCCCGCAAAAATGTTCGGACGTTCTGTTCGCTGTTGGAACTCATGACCAGGAGCTGGTAGTCATCACGGTTATGCAAGGCTTCGAGGACGCCGGGCATACCCCTAAATGGCCGCACTTCGTGAATGCGTTCGTGCATCTTTTGGCGACCCTGCAGGATCAGCCTTGGCATGCGGTGAATAGGAATACGCAGCTCGCGCACAACCTTGGTCAAAGGAAATTGCTTGTAGTAGTTGATGACTTCGTCGCTGGGACGCGAGACGCCGGCAATCTCCTCGGCGATTTCGAGCATAAGCTCAAAACTGTCGGCGATCGTCCCGTCGAAGTCGAAGATGATTGTCTTCACTAGGCAGTGTCCTTACTTACGGTCGCAGAGCTCCGGCAAAAATCTGCCAGGCCAACAATGTTTTGGCGACCAAGCTCAGAACCATGTACATACGTTCGCCGTACAGGTAATCCTTCCACTTGCCCACCTTTTTGTATTGCAGGTACATGTTCACGGCAAAGCTGCTAAACAGCACGAACATGCTGAGATAAATCCAGTAAACGAAGCTTGGGATGTCACCGCTGCCATAGATATTGGCGGCCCACACATAAAAACCAAAGACAAACCATGGCACGATGCCGGCAACGCATCCGATTACATAGACTAGCCAATTGGGTTTGTTCTTGCCTTGGTTGTACACTTCCATAGCCAAGCCCAAGAGGTTCATGATAGCGTCCAAAGCAAAGATCATCAGCAGCGTCGAAAGATCGGCGACCCCGCTTAGTACGGCGATTCCAACCATCATCGTGCTGGCGCTCAGGGCATACTCGATCCAACGGGCCTTATTGATTTTGCGCTTCAGGTCAGCCTCGTAACGGTTGCGGTAAATAGTCGCAATAACAGCATGGGCGATCGCCGACATAAAGAAGAATACCGCTACCAGGTAGCCTAAGTTAATATCAAACAGATGGCGCGCTGCACCGCTTAGCACCGGATGCCCGGCGAGCTCCGAGGAGATCGGATCGAGCGTAAGGTAACTGGTCTGCACCGGAAATACCTTAGTAGTACTGAGCAGCAGGATGACCGCACCCTGGATTGCATGAATAAATGCCAGCCACACATTCCAGTTATGGAGGCCGGGCAGCGTGATCGGGTTTTTTTGTTTCGTTTCTGCGGAAGTTTTAGCCATATGTTTAGTGTAGCACGCTATGGCCCGGGTCTATAAAGGCCGGCGGCATTGCAGACAGTCAAGGGCCCCTCTGTTTACAACAGTTTGTTATCTGTTATAGTGAGACTTCTATGCTGTTAACTGTAGACATCTCCCAAAAAATAATCGGCAGCAAGCAGCTGTTTAAGAATCTTCGGTTCTCGCTGGACGATAAAGAAAAAATTGCCATTATCGGACGCAACGGCGTGGGCAAGACCACGCTCTTTGGCATGCTCGACGGCAGCGACACTGATTTTGCCGGCAGCATCACCTATCGGCATGGCGTGCGGGTCGTCGCTACGCGCCAGGAGCACCATGACATCGGCGAGCTGACAGCGGTCGAATACATCGTCCAGAATCTCCCCGAATATGCCCGGCTCAAACGCATCCTCGATACTTACCCCGAGACGATGGGAGACGACATGCGCAAGATTACTGTGTACAGCGAAGCCTTGGAACGTTTTTCGCAGTTGGATTACTACACAGCCGAGGACCGCGTCCGCCGCTCACTCGACGATTACCAGCTGGCGGCAGCAGCTGATCTGCCCATGCGCAGCCTGTCGGGCGGCCAAAAACGGTTCGTGGAACTTATCCGCGTCGAACACTCGGACGCCGGCCTGGCCCTCATCGACGAACCGACGAACCATATGGATTACGTAGCCAAGGCGGCATTCTTAAGATGGTTCGCTGCCTGCAAACACGCCGTGATTGTCATCACACATGACCGCGACCTGCTCAAGGAGGTGTCGCGCGTCATCGAAATCAAGGACCAGGCGGCGTTTAACTTCCCGGGCAATTACGATGCCTACCTGGCCCAGAATGCCATGCGCACGGCCAGCGACCTGAACGAATACGATACCGTCCAACGGCGTATCGTCAACATCAAGAAACAAATCCAATACGCCCGCAGCAAAAAAGCCTCGTGGGGCGGAACAGCCGACAAAAAGAACCCCTTCGTGGTTATGGAGACCAAGCTCCTCAAGGAGTTGCAGGAGCTGGAGGGCCAGGAACGGCCATCGTTTTGGATTGACCAGGAATCGGTGTCCGACTTGCGGCCGAACATTGAGCAGAGTTATCAAAAACACAAGGCCAAAACCATCCGGATCCGCCGCCTTGCCGGTGACGAGCGCCGCCGCGAACTTTTGCAGCTTCGCGAAGTCCAAGCCGGCTATACCCGCCCGCTGTTTACACCACTGAACGTCAGTGTCCAAACGGGCGACTGCTTTCAGATTGTAGGCCGGAACGGCACCGGCAAAACGACATTGGTAAAGACAATCTTGGCGGCCATGGACAACCCCAAACCGCACACTCTGCTTGGCGGCAAGATTATCCTGGACAGCAAGCTACGCATAAACACCTACGAACAGGAGATCAGCCCAGCCATACTTGGCCTTACCCTGGCCCAGGCTATCGAACACATCTATGCACAATACGACCTCAGTATTACGGCAGAAGAGATCATGCGCATCCTCAGTGACTACCTTTTTGACCCCTATGGTGACCGAGAGCACCTGGTCAGCAATCTTTCCGGCGGCCAGAAGGCGCGCTTGCAGCTCATCAAACTCTTCACCAACAAGCCCAACCTCATCATTCTCGACGAACCGACAAACCACCTGGATCTGCCGTCTATCGAGGAGCTCGAGAGCGCTCTCAGGCAGTACAAAGGCGCCCTGCTCTACATTAGCCACGACAGCTATCTTGCCCGGCATTTGGGTGGCGAAAAAGTAGTCATCCAGCCATTGGCATAACCGTTGTGCGCATGATTGCACACAAACCATCATACCTGTGGCTGGGGTGTGAAAAACTTTTGTGCAAAACATGCACAAATAGTGTATACTAGGTGATATGCTCGACGAAACTACCGCCGTCCAAACCTACTTCGCCAAACTGGGGCTCAGCAAGGAGATCGCCGATCTCTACCTCTCCCTTTACGCGAACGGCCCCCAAAATATTTCGGAACTATCCCGCACGTCGGGCGTAGAACGCACCCGCATCTATCGGCTTATAGACACGCTTCTTTCTTCTAACCTTATCGAAGTTGAATCCGGCCATAAACGAGGCATCATCAAAGCGGCGCCGATTGCCAACCTAAGCATCCTCATTAGTCAGCGCGAGCAAGAACTTAAAAGCCTGCAGGATGAACTGGGCCTCATCGAACAAGTACTGGCACGGAACTCACTCAGTTCTCCGGCCACCCGGGTGCAGTTCTTCAAGGGTCCGGAGGGTGTAAAACAAATCTATTGGAACGAAACCAAAGCCACGACTGACGTCTTGGCGATTCTACACGAAAATATGCAGGTCAAAACCAACTCGCGATTCTTTGAACGCTGGGTCGCCCGGTGTAATGAACGGAATATAAACTTCCGCGGCATCGTGGACGACGCCTTTTTGACCAGCCAAAAACGCTGGTATAGCGCCCACGACAACGAGCAGCTCAAGAACTGGCAACAACGGTACATCCCAAAAGATATTTTTGCCATTAGCCACGGCATGGTGGTCTACGACAACGTCGTCGTCTACTTTAACTGGAAGGACGACGAGGTATTCGGTGTCGAGATCCATAACGAAGAAATTGCCGCCTCACAGCGACAATTCTTCGAGCTACTCTGGCAAAAAGCTACTCCGTAACGGTGACTTCTCTCCAAAATGCCACATAATTTGAAAAGTCTTTTTTGACGATATCAATTGCCGTCGGTTTGGGGTTTGGGTAGCTCCAGGCGTTATCCTGGCTAAAGTCGCCATTTTGGCCGACATTGAAGTACTGGCAAACGCCTTTCCATGGACAAGTGTACGGCGTAGGGCTTTTTTGCAGAAACTCCCGCTTTACGCTCTGGGGCGGGAAATACCAGTTCCCTTCGATGTAGATAAGGTCTTCTTTGGGTGCCTCGGCTATAACAATGTCTTTCCAAATAGCTTTCATATAATAAGTATAGCTTAAGCGGCAAAGTCCAAACCATTGAATAATATTTAATATCATTGTATAATCTGCAAGTTCGATTCCAGAGGTTTTGGACTCGTTCTTTTCAAGCATGTCAGACAGCTCTTCAAAGGAGTGTGTAAAGTGGACTTTGACCACCCCCGGCCATTGCCGGCCTGGCTCGGCCACTTCCGCGGCGTATTCTTCGCCTCGATGGCCATGTTCGTGGGCGGTTTTCTGCTCGCCATCGCGGCATCGGCCGCTCACAACGCCAGCATCGCCCTCGGTGGCCTTGCGTGCATGTTCGTGGGTGTTCTCGGTCTCCTGACTTCTAGCTTCATGCTAACGGTCTGGAGCACCCAACAGCCGATCGACGGTCGCGTCATCGAGCGTTCCTTCTCAGTCGCCAGCTTTGTACCCGACGGGCTGCCGCTCAATACCACGGTGGAACAAATGCTCGACCCGGATATCCTGACGATCCAGAACATCCGCGGCCGCCGCAGCGTGTTCTACTGGCTACTCATCGCGCCGTTCAACTCCGGCAAGCAGAACCGCTGGGTCATGGTTGACCCGGACGTCTTCGGCGCCCATCCCGTCGGCACCAATTTCAGGGCCGCCAGCCCCAAACCCCTCTCGTCTGATCAGCCGGACACCAGTAACCAAGCAAACTGATTAAATGACGCGGGCGGCCGGGAAGGAGTCCTAAAAGGACAGCAAGATACACCACAAGGTGCCCTTCCCGGCCTCCCGGCCCCCTCCGCTACACCGTCTGACATGCTTCAACCACTACGCCACCGCAAGGTGGTTTTTTGTTGTTGCTATTCCGTACGGAGTGCCTCGATCGGGTCAAGCTTGGCAGCCTTGCGGGCCGGCAAAAGCCCAGCGAGGGTAGTAACCAGCATCAAGAAAATGATCAGCCCCGCGACCTGGATAGGAGTAAATACCAGCAGATGCTGGTCGCCAAAATTCAGCTTATCTGTTATCCATGGGTTCAAGGCAGTTCCTAGCGCGATTGCGGCCACACTGCCAATGAGCGCGCCAAGGAACCCGATCCAAGTCGCCTCGATGATAAATAGCCTGCTGACCGACTTGCGGCTCATCCCCAGTGCCTTCATGAGGCCAATCTCGCGGGTACGTTCCAGGACACTAATGTATTGGGTATTCACGACGCCAAAGAACGAAGCGATGAGCGCGATAAACCCAAAGACCAGCACTATAACCTGCAAGACGCTTATAATCTGATTCAGCAACTGTTGGATATCCTTGGATGTCATGGCGACATAGCCTTCATCTTCGAGCTGTTGCTTGAGGTCCTCCGGGTCAATGTTTTTAGCGACAACCGTAGCATTCAGGAGCTTACCCTGCTGCGGCGTGCCGGCGTTAACGTAGCTATTTGCTGCGCGGGCGTCATTTTGCGACAAATAAAGTCCGGCAACCGAAAAGTCGAGCTGCAGTGAGGATTTGGTCGAAACGGCAGCCACCTCGTAGTGATATACTCTGGTTTGCCCGAAGGGTTGGCGCAAGTGAACGTCCAACACCTGTCCCACGGCCGCTTCGGCTGACGCAAAACCGAGCGGCTTTAGGTAACTGTCGGGCATGATGACCGACCCATCAGGCAAGGTATCACCCACCTCCCCTGCCTTTAACGCAGGCTTCTGGCCCGGGTCATACACATTAAGATTACCGGTGTATTTCTTGGCACCCTCACGGGTAATAAACTGGGCTTGGGTAATATAGTTTTCGACGACCCGCCCGACACCAGGCATGTCACGCAGCTTGGCAATGTCTTCTTGGTCGAGCATCTTATATTGCTGTCCGTAGGCACTCCCCAGGCTCTCGTTGTATTCCTGTGGCCCGGTAGTGCCACCGCCGAATACGGCTTTATCTTTGGCCACCGCAACAGCATCGGGGTCAAAGTTTGCCTGAACCAGTTGGTCACTGTATTGCCGGGCGCCGGTAGCGGCCGCCAACGTTAACGTAAGGGTGAAACCGCCGACAGCGATAGCTACTGAAGTCAAAATGGTACGCATTTTTGCGTGACGTAAGTTGCGGCCGCTGCGCTTGAGCATGTCTAGGAGTTTCATCGCTTGCCTCCTTCCTTGTCCAGGGACCTTTTGCCTGTAATCTCTTGGATCTGGCCATCCTTGATGGCAATTTGCATATCACAGCGAGCGGCCAGGTCATGATCGTGGGTCACGATGACCAGGGTACTCCCGAGCGTTTTATTGAGGTCGAAGAGCAGCTCAATGATCTTGTCGCCGGTTGAACTGTCCAGGTTGCCGGTGGGCTCGTCAGCCAATAGCAACTTAGGACCGTTTACGATGGCGCGGGCTATTGCTAAGCGCTGCTTTTGACCGCCAGAAAGATTGCCCGCTTTAGCGTGGACTTTATCTGCGAGGTCTACCTTCTGCAGAGCGTCTTCGATGCGAGACTTACGGCGGTTCAACCCGGTTTCGTTAATTTCTAGCGGCAGTGCCACGTTCTGATAGCATGTCTGATTAGCTTCCACGAAGAACGACTGGAACACAAATCCCAAGTCATGCGCCCTAAAATGATCTATCTGTTTACGCTTCATCCTAGCCAGAGATTGGCCACCTACTATAACCTCCCCCTCTGTCGGATGGTCCAATCCCCCCATAATGTGCATAAGCGTCGACTTGCCCGAGCCGCTCTTGCCAATAATCGCAGCCGTGCTGCCGGTTGGAACCTCGAAGCTTACTTTATGAAGGGCGACGAATACATTGCCCTTCTTGCCATAAGTCTTTCTGACGTTTTTTACTTCAATCATAAGCATTAGTATATACTCACTTGAAAAAATTCAACTTTCAGTATATAGTTTACACGTTCTCCTTTGAGAACGCCCTTTGACATGTCAGACAAAATGGTGCGTAAAGAATACGGACATCATCCTTTTGCGGGATTATATCCGTATTCTTTATTGCACCACCACATAAAAGATTCCCTGCCAGCTCGAAGGAGTTAAGAGTCAATGGAGCAACAGCCCAACAGTCTCCGGCGCATGTTAGAGCCTACCTGTCGCTATGCCTACGGCATAGGTTACGGTTTTGCGGCAGCCGGTGTGGCGATGATACTCCTCTTTGCGTCCTACGATGACTATTTCCTTGTCTTGGGGGCGCTGGTGCTGCTCATCGCATTCCCGATGCTCGTTACCGGTGGCGTTTTGGAGGTCATCCTCTTTTTTCATGGTCCGATTTCTGGTCAGGTAACAGCCAGCTATCTTCGCGAACCCGTGGGGCCGCATGGCTGCATGACGGACTGCCCGCTCGCCGAGTACTGGCTGCAGGTGGAACGCAAGCCTGGAGGACGCCGTCGCTGGTTCCGAGTCACCGCTGCACAGTATCACTGCCTTCCTGTCGGATCAATGTTCATCTTTAGGACCATCCGCGGTCGCCGTATGGCGATCCTAGTAAAGTAAGGAGTAAGCGTGACATATCAGAAACCGCCCAAGCCCCTCCCGACTCTGTTGCGTGAATGGTGGCCGGCCACGCTCTTGGCGAGCGTCTTAAGCTTCGCCATCGGCGGATTGTGTCTCCTTGGCGGCATCGTAACCACGCGCACGGGGGCCTACCAATTCGGGGGCTTCATGCTAACCGTCGGAGCCTGTCTGGCAATGGTCGGAATAACGATGTACCTCATCTGGACGACCCAACAACCGATTGCCGGCGTTGTCCTGAGACGGTACATCGAGATCGGAGGCTTCATGCCGCAAGATCTGCATCCCGACCTCAGCTTCGCTGCAGTCCTCGCTACCAGTCCCACGACACCGTCGTTCCAATGCGCTTTCACGCGCTACTGGCTGTACGTCGTCCCGTTCGGTGCCGAAGGCGGCCACTGGTTCCAGGTCGATCGCGGCACCTTTGAGGCTCACGCCTACGGGTCGCACTACGACCTAGCGGCCCAGTAGTTCATCGCTATGTGCGACAACCAAAAGCGGTAAAGGTACCGGGGAGGATCTCCGAGATCAAGTGCATCGTCCGATGCCTCCTCCCCGGCCCGCCGCCCGCTTTTTACTGCCTGACATGTCAACTTTCCAAATAGCATATACCCGCCTGAATGGTGGGTTTTTGTTGCTTTACCCCTATAATTACCTATTGCGTTAATGCTAAAATTATTGACTAATCTATAAATCTCAAGTACAATTCAAGCAATATCTCTTTCGGAGCCAAAGGAGAGACGACTTCGGATAATCTGAGGAAGGAGTTTAGAGGTATGAAAAAAATTTCTGTACTCGCATTTGCGGGTGTAACCGGTGTTTTGACCGCTGCTACCATCAGCACAACAGCCCTCGCATGGCACCCTAAGGGAGTAATCACCAAGTCCGTCATGAATCAGACCACTGGCGGCGCTCTCAGCGACGCTAACAATGCCGGCAGCGCAGTTAACGCCAAGCCGGGCGACATACTTAAGTACGTTATCGAAGTACGCAATGATGGTTCGGCTGGCAAAGCAAACGAAATGCACTTCACCAAACTTACCGACAAATTGCCATCTGGCGTAGAATTGGTAAGCGATCCTTCGAAGCGTGAAATCACCGAAGATCTTGGCGTCATTAAGCCAGGCGAAAAAACCACCAAGGAATACTTGGTAAAAGTCACGTCTGCCAAAGACGGTGACCTTATCGAAAACGAAGCCTGCTTTACCGGCGACAGCGAAGTAAAAGATAACCCGCAAAAGGGTTGTGACATTGCCGACGTAAAGGTATCAGCCCCCAAGGAAGACCCAAAGCCCGAACCGGCGCCTCCAGCCGCCGCCCCAACCCCCCAGGCGCCTGCCGCCAAGACCGCAGAGGCCCTGCCGGCTACCGGCGCATCATCGCTGTTTGCTCCAGTAGCAGCTGTCGCGAGTGGCGCCGTTGCCTACGCTGGCCGTCTTGTCCACCTAAAGCGCCGCCAAAAATAATTGGCGCCAAACAGCATAAAGACCCGGATCACCGGGTCTTTATTATTGCTTTAACGCTTCGCTGAGCGGCGTATTATTGATGTACACTTCGACGGACCGGATACCCCCGAATTGCCGGCCGGGTTCTTCTAGCTGCGCCCTAACTCTTGTTTGGTCGCATTCGTCGGCGGCGGCCAGTGTACCGCTAAGATAAACCCGGGCTACGCCGTCCTGAATGGTCGCCGAATCGACCACAAGGCTCGACTGGTGGAGGGCGTTCGTCAGGCCGGTGGCCTCATCCTGCTGATCTTTCAGGCCCAGTAGATCTTGGTATACGTCAGATAAACGAATGTCAGACACTGTCTGGCGCTCAACTTTGACCAAACTGTCGCCGCAGCTAAGCTTTTTGCCGCGCCTGCCGTCATCATCCAGGGCAAGCAGGTATATGCTGTAGTGCTCCTTGTCCGTCCCCTTAAGAACAAACTGCTGCGTCAGTAGCGCAATTATCGCAACGAGCACAAGCGCAAAAACCGGAATAAGCCATTTCTTCATTTAGATATTTTACCCCACCCTGGACGAAAGCGCCGGCCCTACCAGCCGCCGCCTCCCCCTCCTCCGCCGCCACCGCCAGAGAACCCGCCGCCACCCGAAAAGCCGCTCGATGACGATTCTGTCGGCGGTGCAAACGTATTATTGCTGACCGTCGAAAAGTTATTAAGCGACGATGCGAAGACAGCGGCATTAAATGTAGACCAATTTCCTGCATACCAATCCGGCTGCTGGGTATACATTGGAGCAAACTGCTTTACCCAATCCTTCTCGATACCAAAGATAATCGCATATGGCAAAAGGCGTTCGTAGAGAGTGACCATACGTTTGGTGTTATTGGGGTTCACTGCGGTTTTGACCGCTCCCTGCGGGCTTTGCAGCACACGGAGGCGCTCGGCTTCGGCCAGCTTCATATACATTTCTAGCCCCTTAAGGTAGTCGCGTACGGCAACACCCTTATCGGTTAATGGATGAAAGGCCGCAGCCACGATAACGGCGGCCAGACCTGCCAAGAACACGCCCGGGTTAAGCGCCAACAGGCCCAAAACGAGGACAATGCCGCCCAGCTTGTAATATTTCTTTCGCGCCGCACTTTGGTCCGCCAAAAAACCAGTGATTCTCAACTGGGTTTTAATGTCTTTTTCGAGTTTGGCAGTCTCTTTGTAGAGCTTGGACTTAACCCCCTCCAGAGTCACCCGTTGGCCAATGTGCCATTCGTCACCAAATAAAATGGTAATCAGACGACGCTCTTCGCTGCGCAGACGTGCCGGCTGTTTTATGAGCTCAATTTCGTATGAACGCTTGTTTTTGAACCAGTTACCTCTGGTTTCGGTCTCGTAAATACGCAAGTAGTGCCGGACCGCCAGGTCGATAATCTGGGCGGTTATGTCCGAGCCCTTCTGTTTGAGGATTGCCGATGATGCCAGCACGCTGGTCTCTTTGAGGGGAATGTACTCGGGCACTATGGTTCCCTTGCCTTCGGGAGACCGGCCATACAGACGCCACGCTTTGTGCATTACCCATGCCATCACCACCAGCGCAGCCAGTCCGGCGGCGAGCCAAAAAATAACCAACGCCCGGAACCAACGCTCCCAGACTGTCGGCTGATAGGCAGCAAACGCCTTGCTTGCAAAACCGGCCACGAACGTAACATTCTCACCCGCATACAGCATTCTGCTAGCCTTGAATGTTATAGTCGTCTCGTTATTTTTACGGACCGTAACAGTGCATTTGCTGGTCGAATTCTTGGAGCCCTCAAAACACCTGGTTTGTCCGTTAAATGCTTTCGCGATCTCGCCGTTCAGATGCAATCGCGCTGTGACGCCGCCGAAGGTCTGGCCCCAATCTGTGCCGTTGGCGTCCCAGTACAGCTCGCTGTGGCGATCAAATTGCTTGGTCACGTCATGGACGTCGTAATTAATGACATACGTCTGCAGGCCCACGGCATACTTATTTGGGTCGCCAATCCGGACAACTTTGTTGCCATTCGAGCCGTAGGTTCGGAACGGAAGGTCCCTGCCCTCGTCGTTTTTTACGGATGCAATCTTTAGGTTGACCGAGTGGCCGTCGTATGTATCCGGCAGGGATCGTTCAATGCCATGGTTCTGGTTGTACGGCGGAAATTCAACAACGATTTTTTCGGTGATCCGCATTTGCGAACGGTTGGCGGTGTCCTTAGTCAGATAATAGTCGGCTTCGAATGACCGGACGCTAAAATTATCCGCCGCTCCAGCGGCCGCCGCGCCAGGGGATGGAACCAGCGCGAATACTGCGGCTAGGATTAAAACCAGCCCAATTGCCCTTCGCTTGCATATCATGCTTATACTATACAAGTTCTATTCGGCAAATGCTCGTGTTTTGATGCGAAACCACTTGACGATCAAGCCATCCAGCAACAAATGGCTAAAGTAACCGACGACTGCCGCGCCATAGTAGATAAGGCTGATCGACAATACCGCCTGACTGTACAAGTATGGTACAAGCACGATCGGCAGCGGTACCAGTACCATGGCAAGCTTACTGTGGGTCCACCCCCGATGCTTTCCCACTATTGGCAACATGGCAATAATCCCCAGGTAGGCCGCAGCCTGGATGTTGCCACTGGCAATAAGCAAGACGTCAAAGATTAAGGCAATGCCATAAAAAATATTCTGCCCCTTGGAATTGGTATCGATATCCGGAAAGAGCGCAAATAGGACGCTCAAGACCATGACTGCCAAAAGAGCTTGCCAATCATGAAGCAGCCCAGCCGCTTCGGCGAAGCGCTCCACCGGCGCATACGAAACCGCAGCAGCATAAGCTGCGCCCAGCACAATTCCTCCGCCAATATGCCCCTTCCAATTTGCCATATTCGCACGCCCCTTCCTTGCGGCCTACAGACTAATAGTGAACGGATCCACTGATTCGGGATCGGCGCCTAAATCCTCCAGCTGGCTTAGGCTCTGGCTTAATGCGTCCAGGTAGCCGGTCAACCCTACCCTATCCAATGCCTCGCTAAGCGATATTGCCTCAGCCGGAACGGTAGTATTGACCTTGTCGTTAGAAGGCTCAAAGGTAACATCGAGTGTGATGTCGGTTTGACCGCTGCCATCAACCGGCCGGTCTGTGCCGTCCACGCCAAACTTAATGACATTGGTCTTGGTATTGATGCTCAGCCCGAAGGTGCCCTTACCCTCTACGCCATCTTTGTTGTCCGCCACGGTCATAAAAAAGGGTTTCTCGTCACCGCCGCCATAATTAAAACCAAACTCCATGTAATTGTGCGCTGCGTCCCTGCGATCGGCAAAACGCATCTTGTGGATGAGCATGGTCTTGGTATTTACCCATAAGTCATACCTGTCGCTAGCTTTAACGCCGTCAACCGAACTCTGGGCATCCTTGATGTTGAGCATTTCGCTGAGCGGCATGTCGTAGGCTTGCTTTGACCACTCACTTAGGCCAGTCTTGTCTAATTGGGCGCCCAAATCTTTGACGAATGCCTTGAGGTGGTCCTTGTTAATGGCAACTTTATAGTGATTGGTTTGTTTGCCATCAACCACCTCACTGCCGACAAAACGGTCCATTCTGACTACGGCCGTATCCGCGTCGCTGCTAAAGAGATATTTGTCTGCTTGCACGCCCAACACCGCGGCAGCCTCCAGCATATCTTCACGCTTGGGAGGGATGACGGCCTTGTCTTTGACCCCCAGGCCCTGGGCCTGCTCAGCCTGACGCGCAAAGGTGTCAAAAAGCGTATGGTCAATTACAATCCACTGGTTGTCCAAAGTGTCGAGCTCAGGCAGCCCGTACATTGCACCCAGGCCCTTTATGCCTCCCGCCTTCAGATACAAATCGGGCGACGCTGAGTTGGCGGCATCTTTTGTTATACCCTCTACCATAAGCCTGGTCGTAGCCAATCCGATATCCCCCGAAAAAGACATGTTACTGCCGTCGGTGTGCGCCGACATGGCTCCGTCGGTGCTAAGGCCGGGGCCAGCCACTTTGTAACTGCCGGTCATTTTGGTATTCTCAAAATCCTTGGCAACGGCTTCGTCAGTCACATAGTCGACCAAATGGTCGTACCCCGCAGAAGTGTTTTTGAGGGCTGTTTTTAAGATACTGTCCGGCTGATGCGGTATGTAGTATCCAAAGATATAACCACCACTAGCCAATACCAGTAAAGTGGCGGCCCCGGCAATAACCATTCGCCTGGCCCTAGCGGCTTTGCTCTGGGATATTGCCCCGTCGGGATGCGGGACGTCGTAATATAGGTGCTGCTGACGTTGCGAGTCCATATGCTCTTGCTCTCTTGAGTTATGGGATTCATTATACCCTAGCGCGACAGGGTTGTGCGGCATTTTATTCGGACTGCAGCCAAGCTGCAGGTTAGACCGGCATAATAGAGGTACGCAATCTATCAAACTAAAGGAGATATCCTATGAAATGTCCAAATGACGGCGCCCTTTTACAAATGACCGAACGCGAAGGCATCGAAATAGACTACTGCCCCACCTGCCGCGGCATCTTTTTGGATCGCGGCGAACTCGACAAAATTATCGAACGGGCCGGCAGCGAGTATGGCAGGCCAACCGTAAAATATGACGACCCACGTACGCACGACAACCGCGACGACGATAATCGCTACACAGAACGCCGCCACAACGACGAGCGTCGCTACGACAAACACTACTCCGAGGGCCAGCACAAAAAGAAAAAAGAAGGCTTCTTGGGCGATTTGTTCGACTTCTAGGAAGCTCTAAAGAAGCTCTGGAAGAGACGACCTACGACAACCTTCATCTTTTGCCATGCTTCCGCGAAAATTTTTGGTCGTTATCCGGGGATGCCTTCACCCCTGTTAGTTTAGTCTTTTTGATATTGACATCAGGGACTTGGTTTGGTACATTTTGAGTATCACCATGACGAGTTACCTTGTAGTGTGCGTCCTGCAAGTTTATACTCGTCTTTTTTGTTGGTTCCTGTTTGGCAAGTTTCTTTTTGTTGGTAGATACAAAGTCAAATCGTTTGGCATATTTTGTAAGTAACTGTGAGTAACGAAGCTTGTTTGGGACTACTATTTTGCCCAATTTTCCCTTCTCATCCAGATACTCACAAAGGCTCAAAAAGTCACCGTCGCCGGTTACTACAATTGCCTTATCGTAATTGTCGATTTCTTTGGAGGCGGCATACAGCACCAGGTCGGTGTCTACATTGCCTTTTACGTGCACGGAGCCATCTTCATCTTTATATGTCGTCGTCGGTTTGAACACTAGGATATACCCATATTTTTGCAGCTGGGCATACATGCTTTCTTGGCCCGGCAAATTACCAATAAACAAAAACGCCTGTTCCACCTTGAACTTATCTTTTAAATAGCGGCGAAACTTTTTAAAGTCGAGTTTCCAGCCGGTATAAATCTTGCGGTCGTTATGCATGACGTCACTGCCAACACCCATATTTAAGTTTTGGCTGTCGATAAAGGCATATACCCTTTGGTGGTTAGAGGTTTTTCTATCCATATGATTTTTCTGGCTGCCCATAAGCGTAAGGTTAAGCTAGCTTCAGCTTTCGCTGCATATTGTACCATTTAGCAAAGTCGTGCCATACGGACTCATCCTCTTTGTAGGCGAGTTTGCCTTCGCCGGCCAGCTCGGCGTTAGTCTTGTCGAAACCCTGCATGATGATGACGTGCTCAAGGGGCGAGCCTTGCGTACCGCGGGGCTCTTCGACAATCGTACCCCAGCGGGTACGATTGAAGACCTTCGATTTCTTGCCGTCATAGTACACGATTACGCCGATGCTTGCGATGGAACGGTCGGCCTTGCCATGCATCAGGGCCATCCAGTCCTCTGGCTTCAACCACTTGTTGATGTGTGCCATATAGGCACCCGGAAACCCGCCCAGCGCCGAGACGCTCCAAAAGGTGTCTTGCACTATGATTGGACGCTTAGCTAAGCGGTAAGCAACCTTAGCCTTATGTAAGGCTACCTTCTCCGGCTCTTCGGATTGAATTTCATCGATTTCAAGCTCCAACTGATCCACTGGGATGCCAAAAGATTCGCAAGCCTTGCGTAAGTACTCCACTTTGCGGACATTGCTGGTCACGATGGCAATGCCGTCATATGTTTTGCCAACTCCGCCTTCGACCTTGCGGTAGCGGAAGTAACCATTAATATACGAGTTAAAATAGCCGCCGTAGGAGTCGGCCTTAACAAAATGGTCGTAAATATCCTGGGGCACCTCCATATAGCGATAGATCCGGCCCTCGCGGAATTCTATCTCCAGGATGCGTTCGACTGGGTCGTAGCCAATGGACACTACGTCGGATGACTCAACAGGAGTTCGCTTCATGTCACCATTATACTGATTGCCTCCCGTATGTCGAAAGGTTACAATGCTGCCAATGCAAGAGGTTTGGTTCGACACTCGTTTAGGCGAACAGCTTATCGGCGAAGATGCCGCGTTGCAACGTCTGCAAGAATCCAGCCCTGGGGACGTCGCGCCCCTCCAAGAGCTCTTATTGAGTGATGATTTCCCTGTCGCAACGCGGGAATTCCGCAAGCAGGTCAGCAGCCAATGGAGCCGAGAGGACTTTGTAGCCCTAGGGTCGGCAATGCTAAATCTGTTCGAGAGCACCGGGTACGACTGCGTAATTACAACCCGCGTACTCAATCGCCTGCAAAAACTGGGCATCGGGCCGTTGTTGCGCACTTTTATTGGTAAGGGCAAAGACTTTGAGACCATGCAGGACTACCGCCAGGCCGTAGGTACAAACGAAGTCGGATACAGCACGCGCGGCAAATTCGATAGCTGGACCACTTCTGATTACATCAGATACGCCGCAAGCCTGGAGCGCCAGATAGGCGGCAAACCCCGGATGCCCGATTACGAACGACGCTCCCGCGAAGACCGGAACGCCCCTACTATTTCGGTACTCACCGGATTCTTTACAGGAGGCATAAGTGAGCTCAATGAACACCTCGGTTACTGTAATACCAAAAGTTGGTCAGCAGACGACTACATCGATTTTGGGGCAAAATACGTCGAAGTTAACGGGCCGGACATGTTCAAGCATGGCGGCATCATGGTGCTTTCCGGACGCCGACGCGGGCCGGGCTATGCCGCCATCATGCGGCAATTTGGGACATGGAAGAATTACAAGTCGCAAGTCCTGGCCGAACACGAAGAACGAAGTATGGCCGCCAAAGAAGACCGCCGCGAAAAACTCGCCCGATACCAGGCGATGATAAACAACGGGCAACTGCCCGAAGACTACAGTAAGCTTAGCGATGACCAATTACTTTTTTGCGGTGCGCGTCATCTGGTTGCACGCCGCGTTGCGCCCGGCATTTCCGCCAGCAATCTGCAAGTGGCTATCCAGGCCAAAGCGTCCCGCATATTCGTCAGGAATCTGATCCGCTACAGCCACCTTCCCAATCTGACCGCCGGGAGCATCGAGCTAGAAGCCGCCTTGCTGGGCGTTTACGATGACCTATGGCCTACAGACCGATATAAAAAGTACCTGCGTGTTTCTCAACATGAGATAGACGTCGCAAATGCTCGTCGGAATGCAACCAAACGCGATTGGTGGAGCCGAACCCGAACGCACAGCAACCCCAACGAGCCTGCTGTCTAAACATAGGTGCTGCTTATTACTATTGCTTCTGCTTGATGAATTCTTCGACGTGCTGGCGGCTTACGCCATTAATGACGTTCTTATACCCCTGTTGCGTGAGGAACTCCTGGACTTCTCCGGACAACTTGCCCACATCACAGTAGACAATAATCCGGGTATTTTTGTCGACCTCGTCAAGAAGTGTCGGCTGTAAGCCAACAGTCATGAGTTCCTCTGCCGGGATATTTTTGGCGCCTTCGACATGGTCACGTTCAAAAACGGCTGGCTGTCGCACATCTAAAATGAGTAACTTCATACTTTTATCGTACGCCACCATCCACCCGCCAACTGTGAGCAAAGTTACAGTGCTTATACAAATCGTGCTCTCAAATTAGCGTGGTTTAATCGCTTATCTATTGTTCGAGGTGGAGGCGTGCAATCAGCCAATCACGAGGCAGGATCGAGAGGAACCAACCGGCACGCGGCCCCGAAGCCTTGCCTATCAGGGCGCGGTAAAGAGTCGTAAACATATCTTTTGGAGACAGACCCGTAGGCTCTTTGAATTCGTAGATGGCATTATGGAACCAAGCGCCATCGGCGCCAGCCGGAGCGGCAGCGACCTTGTCGCCTAGTGCCTTCAGAAAGGCCTTCTCCTGCTCGGTGAATGCGGCAATATCCACTGACTCCGACAAAGCAAATTTTACATCCTCTGGGGCACGCTTTTCGAGCCAGGCGTCAATAAATTTGAGTTCGCCGCGGATGATGTCGGCATCTTCTTCGGCAGTCTGGCGGTGTTCGGTCCGCTTGATGACCTCAAGCGTCTTGCTGGCGTCTTTGAGTGATGCCTGATAGCTGGCAACCAAGTGCGAAAAAGGCACGCGGCTGACCGTTTTGCGCTCGATACCCAAGGCGCAGACATACAGTAGCTGTTCCTCGGGTTCGGTACGGTCTTCTTTGGCAGCCAAAGCGGCGAATTCGTCCATCAGCTTTACTAGGCCGTCAATAGGGTCAAAGTGCAATAGCTTGTTGGCCGGAGCGCGCAAGACAAAGTAGCGCATGACTTCGGCGGGCATAATTTGGGCGGATTCCAACGCGCTAAGGCCAGTCCCCTTGCTGGCACTCATCTTTTTGGTATCACCGGCCATGTTAATAAAGTCGTACGGCACCGGCATAGGCGCCGGGGCGTTAAATACGTCCTTCATAAGCTGTGCGCCCGTATCGTATGAACTACCGGCCGACGAATGGTCGCGTCCGAATGGCTCGCAGTCCACGCCCAGCATCCACCAACGGGCCGGCCAGTCTAGACGCCAGTCAAGCTTTACCTCACCGATGTCGTAGCGGGCTTCGCCTTCGGAGCCGTCCGGATTCTGATAACGGATAACCTTGGCCCCGGTGTCCATGCCCAGGAATTTGCGGTTCTTGAACCGTCCTTCTACGAGGATTTGGATAGGCACCCAGTCCGCGTCAAGCTGACGGTTGGAGGCGGTGGTAATGGCGCCCCGAACCTTTTCGAGGTTACTCATCACTAGCTCAATCGCCGGCACAAACACGCCGCTCCGGTACTTTTTGTACGAACGCTCAAAGGTGACTTCGATTCCTAAAATATCGCAAACCTTCTGTACGTCCTCCAAAAAATAATCGGCATACGATCGGTCAGAACCATCAGGCGCTGGGATGTCGCACAGCGGCATGCCCAAGTACTTCTCGTACTCTTTGGGCACATTGAATGGCACTTTACGGAGCGCATCAAGGTCATCGACAAAGTGGATGTGACGCGCCTGGCGGCCGCGGCGCTTAAGTTCGACATACACGGCATCCGGAGTTAAAAATTCACGAAGGTGCCCAAGATGATAAGTACCCGAAGGTGCTGAGCCAGATTCAATAAGAATCTCACCTTCCGGGTGGCGAGCCTCAAGCTCATCGACGATTTGATTTAGCCACTGCATAGTTTTTCCTTGAATTCTTGCTTATTTTATCATATTTACAGATAAAGAGCCCGGTCAGATTCCTGCCGGGCCCGTAGTTTTTTGCTTTTGTTATAGTTAGCCAATTTCGACAATCGTGTAGCTGATGGTCTCGGCGGGAAGCTTGATCTCAATCTTGTCGCCGTTCTTCTTGCCCATGAGGGCAACACCGATCGGCGATTCGTCGGAGATCTTACCGCTGAGCGGGTCTGCTTCGACAGTTCCAACTACCTGGAATTCCTTGGTTTTGCCGGCGTCGCTCTTCAGCTTGACGGTTGAACCCAAAACAACCTTATTGTCGTTCTTTGGGGCAGTGATGACCTGTACATTGGCCAGGATGTGCTCAATCTCGGAAATACGAGCCTCATTGCGCTCCTGATCCTGACGGGCAGCACTATATTCCATGTTCTCGCTGAGGTCGCCAAACTCACGGGCAGTCTTGATGCGACCGGCAATTTCGGTACGCAGCGCAATAAGCTCGGCGAGCTCTTTCTTCAGTTCGTCGACACCTTGCTGGGTCAGATGGAATTGTTTTTTCATGCTGTCTCCTTGTGCTGAAGTGTTTATTGCACCTAAGCGGGTATTATAACAACTCGGTACGCCGTGGGGCGACCTTTTTTATTACGCTCTCGAAATCGAGAAGCAGCGTTTTATCTTCGGTACGGGCCTTAAGCTCGCACTGATTATTCGCAAGCGTCTTTTCGCTCACAACTACCCGGTATGGGATTCCCATTAAGTCTGCATCAGCAAACTTTTCGCCCGGTCGTACATCTCGGTTATCATATATTACCTCAACTCCGGCGTTAGTCAAGTCTTTATAGAGGCCATCGGCTGCTTTTGTCACTTGAGGGCTGACGCCGACCGGTGCCAGGTATACCTGATACGGGGCTATGGCCTCTGGCCAGATGATACCTTTGTCGTCGTGATGGGCTTCGACGATCGCTGCCAGCGTGCGGCCGATACCGATGCCATAACACCCCATATAGTACTTCTGACGCTCACCCTTGTCGTTGGTAAATTCGGCGTCATGCATCAGATTGGTGTAATGGTAACCGAGCTGGAAAATGTTCCCTACCTCTATACCCCGCCTTTCAACCAGCTTGCCGCCGTCGGGGCTGATCATACCGGGCTGAGCTAAGGCTATGTCGGCCTCGATGTCCGGCTTAAAGTCACGGTCGATATTAATATTGAGCAGATCTACGTTCTTCTGGTTGTTGCCGCCGTACATGTTGCGTACCGTACGCAGTGAACGGTCGGCGACAATAACAACTTCGTAGCCGGTCTGTTTGCCCTTCTTGACCATACCAACCGGCGAGATAAAACCCGGTTCAGAGCCAAGGTCACTGCGAATCTCGTCGTCCGTCGCGCTGCGCAGATCCCAAGCCCCTGCCACCTGCATGAGTTTGGTTTCGTTTACGTCAAAATCCCCCCGGATGACCGCCAAGATATACCGCTTGGTTGCCTCGTCAAAAAACAAGACATCCTTGGTCTGCTGCCAGAGTGGCAAGTTATGCAGCTTGGCGCCGTCTTCCATTGTCGGACCGCGTTCAGCTTTGACTTCTTGCAGTTCCAAGAGCGCATCGCCGACATTCTTGTCGTCCAGCTTAAAGGTCGCGACGTCCTCGTGGGCAGCATAGCCGCTGGCCTCATCAATAAAGTAACGGCTCTCCCCTACTTCGCTTTCGGCGACGAATTCGTGGCAGTACTCACCCCCAATATAGCCGTTGTCGGCAGCAACCACGTCCACCTTGAGCCCTAGGTCTGCAAAAATCTGGACATAGGCGTCCCACATCTTTTGGTAAATTTCCTTGAACTGCTCCTCGGTGCTAAAGCTATAGCCGTCCTTCATGACGAATTCACGGACGCGCAACAGGCCACCACGGGCACGCATCTCATCTCGAAACTTCATAGAGAACTGGTAAATATTGAAGGGCAAGTCCTTATAGCTGATGTTGAACTTGCGCACCAGGTCGACGGCCATTTCTTCGGCCGTTCCGCCCAGAGCAAATTCAGCGCCACGACGGTCTTCGATCTTCATAAGTTCAAAACCCGTAGTGGTGGTTCGGTTAGTCTCCTGCCAAAGCTCAAGCGGATGAAGCACCGGCATAAGCAATTCCTGCGCGTCAGCGCTTTCCATGTGCCGGCGCACTACGCCGATGATTTTATCGTGTACACGAACCCCCATCGGCAGAAGGTAGTAGCGGCCTGCGCTTGATTCGCGGATGTAACCCGCCTGGGTGAGCAACCGATGCGATGCGATTTGGTAATCGCTGCCTTCGGTTTTGGATGTTCTACCGAACAATTGCGACATTTTCATGTCAGAAACTCCTCTTTGTAACTTTTAGATTTGTGGTACGCGAAAAAGAAATTACGGCCGGCAGGCCGGAAGAAGAAATGGTGAAAACGTGGGAGTGAAGCGTCTCATTTTTCATCATTGTACCCTAGCTCCCCTGAATTATAAAGAGGTTCAGGAAGACAAAGCCGTTCTTGAGGGCATGGACACCAATACTCGCCCATATGGTCCCATTCTGTTCGCGCAAATAGCAGAGCACAATCGACAGCGAAAAAACATCCACAAAGGCCGCCCAGAGCAGCCCGCCGCTCGCCGCCCCAAACAAATGAAGCGATGCAAAAAGCAGGCTGGTTATGAGGATGGATGGCCAGACCCGGAGTCCGTTCCGGCGCAACGAACCAAAAAAGAAGCCCCGGAAGACAATTTCTTCGGCTATCGGCGGCAAAATAACCAGCCCCACAAAGGCCAAGACGAGACCCAGCCCACCAACCCCTTGTTCAAATCCCAAAGCCTGACGTTGGTCGGTATCTATCTGAAAGATCGCGGTTATGATGCCGAACAAGATGGTAAATATGCCGAAGTACACCATTATGCCGAGTAAGGCATGGCCAGCGTCACGCCACTTGGGTTTGCCTAGCCCAAGTGCAATCTTGTACGAGATGCCCTTGTATTGCACAAACTGGTAGACGGCGCCGACGGTCAGCACTTCGGTAAACAGCACAAACAAAAAGTTAGCCAGCGGCGCGCCGTTGGCCCAAAGCTCGCGTTGGGCGCTGTCCCAGCCCAGCACGTTAGGCACGAACATAAGGGCGATCTGGACTACCGTAGGGATAACCAGAAAGGTACCAAGCACGACGATCAGCGCTGTGATGGGATTCCAGCCTGGATTTTTGAGTTTAGAAGAATCGTTTGACATCGACAATTGTTATAAGCACGATCAGGAACATCAACAAAAGGAAACTCGCTCCAACAATCCGCTCTTCCATTTCTTGGCTGATCTGTTTGCCGAATAATCGCGAAAGGAGCACCATGAACAGGCGGCCGCCATCGAGCGCCGGAATCGGCAATACGTTCATTATTGCCAGCGTTAATGAGATGATGGCGATAATCATCAGCATAAACTGATAGCCGAGCAGACTTCCGTCCTTGAGGAGGACGACGATGCCAACTGGCCCCGAAACCTGCTCGGCAGCCTTTTGGCCATCACCCTGAAAAAGAGCCGCAACCGTAGTGCCCAGCCCCTGGAAGGTGGCAGCAGTAAACTGCCCGATCAAGCCCGCACCGACAATGGGCGCCGACCAAGTTGACCGGGTCATCGTTAGTTCGGTTGGCGAAATGCCCAAGTAGCCCTTGGGGGTGTCGGTCCTCCTGCTGGCTTCGACTTCCTTGATGGACAGTAAGGTAGTCTGCTTGCTCCGGGTTTTGCCTTCGTGTTTGTAGGTTATTGTAACTTCCTTGCCCGCGAACCGTTCGGTAATGCCCGGCAGGTCATCGGCGGACTTGATGGTTTTCTTTTCGTCGCCAGAGACTATCGTCAGTAGTTGGTCGCGCGGCTCGATACCAGCTTTTGCAGCTGGCGATTTGGGTTCAACATAGCCGGCGAGTACGTCGTTCTTCAATACTGTCGTGTCGCTCTTTACGGTAAATTGGTTGTCGATTAGTTTTGGCAGCCCCAGCCAGGCAAGTGCCGTAAGTAGAATAAAGGCGATGAGCAGGTTCATCCCCACCCCGGCCAGCATGATTTTGGTCTTCGACCACGTCGTAGCCGCACCTAAGGAGCCCTTCTCTTTGGCGGCATCCGACTCGCCCTTGAGCTTTACGAAACCGCCGATTGGCAGCCAGTTAATACTAAAATCAAACCCGTCCTTGGTCTTTTTGGCCCATGCGCGCGGCGGAAAGCCGATGCCGAATTCCTCGACCTCTACGCCATTGCGGCGTGCAGCCAAAAAATGGCCGAACTCGTGGATTACCACCAGCCCGATAAACAAAATTAACCCTATGATCAGTAGTACTATCGACATTTATCCCCCAAATCGTCGTTGGCGACGGCTATACTCATTTATGATAGCCGTCACATCGTCTTTTGTCATCTCCGGCCAAAATTTTTGCAGGAACAAAAATTCACTATACGCCGTACGCCACAACATGAAGTTGCTTAGACGCTGCTCTCCGGACGTCCGGACAACCATATCGATCGGCGGCACCTCCGGCGCATATAGGCGCGCAGCTATTGCTTCTTCGGTTATTTGGTCAGGCGCAAGGCCATCTTGCACGCACTTGCGTGCCGCGTCAATAATTTCTTGCTGGCCGCCGTAATTAAAGCAAACTGACAGCGTGCCGCCTGTCAGGTGGCGGGTCTTTTCTTCGCACTTTTCGAAGCCGGCTAGCAATTTGGCGCCAATGCCATCGCGGCGGCCCAAAATCCGCACCCGAACGTTCCGCTCAATTAAACGTTTCAGGTCTTTGGAGATAGCCTGAAGCGCAAGCTTCATGAGCCCGGACACCTCGCCCTTGTCGCGCTTCCAATTTTCGTTTGAAAACGCATAGATCGTCACAAACCTAATGCCGCTCTCAAAACAGCCGTCCATAACCTCTTTAAGAGCGTTATAGCCTGCCAAGTGCCCATCATACTCAGGTATGCTGTGTTTTTTGGCCCACCGCCTGTTCCCGTCCAGGATAAACCCTACATGGGTTGGGATAACCGCTACTGTTTCGTCCATGGGTTCGTATTATACCAGCGCGGCTTACACCGTCATGATTTCGGCCTCTTTGGCCTTGGCTGCCGCATCAACATCGGCTTTTATCTTGTTCATGGCTTCGTCGACCTGTTTCTCCAGCCGCTTGGCATCATCTTCGCCAATCGCCTTGTCCTTTTTAGCCTGGTCGACGGCATCAATGGCGTCGCGGCGCACGCCACGGAGCGTAATCATGCAGTCTTCTACCTTACCGCCAAGTACTTTAACGTATTCGCGGCGGCGCTCTTCGTTAAGCGGAGGGATTGGCACCCGTACGACCCGGCCATCATCCGATGGGTTAAGCCCGAGTGTCGGGTTGTCACGGATGGCGCTGGCAATCGCCTGGATGTTATTGGGGTCGAAGGGCGTAATTTGAATGAGCTGGGCTTCTGGGGCGGTCACATTTGCAACCTGGTTGAGCGGCATTTGCGTTCCATAGGCAGTGACCGTAACACCATCAAGCATGGCGGCACTGGCGCGCCCGGTGCGGACTTTTTTAATCTCGCCCTGAAAGTGTTCCAGCGCGGCCTGGAACTTCCGCTTGGCATCATCAATGATCTGATTTGGATTCATGTATGTAGTAACCTCCTGTTTCAACTCTTATTGTAAGGTAGCGGGCCTTATTATGAAAACACCCCGCATTAGAAGCGGAGTGTTTTGTCCGAAAATAGTCCGAATTACTATTCGGATACTTCGCCAAGGGCCATTCGGCTAAAGCGGCGTACAACGATGTTCTCGCCCAGCTTAGCGATGTTTTCCTTGAGGTAGGCGCATACAGTTTGGTCAGGGTTCTTAATGAACGGCTGGTCCATGAGGCACTTCTCGGCAAAGTACTTCTTGAGCATACCTTCGACAATCTGAGGAACCATGTTCTCGGGTTTGCCTTCGGCTTTTACCTTTTCGGTAAACTCAGCGCGCTTTGCTTCGCGGGTTTCTTCGGGGATATTCTCGGAAGAGATGTATTCGGGGCTTGCTGCAGCAATGTGCATTGCAATATCCTTAACCACGGCAGCAAACATTTCGTTGCGGGCAACGAAATCAGTTTCGGAGTTAACCTCGAGGATAACACCGATGCGGTTGTCGTGCAGGTAACTGCCGATGACGCCGGCGCGGGCTTCGCGTTCGCCACGCTTTTCGGCCTTGGTCAGACCCTTCTTGCGCATCTCTTGGAGAGCTTTGTCAAAGTCACCATTGGCTTCGTCGAGGGCTTTCTTGGCGTCAGTCATACCAACACCGGTCAGCTCGCGGAGACGCTTAATTTCTGCAAAATCTACAGCCATATCTTTAATCCTCCCAGCAATTACTTTTCGTCTTTGTCAGCTGAAGTCTTGGCTTCGCTCTTGGCCGCTTTGCCGCGACCCTCTTCGATAGCCTGCTTAACGTAGTCAACAACGAGCTGGATGCTCTTGATGGCGTCATCGTTGCAAGGAACCGGGTAATCAACGGCGCTTGGGTCGGCGTTAGTGTCAACCAAAGCAACGATTGGCAAACCTAGCTTCTTGGCTTCGCGGACGGCGTTAACGTCGTTAACGATGTCGATGATGAATACGGCGCCTACACGGCTAGCCATGTTCTTGATGCCGCCATAAATGCGGTTCATTTCGTCGATTTCTTCCTGGAAGCGCTGTACTTCGAGCTTACTGTACTTGTTGGACAGCTCGCCGGATTCCATCTTGGCTTCGAGGCTCTTCAGGTGCTTAACGCGGCCCTGTATAGTACCGGCATTAGTAAGCATACCGCCAAGCCAGCGTTCGGTAACATATGGCATCTTGGCATCTTCGGCAGCCGCCTTAACGATGTCTTGCGCCTGGCGCTTAGTAGCGACAAACAATACTTGCTTGCCTTCGCTAGTAGTATTGCTTAGGAAAGCCAAAGCATCCTCAAGACCTTCTACCGTCTTGGTGAGGTCAATGATGTGGCTGCCATTGCGCTTTGAGTGGATGTATGGCGCCATCTTTGGGTGCCAGCGGCTCGTCTTGTGCCCAAAGTGTGCACCTGCGGCGAGCAAAGCCTTAATATCTACGGCTACTGCCATAAAATTGGTCCTTTCTCTTCGATTGGGTACCCCTGACGCCCTGCACGGGTTAGCCAGAGGAGGATTGGTTCCCAACCTGCTTAATAGTTAACAGAGGTTATTGTATCAGATGACACTGGTATTTGTCTACTACAATAACACTTGTAGTCCACTAGTGGCCTCTGTATTATTAGAAGCAATGAATATCAAATCACTTTTGCGCATATATTGGTTCGCGCTGGTCGCGACCATCATCATTTGGATATTAGTGGGCTGGCAGATGGGCCTCGCAGCACTGTTTACAGTGTTCGTATTAACCCTCCTCGAAACGACCCTGAGCGCCGACAACGCCGTGGTCAACAGCAAGGTTCTTACCACCATGTCCCCGGCTTGGCAGCGGGCGTTCATGACCATAGGTATCTTTATTGCTGTCTTCGTAGTCCGTTTTGCCCTGCCAATATTTATTGTCATGGGTACGGCTCATCTGACTTTTGGCGGCGTGTTGGACCTCGCACTCAACCACCCCAAGGAATACGAACATGAGCTCGAAAAATCGGCGCCGATTATCAACGCCTTTGGTGGGTCGTTCCTGCTGATGATCGCCCTGAGTTACTTCATCGACTATCAAAAAAAGGTCCACTGGCTCGGCTTTTTGGAGCGTTATCTGGGCAAGCTGGGCCGGTTCGACAACCTCACGGTGTTTGTGATGCTGCTGGCCTCGATTGGCATCTACTTTACAGTTGACCCCAAGTACCATGCCACTATCCTCATCGCTTCCATCTGTGCCATGGCCCTGCACATCGGCCTGGAAATCCTTGGCGCGGCAATGGGTGGACACGAGAAACACACCAACGTTAAGTACAAGGTCGGAATGGCCGCCTTCGCTGCCTTTATGTATCTCGAAATTCTGGATGCCAGCTTCTCACTCGACGGTGTGATTGGTGCTTTTGCTCTAACCAACAGCGTCATCCTCATCATGGCAGGTTTGGGCGCCGGCGCCGTATGGGTCCGGGCCATGACCATCCACTTGGTACGCACCAATGCCTTGGCTAAATACATGTTCCTTGAGCACGGCGCCCACTGGGCGATCGGCTTCTTGGGCGCTGTTATGATGCTCAAGCTCTACCATATCGAGCTGCCAGAGTTCATCGTGGGCAGCCTCGGCCTTATCTTTATCGGGTCGGCAATCTTCTGGAGCGTCCGGCACGCGAAACAGCTCGACAACGGCAAGATTAAGGCACAGGTGTAACGCCTCTTTACTTTCTCAAGGAAAACAGATAAAATAAGCCAGATATGAAGAAAGACATTCACCCTAAGAACTACCGCCCAGTAGTATTTCAGGACCTAAACAACGGTTTTAAGTTCCTGACCCGCTCCACTGTGGCAACCGAAGAAACCATCAAATGGGAAGACGGCAACGAGTACCCTCTTGTTAAGGTGCACATCTCGAGTAGCACTCACCCATTCTTTACCGGCGAAGAGCGCGTGCTCGACATCGAAGGCCGCGTAGACAAATTTAAGGCCCGCGCCGAAGCCGCGAAGGCTGCCCGCGAAGGCCGTGCTAACGCCGCCAAGAAGCAGGCTGCCCGCAAGCTCGCTAAAAGCGAACCCAAGGCCGTAAAGCCCGAAGCCAAGAAGACCGCAAAGCCAGCTAAGTAGCTACTTTTGCCAACAACCGCCTCCGTATCTTAAAGATTGAGGCGGTTTTCTTTTACACTGCTATACTAAGCAAAGACTATGGAACAAAAAGAGCAACACCTACGACAAGAGCTCGCCGAGCTCGAACCAAAATTCAATGATCCAGCCATCTTTGGCAGCAAGGAGTACCCCAAGCTGGCCAAACGTCGGCAGCAGCTGGAGGACACCATCCGCCTGTTTGACGAACGCGCTGATGCATTGCGCAAACAACAGGAAGCCAACGACATCGTCGAGCAAAGTGGCGACCGCGAGCTCACGGAGCTTGCCAAGATGGAGCTCGAAGAGTTGGCCGACCTACTGGCTGTCAACGAAGCTAGGCTTCACGAATTGCTGACACCCAAAGACCCCAACGACGACCGCGATGTGGTCATCGAAATCCGGGCGGCCGCCGGCGGCGACGAAGCCAGCCTGTTTGCTGGTGACCTGTACCGAATGTACACCCGCTGGGCGGAGCGCCATAACTTCAAGGTCGAACTTATCGACGAAAGCCCTTCCGAGGTTGGCGGCTACAAGGAAATCATTTTTGGGGTACGTGGCGACGACATCTACAAACAACTCAAGTTCGAAGCCGGTGTGCACCGCGTCCAGCGCGTTCCCAGCACAGAGAGCCAGGGA